>NZ_AWNH01000011.1 GCF_000482245.1 Leptolyngbya sp. Heron Island J | reverse complement strand
GACCCAGACTGTCGATAGCCCAGGCATTGAACGCCTCGGCTAACTCAGTAAAGTTGAGACGCACCATGATCCGGCGCAAGGTGGACAGGCTGGGCAACCGCTCATGAGGCAACTCCATCACGCGCAATAGCTCTGCTTGATGACGTTGTACGAAAGTGGCCAAGGGGCGATAGCCATAGCACCCACTCATGGTCCCCATCACCACCAAGACTAAAATGATCCACAAGGGATACACCGGTTTAGTTCGATAGTCACGGACCTGCTGAAAGTGGCGAATTAAGCTCATGGAGAGAACACGGGGGCGATAGAGCACACCCCCATTATCTTTTTTCTACCACCGATAGATCAGCCCTGCTGGGGGAGAAGGGGGTGGGGGATGAGGGCTCGACATCTTGAGTCATTACTCGACTTGTGTGTACACATCCCCTCTCGGGAGGGGTGCCGATCAGGCGGGGTGGGTTTCGACCAATTGCGCCATCGGTCGACTGTCGCATTACGTGCTGCATTAAACTTCCAATTGTTGGCTAAGACGCGTTGCGCTTCATCCACACATCCTACGATGGGTTCTTGAACACAATACTTTGACGAATCATCGTTAAATATCTGAAATTGAATGGTTACTTCCCCTTCTCTATCTGGTTCATATCGTCCCACCCATGGTGGTAATCGTAACTGGGCAGCTCAGCTTGTTGACTGTAAACCGGAAGAGATTCTAGATTTTTCCGCCAGCATTAACCCATTAGGACCGCCACAATCAGTACTCACGGAACTCACAACCCATCTTCAAAACCTAACGGCCTATCCTGATCCTAACTATGTGCAGTTACGGTTAGCCCTCAGCAACGTTCACAATCTGCCGATGGACTGGATTCTGCCCGGGAATGGGGCCGCTGAGTTATTGACCTGGATTGGGCGAGAACTGGCGCAGCTGGAAGCTACCTATTTGGTAACCCCTGCTTTTGCTGATTATCAACGGAGTCTTAAAGCCTTTAAGGCTAAGGTCATACCTTTACCAATGGATTTGGCAACGGTGCCACCCCAGCCAACGATTACAGCCTCGGCAAACTGTGGACTACTGCTGAACAACCCCCATAATCCTACTGGCGCGCTCACCCAACGAGAAGAGATAGTGCCTTATCTGGAACAATTTGCGCTGGTGGTGGTAGACGAAGCCTTTATGGATTTTTTGCCGCTGGATCAGCAACAGAGTGTGTTGGATTTGGTGTTGGACTGTCCTAATTTGATTGTGTTGCGATCGCTAACCAAGTTCTACAGTCTCCCCGGCTTACGCCTGGGATATGCCATTGGTCACCCTGACCACCTGCAACGCTGGCAGCGGTGGCGCGATCCGTGGCCGGTGAATACACTAGCAGAGGTCGCTGCGATCGCAGCCCTCAAAGATCGCCCATTCCAACAAAAAACCTGGAACTGGCTCCCCCCCAGCCGCGATGCTCTCATAGCCGGACTTCAGAAACTACCGGGACTCACCCCTCTCCCCAGTGCCGCCAATTTTCTCCTGGTCAAAACAGAAATCCCCAGCCCCCAACTCCAACGAGATTTACTCAAGGCTCACCAAATTCTGATTCGTGACTGCCTCAGTTTTCCAGAACTAGGGGAGAATTATTTCCGCGTTGCCGTTCGTCTGCCTAAAGAGAATGATCAACTATTAGCCGCCCTTGCCCAAGCCTTAACCCCTTAACCATCGATACCAACCAACCGTTGTAGGGGCGTTACATGCAACGCCCCTACAACAAAATCAAAATTTTTCACCCTTCCATCTTCATCCTTCATCCTTCATCCTTCATCCTTTCTCCATGCACCCCATCACCGCCGAAAGCTTTGCCATCATCGACCAAGAAATTGGCCCCCACAACTGGCCGCCCGAGGAATATGCCATCATTCGTCGAGCAATTCATGCCACGGCAGATTTTGAGCTGTTGGATTTGTTCGAGTTTAGTGGGGGTGCAGTAACCGCAGGGATAGCGGCACTTAAGCAACAGAAGCCGGTGATTGTCGATGTCCGCATGGTGCAAATGGGCATTACAGGAGTTCTCAAGGGAATCGGGTATTCTTCTATTGCCTGTGCCCTGGATTATGTTCCAGAGGACTTTGTACCTAGTGATGACACTGCCGTCACCACCCGCACTGCTGCGGGTATGTTGGCCCTGACTCAACAATATTCCACCGGCATTTTTGTTGTCGGCAATGCGCCTACAGCCCTACTTGCTCTAGTGGAGCAAATTCATGAAGGACTGATTAAACCATCTCTAGTCATAGGGGTACCAGTTGGTTTTGTTGCTGTTGAAGAAGCCAAACGGGCTCTGGCCGAGGTGAATGTGCCCCAGGTTCAAGTACAGGGACGAAAAGGAGGTTCCCCAGTTGCCGCAGCGATTGTTAATGCCCTTGCCTATTTGTCCCAAGAGTAAATGATTTTACCTGAGAGACCAGCGGGGGCATTTAATTCGGGGTCACATACCTGAGGGACGCAGCACAATATGGGCCCAGGTAAGCTGCATCCCGAATGCTGGTCATGGATCTGATGTCTGAATGTGTGGAAGTACTGCTGCTCGCTCAAATGCTGACGGCAGATAGTTTGGTCTACTGAAGGCAACATTTTTATTTTTTGTGGGGGATGCATAGTCCCCTATTTTTTGCCTTCCTATTTTCCTAAATGATTGCCAAATATAGACTTGAGGTCCCTTGTCACCCTTTAAGGAATTCTTCAGTCAATATTAAAAATCGTGTTGGGCTCAGTAGCTGACTTGACATTAGTTTTGCACCCAAATAGTCGCAACTTTAGCTAACTTTGACAAACATGCTTAACAGATTTTTGCCTATAAGGTACTCATGTCTGATATGTTTCATACCTGCCTGTGTACCCATCTGCTGCCGAACCTCTGGACTATAAACTCTCATTCCATTGGGAGTGACTGGCGAGTACCCCACCCCTGTCGAGGCATTGGTGGTTGGGTCAACCCAGTAAAAAGTACCATCCGGTCGCAAAACTCGACAAATCTCAGCCAAGACCTGCTGGGGTTCAGGGTAGTGGAGAAAACTAAATGTGTTGAAAATTGCATCAAACTGCCGATCTGTAAATCGTAAGGGTGCGGCCTGGCCCTGTACAAATATAAGGCGGGGGCGATGGCGATTGGAGCGCCGTGCCTGACGCAGCATCGCAGCCGAAAAATCTAGCCCGGTGCCTTGTAAGCTGGGATAGGCAGCTGCCAGGCGATTAAGCAAACGCCCGGTACCACAGCTAAGGTCAAGGACGTTAGGGTCTTCGGGAAGTTCGACATACTCCAGCAGTCGCTGATGGGTAGCTTGGTATAAAATCGAGGGAATCCAGAAGTCATAAAAGGGAGCCCAGCGGTCGAATAGTTGTTGTTTGCTGTTCGGTGAGTTCATCGATTGATAATCTTGAGATGTTTGAGAGATTCTATTGATGTTTGAGAGATTCTATTAACGACTTAATTTGTCCTAATTCATTCTGCTAGTAGACGATTTGAGCATGAGCCGGATAAAGGTGAGAAGTGCCCTGTTAATAAAGTGTGTCAGTATCCAATGGCTATCTTCCTTTCTCCCCGACTTCCATGATTTTTGCGTTTAATGCCTTTGCTACAGCCGGGTCGTGACTTGTGAGTAGGAGCGTGCCCCCTGATCGCGTAAACGTTTGCAGTAAATTCAGCATTAGCTGTAGGGATTGAGTGTCCTGACCAATGGTGATCTCATCTAGAAGACATAGCCTCGGCTGCCTGGCGAGAACAGCTCCTAGGGCGAGGCGACGCTTTTGTCCCTGAGATAGAGACTGGGGATGCTGCTCAGCGCGTTCCTTCAGGTTGAGTTGGACCAAAATGCGATCAGCCGTTGAGGCAAGGATGCCGGGCTGCTGCACTTCTTGCTGTACGGTATCGGCAAAGAGTTGGTGGTTGGGATTTTGGAGTACGAAGCCGACGGTTTGAGCAATTTCAACAATTCGCTTCCTGGCAATACTGCACTCAAGTAATTCAATACTACCCGCAGTGGGTTTCACGAGGCCGCTGATCATCCGCAGGAGAGTAGTTTTGCCGCTGCCGTTATCGCCTTTAAGCAAGACGGTTTCGCCAGAATATAGGGTGATATCGGAGTAGGAGGGATAGGGGTAGAGGGTGAGGGAGTTGGTTTGGAGGAGCGGAGATAGGGGAATAGGGGAGGAAGGGAGAGGTGGAGTGGGGGAGGAAGGGAGGGGAGCGGCTAAGGTCGGTGGGCCGGGATGGAGATGGGTTTGGTGGATGTGGAGGGTGCGATCGCAAATTGTCTGTACCAGATCCAGGCGGTGTTCGACGATAAGGATGGCTTGTCCCTGGGCAGCTCGCTGTTTGAGCAGGTTGAGCAACAGGTGGGAGGTGGTTTGATCCAGATAGGCAAAGGGTTCGTCGAGGAGGAGGGCGGGTTGGCCCATGGCTAAGACGCAGGCGATAATGAGCCGTTGTTTTTGACCAGCGGAGAGGCGAGCGATGGGCCGATCTGTTTGGGCCTGCAGGTCAAATTCTTGCAGAATGGCCTGAGTTAGAGCAGGGATGCGCTGGGTAGGAGTGGCAAGATTTTCTAGACCAAAAACAACTTCATCATAGACATTATCTGTAAAAATCTGGGTTTCAACATTTTGCAGGAGGGTACCGATGCGGTGAGAACGCTGACAGACATTCCAGGTTTCGATGTCTTGCCCCTGGCAGTGGATGGTTCCGGTGAGGGTGCCGCCGATATGGGTGGGGGCAATGCCTGCGATGCAGTTCAACAGGGTGCTTTTGCCGCTGCCGGTGGCACCTGCTACCACAACAATCTCTCCAGGCTTGAGGGTCAGGTTGATGTCACACAGCACGTGCTGGGTGGCATTGGCGTAGGTAAAGCTGAGATTTTCAATCTGAATTACTGGCTCCATTGTAAATACCCAACAGTCCCAACTATTGCGGTAGCTGCGATCGCAACTGCCGTATCCAATCTTCGCCATCGTAGTGGTTGCCCCAGACTGCGGCGGGCGCTGGGGTCATAGCTACGAGTCTCTAACCCGACTGTAACCTCATCGGCGTAGCTAACGATGCGAAAAATCAGCGGCACAAACAGCCCCGGAAACCACTGTCCGGGTCGGCGGCTGAGATCGATTCCCCGCAGTTGGTTGGCTTCAATGATGCGCTGAGCTTCCTGTTGTACAACAGGCAAAAATCGCCACACCAGGGTCAGGCTAAGTATGAGAAAGGAAGGTAGTTTCACCGCCTGTAAAGCACGGGTTAATTCCGCAGGAGAGGTAGTCAGGGAGAAAATCGGGCCGGGTAGTAAAATTGCCAGCAGTCGTAGGGTATTTAAGATAGCAGAGGGCCAGTCCCGCAGCAGCCAGGTTAGGGCAGTGAACAGGAGGAGCGCGATCGCACCCCCCAACCATATCCGCCACGACATCTTCACCATTGTCAACAATATCAACAGTACCCCCACCAGTAATCCCGCCGCCGCCAAATTCTGCAGTGCGAACGCGATACTCACCGCCACAATACTCAGAACAATTTTCAGCAGCGGATTCACCCGCCACAGCCAGCCAACCCTGTTAGCTAACATCCAGCTTGCCTGCCCGCTGTAACTGTTTGACAACTCGTTCTCCCAACCACCACCCGAGCACACCTGACAAGCCAGAAACAACGGTCATCAAAATCAGTACCCAGACCTGCCCCACCCAGGCAGCAAAGACATCGCCAGCAGCGTAAGCGCCCACCAACGCCCCCGCTACAGTCGCACTGCAGAAAAACAGTACATTTCCCAAAAGGCGATTGGCCTTGCCGTAGAAGCCACCCCGAAATACCATAACCCCCTCTGTTACCAACAGGGCAATCACCAGGAAAGCCGCAATAATCCAAGAGATCCGGCTCAGAACTAACGCCAAAACGCCAATCATCAGAGCGACGCTGCCGGAGCGCTGCAGTCGGGCCATCCCTAGTGTCAGAAAAATACCCGCAAAGGGAGCCCAGACCACCGTACGAATTCCTGGCAGTGGAATCGATAAGGTGAGCGGCACCGTAATCACTGAGGCTACCGCGATGCCGATGGTCATGAACGCGGCGAATACATAATCTCGAAGCTGCCAGGGTCGGGAGACTTTCGTCATGGATTTGTTCTCCAATTAAAACGCGGCATTGACGCCAAATAGAACTCGCACGCCGGGAGCCGCAAAGTTTGAGGTTGGATATGCATACTGGGTATCAAATAGATTTTCAACCGTAAAGGTAAGCTGCACCGCCGGAACAACTTGGTACCCCAAGGTCAGGTCAAACACAACGGCCCCTTCACTACCAGGGCCAACTTCATTGTTTTCTAGAACAACATCACCCTGGTCAGCATAAATGCGAGACTGAATCAGTCCCAGGAAGCGATCGCGGGCATAGGTCAGCCGCACCAGTGCTGTCGTTGGAAATACTTCTAACTGGTTTAAAGGACGCCCAGACTCATCTTCACTGTCTACGAAGGTAAGATTACCCGCTAGGGTCAGACCCGGTGTCAATTCATAGGCCGCGTTGAGCTGCACTCCCTGGATCAGCACATCTTTGTTGGCCACCTGAATGGATGGCGGTGGTGGACCCGGAGGCCCAGGCAATGGTGTAAAGCTTTCAAAGCCCTGGAAGTCGCTAATGTCATTGCGGAAGTAAACCAGCCCTGCCGTGAAGTCACCACTGGTATAGTCCAAACCAATGTCAATATTGTTGGCCCGCTCTGGCGATAAGTCTGAATTGGACTGCACCTGCCCCTGGGTTGGGGCAAAGAACGAGCCATCAGGAGAACTTCCAAATAAAAATAACAGGCTCGGCGGGCGGAAGCCTTGAGCGAAGTTAGCACGGGCCAACAGTTCATCTGTAATCTTGTACACACTGCCGAGGTTGAACGTGACCGCATTGACATCCTTAGACTGATCGGCACTGTCTGCGGCAAAGAAATCGAGCCGGGCTCCGCCCGTTAGCGTCCAGTCATCCGTGACGTTATAGACGGACTGGGCAAATAAGCCGTGAAACTCTCGGGTGGCATCGGGCGAGGTAACGTCATTGACTAGATCCTCAAACTCGGAAGTATCTTGGCTGAAGTCGTAGCCGTAGGTCAGAGTAGCATCACCAATCACAGTGGTAGCAATTCCAGTGACGCCGTAACTCTCCGTATCCGTCAGGTCTGAGCCCGGCACCGTGATTTCCGTCGGAAAGGGACCAGGAATGGTGAAGGCCGTTAGTGTATCGAACTGGCGGCGACTACGCTGATAGTACCCTCGCAGTTCCAGTTCGGTGCCGCCCGGTACACCGTCGTTAATGTAGGCCAGAGAGTAGCGGTTGGTTTCTCGAAACTCGTTACGGGTCTCGGTAAAAGGCGGTGAGGGGAAGCCGTTGAGATCGGCGTCATCCTGACGGTAGCGATCAAGTCGCAGGATCAGTCGAGACTGGTCATTAATGTCGTATCGTCCCGTCCCATACAAATCAAACACCTCGTATTCGGTCCCATTCAGAGGAATGGTATCGCCATTGGCATCACGGGCATCGCCAGCTGTACGGTACGTTGCACCAAAGACATAGTTCGGCCCAGAAAATTCCAGGTTGGTGTTAAGTTCTGAGAAACCGCCGCCGTAGGTTTCACTGGTCACCATGAAGGGCTGATCTGGGTCAGGTGTGTTGGTAATGACATTAACGACACCGCCAAAGGAGTCAGCTCCATAGATCGAAGAGGCAGGTCCTTGCAGCACCTCAATGCGCTCTACCCGAAAAGGGTCAATACTGCCAAAGTCTGGACCAAATTCTAAGTTGGGACGGCGTTCGCCATCGACGAGCAGCCCAATCCGCTCTCCGGTAATACCGCGAATATTAACTGAACTGGTAATCAGCCCTAGCCGATTAACCGTGACCCCAGGCAGAGTTTGCACCGCATCGGAGACGGTGCGAATCAGGGGGCGTTGCTGCTCTAATTCGGCTTCAGTCACCACTTCAACCGTGGCCGAGGTTGAGACCTCGGGCGTTGGACGACGGGCCGCTGTAACCACCAGACGTAAGCTCTCTTCTTCTGGTGGCAATACTTCGACCGCTTCTGTTTCAGGGGGAAGCACATCGGAATCAACTTCGGCAGCGGGAGGTAACGCCTCGGGAAGGGTCGCGATCGCACTGGTTACTCCCACGACAATTTCAGTCTCTCCGGTTTCCACCGCGATCATCGGCAATTCAGTTTCTCCAACAATCCGAATCCGTACGCTGTTAGCGTCCAGGGACTCCACCGTCACCGACTCAATCCCTTCACCTGGGTTGTCTTGCTGAAAAGCCGCTCTCTCTGCTAACTGAACATTTGTAATATCGACAATCCGTATACGGCCAAAGGACGTTTCGAAGATTCTAGTCTGAGCCGCTGTCTCACCCGCCAGCAAAATTTGTAAACCCGCCTCAATTTGAATAATTTCGACGTTCGTGATCTGCGCTGTCTGCGCTTGCACGGGTAGGGTAACAATCAAGCTGCAAACCGCACCTCCGCACCCCACCAATCCCCAAAACTTGCGCACCTTAATTCCTCACACATCAATCTGTTCACTGCTCAATCAGAACAGCTCTTTAAAGCAAAAATAATTGCTTCAAAAATTTCTCGAAGCATCAATGCCAAACTCTGACTTCCCTCAATTTGCTAGTGCATATCAACCTCTCAAATCACGCAAAACCAGCCGATCATAATCCTCCAGGACTACTAGGCGTATCAACTATTACCTGATGGGTAGATTAATTCTAGAAAGCTTTGAAAACGAGTTTTTCAGAAAAACAGTATCCATGGATTAATAATTGACGTACCAATAGCTACCAAAAAGAATGCTTTTGGTTTCTCTTTTAGAAGAATTGAGGAAGATATTACCATCAACATCTTTCACTTATCTATGCATTAGGGGGGGATAAATCGCTGTTACAAGTACAAAACTGCGCACAGGTAATCTAGAAATCAGCATCTAACGCCTACCTATTTATCCCGGAGAGTTCGGGTGGCAACGCCATATCCTGGGCAATGATGTTGCCTTTGTGATCGCACAATACCGTCCCCACCTTGACCCGCACATTGGCATACTTCTGAATATATGCCTGAGCGCGATCGCTAATTTGACGCGCCAACAACGCAAACACCGAATCCGCCAAACCCGCTTCTATCAGCAGTTCATGGGCCGCCGCTGCTGTAGGAGCTGCTAGCACCGCCCGAATCACATCTAGACAATCTCTTGTTGCCGAAGTTTCCTCCACTTGAGCAATCGCCGCCGCCAAGATCGGCAGTTTGCCATCCGCGACATGACTCGACGTATTAAAAATGCCGCCCGCTAGCTTAATTAGCTTGCCATGATAGCCCAGTAACAAAACAGAATCTGCCCCCCGCAACCCGGCTTCTACCAGCATCGCCCCTACCCAATTGCCTGTCTGCACAATATGTTGTGCACCAATCCCCAATCGGTGTGCCGTACGCTGGCCATTGTGACCAATGCAAAACACCAGATGCGGTGTGGTTTGAACCGCCTTTTGCAGGCCAGCTCGATACTCTGCTAACTGGTCAGTAGACGAATGGGGTTGAGAGATACCGCTAGTACCCACAAGGGCGAGTCCTTCCAGAATGCCAAAGGCTTCATTGGAGGTACGCTGGGCCAACCGACGCCCTTCTGGCAAAATAATCCGTACCCTGGCCTGATACTGCGCTGGAATTAGGGGGCGAACATTCACATCGAACAGTTTATAGGCATAGGCATAAAAGGCCGGTTCTCCGGTGGCGCTGTGTCCGATGCCTTCGCCCGCTGTTAAGATCAGGTTGTCGTTGGGGACACCAACAATCTTTTCAAGTTGAACCCAGGCCCAGATCGGCGTATTACGGGTCACATCGAGATTATCACCAGGGTCGCTGAGACAGATGCCCAGGGCGGTGGTGGCATCAAGGCTAGCCACTTGTTGGATTGCGATCGCAGCCGCACCAGGTGCCAAGTCGATGGTGACCTGGCCATCATCTAATCGATGAGCGCTAGGAACGTGTTCTCCATGGCCAGTCTTACCATCGTGGCCGCATAGATGAATGAGAGCCGCTTTGGCGGCAGCGACAGCAAAAACTGGCAATGTATAACCGGATCGGGCCATGGAGTCTCCTTATAGTGTGTTGATCCCACCGGCTAGTTCTCAGCCATCCAGGCGAGAAAAGCCAGAATCTGCGCGACTGGGGGTAAGGGATAATCATGTAGATCGATGGTTAACTGCTGCTCTTGCAGCTGCATAAAGCGCCACTGAGTACCATTACTCACACAGCCATAGATGGTCGAAATCGGTTGTTCTTTTTTTTGATTAAACCGCTGTGCGGCAATCATTTCTGCCGCACATTGTCCCAGGCCAGACTTGAGATCGGCTTTCTTGGCCTCAACGAGAATAAAGACCGGGGCTTCAATGTCAATGAGTTCTGTGGAACGGCTCAACAAAAAGTCACAGGTGCCATTCAAGCCCACCGATTCATCAACGGTAAAATCTTCTCCTGAGAAAAAGCTAATCTGCTGCTGCAAGATTTGCCGCACCTCTAGCAAAACAGGACTAATGATCAGCTCTGAACGGGCCTTTTCACTGCCTGTAGCGACGGCAACGGGCAAACTATATTCCAGAAAGTTTTGCAGCGTCGCTGATGGCTCAATGGGGTCTAAGGTTGGTAAAAACCGGATGCCCTCTTGGGTCACTAAACCAAATGCTTCCTTGACGCTAGCCAGGGTTTTGAATTGACTGTAGGCCATAGTAACGATCTAAAAATGAGCCATCTACTTTTAATTATCCACAACCGCTGAAACTAAACATAGAAAACTTTATTCAACAATTTTCCCTCTCTAGAGCAAGGCTATGGAGACAAAATTCAACGACTTGATCTAAAGTATGGGTTTGTTGGGGATAGGCCATCTGAGGACGGGCAATCACCAACAGCCTCACACCTAACGTTTTGGCTGCCGCTAGTTTTATCGGCACTCCCCCAGGGCCACCACTGGCTTTGGTGACCACCGTGTCTATCCCCAGCCGCTGCCAAAGAGCTTGTTCTGCTAGGGCATCGGTGGGAGAGCGATCGCAAATGAGCTGTTCTGGTTTAAACCCAACCTGTATGGCCTGGGTCTGCGCTGTGGGTAAAATTCTGGCCCAGAGGCAGGCCCGTTGTTGCCAGGGTTGAAACCGATGCAGGGCTTTGATCCCTAGAGTGAGCAATATGCGACGATTTTCTAGATATTGCGGCTGCAGGAGAGTATCTAAATCCGGCAGAGATTCGGCGGGCGAGTCCAAAGGGCATACTGGTCGCTCAAAACGTAGATAGGGCAAGCCGGTGGCCATCGCCTGTTGAGAAATTTCGTCGGCAAAGGGATGGGAGGCATCGACAATGGCATGAATGCCGTGGCGCTGAATCAAGGCTTGGATACCCGCTGGTGTCAATGCTCCCGTCTGGACCAAACCAGGCAATTCTGCATAGAGTCGGGCGGCTGTGGGAGAAACCACCGTTACCAGCCACGGAATTCCCTGTTTAGTTAATCTCTGGGCAATGGCGCGGCTTTCGCTGGTGCCGCCAATCAGCCAGATGGTCACGCCTTGGACACGTGGGGACGGAAGAGGTGGCTATGGTCTGGGTTATAGAGTTGCGATCGCGCCTCTTGAGCCGCCAATGCCGGACTAATCAAATACATAACTGTCCGATCATGACCTGCTGCTTGCGTCAGGGTCGCCATCGCATCTAAACGCCCTAAACGAATCTCTTCATCCGGCCAACCCAGTCGATAGCATAGGGCAATCGATGTATCGGGTGGATAATGGGCCATGAGTTTAGATTGGGCCGCTGCGGCATGGCGAGCGCTGAGGTAAAGACAAAGAGAAGCTTGGTGGGATGCCAGGGACGCTAGATCCTCTTCTCCCGGCACATCGGTGCGCCCCTGCACTCGGGTCAGGATAATGCTTTGCACCAGCTGGGGGACGGTTAGCTCCACTTCTAAACGCGCTGCCGCCAGTTGAAAGGCACTCACCCCTGGCACAATTTCAAAACTGATCTGGTGCTTAAGCAAAAAGGTAGTGAGTTCATGGAGCGCTCCATAGAGGCAAGGATCGCCATCTTGCAACCGCACCACCCGCTGTCCCTGGCTTACCCGTTTTTGCAGCAGCGGTAACCAGGTTTCTAAGGTATGGGACCGGGTATCGATTGTTTCCACATCAGCACGACACCATTGCAGCATCTGCTCAGGGACCAGGGACCCGGTATAAAAAACAGTGTCTGCCGCCGCCAGGAGAGTCTGACCACGCACGGTAATCAGGTCTGGGGCACCGGGACCGGCCCCAATAATATGAACTGGTGGAAATTGGCTGGATGGGGTAATGGGCTGGCTCATAGGCTAAAAAACATCAATGTAGGTCTTCGAGGCTAATTTTTGATGCAGCAGTAGGAGTTTTATTGTCCTCAAGGTATAGCTAGAATCGGTTTCTCCTGATCAATTGTCAAACCATCTCAATATTTTGAATGATCGGGGCACCATGAAAGCCATTGGCACCTCGTGGTTGTGGTGAGTTAGGGCCTCTGCATAGTACAAAGAGTGATTAATAGCGGTGACAGCCCTGATGGTTACCAGTAGGATTTATAGAAGGTGTCCAATTTCTGCTCTGAAGTAGTGATGTTTGAACACAAACACTTTCAGTAATTGGCTGGATATAATCGGTGGGTGAATATCCAGCTCTATAGAGAAGTTCTAGCTCAATTAATCAAACATGGTAATTCAACGAACCATCTATGTTTTAGCAGTGCCAGATCTTGAAAAAACCATTGGCTTTTATGGCGATATATTAGGTTTCACTATCCACGAGATAGGTGATCCAGGCTGGCGAATGTTTGTAAGAGATAATTGTCGAATCATGGCTGGGCATTGTCCTGATGCTATTCAACCTAGTGAACTTGGTGATCATTCCTATTTCGGATATTTTGTTGTCGATGATGTTGATGATTACTATGGCATGGTCACATCAAAGGGTGTGGAAGTCATCAAGCCTATCAAGAGTGAGCCATGGGGAATGCGAGAGTTTGGGATGAAAACTATCGATGGACATCGAATCATGGTCGGTCAAGACCTTGAGGAATAACTCGGCGCATCACTTTGATTGAGTCGGCGCATCCAAGTTGGTTTTACCAAGATTTGATTGAAGATACTTTCCATTGGGAACAGGGTGTGCCGATGAGCTTTGGTGAGTTTTATCGGTCGTATACGCTGCATGATTCTGACTGGATTGGTGCTTTTTTTAAGGTCGCGTATGAGCAGAACTGCACAAACTGTTGGGCAAAGGTGGGATTACTGCCAAAGTGCAGATGTACATAGCTGGCTAAGACATTGTGGACCTGATAGCCTTCCCAAGTTTGCTGGTGGTGCCAGCCTTGCAGTTTGTAATTAAACTGTAATCGGTCTTTTTGACTCAGCTCATAAGCGGTGGGGTTAATGTCCAGTAGATTACCTTGGGCATCAACAATGTCTGAATAATGGAACCGATGACCGCGAATTTTACCCTGGTTTGGAAACCCCCTATAGGGTCCGAGCATGTCTACTTGGCGATAGCCCAGTTTAACGCGTTTGCCCATTTGAGTCCAAAAGGGCAGAATGCCGACAAAAGGATAGCGCTGTGGCTCAGCCCCCAACAATCCCTGGGAGAGATACATCAGCCCACCGCATTCTCCATAGACCGGCTGTCCTGATTGGCAGAAGGTTGCTATCGCAGCACACATCTCCCTATTCTCAGATAGTTGTTCTGCATACAGTTCAGGATAGCCCCCGCCGATATAGAGACCCGCTAAATTCTCAGGCAGCGCATCCTGGATAGGAGAAAATGGGACTAGTTCAGCTCCAGCTTGTTCCAGCAAGCTTAGATTAGCAGCATAGTAGAAACAAAATGCCTGATCCTGGGCAATACCAATGCGCACTCTGGGAGCATGCGGCAAGCGGTTTGACACCCCTTTTGCAACATCTGTTTTTGCGTCCAGACGGGTGGATATGATTGGTTGCTCCGACCCTGATTGTGCAATATTAATTAATTCTTCCAAATCTAGATGGTCTGTTACCAGCTGGGCCAGAGTATCCAGGTAGTTGGTCTCAGCTAACGCCTCCTCATGGGCTTGCCACAGACCGAGATGACGTTCGGGAATTTTCACTGGCTTAGTACGGGGAATGCCACCTAAAATCGGCACCTGAACAGTTTGGCTGACGGCTAAATCAATGCGCTCCAGGTGAGATTTGCTGCCAATTTGGTTGCAGATTACCCCTGCTACTGTCAGATCTGGATCAAAGTGGTGATACCCGGAGATCAGGGCTGCTGCACTGCGACCTAACGCGCCAGCATTAATCACAAGAATGACAGGGGCCCCCAGCCACTTGGCCATCTCAGCGGTACTTCCGGCCTCAGACTCGGCCCCATAGCCATCAAACAGACCCATCACCCCTTCAACAATAGCCAGATCGGCCCCCTGACAAGCCTGATTAAACAGCTCAAGATTTTGACGTTGACTCAACATCCAGCCGTCTAAATTATGGGACACCCGACCGGTCGCCCGTTGATGATGACTGGGGTCAATAAAGTCGGGGCCAGCCTTAAAGGCCTGAACTTGCAGTCCCTGATTGGCAAAAGCTCGCATCAGGCCAATGGCGATGGACGTTTTACCCACACCACTGTGGGTTCCAGCAATAACAAGGGTGGGAATGGGCATTCTATAGAAATTCTTTAAAAGTGAAGGACCTTTAGTTAAATAACATTTCACCTAACCTGTCATATCGGCATGGGGTATCAGGCTTTGGCAAAATGTGAGAGTTTAGAAGCTGTCAAAAAGCGAGTGAGGTAAAAGAGGTAAGCTATCTTGCTATATCTCGCTAAGGGAGGATGTTCTATATCTTTCAGTGTCTGCATCAAGTGTTAATTTATCCACTGCTCTCTACCTCTCTGGATTGCCCAGAGGCCATGATAACAACATGAGTCAATCTAACCCGCTTTTACTTTTGGGCCATGGCACTCGTGATCCAAATGGACGTCAGGCCTTTCTCGATTTTGCCCATCAGTTTCAATCCTATGATCCCAGCCGCCCCGTTGTTCCCTGCTTCTTAGAGCTAAGCGATCCGTTGATTCAAGCCGGTATTGATCGCTGTGTTGAGCAGGGCTATCGGCAGCTGACTGTGTTGCCAGTGCTGCTATTTGCCGCCCGTCATAGCAAGTTTGACGTCACCAATGAGCTGGATCGTGCCATCCAGCGTCATCCTCAGCTCAGCCTCAACTATGGTCGCCATTTTGGGGTGTCTCTACGGTGGTTGGACCTGTGGCAAAACCGGTTGGAGCAGGCGGATCAAGAGAGTTCGGTACCCCGTGAAAAAACGGTGCTGCTGTTTGTCGGTCGCGGTGCCTCTGATCCGGATGCCAACGGGGATGTCTATAAGCTGGCCCGGATGCTGTGGGAAGGTAGCGGCTATCACGATCTGGAGGTGTGTTTTACAGGCATTACTCACCCACGAATGGAACGGGGATTTGAGCGCGCCAGGGCCTGGCAGCCGCAGCGAATTATTGTGATTCCACACCTGCTATTTGATGGGGTGCTAGCAAAGCGAATTCAAACGATTGTTGAACAGGAACAGGCTGCTTATCCTGAGATCGAGGTGCAAAGTTTGTCAGTGATTGGGGCCGATCCAATTTTGTTTGAACTAATTCGCGATCGCGAGCAAGAAGCCCAGGCTGGCCAGGTCTCAATGAACTGCTACACCTGCAAGTTTCGACAAGCCGTGAGCGCCCAGGGCCATGGGCACCACCACCATGACCACCACCACCATGGGCACGACCCGGCTCACAATCATGACCCTGGCCACAGTCACGGGCCCACCCACGGACACAGTCATCCTGACGGCCAAACCCTATATCACGGTATTCCCGACCTCTACCCCGCCGTGGATGACTACCACGAACGGGCCTGGCAGGTACCCTAAGGTGAGTCAAGCCTGTTCTGCCCATGTGCTCCATGTGATTGGTCTGGGTCTGGATGGTCTCCAGGGTCTCAGTTTGCAGGCCCAGACTTGTCTAGCGGACGCTGAGATCATTGCCGGTAGCAAAGCCCAGCTGCAAACGGTGGCTGCTTATCCAGCCCGCAAGTTGCCCCTGGGCGGCGATATTGTTGCCTGGATTGAGGAAATAGCGGCGCTCTTGCAACAGCAATCTGTTGTGGTCCTGGCCAGTGGCGATCCGCTGTTCTATGGTTTGGGTCGTCTCCTAACAGAGCGGTTCGACCGCCACTGTCTTCGGTTCTATCCCCAGGTCAGCTCCGTACAGCTGGCCTTTAACCGTCTTGGTATTCCCTGGCAGTCTGCCACCGTTGTCAGTGTCCACGGTCGTCAGCCCGATCGCCTGGAACAAGCACTTAAACAGGGAAAATCTCCTCTAGCTGTTCTGACTGATTTTGTCCATACTCCTGGGGAAATTGCCCGTTTGATTCGAGATCTGTGTCCGCCCATCCAATATCGCATGACGGTATGTAGTCATCTTGGGGCTGCCCAGGAGAGTATTCAGCCAGTATCCATAGCCGCGGCCATAGATAGGTCGTTCCCCAGTCCCAACGTTGTTGTGCTAGAGACAGAACCTCTGACTGCAGAGCTCCCTCTGCCCCTCTTTGGCATTGCTGATGGAGACTTTCATACCTTTCCCGATCAGCCTGGGTTGATCACCAAGCAGGAAGTACGCGGGCTATCTCTGTCGCTGCTACGATTACGTCCAAATATCACAGTGTGGGATGTAGGGGCAGGGACCGGCTCCATCTCTATTGAGATAGCTCGCCTGGTGCCCGATGCTCGGATCTATGCCCTTGAGAAGACTGCCGCCGGGTTAACCTTGATTGAAAAAAACTGCCGTCGCTTTGGCACGACTCAGGTATCTCCAGTCCGAGGCGTGGCTCCGGCGGCACTGGCCTCTTTGCCTGCCCCGGATCGAGTTGTGATTGGTGGTGGTGGCAAGGCCATGCCGGAGATTCTGGAGGTGTGTTGCGATCGCATCCAAGCCGACGGAGTCATTGTTGCCAATTTTGCCACACTAGAAACCTGTGTCCTGGCCAAACAACAGCTACAGACCCAAGGCTGGATTGTGCAACTGTTGCAGGTTAATCTTGCCCGCTCCGCTACCCTGGCCACCGCCACCCGCTTTGTTCCCTTAAATCCGGTCATTCTGTTACAAGCCTCTCGACCCTTGCCCTCAACAGATGCCGTTGCCCCAGCCTCAGGAGCGAGTCACCATGTCTAGGGAATTGCCGTCAGCAGCGTCCGTCTGGGGTAAGTTGTGGGGCGTCAGTGTGGGGCCGGGGGATAGCGAATGGCTTACCCTAAAAGGACTGCAGATTTTGCAAGCGGCGGATGTGGTGGCCTGCCCGCAAAACAGGGATGGAGAGCCCGGCATGGCCTATGGCATTGTTAAATCCCATCTGCGGCCCGAGCAAACAATCTTACCCCTGGATCTACCTTTTGTCCGCGATCCGGTGCAGCTGCAGCAAGCCTGGACAGCAGCAGGAGAGACACTGGTGACCCGGTTGGCCCAGGGTCAAGATGTGGTGTTTATCACCGAGGGCGACGCCAGCCTATATAGCACCTTTAGCTATGTGGCCCAAACCGTGCATCACCTGGCTCCCACCGTGGATATTACCACCGTGCCCGGTGTATGTTCTCCCCTGGCCGCCATGGCCGCCCTCAATAGGCCCCTATCTCTAGGGGGCGAGAAAATCGCTATTCTGCCCGCCCTGTACGATGTGTCCGAACTGACCCATGCCCTGGAATGGTCCGAGGTGGTAGTTTTGATGAAAGTGGCTTCGGTATTTGGCCAGGTGTGGCAAACCTTGCACGACCTGGAACTGCTGGAACAGGCCAGCCTGGTGGAATGGGTGGGCTCATCCCAGGAAAAACAATATCCCAGCCTGGTGGACCTGGCTGACTATACCCCCCCCTATTTTTCTATTTTGATTGTGCGTCGCCATGACTATCGCTTTTAAGGCTGCTTCACAGCAGAAATCCAGGATCGTGCTCATTGCTCCCACCCTGGCAGGCTGTCATCAAGGGGTACAGCTTTGGGATGGTTTACATCCCCTGGAACTGTGGACGCGAGCAGACACCCTGACCACTGTGGAGGCTGCTGTGGAGACTGCTACAGATCTTGTTATCCAGGGCTACAGCGGTTCCCTGGCTCCTGTGGTTGCAAACTGTTGGGGGAGAGCCACCCAGCTGGTGTTTTTCTTGCCGGTGGGGGCGGTGGTGCGGCTGATTGCGCCCTTGCTACAGCATAAGGCCCAAGACCCCGGAGTAGTGGCCATTGATGACACGGGGCAGTTTGTGGTCAGCGTTAGCGGCGGACACCAGGGGGGAGCCGATGCTCTCACCCGGCAATGTGCAGCTCTATTAGGGGCTGAGCCGGTGATTACGTCGGCATCGGCAGGCCAACAGTTGCCAGCTCTAGATCTATTGGGACTTCCCTATGGCTGGCAGCGCGGAGCAGGAGACTGGACTGAGGTGGCCGCTGCCCTGACACAACAACGGCCGATCGTTGTGTACCAAACCTGCGGCGGGCACCTGTGGCGACAGCTGTTGTCGGCAGATGCTCCTTTTCATTTTTTAGATCAAGAGACTGCCAGCACAGAAGCTGGATTGGAGCTATCTCCTAAGCTGTGGATTTCAGATCAGCTGCCCCCTGAGCAGAGCTCAGAAAAATCTCTTCAAGTCTGCTGGCATCCACGTACCCTGTGGCTGGGTCTGGGCTGTGAGCGAGGCACCTCAGCAGAGTTAATTGAGACGAGTATGGAGCAGGTGTTGCGCGATCGCAACCTGGCCTGGTCATCCATCGCTGGCATCGCCTCCATTGATCTAAAACAAGATGAAGTCGCCTTCCAAACCCTGGCAGAGCAGTACCAATGGCCCCTACGTTGTTTCAGCGCCGCTCAACTGGCAGCTCTTGCTGTACCTAACCCATCGGATGTGGTAGCCCAGGCGGTGGGTACCCCCTCTGTCGCTGAAGCCGCCGCCTTGTTATCCGCCCAAAGCCAGGAGTTGTTGGTCACTAAACAGGTATTTAAGAGCGATCAGGGAGCCTGCACCGTGGCCGTGGCCCGTGCCACCCAAGCATACAATGCTCGACCGGGTCATCTGTATCTCATTGGCTCGGGTCCGGGGTCCTTGGCCCAGCTCACCGCAGCAGCCCGTACAGCCCTTTTAGACTGCGATGTAGTGATTGGCTATGGTCTATATCTAGAATTGTTGCGACCCTTGTTTCACCCCAACCAGGTGATTGAAACCAGCAAAATCACCCAGGAAGTACAGCGAGCAGAGCGGGCCGTTACCCTGGCTCAGCAGGGATTAACTGTCGGGATGGTTTCCTCCGGTGACTGCGGCATTTACGGCATGGGGGGACTGGTGTTGGAATGTTTGGCCCAGGGAGGTTGGGATGGTCAAACGCCCGGTGTTTCTGTCCTGCCAGGAATTACAGCCCTTCAGGCGGTGGCGGCACGGGTGGGAGCTCCCCTGATGCATGATTTTTGCGCCATTTCTCTATCTGATTTGCTGACCCCTTGGCAGGTGATTGAAAACCGGTTGGAGGCAGCTGCTCAAGGAGACTTTGTGGTGGCATTATATAATCCGCGATCGCAAACCCGCACTCAGGGAATCAAAATTGCCCTGGAGATCCTGGGACGGCATCGATCGCCAGATACTCCAGTTGCGATCGCTCGTTCTCTCTACCGTTCAGGCGAATCAGTCCACTGTCTTACCCTGGCAACAGTGGATGTCACCACCATTGATATGCTCACCGTAGTGCTGATCGGCAATTCCCGCACATTTTTGCATCAGGACCACATGATTACGCCCAGGGGGTATCAGGTTAGTACTACATCCAAGGTTAAGCCCGGATAGTGGGTCGTAGATAAGAACAGGAGGTTGAGTCTATGTTCGAATTTCACGCGTGGGCGACTATCCGCATCAATGACGACGACGACCCAAGGATGGATGTCCTCGCTGAACGCGAGGACCGCGCTATCGAAAGACTGCAAAATGTTATTGACATGAACACGGACAATTTTTCGCACTTCGACTTACGGAGAACGAGCAATCGGCTGATTGTTTTCCTCGCCCATGGCTTGCGTAACCATGCATTTTTGCAAATTAACAATATCTTCCAATGGATTGCCGACAACTTCCCCAACTCCTACGGACTGCTCTATACTTTCGACAGTGACCACGACAACCATTTTGTGGTGCAGCGACTTGCCTCCGGACAACTGTCCGAACATCACGACCAATTGCTTTCTCCATGCATACCAACAATTGAAAAACCACTTGAACCTTAGCAACTACCGTCTGGACCTTCATGGCCGCATAACAAAGCGATACACCAGAGCAGAAAACATTGTGTCCTGCTCGCTTCGCTCGGTCTAACCGGACGTTTTCCACCCCCATTATCTCAACTGTAAAACAGATATTCAGATTTATATGCGAAGCTATCAATGGAATGAGAGTTTAATAAAAGTAGAATTACGTCCTTTTGGCGCTTTTCTATGGCTAGCATATGGTATAGAAGTATGGGTAGATCAACGCAGATTCTTACCCACAGTTGATTATGTTGGGTTCACAACCCATACGAATTTTGAAATTGAGCGACGAGATGGTTCACGCGTTAGTGGTGTAGTTCGAACACTAGCGCCAATCTGGTTCTTGCCACGTACTAAATGCTCTATCACCATCAATCAAGAAATCATTGCACGAGATACTTTTCTGCTTCGTAGGTGGTATTTAAGCTATCTTGCATGGTTTCTCCTAGGGCTGTTTCTTCTTATGGCATTGTTTGGCTTTCTCATGTTCGTACTTCTTATTTACTATTTACAGCAAAGAACATAATAGCTCTCTGAAAGTCTCTCTGCTGCTGGAGTTGAGTCAAAACCAGTGGAAAGGCAATCCCTAGAGTTGTTATTATCTTTTGATGTCCATGTACGCGGCCACTGAAACCCGGCGTTAACTAGCTCCGCGTTGAGTCTTTGCCTTAGGGCTGTGAGCCATCGGTAACGTCGTCAAGGCATCGGGAAAGTTTTTGGGTAGGATGGCGGGAAGATTTACTGGGAGAGGCGATCGCACCCTCTACCACCCTCTACAGAGGTGAAAGAGAGAGAGTGGGGATGAGGGGTAATTCGTTGCTGAATTCAGCAATATCATTCTGCTCAATTCAGCAATACTATTCCAGGGCTAGATGCCTTCCTGAAAGCGTTATCAGTTCCTTTGACGGCAAACTGCCCCACCATCAGGATTGGTGATGGAAAAGGCATCAAATTCACCCGCGTCAAATTCGCCTGTGACCATCAGGCGATCGCCCACACTAACATGGCTGGCCATAAAGTCACCGCAAAGCTCCCAGGCATCGACCCGGAGGTTGCGATCGCCTGTATTCAACTGCAAACCATCTTCCCACACCCGCTCTACGGTTCCAGTAAATGCAGTGCCTGCTGCCTGAGGAGCAGCAGGGACTACTTGAGCATTGCCATCGCTAGGAGCATCAGGAATTACTTGAGCATTGCCATCGCTATCGGTAATCGAAAAAGCATCGAATTCACGACCAGCAAACTCACCATTGACGGTGATCTGGTCGCCAACCATGATATAGCTGGCCGTGGAGTCACCATAGAGATCCCAGGAATCGACCCGTAGAGAGCGATCGCCTGTATCCAATCGAAAGCCATCTTCCCACACCCGTTGCACTGTTCCGGTGAAGGAGTCGCTTTGCTGCGCGTGAGCATCGAATACCACACTCACGACAGCTAAACTACTGACAGTCATTAATGCTGCTGTTGATAATTTCATTAGGATAATCCTCCATTGACTGGGTCTACTGCGTTGAGAATGAAACAACTTTCCTGACAGCCTGGCATCAAGGCAATGCCTGGAGATAGCCAACTGTTCCATCCGTCTGTTCAGCCTGTACTGGCGAACTGAACTCAGTCTAGAAGTCGAGTGGTAAGAGAATAGTAGGAAAACGGTAAGAAAGCTCTTACGATGTCATTGATGGAGCTTCGCACTGCTTGTATGCTGTCGTCTTAGCCAATCTAACGATGGTTGTATTTGGGAAAGGTAACTGTAAAGGTTGTGCCATGTCCAGGCTGGCTTTGGACTGCGATCGCCCCGTGATGACGATGGACAATTTCCTGGGCGATCGCCAATCCCAAACCCGTGCCGCCTATGGTGCGAGAACGCGACTTTTCCACGCGATAAAACCGTTCAAATAAATGGGGCAAATGTTTCGGTGAGATACCGATGCCGGTGTCACTCACGTTGATCTGAATGCAGTGCCCTTGCACCATTGCCCTTAACTGAACCTTACCCTGAGCAGACGTATGTTTGACGGCATTATCCAACAGATTCAGGAACAGACGAATCAGATGATCCGGGCTACCCTGAATCTGAAGGTCGGACGGAATATGAGTCGAGAACTGAAGCTGCTGAAGATCGGCTAGCGGTTGGATTTGTTCTGCGATCGCAGCTAATAAATCACTCAGATCGATAAGTTCCAGATGCATATCCTGATGCTGTTGCTCCAGCCGAGAGAGGAGTAACAGATCGCTACTGAGACGAATCAACCGATCCACTTCCTGTTCAATCCCTTGCAGGGTTTCCTGATATATCTCTGCGGTACGGGGTTGACTCAGTGCCACATGCAATCGCCCCTTCAGCGTAGTTAAGGGAGTTCGAAGTTCATGGGACGCATCAGCCGTAAATCGCTTTTTATGCTCAAATGTTGCCTGTAATGAATCCAGCATCTCATCAAACATCGTTGCCAGTCGCTCTAACTCATCATCCGTAGTGCCTTGATAACGAATGCGCTGAGTCAGATCGCCACTGACGCTCACTTGCTCTGCAATTCGAGTGATTTGACCAATCGGTTTCAGGGCACGGTTAGCCAGAAACAACCCTCCTAAACCCACCATCCCGAGGAGTAGCGGCACCTTCAGCAGATGTTGATTTAACAGGTTTTGTAAGGTGATATCAACAGGTTGCAGAGAGCGAGCCACTGTTAACCATCCGGGGGGTCTGTCTGCGCGGGGCAGTATTTCCTGCGTATACAGTCGCCACCGTCCATTCTCGGTCACAAGTGTTTTAAAACCGGGCTGCAAACCTTGCTGAGTCGGTAACGTGAGTGAATCCCCAAAGTATTCTTTTAAAGAGCCATCCTGTGCCAGCAAATAAATCTCGACGCCGGCATCGTTCAACAATGAGGCAAGAGCTGGGGCTTCCTGACGAGGATCAAACATCAGAGCATCAACTTCATCATCGAGATTTTTCAATGCTTGAATAGTGGTCACTTCTAGCGCATTGTCAATCTGATCAAATAGTGTCTGACGAAACCTAAGATACATAAAGCCATCGGACACGAGCATGGAAAGCCCTGCCAGCAAGCTATACCAGGCAACTAGGCGTAATCGCAAGTTATACCAGGGTTTCCGGTACTTCATCGTTAAAGAGAAAAAGAGACTAATCAGCCATGGAACTCTCACCGTCTGCACTGAGCCGGTACCCTACCCCCCTTACTGTTTGGATCAAGGAGGAAGGGGTATTCCGATCGATTTTGCGCCGGAGGTATCCGATATACACATCAATCACTTTGAAATCCCCGTAAAAATCAAAACTCCAGACATGTTGAGCAATTTGAGTCCGACTGAGAACCTGGTTGGGATGACGCATCAAGTATTCTAGCAGGGAAAACTCGCGGGGGCTGAGTTCAATGGAGCGATCGCCCCGCTTTACCAAGCGTTGAACAGTATCCATCTCCAGATTCCCGACCTGGAGCAAGACATCGCTCTGGAGGGGAGGACGCCTCAACAAGGCCCGCAACCGAGCCAGTAGTTCTGTGAAGTCGAATGGTTTAATCAGGTAATCATCTGCTCCTGCATCCAGCCCTAATACCCGATCCTGTACCGTGTCCAGTGCGGTTAACAGCAGCACCGGGGTCTGCAAGCCTCGTTGACGCAAATCTTTCAATACGCTCAGCCCATCCACTTTGGGGAGCAAGACATCTAGCACGATCACGTCGTAATCAGCAGCGATCGCATAGTTGATGCCTTCACTACCATCGGCAGCAAGATCTACGGCATACCCTGCTTCGTTCAACCCCTGATGGATAAACCTGGAAATCCCCACATCATCTTCCACAACTAATACACGCATACCCAGCTAACTGATGCTCCGCAATTTATCTATGTTCACAGTTTCCCTGAAAAGGAGGTAAATCATCCATGCCTGCTTTGGGGGACGCTCGTCTAAAATCACTTGCCGCCGTTGCTCTGTACCGTTATCTAAGTACAATACTTGCTTCTAAACAAAGGAAAAGTATTAAAATTTATCGGGATGCCAGTAGCAGAATAAAATGACAGCCGATCAAATTAGTAAAACTCTTAGAGACCTGGCTGATCCTGCCATAGCAGAGCACTCACAACGCTTCTTTAAGACAGGCAAAGGAGAATATGGTGAAGGCGATCAATTTCTCGGTATTCGCGTTCCTGTTCTCAGAAAACAGGTCAGACATTATCAGGCAACACCACTGTCAGAAGTTCAAGAACTGTTAAAGTCACCTTTTCATGAAGAACGCTTATTGGCGTTGTTACTCTTGGTGCGTAAATTTAGTAAAGGTGACGACGAAGAGAAAACAACGGTTTATCAGCTATATCTGGACAACACTCAATATATCAACAACTGGGATTTAGTTGATAGTTCAGCCTATCAAATCGTGGGTGCTTATCTGGAAACAAGAGATCGGCAGGTTCTATATCAATTAGCCCATGCTAAAAGCCTTTGGGAGAGACGAATTGCCATTATGGCCACGTTTCATTTTATTCGCAACCAGCAGTTTGACGATACGCTGCAGCTATCAGAGCTATTGCTAAACGATACAGAAGATTTAATCCACAAAGCTGTGGGCTGGATGCTGCGAGAAGTTGGTAAACAAGATGTAGCTACTGCAAAAGCTTTCTTAAAGACCCATTACCAAACAATGCCTCGCACCATGCTGCGTTATGCCATCGAAAAATTTCCCAAACAAGAACGGCAACAATATTTGAGCGGTGTAGTATGAGCGCGCACCTCTGATGCACCATCTACTTTTCCATGGCATCAATCTGCCTCACTGCTGTCAATGCCCCATAGCTGACTCCGGCTGTACCTTCTCCCGGATGCACGCAATCTCCCACCAGCCATAGTTTGGGCATCGGGGTGCGGGTTGCAAACCCAAAGGGGCCAAAGGTGGATAGCCGCTGACCGATGCCGCCTACCATGCCCTGGTGTCGGGCTGTGTAACGTGCAAAGGTGCGGGGCGTGCCGGACTCTACATGGATAATGTGCTGTGGGTCCAGGTTGAAATATTGATTGAGTTTTGCGATCGCATCCCGCTCATATTCAGCCTTTAAAGCCCCATAATCATCACACTTTTGCCACGCCTGCACATCTGTAAATGACGATGCCACAATTGTTGCCTTACCCGCTGGTGCCCGACCATCTCCAGGGCGACTAACCGACACAAACAGCGAGTTATTTTCCCCAATCGGTCCCTCATAGTCATAGAGAAACTGCAGGTGGGGCGGACAGTCCTCAGGAATCGCCGCTTGATCCACACCGATATACACCACAAAGGCTCCTGATGACGGTATCAGTTTATCCACCCGCCGCTGATAACCTGCAGGCGTTTGCTCACCTAGCAGCGCTGTTAAATTTTGCACAGTCACATTGGCTACCACATGATCCGCTGGCTCTAACCAGGTTTCATCGGTTTTTCGATGGCGAACCTGCACAAACCGAGGCCGGTTGTCCTCCATCTGAATCTGCTCAACGGTATGTCCTAAAAAAACTTGACCGCCAAACTGTTTAATCGCTTTAACCAGGGTATTACTGAGGACCTGCATACTACCCTGCAGATGAAACAATCCCTGGGGTGCTTGGGACACACCCAAAGCAGTCGCCGCATATAATAGAGCCGTTTCATCGGCACCTACCTGAGAGTAGAGCTTCAGCTGCAAATCCAAAAACGTTTTCAGCCGCCGATTGCCATAGAGACCGTATCCCTTCAGCAGTTGACCCACAGTTGAAAACGTGTAAGGTACGGTCAGCAGCGTATCAGGCCGCAACGAATTACCCAGCTGCCAGCCATCCCAAAGATTACGTGGCGGCAATACCGGCTGTCTGGCCTGAAACCGCCAGCTGTAGTTAAACAACTCACTCAGCTTTTGCCAAAAGGGTTCACTGCCTGGAAACTGTTGCTGACGTTCGGATTGCCATTGCTGAGGATCGCGCCAAACATTAATTGGTGTCGTTTCTCCAGGTAAAAAGACCGCACAGGCTGGGTCGCACTCCTCAGCTGCAGGTAGCTCCAGACCTAATTCTGAAAAAATGTGATGATGGATACCTCCAGGCTCCAACCCAGCAACCTGAGTAGCACCCACATCAAAGGTAAATCCCTGCCGTCGAAAGGTTGATGCACAGCCACCGGGTACCAGAGCCTGCTCAAAGACACAAACACGATACCCGCGTTTGGCCAGCAGTGCCGCAGCGGTCAGCCCGCCAATACCCGCTCCGATGACAAGCACCTTGGGTTGAGTTTGGGAGCGGCGGGATCGGATCAATGGGGCCATGTTTACATTTGTTAACCTGACCCTAGTGTAGCGGTCTGTGCCTTTTGCTAGAAACCTAGATTCAAAAGTCGCTGCCTGTTATCGATAGCGAGATAGTGCAGCTGGCCTGAAAATACGAGCGTCAGTGCATTTCCCTTGGTGTCGTCAATGACTACAGCGGTTTGATTATCAAGGACAACATGCTCTGCATTTAAAATACGGCGAGGTTGCTGATCGGGTTGGGGCAAGGTTCCTGTCGATAGAGAAAGACCCAAAGTGTTGGTAGCTTTAATCAACAAAAAGATGGGTTCATTTGCATGTGCCTGACCGGTAATAGATTTGGGTAACCACAGCGCATCCCATAAAAAGCAGAGAACAGTTTCGCCATGGCTGTCTGCACTTTGATAAGTACCTAAGAGATAGGCATCATGCAGTGTGTAAACTTCGCTGAAATGACTGAAGGGCTGACATTTGCCATGGTGCCAGGGGAGTGTCCCAATCAAAATGTTTTCGCAGAGCCAGCGTGGCAAGGTGGGTTTGGTGCTAACGAATACCATAGTCAAGTCGTATGGACTAAAGAAACGGCAATGATGGAAATCCCCCAGGCACTTCAAGACCTTTTGCATAGAAGCTTTTCCGGGCTGAACTTTAGCACTTGAAAATCAAGCGTCGAGTTGCAACCTGGATGCGATCTATGGGCACGAAAAAATCCTATGAAGCATGTGCTCATAGCATTATTCCTGCTAACTTCATTGATTCAGTGGCTTCTTAATAAAAACTTTTTGATGAGTTTTATTTCTATCAATGAAATAAAGAGTCTTATAGTTTTTAATGGTTAAATCACCCTACCTACATCTTTGTTCAGTATCAAGAGGACTGTAGGTAACAAACCTGTTGATTGGGGTCTACAGCGAGAACATATAAGAGTGGGAACGTAAGATAGTAACAACATCTCATAGCGATCCCGTGGTTGCACATGTGGACGGGGCCAATAAAAAAATAGGAACAGTCCGACGATTAAAAGATAGGGACTGAGTGTAATAGCGTCGTATTATCCCCGTCCTTTACAGAAACTATGCCGGAATAACATAAAGATAGTGTGGTCCATTTTTAAAATTTGGGCTATGTTGGACACACATACGGTTTATTACTAACGCTTAGTGCTTCAGATCATTCATCTACTCTGACTTCTAAGACTCCCTAAGAATCTTTGTCCCATACATTTATTCTCAGGTATGGTTGGTAATCCTACTTTTAAGCTAAGAGTTTTCCCAATTACGTTAGATGTAGCCTGTTGCAGGTCTCCACGTTTTGAGTCGATTAGTTGTGGATGCCTGAACAGTTGAGTATAGAGGGATAACCTTACTCTATAGGCAAGCTTGTGAAGGCTTACATTGTATAACTTTGACCTAAGTAGGAATTATAAGTTGTAGTCAACGATGAAACTTTGACTAAGGGACAATTTAGTATTATCTTTACATTGGCTAATATTAACTTTACGTTAGCTATACTAGTTTCCCTGTTTAAGCACGTGTCCCCATGTGCTGATTTGAGTCATAGTTTCCTGGACGGTTAGATAAGGCTAGATATTATTTGTGCCCTGTATTTAAGTTTGTGAAAGACCTCGACCTATATCTATAGTGTGTAACCCATAGAAAATTGAGCATCGTACTAGATGGCAACGTTCTAGCTAACTAGTGATGAACTGTTTATAGATAGGCTAGCTCTGGCCGATGCCAGGGTAAGGTTCTTGGTGGCTTTCTCAAGTTTATATTTCTCACTGCCTAAAGGCTCTTGCTCCTGTTAGGAGCGAGTCTGTATGTGGTTTTACATCTGTAGCGAGTAATTTTTCAATCGCTTAAGTGGTTCAGATGTTTGTATTTCTGGTTGGCAGTAATTATGAAAAAGCATTTTTTAACTGTCTTTATGGATGCATCTAAAGGGGTATTTTTAGTTAAACTGGCGTTGATTTTTCTGGTGTTAGGAGAAGCCAGGGATGCGATCGCTCAGTCGACGGACGCCGTTGATGCATCGCTTCCATCGGTGTCTACTCAATCTGATCCAACCCCCTCACCGGCAGGGGTTGAGCCTCTAGGGGGAGACTCCTATATTCTGGGGACTGGTGATTATTTGCGAGTGGATGTCTTCAACATTCCCGATTACAGTGGTGAGTTTCGCGTCTTGTCTGATGGGCATTTAAATATGCCCATTGTGGGGGCTATCAACATTGAAGGGTTATCTCTGCAACAGGCAACAGCCCAGCTTGAGAGATTCCTTGAACCCTATGTGCAGCGTCCTGTGGTCACCCTTAGTCTGCTCGAAGCCCGCCCAATTCAAATTGCCGTATCCGGTGAGGTCAATCGGCCCGGTTCTTATCGCATCTCTACCGATGAAGCTGCCAATGGTGCAGCAACCGACATTCCCACCCTGACTCAGGCCATTGAACTGGCGGGGGGGATCACTCAGCTGGCAGACATTCGGCAGATTGAAGTGCAACGTCGTTTGCCACGCACGCCATTGGCGGATGGACGCAATAAGGAAAATAAATCTCAAGTAGTTGCCGTTAATTTATGGGAGTTGCTGAAAGCAGGCGACTTGAGTGAAGATTTGCAGCTGCAGGATGGCGATCGCATTATTATTCCTACTGCTACCAGTCTAAATGCGGATGAGATTGCCGAATTAGCGACCGCTAGTTTTTCTCCAGACGAGATTTCTGTGAATGTTGTGGGCGAGGTAGAATCGCCGGGTAATATTCGGGTTCCGCCTAATACCCCCATGAACCAGGCGATTTTGGCGGCTGGCGGCTTTAATAATCGAGCCAGACAAGGAACGGTTAGCCTGGTGCGCCTCAATCTCAATGGGACAGTATCCCAACGAGATATTGAAGTCGATTTTTCCCAAGGTATTAACGAAGAAACTAATCCATCGTTACGCCCTAACGACACCGTTGTGGTTAAACGTTCGGGTTTGGCACGGGCGAATGACACATTTGGTGCTGTTTTTTCACCCTTGAATTTCATTTTCCGTTTGTTTGGCATCTAAGAACCGTTGGTTTTTTATTTGGAAGAATGATCTTCAATAGTTTGAATAGGGCTAATAAAAAGACCTTATTCTGTTCCCTCTAGATTGTTACTAATTTTACTTTGTTGTCCTTTCTAGAGAGCATGTGAAATGAAAATTGCTTTGGTGCATGACTACCTGACGCAGAAAGGTGGAGCGGAGCGGGTATTTGAACTGCTTTGCAGACAATTTCCAGAGGCTGATATTTATACGTCATTGTATAGCCCAAGCGATACAATTGATATTGGTGATCGGCCCGTTCATACCACTAAACTACAAGCGATTCCAGGGGCGAGCAAAAATTTTAGGCTACTGGCACCGCTATACTTCCCAGCTTTTGAAGCATTAGACTTGCAAAAATACGATCTGATTATTAGCAGCACAACTAGTTTTGCCAAGTCAGTCATCAAGAGACCTGATGCCTACCACATTTGTTTTTGTCACAATATCACCCGTTTTCTTTGGGATACGCGTACCTATATTGATCAGTACAAAAACTATAAGGCGTTGCTCCCAGTTATTGAACCAATCTTTGACAAGCTCAGACAAGTCGATTTTGTCCATGCGCAGAAACCAGATTTGTATATTTCAAACTCGACCATTGTGACTGAACGTATTGAGCAAACCTATCAACAACCGGCGATTACCGTTAATTATCCAATCGATACGAGTCAGTTTGAGTTTTCGGACCAAAAGGATGATTTTTATCTGGTTTCATCGCGTTTACTCGGGTATAAACGTGTAGACATTGTGGTAGAAGCCTTTAACTGGTTAGGGTGGCCCCTCATTGTTACTGGAGATGGACCAGAGAGAGAACGATTGGAGTTAGCTGCACTGCCAAATATCTCATTCCTTGGCCATGTTAGTGATGAACAGCGCAAGAATTTAATGTCGCGGGCAAAAGCAGTGGTGGTGGCGGCGTTAGAAGATTATGGGCTAGTGCCGATTGAGGCTAATGTCAGCGGTACTCCTGTGGTTGCCTATGGTGCTGGGGGAGTACTGGATACGCAAGTTCCTGGGAAGACGGGTGTTTTCTTTTGCCGCCAATCTCCAGAAGCCGTCCATCGCGCCCTGATTGAGGCTAACTCAACCCAGTGGAACTATCGTCAAATCCGGGAACATGTTCTGAAGAATTTTACAGAGGATGTTTTCTTTGAGAGAGTTTTTAACATTATTGGAGAGGCTTATGAGAAGCATAAGAGCTGCGCTGTACGCTCTCCCGCATAGTGGCTAAGGCCATGAGTGCGTCTAGATAAACTGATGGTGAACAAGGATACACATATGCGGACAACACAACTTTCACCGAGTGAAGAAAAATCAGAGATTGGATATGGGCAGCTGCTGAATATTCTTTTAAGACGCTTTGTCTGGTTTGGTGGCGCTATTGTGGGCACCGTGGGAATTGCGATCGCACTCACCCTCAGAGAAGATCCTGTCTATCAAAGTTCAATGCAGTTATTGGTTGAACCAAACTATCGTCAAACTGTTGATATCACCAATGGACAACAACAAGGACGCCGCTCATCGTCGTCTCAAACGGACTACGCCACTCAATTAAATTTAATGCGGAGTAAATCATTTGTTGAACAAACGGTTGAACAGCTGCAGGGTGACTACCCAGAGGTGTGTGATCCATCCGAACCTTTAGCGGACTGTGCTAATAGTTTTCAAAACGCCTTGACCCTTTCCCAGGTGAGTGAAGGGGATGCCAAAACAGGAATCTTCAAAGCAACATTTAAAGGAGAAGATCCAGAAATTGTGCAGTCATTTCTAGAAAACCTGGGGGATGTTTACTTAAGCTATAACCAGGAGCAGCAAGAACAACGACTTAAGCGGGGTCTAGCCCTGGTAAATCAACAGATAGACAGTGTACAAGAGAGTCTTGCTGTATCTCGTCAAGCCTTAAAAGATTTTCGTGAATCAGAAAACTTGATCGATCCAGAGCAGCAATCACTCACCGTTGCTGACTCGCTCAGACAAATTGAGCAGTCTAAAGTAGAGGTGGAAACTCAATATCTGGATGTGCAGGCTGAGTATACTGCCTTGCAAGAACAGCTGTCAGCCGATCCCCAATCAGCAATGATTGCCTCACGTTTAAGTCAGTCATCGCGCTATCAACAGCTCTTAAACGCCTTGCAAGAAACAGAGCTGGCCCTGGAACAGCGGCGATCGCTTTATGCCGAAGCTGATCCGGGCGTGCAAGATTTACTGAGTCAGCGACAGGGAAATGTATCCCTCTTACAGGCAGAAGTGGAACGAGTGTTAGGGGATGTGCCTGCTCAGGTCGACTTAGATGAAACCGCGTTGCTGACCGAAGGTCAACTCAGTGAAATTGAGCTGGGATTGGTCAGTAATCTTGTCCAGGCTACGGTCGATTTACAAAGCATTCGCGCCCGCAGAAGTGGCCTAGACCAAGCGGCCAATCAGTTGAGAACTGAACTTGCCAAGTATCCCAGTCTAATTGCAGAGTATGATCGGATTCAACCTGAGGCCCAAATCCAGCAACAGTCCCTAGAACAACTCTTGCAGCTACGTCAGGAGTTAAGTAACGAATTGGCCCAAGGGGGCTTTAGCTGGGATATTGTTGAACCCTCTCAGCTAGGTGAGAAAATCTCTCCTCAGCCCAAACAAAATATTATGTTAGGGGTGGTAGCCGGGGTGTTTCTCGGCGGCGCGCTCGCCTTTGGGCGAGAAGCGATAGATACGGTGGTGCGTACGTCGGATGAGTTAAAGAAACAGGTGGCATTACCGCTGCTGGGTGTGATTCCAGAAATCCCCACCCGCAAAGCCGATGCCCTGCTGTCTATGTTGGATAGTGAGCGTGTCCCTAATGACTCTCTATCGATTAGTCAAAGCCAGCCCTTCCGAGATGCTGTCGACTTGATCTATAAGACAATCCAACTCACCCACTCTCAACCCCTGTCTTCGCTCTTGGTGACATCAGCCCTGGTTGAGGAAGGAAAAACAACATTGTCTATTGGCTTGGCATTAAGTGCGGCGAGATCGCATCAACGGGTTCTATTAATTGACGCTAACTTCCGTAATCCATCCCTGCACCAATATTTAGGACTCTTAAATATTCAGGGATTATCAACGCAGCTACACCCTAATCTTTCCCAATGGAACAAAACAAAAATTTCTCCAGTTTCCTTATCTTATTCAGGCACCAGTGTAGATGTTCTATTGGCTGGAGCAGTGCCTGAAGACCCCATGAGTTTGCTCAGTTCCCGGCAAATGCGACAAGTGCTAGAAAAAGCTGAGAAGACCTATGATCTAGTCATTGTTGACGCTCCGGCTATTTCAGGTTTAGCTGATGGTCTCCAGCTGGCATCCATGTGTGATGCCTCAATTCTGGTGAGTCGTTTAGATCGAATTACCCAAACTGATTTAACCCATACTATGGCTATGCTTGATCAGGTGAATACAATTGGAATTGTCGCCAATGGACATCGAGAGAATCATCGTTCCATGAGACTCTATGAACGCAACGGTTCTTCAAAAATCTCTAAAGAACCGGCAATGCTTTGGCGTAGCTAGGGTGTGTCCCTTAAGCAAAAAAATAATTTGCATAATTGTAGCCAATTGGACACCCATTAACAGATTTATTTGTTATAAATCTATCTAAGACAAGTTTTAATCTCAGGCAACAGACTTAACTTGTATCAGGCTTTCTATTCAGAGACTCCACAGACCTATGACAGCATCCACAGTTTTGTTAAAAGCTCCCATCCTATTTCAAGTACCTTCTGCACAGCGTGAGCTTTCTCCATTCGAAAATTGCACGCTAATTTGGGAACAAGATGCATTGATCGTAAAATCCCGCTCTTCAAAAATGGAGCCTGAGATGCCCGCTCTTCAAAACAAAAAATGGTTGAGTGATTGTTTACGGCACTCCCCTGTGAAGCGGGTATATCTTGATCCCAAGTTAGCACCGTCAAAGTTTAAGGCCTGGGCAGATATCTGCAGTGCTAGCAACAAACAGGTATATCTGAGCGTACCTGCGGCTCCTGACCTTCCTCAGCTACGCCAGCCCAAACTCTGGCGAGTGAAGCGACTGGCTGACTGGATGGCTGCCTGCATATTACTCACTGTGCTCAGTCCTTTAATGGCTCTGCTAGCTCTGTGGGTGCGGTTGGACTCACGCGGACCGATTCTATTTCGACAGTGGCGAGTGGGCTATCAAGGCAGACTATTTCAGATCTGTAAATTTCGTAGTATGGAAACGGATGCCGAGTTTCAGCATCATAGGGTAATGGGAAACCAGACTGGTTTACATAAGCTTGAACAAGATCCGCGAGTCACCCGAGCAGGACGCTGGCTACGTAAATTCAGTTTGGATGAGCTACCTCAGCTGTTAAATGTACTCAGAGGAGAAATGACCTTAGTGGGGCCTAGACCCTGGGCTCTGTATGATGCAGTCCGGATTGAACCGGTATTGCGACGACGTCTAAGTGCATTACCTGGCATAACCGGCATGTGGCAGGTGACCACAAGATCCCAAGGGTGTGATTTAACCTCTGTCAATCGGATGGATTTAGACTACCTGCGACAGTGGACCTTTCGGGAAGATCTAAAACTGTTGCTGTTGACACTGCCTAAAGTGGTTACTGGATTTGGTGCATACTAAACCGCCGTGTGGTCAGCCAGTGCCGCAGGATTAGTGAGTCATAAAATTGTCCTTTTGAAGATGTGAGTGATTCTTTATGAGTTTACGGCAGCAGGCAATTCGAGGAGCAATGTGGTCCGCCATAGAAAAATGGGGTGCTCAGCTTGTCTCAACGGCAATCTTTTTATTGCTGGCTCGATTGCTTGGTGCCGAAGCGTTTGGCCTGGTGGCGCTGGCCAATGTGTTCATGTACTTTATGCAAATCTTTTTAGATCAAGGATTTGCCCAAGCCATTATCCAGAAGGATAGGCTGGAGCCGGAACATCTGGACACAGCTTTTTGGACCAGTGTATTGATGGGTGCATTGTTCCTTTTAGCTGTTTTAACTGGAGCTGGAACTGTTGCAAATTTCTATAGTGAGCCAGAGCTAGCGCCGATTATTCGATGGATGTCCATCAGCTTTCTGTTTGCGGGACTAAGTAGTGTGCAGGCTGCAATCTTGCAACGCAATATGCAGTTCAAGGTTTTTGCAGCACGTTCTTTAGTGGCAACAGCCACCTGTGGGGTAGCCGGAATTGGGGCTGCCTTGATGGGTTTGGGCGTCTGGAGCCTAGTCATTAAGGAAATAGTCTTTGGTTCAACAAGTGCCTTGATGCTGTGGAGTTCGAGCGATTGGCGACCAGGATTTAGGTTTTCTCCTCAACATTTTAGAGAACTCTTCTCGTTTGGCATCAATATCATTGGCTTTAACTTTCTAAACTTTTTGAACCGCCGTTCCGATGACTTGTTAATTGGCTACTTCTTAGGAACAGTTGCTTTAGGCTATTACAATGTGGCCTATCGATTGCTGTTAATCATGATTAAACTCCTAACAAATGTCACAGCTCAAGTTGCATTACCTACATTTTCTCGACTTCAAAAAGAACCAGAGAGAATGAGAAATGCTTTTTATCGAGTCACTCGATATACAAGCTTTATTTCGTTTCCTGCTTTTTTAGGGATGGCAGTGCTTGCTCCAGAACTTATCCAAACTTTGTTTGGTGCTGAGTGGTTACCTAGTGTGTCAGTCATGCAGATATTGGCATTAATTGGCATTCTACAATCAGTGCAGTATTTCTCTGGGACAGTACTTTTAGCGATGAATAAACCCCTGTGGAGACTTCGAGTAATCTTCATGATTACGGTGTGTAATGTTATTGGCTTTTTCATAGCTGTACGCTGGGGAATCAACGCAGTTGCCGCATCTTATGTCATCTGTGTATATGTATTTTCTCCTGTATTCTTAGTTTTGATAAAAAAACTTATCGATATAGACTTTAGAAAATATTTCTCCCAATACATAACTCCATTGCTAAGCAGTCTACTAATGATGGCATTCATCCTAGGTGCAAAGCGAATATTTTATGACTGGAATAATGCATACATAACCTTAATTACATACATGGTGATAGGAACATTCGCTTACTTGTTTGGAGTCATGCTTTTATCACCAAATTTGCTTAGTCAGACATACCGTCTCACATTATCTTCTTTGCCAAATTCATTGCAAAAGAGAAAGTAAGCATTCATATTGAGCATAGTAATATGTTTGAATTAATTAAGAGAATAAAATTCGCATTAGGGAAAGAGATTGTTAAGCTTGTATTTTGGGCTGAACCAGCTATTTTAGAAGAGAACAATCGACGTACAATTGCTCAAATCAAATATTGTGGAAAGGCAGTTAGGCTTAATGGTCGTATTGCTATAGTGCAGCCCCAAAAACTAGAAATTCATGACAATGTTCATATTGGTGACAATGCATATATTGATGCTCGTGGAGGTATTGTTATTGATGAAAATACCCATATCAGTCGTAATTTTGTAGTACACTCTGCCAATCATAGATATGAAGGAGATTACCTTCCCTATGATGAAACCTATGAATTTAAGCCAATCACCATCGAGCGAAACGTATGGATTGGAACAAATGTAGTTGTAGTTCCAGGTGTAAGCATTGGTGAAGGAGCAATCATTGGTGCGGGTGCTGTTGTCACCCAAGATGTGCCGTCGTTTGCTGTTTTTGGTAACCAACCGGGAAGAGTTATTAAGTTCAGAGATCAAACACACTACCGATGCCTTGATAATGCCAAAGCATATTCAGGTGCAAAAGGTAAGCCAATATGAATTGAAAAAGTAAAGAGTAAATTTTATGGGGAATTGCAATATTTTTATCTTAATTCAATTCTTCAAGTAAAAATATATTTTCTAGATTTTGTGAATATAGTTTGATATTCAAAGAGACTTTCGGAATTAAAAATGATGTTTACCTCAAAATCTATGCCCACACTTAAAGAGCAAAGTAAAAAGAATCATGACTTAGACCGACAGGACATACATATCTTCTATGAAGCCCGCACACAATATGGAAATTTAGGGGATCTGATTATTAATAAAACTCTCTTAGAAAGGTTAAGAGGCTATGGCCAAGTAGTAATCAATGATCATGGGGTTCCCGATTGGTATTGCCAAGAGCTAGGAATTGAATTAGATGAGCGAGCAAGTTTTTATGAAAACGGATTTAGTCGTTTGATAATCAAATCAAAGTTAAAATCGTTATTTCAGTTGAAATCCCCAAAAACATATCTGTTTTTGGGGCCAGGACATCTTTCTGATAACAGTCGATATTTAGGCTCAAGAAAATGGATATTATATTTTCTATTGCTTCGTATATTAGGAGTTCGACTTTGTCGATTAGGATTTTCTATTGGTGAATTATCAGATCATAATCAAAAAATCGTGAAATGGGTTTCACGTTTTTCATATTTCTATGGGGTTCGAGATAGTATTTCTGAAAGCCTGGCCCACCAAATGAAGATGTGCCAGATACAACATTTTCCCGATCTGGCTTGGTTGTTTCGGTCTGGCTTCCAAACAGCCATAAAGCCTTCTATGGATGGAGAATATATTGTTTTCAGTTTTAGAGAGTCTGCCCATGCTTGTGATACTTCCAATGCCTATCAAGAAAATCTTATTGTTGTATTAGATAGGGTTGTAGATTTGGTTTGTAGACAATGGTCAAAAAGACTAGTTGTGGCTTATCAAGTTGATCGTGATTCTGATTTTTGTCAGCGATTAGTACAGAGATATGTTGGGCCTTATGATGTTGAGTTTGTTGATCAAAAACTCAATGTTCAAGCTGCACTTGAATTATATTCCAATGCACTGATGGTATTTAGCAATCGATTACATGTGCTTCTATTTACCATTATGGCAGGGTCATTGCCGCTTGCTGTTATTGATAGCAACAGACAAAGTAAAGTCACCGGTATTTTCCTAGATGCTGAATTATCATCACTGGTTTTAGATATTCATAGTGATTCAGCTCAAGTTATGAAGCTTAATAGACTGGTTGATGAGATGAATCCTATTAAAGAGAAAATTGAAAGATATCGTAAAAATAGGGAGCTTTTAGGCCAGAATCTACTTGCGCAAATGATGGCTGGCTAAAACCTTAAGTGATTAAGTGGTGTTGATGTCGAAGGATTCTTCAAAACCGACTTTGATTTTGTATCCATAATCAATTGTGAGTTTAGCTATGAGCAGTAAATCCAGAACTGTGTTGTCGATATCTCAAAAAGTTCCACCAGAAACAAATCCAACCGCAATTCGCTCTAGCAAAACACTCAAATATCTGCCAAAAGATTGGCAAATTCATGTGTTGTCTGGCAATCAGGAAGCTAGCTTAGAACAAGCGCATATTCATTTTGCTCGTTCTTGGTATCCAGGCAAACTACTTAGGTTCATTCGGGGCATTAAGTTTGGTAAGCTCTTAGACTGGCTCGTTTGGCCGGATGAAGATATTTTCTGGCTGTTGCCTGCTGTTTTCAAAGGCGTCAATATCATTAAAACCTATGATATTGATCTGATTATTGTTTTTCTCAAGCCTTATTCTGCAGGCATCATCGGCATCTTGCTGAAATGGCTTACGGGTAAACCACTGGTCATTAATGTTTGTGAACCCTCAACCTGTGATGATCTCTATGGGGTTTTTCCAACTAAATTTCACTACTATCTCAGTCGTTGGCTAGAAGACATTTATGTTAGACAGTCCGATGCTATTATTTATGTCTCTCAGCTGAGTCTAGAACTAGTACGCTCTAGACAGGCTAAAGATCAATATTCTAAATTTCATCTTATCCGTGGTGGAGCCGACCCTCAAGATTTTCAAGGGATGATTAGCGGTAACACTGTCTCAGATGATTTTGAAATTGTTTTCACAGGCGGTATGACGGGCTGGGAAGAGTTTTTAGAGCTGCCGAAGCAGGGCTTTGTCAAAAGGCTACGTCATGCATGGATGAACTGGGGCCGGTATTTTAATGTCAATGTAAATCCGGCTAGTTCAAGTCCTATCTTTATCGGTCGTGCTATTAAACAGGTGATTGCTCAGCATCCTAGGTGGAGCGGCAAAATTAAACTAAAGCTCTATGGTAATCAGTTTGAGTCAGCAGCAACAGTTCTAGAAAACCAGAATCTATCTGATGTCGTGAGCGTAACTGGACCGATTCCATATTTTGATGCGCTACAGAAACTGCAAACAGCAAATTTGCTATTTATGCCGTTACCAGACCGTCTTGATGGGACTCCTGGTGATCGGATATCGCTTAAGACCTATGAGTATTTGATGACAGACAGACCCATTTTAGCGGCTGTACCTCCTGGGGAGAATCAAAACTATTTGCGTGAGAAACCGGGTGTTTATTTGGTGAACCCCTTTGATATTGAGGCCATGGCGCGGGTGATTGAGCAGCTGGCTATTAAGCATATGGCGGGTGAAACCTTGGTAGTAGATAGGGTCGAGACACAAAAAAAGATTAGTTATTCTAAGCGAGGAGATGAACTGACCACGCTAATTCTTGATGTTTTAAACCAGGCAGATGATGGCAAGTCCTTTACAGGAACGCTAATAATGGGGACGACAAAAATTTCTGGACAGAGATGAATCTTTTACCAGGCGTGGGTTAGAGAATTACTTAGGAGTATTATTGCATCGATGGAATCTAGTTCTAAGAAGCTACTCATGATTTTCCCGTCCACATTACGTGGGGGTGTGGAGCAATATAACCTCACTGTTTCCGGAGGGGCTGTAAAGCATGGATGGGATGTCCATGCTGCGTTTCCTAATGTGGATGGGACAGCTTCACTAGTTCAAGATTTTTTGGAAAGTGGAGTAACCTATCACCCACTCGCTATCGCTGAAGACAGGAACTGGCTGCCAGGCATTGCTCGACATGTGCCGCGTTTTTTTCGAACACTACGGTTGTTAATAACGCTTAAGCCTGATGTTGTGCAAATTACCTTGCCTGCTCCGGAATATTGTTTTGCGAGTATCCTTGCCTGTGGACTGTTGAAGATTCCAACGGTTGTACGATTTGGACTGGTTTTACCACTGGAGATACCGGTTAATCAGTGGCGAGTTAAGCTTTATAACTGGGTGAGAACGCGCCAGCAACGGTGGGTGGTGATTTCGCAAAACAATCGACGTCTATTGTCTAACCTGTTTCAAATTCCTGAAAGTGAGCTTACTTGTATCTATAATGGTGCCAAATCAGACGCTTCTCAGACTCTCAGCACCACTCAACAGCAAACATGTCGCCAGCAAATTCTCGACGAGCTAAAATTGCCTGATACGGCCAAGTTACTCATTACTGTTGGTCGATTGAATTTTCAGAAGGGCCATTGTGACTTAATTCCAGCGATTCCCCATATTATTCGAGATTTTCCGGATGTGCGATTCATTTGGGTTGGTGATGGCGATTTGCGGGAGACTCTAGAGAATCAACTAAATGAGTATCAAGTTACAGATAATGTTTTTCTTTTAGGCTATCGTTCAGATGTGTCCCGACTGCTGCAAGCATCTGATCTATTTGTATTTCCAACCCACTTTGAAGGGGGACAATCATTTGCGATCGCAGAGGCCATGGCCTCTGGCTTACCAATTATTACCTCAGATGCCAGTGGGATTCCGGAGGTGATTCTTCATCAGCTTCATGGCCTTGTATTTCGCACGGGGGATAGCTGCGACTTGCTGGAGTCTATGCGTTGGGCGCTGAAGCATCCTGACGACATGAGAACTATGGCACACCAGGCCTATGAGCGGGCTCAGGACTTTACTGAAGAGAAAATGATTCAAAATTATATTGAGGTGTGGCAGCATCTTTATCAAGGCTCTCGGCAAGTGCCCCAGAAAATTTTTCCGTTGTTAAATACAGATCGGGCGTAACCCTATGAGAATATTATTAATTTCCTGTCGGTTTCCCACCGATTTACAAAAGGATGTTCAGGGAACGTTTCGGCGGTTTAATTTATTTCTGGACGCCTTTAAGGCGATGGCGCAGCTTGATGTTTTGTTTTATGTGCCTGCTGATGTGGACTGTGATGCGATCGCAGCCCACCAAAAAGCCTTATCAGAACACTGGGACACCCCGATCAATCTGTTTTTGTGCCCCCAACATACAACCACCAGCACGGGATCTAAATGGCAGCAGCAGGTTGCACCTATTTTTAACTTTCGTGCCCAGGGAAACTTTGTCACCACCAGTGCTAACCAACAGACAGAGGCCTTTGCAGCCTGTCTAGAGCGGCAGCCAGACGCCATTTTCTGTCATCGTCTAGAGTCGATGACACCCATTTTAAAGATCCAGCGTCCGCTGCCTCCGGTTTTCTTTGATCTCGACGACATTGAACATATCTCCTTTGCCCGTCAGATTCGTCAGCCACCTACACGCTTAATCACCAAGCTCTACTACTTACAAATTCCAGCCCTTTGGTGGGGAGAGCGGCGGAGTGTACAAACTGCCCTGCGTACGTTTGTTTGCTCTCAACTGGATCAGAATTATCTAACACAGCAACGACTTAAGGGAGTGGTCAGCGTTCCCAATGCTGTTTCAGTGCCGGCAATGTCACCCCCCTGTGGTGAACCGACCTTGATGTTTCTGGGTGGCTATTATTATTTTCCTAATTTGAATGCGGCCAACTTTTTAATTGAGCAGGTCTGGCCTCGTATCCAAAAGGTGAGACCGGATGCCAAGCTGATGATTGCTGGCACCCATCCTGAAAATATTCGCACCTATGGGGACAAGATTCCAGGGGTGGAATTTACCGGTTTTGTAGATCACCTAGATGAGCTGTATGCCCGCACCCGCATTGTGTGCTGTCCCATCCGCTCAGGTGGGGGCACCCGCGTCAAAATCATAGAAGCTGCCGCCTATGGTAAACCCATTGTTGCGACTCCCATTGGGGCCGAAGGACTCTCTCTGCAGGATGGAGAGGATGTGTTGATTAGAAAATCGGCTGATGAGATTGCCCAAGCCTGTTTGGATTTGTTGAGTAATGAGAGCCTCTGTCAGCGATTAGGGGCAGCTGCCCACCGTAAAGCGACGCAACAATACGACCGCGCCCATGTCATTCAGCAGATTCAGACCCACGTAAGGGATGCTTTTGAGCAAGATTCAACAGTTAATGTGCATTCATTGGCCACTTCTTAATTCACCGTTTTCTTAATTATGGACATCCCTCTGGAAATATCTCTGAACTCAGATCCACCGCTGATTAGTGTGATTATTCCCACCTATAATCGCCCGGCTTATTTAAAAGAAGCGATCGCCAGTGTACTCAACCAAACCTATACCAACATTGAAGTCATTGTTTCGGATGACTGTAGTCTTGAGAGCCCTGAGTCCATTATTGAAGCATTTCAAGATCCACGACTACGGCTGCGACGCAATGCTAGAAACATTGGAGTTGGCTTAAATACCACCTATGCTTTTGTTGAATCTAATGGTAAATACGTTGCCAGCCTTAATGATGACGACAAATGGGACGAACGCTTCTTAGAAAGATTAGTATATCCCCTGGAAATAGATCCAAATTTAGTATTGGCTTTTTGTGATTACTATGTGATGGATGACCATGGTGGCGTTAACTGGGCAGCCACTCAAAAACAAACCAAAAAAGAAAAACGTCACCAGCTACAGGAAGGAATTTATCAGCCTTTTTGGAAGATCGGTCTGGTTGATCAAGCCGTGTTTACCGCCTCCGCCGCACTCATCCGGAGAGATGCAGTAACCTGGGATAAACTGTTTGAAGCCGGTGTGTTTTGGGACTATTACATTGCCTATTTAGCCTGTCGCTCCGGCAAAGGAGCTTACTATTGTCCTGAGCGATTGTCCTACTACCGCGTCCATGCTCAATCTGAAAATATGATGAGTGGCAATCGCAACATTCAAGCCAAAATCCGTAAGGGTAAAGCGGCGACATTTTGCCACAAGCGCTTTATGGAAGATGAAAATCTCCAGGCCCATCGCTCCTATTTTCAGCAGGAGCTGGCCCATGCTAACACTACCTTAGGCATTGGTTTTCTCAGGCTGGAACAACCTTTAGAAGCCCGCAACTATCTGTATCGCGCCCTCCAACTCCAGAAAATTAATTTACGTACGCTGGTGGCATTGAGCGTCAGCTACCTGCCGCAGTCCATGGCAAACTCATTAGCTCACATCCGTAATCCTGGCTTATTTGTCAGACTGCGATAACAGCTGGTACCCGCTAACCAACCGAAATTTATCTCCATCCCTGTAACCAATCGGATGCTACTAAACGAACAACAGCGAGTCTCCTATGGGGATAACCAAGGGTCATTTGCCTGGCTGAGATTTCGTCCTGCCTTAGCCTGGACCAGTATTCTCGGTCTGGTTTTAATTGTTGCCCTGGCGATTCTGGCCGGTGTCGGTAGCCTGTTGCGTTTGCTTTATCCGGCGGGAGTGACGGCTGTTGGTTTGCTGTTATATCTGCGATATCCCTTACTCTACATTGGTTTTACCTGGTGGATTTGGTTTCTGACTCCCCTGGTACGTCGTCTGATTGATCAACAGAGCGGTTGGCAAGATCCTAGCCTGGTGTTGCTAGCGCCGCCGCTGGTGACTCTAATTTCAGCAGTTACTTTGATCCGTCATTTGCCAGGAGCCCATCGGCAGGGAGGATTACCGTTTATTCTCTGCTTTAGCAGTGTTTTTTATGGCTTTTTAATTGGGCTGGTGCAAAACTCTCTGGCGGGTACCATTGTGGCCCTACTCAACTGGCTGCCGCCGTTATTGTTTGGCTTTCATTTATTTGCCCATTGGCAACAGTATCCTGTTTATCGCTACACGATTCAGCGTACATTTCTCTGGGGTGTGCTGGTGATGGGTGGGTATGGCGTGTGGCAGTATCTGGTGGCCCCAGATTGGGATCGCTTTTGGTTAACCAATGCCGTGGATACTAATGTGTTTGGCTATGCCGAACCCCTGGGGATTCGGGTGTGGAGTACGATGAATTCGCCACAGCCCTTTGCTGCGGTCATGATGGCTGGGCTGATTTTGCTTTTAAGCAATCGCGAAAGTTTAAAGTTTGCCGCTACTGGCGTTGGTTATCTCTCTTTTTTACTGTCCTTGGCCCGATCAGGCTGGCTGAGCTGGGTGGCTGGTCTCATGCTGTATATGCCTTCGCTCAAATCACACCTGCAAGTACGACTGCTAATTACCCTGATGAGTATGGCGCTGGTGGTAGTACCGCTGGCGTCAATGGAGCCCCTGGCCAGTGAGATTGCTCCCCGTTTGGAATCCCTCTCCAATACCCAGGAAGATGGTAGCTATCAGGCTCGCTTAGAGGGCTATAACGAGCTACTGGGGGAGGCCTTTACGGAAGGGATTGGTCGAGGTCTCGGGGTAGTGGTGGAAAGTGAATATTTAGGTAGCCATGATAGTGGTATTTTAACCATGCTATTTTCTTTGGGCTGGATGGGAACCATTCCTTATGCAACAGGAATGTTTTTGATCTTCTTTCAGCTGTTTCAGGGTGCCGAAGCGCGGTTTGATACCTTTGCTAGTGCGGCTCGTGCGATCGCATTTGGCATTTTTGCCCAGATTGGCCTCAATGTTTCTATGGTTGGCGTTGTGGGGATGGTGCTCTGGGGATTCCTGGGCGTCGGGTTAGCCGCATCTCGCTATTATGCCCATCGCAGTGCTTGAGCATGAATGCCAAAAAAATTGTGTTTTCCCAGCAGAGAATCCATTCAATTCTATTTTTAAATGCTTAAAACCTATGATTGCCAGAAGACTGATCAAAAACACAAAATATCGAACCGGGCACATCATGGGACGCCATGAGATTTTGTTTCAAATGCTGCCCTTTTCTGAGAAGAACCGATGGAAAAAAATATCTCCCGATAAGGACATTTGCATAGAAGGATTCCCCAGGTCAGCCAACTCCTTTTTTTCTAAAGCATTTCGACTGTATAACCCCACTGCTAAAGCGGCGCATCATATGCATGCGCCGTTGCAGGTGACCAAAGCAATAGAATACGGCATTCCCTGTGTTGTCCTGATTCGCAATCCCATCGATGCCATTGCCTCAGTTTTAGTGGTCGACCGCACCCTCTCGACACGGTTTGCAATTCAAAGTTATATTAATTTCTACGAACGAGTTTGGCCCGTTCATGCCGATGTAGTTGTTTCAGACTTTAAAGAGACCACCCAGTACCCGCACCAAGTTGTTGCCAGAGTAAACCAGCGCTACGGGACTTCATTTCAGATGGAGCCGATTACGCCTGAAGTAAAAGACACTATTTTTAGCCAGCTTAAGGAAACCCAAAAAACCCTGAAACAGCCTGAACACCTGGTGGCCATTCCCACCGCAGCTAAAGCTCGGATCAAACAAGACGTGCTTCAAGAACTCGACAAACATCCCCTCTTAACCACTGCCAATTTAATCTACCAGCGATTTTTAGCAATCTAAACCCATGAAATCTTTGTTGTCTCCTTGGATTCGGCGTCGTCAGTATTGGCTTATGCTTTTAGTCAGTACTATTGTTGCCTGTAGTACTGCGTTACCTGGCCAGTCCCAAAGCCTATCTGAAACAGCTCGTTCTGCTGATTCTTTTATTGATTCTGTGGGTGTTGTTGTCCACCTCAATCGCACTAACAGTGCCTACAATGACTTTGAGTCAATTATTAAGCCACGACTGCAACAATTGGGAGTTCGCCATATTCGAGACGGAGTTAAGTTGAACGATCAGGTGACTCAGCAAAAATTTACCGATCTCGCTACCCTGGGTATCAAATCAATGCTGGTGATGGACCCCAGGGATCAGGCCGATGCGTCAGTTGCCGTCGATATTGTCAAAGCATTACCCACCGCCATTGAAGGCGTTGAAGGGCCAAATGAGTGGGATGTCTGGGAGGATTTAAACTATAAGGGACAGCCATTTCCCGACGGGGTGAGGAGGTTTCAAGCTGAACTCTATAATGCGATTAAAACAGATCCAGTTACAGCCGGTCTGGATGTCCTGAGTCCAACGGTAGCGCTCTGGCTCAACGCCAGCAAGCTGGGTGCGGTTGCCTGTGATTATGGAGCCATGCATAGCTATCCCGGAGGCGAACCTCCTACGGCTGGTCTGGACTGGCATTGGATTCCATCTACCAGACAGATTTGTCCCGCCAAGCCGATTATTGCCACTGAGTCGGGCTGGCACAATGCAGTGGCGGCCGAATCGGGCCAGCCGGGTGTGTCCGAAGCTGCCGCTGGTAACTATGTCCCCCGTCTGTGGCTAGAATATTTTAACCGAGACATTCAGCGCGTTTACCTCAATGAGCTCATTGACAAATGGGAAACCGATGACAAAGAAGGTAATTTTGGTTTGCTGCACCGGGATGGTACCCCCAAACCGGCCTTTACTGCTGTTCAGAACCTCATTGCCTTACTTCAAGATAGTCCAGGCGGATTTTCTCCAGGCACGCTCAACTACACCATGGCTGGAGAACTGGCCGATGTTCATCACACCTTACTACAAAAAAAAGACGGACGATTTTATCTCATTCTTTGGCAGGAAGTCCCCAGTTTTGACTTAGTCAACGAGCGCGATATTGCAGTGCCTTACCAAACCGTGACAGTTTCTTTAGATACGGCGATCACATCGGCCAAGCTCTACCAGCCCCTACAGTCAACCACCGCTACTGCCCAATATAACAATCCCCGCTCGATTGTCTTAAATGTCAGCGATGCTCCCCTGATGATGGAGCTTTCTCCGGCGTAAGCGTGAGTTTGTTGAGTTGCGTTTTTTATCCAACATGTTGCGTTCTGTGCCAGTGATTTTTAAGACTGAACCTAAGGAGTAAACAATGGCGAAACCATTTATTAGTTTATTTATTCCCAATCTTGATGGCGGTGGGGCCGAGCGAGTCATGTTGCACCTGGCTGAAGGATTTGCCGCCCGTGGATTTGCCGTTGATCTGGTGGTTGCCCAGGCAGCGGGAGCTTATTTATCCAAGATTCCAGAAACTATACGACTGGTTAACCTAGATGCCAAGTCACCAGTTTTGTTATTTAAGACGCTGGCCCTCAAACAATATTTGCAGCAAGAACAGCCTGCTTTCTTACTCTCGACGCTGGATATATTTAGCTCCGCCACCTGGGCCAAGCGATTGGCAGGGGTGAACACCCGCGTGGTGATGTGTGTCCAGACGAACCTTTCCCAACAATTTCAGGATCGCCATGCCATGGTGATTCAGAAGCTGAAGTGGTCTGTAGTCAAGCGTTTTTATCCCTGGGCCGATGCCATTGTGACCGCATCGGAAGGGGTAGCTCGTGACCTAGAGCAAAATGCCAAAATTTCAATGGAACAGATGACGGTGATCTACAATCCAGTTGTGACACCTGATTTCACCCAAAAAGCTCAGGAAACCGTGGCTCATCCCTGGTTTAAGGCGGATCAACCGCCTGTTTTATTGGGGGTGGGTCGAATTGTTAAACAAAAGAGTTTTGCCACCCTGATTCGGGCTTTTGCCCTTGTGCGCCAGCGTTATCCGGCTCGGCTGATGATTTTGGGGGATGTGGATGCCCGTGAACCTAGTGTCAAACCTGAGCTGGAGGCCTTGATTGAGAAGTTTGGCTTGCAAGACGATGTTTTGTTTCTAGGGTTTGTGGAAAATCCCTATGCCTACATGGCCCAGTCCAGCGTCTTTGTGTTGTCATCTATCTATGAAGGGTTTGGCAATGTTGTCGCGGAAGCGATCGCAGCGGGTACCCCGGTGGTCTCTACTGACTGTGAAAGTGGTCCAGCGGAGATTCTCAACAAGGGCCAGTATGGTGAACTGGTGCCGGTGGGGGACCATGAGGCCATGGCCAATGCCATTTTGGCAACCCTGAATCAGCCCACGGATATTCAGGTGTTACAGGCGCGATCGCAAGCCTTCACCATTGATTGCATTGTGCGTCAGTACCTAGACGTGTTGAACGGATTACAGGCAATTCAACGTCCAACCGCCGGAGCCATATAATGCGAGTCCTACACATCCTCAATCACATTCAGAAAGTCGGGAATGGGATTGTCAATGTTGCAGTAGATTTAGCCTGTCTTCAGGCCCAGGCCGGGTATGACGTGAGCGTTATCTCTGGCGGTGGCGAATACGAGAGCCTGTTATCCCAGTATAAGGTGAAGCATTTTCGGCTCAATCAAACCCGCACCTGGGGTAACTTAGCACGGGCCGCCTCCCAATATCGTAGGATTGTCCAGCAAGTAAAGCCAGATATTGTCCATGCCCACATGATGACCGGGGCTGTGTTAGCACGGGCCCTGAAGCTATGGAGTCGCTACGGGTTAGTGGCCACCGTACACAACGAGTTCCAAGAAAGTGCCAAATTCATGGGCTTGGCGGATCGCGTCATTGCCGTCAGTCAGGCCGTTTCCCAGTCTATGCAACAGCGAGGAATTCCCACCCGCAAGTTGCGGGTTGTCACCAACGGTACCCTAAAGAGTCCCCGTGTTGGCGCACTGACAGACTGTTCACCAGCAGAGCTCCATCGTCCAGCCATTACAACCGTGGCGGGCATGAACTCCCGCAAAGGCATTGCAGAGCTAATTACGGCGTTTGAGCGAGTCGCCCGAGATTTTCCAGATGCTCATTTGTATTTAGTCGGCCATGGCCCAGAAAAAGAACAATTTCAGGCCCAGGCCAGCCAGACCCATGTAGCCGATCGCATCCATTTTGAAGGCTTTCAGTCCGATCCACGAGCCTATTTATTATCCACAGATGTGTTTGTCTTAGCCTCTTATCGAGAACCCTTTGGTCTAGCCATTTCAGAAGCGCGGGAAGTCGGCTGTGCCATTGTGGCCAGCCGGGTAGATGGCATTCCCGAAGTCCTGGAGCATGGTAAAGCCGGATTGTTGGTACCACCAGGAGATAGTCAAGCCTTAGCGACAACCATTGCCGATTTGCTCAAAAATTCTACTCAATTAAACTACTGGAAAATCCAGGCACAAAAGAATCTTGACTGGCTTAATGTGACCCGTGTTGCCACTGAAACATTGGGGGTTTATGGCGAACTAAAATCTAATTGACTGAGGTTAATCACTCTCTTCTTTGCGATCTATGCCCATCCTCTATTGTTAGTGCTAATGTCTAGCTAAACAGCATAGTTTCACGTTGGTATTTTATTGAGCTGTTAGCCCCTAAACCTGTATGACATACACCCGTAAACAGATAAAACAGCCCTTACAAAAGCTGAAACTTTTAGAAAGCTTGAGGGGGGTAGCTGCCCTACTGATCGTCGCATTTCATGCTACGGATCTATTCAGCCTCAAATTTAATCAACCCTTTTTACTCTCCTTCTTTGAGTTTGGAGATGCAGGGGTTGATTTCTTTTTTGTCCTCAGTGGATTTTTTCTGGCCTTATCAAGTTTTAAGTACATCGGGCAACAGAATAGAGCCAAGGATTTTTTATTAAAGCGCTGTGTGCGCATCTATCCATTTTATTGGGCTGTCAGTCTTTGTATTATTCCTATTTACTTTTTAATCCCCTCCTTTGGGAAAGGGTATGAAACGGATACGGGGGTCATGATCAAATCACTGTTGTTAATTCCCCAGTCCCATGCCCCCATTCTCTCAGTCGCCTGGTTTCTAAGTCATTTAGTTTTCTTCTATATAGTATTTACCGCCGTGATTGTGCGGCCTGGAGTTGGATCTAAGCTGGTATTATCTGGGCTCTCAGTCTCAGTATTTTTTATGTTGGCTGATGTCATCTCCGGATTCCAGCTGCGCGAAAATGCCCATTTTCTATTTGATTTTATATTCTCATACTATAACCTTGAATTTGCTGGAGGCTGTCTGCTGGGGGTGCTCTTTAAACGCCTGCAGTTAAAAAGAAATGTAAGCTGTTGGCTGCTGCTGACCGGTTGTTTTGGCTTTATTGTTGCTGCCCTGTTAGACGTCTATGGGCTGCAAACAAGTTCGCAAACCTCGGGTATTGCCCACTACTATGAATTTGTTACCTATGGGGTCTGTTCACTGCTAATTGTAGCAGGGGCTGCTTTTTTAGAAAAGAGTTCCAGACTGGCGATTCATCAGGGATTTGTATTGTTGGGTGCAGCCTCGTTTTCTATTTACCTGACCCACTATCCGATCTTGTCGGTCCTGACAAAAATTATCGAGACTTTAGGCATTAGCAGCCTAGGATTACGCTCATTGAGTATGCTATTGGCTTGTGTTGTGGCTGTGGCGATTGGCTGTGGCGTTCATTTTGTTGTTGAGAAGAGGATCGTTTCACTATTTAGCACTCGTCTAACCTATAAAAGAGCATGAAAATTCTGTTTCTAGACCAGAGCGGTAAGCTGGGAGGAGCTGAACTGTGTTTGGCGGATATCGCACAGCCGTTTCAGTCAACTAGCCTGGTAGGGGTGTTTACAGAAGGTACATTTCCAGAGTATTTACGCCAGGTCGATATTCCCGTTAAAGTGTTGGCAGACCAGCCCCTGCAGGTACAAAAAGACAGTGGTTTACTGGCCGGGTTAAACAATCTAAACCGGCTAATTCCCTTAGTGACTCAGGTCGCTAAACTCAGTCGGCACTATGATCTGATTTATGCCAATACCCAAAAGGCTTTGGTTGTGGGGGCGCTGGCCAGCATACTGAGCCGTCGCCCCCTGGTGTATCACCTCCACGATATTGTCTCTCCAGACCACTTTAGTCCTCTAAATCGTCGGATCATTACCACCCTGGCAAATCGGGCTGCTTTGGTGATTGCCAACTCCCAAGCCAGTCGGGATGCTTTTATTCAAGCCGGTGGCCAGGCGGAGCGAGTCCATGTTGTGTACAACGGCTTTTCTCTAAAGACCTATAGCAACTGTGCCGATGCTCGCGAGCAGCTGCGGCCTGGGCTACTGGCTGAGCCCACATCATCGACTTTTTTGGTCGGACAGTTTAGTCGGCTGTCGCCATGGAAAGGGCAGCACGTGTTGATTGAAGCACTACAATATTGTCCGGAGAATGTAATCGCTGTTTTGGTTGGGGATGCCTTATTTGGTGAGCAAGACTATGTCCAACAGCTGCATCAACAGATTCAAACCCTAAATCTAGAGCATCGCGTTAAATTTCTCGGGTTTCGCTCAGATATTCCTCAACTGATGGCGACCTGTGATTTAGTGGCCCACACATCCATCGCACCTGAACCCTTTGGTCGTGTCATTGTGGAAGCGATGTTGTGTGGCACGCCAGTGGTAGCAGCAGCAGCTGGCGGGGCCATGGAGCTGATTGACCATGGTCAGACAGGCTGGCTAACGCCCCCAGGAGATGCTAAAAAACTAGCCGAGATCATCAAGACTTGCCAGGGTGAAGCGAGCCAATCACAAAGGATGGTGCAAAAAGCACAAACCCTGGCTCAAGAACGGTTTAATTTAGATGCTACAAATTTGAAAATTGCCCAGTTACTGCAAGGAATAGCAAATAGATCAGTCACGGCTAAGATCTAACCGCCTCGGCTGAGACCGTTTTCATTTGCTGCAAACAGGTTTTTCGACTCCAGCCATAAGCTCCAAAACCGACGCAGAGATTTGCGATCGCAGCGGCCACAAAAATGCCCGTCGGCCCAGCAATGCGCCCCCCCAGATAAGCCAGAGGAATATAGCACCCGACCATATGGGTGGCCGTGATAATAATTGACGGCATAGGTTTACCCATGGCATTAAAGGCAGAACTGGTGACCTGCAGTATGCCTGCGGCCCCATAGCTGACGGGAACCAGCCACAGATATCGCGATGCGATCGCAATCACCATTGGATCGGGGTTAAAAATAGCCGCCAGGGATTGCGCCCCTAACCCCAGCAACACCGCCATCAACAACCCCCAACCAAAGCAAAAGCGATATCCCTGACTCAGTGCCTGTCGCACCCGACCGATTTGTTGCGCCCCCCAGTTCTGGCCAACAAACGGTCCCATGCTGGCAGCCAGCGCCATCACGGCAATCAAGGCTAACGACTCCACCCTGGATGCCAACCCAAATGCCGCTACCGCAGTGGCTCCGTGGCTGGCCAGAAAGCTCGTGATCACCCCAATTGAAATCGGAGTGATCATACTCGCTGCCGCTGCCGGTAACCCCACTGTCAAAATATCGCGCCAACACCAGAGGGTCTCCCGAATGTCAGGGATTTGGGTGGATAGCAGATTCTCTTTGAAGCGTAACACCAGCAAAGCCGCTACCAGTGAGACAGCTCGGGCGATCACGGTGGCCAGAGCGGCTCCCTGTAGCTCTAATCGGGGAAACCCTAAGGCCCCATTGATCAGTAGCGGATCTAACAGAATATTGGTGCCCGCTGCCACCGTCATGATGATACTGGGCGTTAGGGTATTGCCCGCGCCGCGAATGGCGCTATTACCCACCATCGGCACTACCAAAAAGACAATGCCAAAGTACCAAATCTGCATATACTCACGGATAAAAGGCAGAATATCGGGTCCTGCCCCCAGCGCCTTAAACAGCGGATCGATGGTAAACAATCCGATACTGGCAAAGAGAAACACTGCTGTTAAGGCCAGGGTAAGGCTGTTGGTGGTAAATCGTTGCACCCGACGGATATCCCCTTCGCCGATGGCGCGCGCAATCACCGAAGTCGTACCAACGCCTAACCCAAAGGCCAGATTGCCCAGGGTTAGCACCACCGGAAAGGTAAAGCTCATGGCGGCTAGTTGAGCAGTGCCCAGCTGTCCGACAAAGTAGGTATCCACTAGATTAAACGCGATCAGGGCAAATAAACCCCACACCATCGGCAGGGTTAGTTTTACCAACTGGGGACCCACTGGGCCTGCGGTCAAGTTACGCGCCATAATTATCGATTGACACTACTCATGTCAGGATACCGTTCTCCGACGGCAATACCTTGAGGTGCAACCGCTTCAATCTGTTCAATCTCAGCCGACGTTAGTTGAATGTCCACAGCCGCGGCATTTTCTTCTAGATATTGACGACGTTTGGTGCCAGGAATGGGAACAATATCGTCTCCTTTGGCTAGCAGCCATGCGATCGCCAGCTGACTTGCACTCACACCCTTCTCCTGGGCAATGGTATTGACCTGCTCCACCACTGCCAGATTCTTAGCAAAATTCTCTCCTTGAAACCGGGGTGAATAGCGACGATAGTCGTCTGCCGCGAGATCGTCAATCTGCTTAATCTTACCGGACAAAAAGCCCCGTCCTAGAGGGCTGTAGGGAACAAATCCAATACCCAGCTCCCGTACCGTGGGTAGAATTTCATCTTCTGGATCGCGGCTCCAGAGAGAATATTCGGTCTGGAGTGCCGTAATTGGATGGACTGCGTGGGCTCGGCGGAGGGTAGCCGGTGCCGCTTCAGACAGGCCTAGATAGCGGACTTTGCCCTGCTGCACCAGCTCGGCCATAGCTCCGATGGTTTCTTCAATGGGGACTGTGGGATCGACCCGGTGCAGGTAATAGAGATCGATGGTGTCGATGCCCAGTCTTTGTAGCGAGGCGTCGCAGGACTGACGCACATACTCAGGACTGCCGTTGACGCCGGCAAAGCCGCCTTCAGGGGTGCGGACGACGCCAAACTTAGTGGCAATGATTGCCTGATCCCGTCGTCCTTTGAGGGCCTTACCGATTAGCTGCTCGTTGGTATGAGGACCGTACATGTCAGCGGTATCGAGAAAGGAAATGCCCAGCTCCAGGGCGCGGTGGAGGGTTGCGATCGCTTCTGCCTCATCTCGACCGCTATAAAATTCGGACATGCCCATACAGCCTAAACCGATGGCAGACACTTCTAGCTCGGAGCCTAATTTGCGAGTTTTCATGGGTTTATTCTCCAGTCAGGTGGATATTACGTTCTGCGAATACTTGTTTAACGGCGGTCATGCCATTTAGCGCGGCGGGAAATCCGGCATAAACGGCCATTTGCATCACAACTTCAACAATTTCCTGGGCAGTACAGCCGACATTGAGAGCGGCATGGATGTGAACTTTAAGCTGGGGTTGGGCGTTACCTAATGCGGTTAGTGCAGCCAGTGTAGCGATCTCTCTAGATTTTAGGTCTAGACCGGGGCGTGTGTAGATATCGCCAAAGGGAAATTCGATCACGTAGCGGGCCAGATCGGGAGCAATGGGCTGCAAGCTGTCGATCACGTTCTCACCGGCTTTGCCGTCAATGATTTTGAGCATTTGCCAGCCCTGCTGGTAACGCTCAGAGCGGGCAGACTGAGTCATGGAATTCATGGTGTCTTCTGGATTTATTGGGGTACAACAGTCTTGGACAAGTTTTCTTCAATCTCTTTGTAATGCTGAATTTTCCAGTCAATGACAGCGAGATTTTCCTGTAGCTCCTGCAAGTGCTGAACAACATTTTGTCGATGGTCTTCTAACAGGGCTCGACGGGCTTGGACGGCGTCGGGCTGTTGGCGTAGTAGAGTGGCATATTTCTGAATCTGACGAATGGGCATGCCAGTCATGCGCAGTTTGGTGAGGAACTGTATCCAGCGAATATCTGGCGCTGAGTAACGACGATGACCATTGCTGGCCCGATGAATCGGGGCAATCAGGTCACAGCGCTCGTAGTAGCGCAGGGTGTGAGTGCTCAGACCGGTGGCTTGGGCGACTTGTTGGATAGTGAGTTCCTGTTCCATAACCATAGGTTAGGAGTTAGAGTGGACTCTAAGTCAAGGGAAAATTTTATGGTTGGGCGTGCTACTCAGAAATGGGTAGCCTCACATAAAAACGAGTTTCTCCAGGAGATGAATTGAAATAGATGTCTCCGCTGTGTTTTTTGACAATACGATAAGCCATGTCCAGACCTAACCCGGTGCCCTTACCCACTTCCTTGGTAGTGAAAAAGGGTTCAAAAATTCGCGGTTGAATCTCTAGGGGAATGCCGGGACCGTTATCGGAGATTTCTACCAGCAGGTGATTGCCTTCCCGGCTAGTCCGTAGCTCAATGGTGGGAGATGGGCAGTTAATAAGGATATCAATGGCATTATCAATCAGATAGGTCCAAACCTGGTTTAATTCACTGCCGTAGGCTTGAATCGGGGTTAGGGTGCAGTCGTAGTGACGCTGAATCGTGATGTCGGCTTGTTTGAGGCGATAGGTGAGAATAGTCAGGGTGCTTTCTAACCCGTGGTGAATGTCAATAGTTTGTAGGGGAGCCTGATCCATAAAGGAATAGTCTTTAATGGCAGCTACTAGCTCACACACTCGATCGACACTGGTGTGAATCGTGTGGAGTAATTCAAAGCTGGTCAATGAGTGGGTCAGCCACTGCAGCACAGTATCCAAAGTGTCGGAGGGGATGTGACTAGCAAGATAGTCCAGTTTTTCGGGCTTGAGCCCTGCGGAAACTAGGGCGGGAGCAAGAGTCCAGGGATTTGCGATCGCATGTTGCTCCAGCCAGGCCACCAGTTCATCTTCGCGATCGCTGCGGGTGAGCGGATCAAGGACTGTAGAACTCGTATTCTGAATCACCCCCTGGTGCAGTATAGCCAGCTGTTGTTGTTGGTTTGGTGTTCGGGCAGGAGACTGTACACCATAGGCTGTTAGTGTAGGTAAGAGCTGCCGGAGTTCTCGGGCACTTCGTAGAGCAGCTGTAGCTGGATTATTCATCTCGTGGGCCAGCCCTGCAGCCAGAGTTCCCAGGGCCGTCAGTTTTTCCTGTTGTTTATAGAGAGTTTGCACATCCTGCATCCGCTGGGCCATAGTGCTAAGCACCCCCATGGTGACAGAGGGACACTGGGACAGCAGCTGCCAAAAGTCTGCTTTGGGTAGCTCAAAAATATGACAGGGAGTAATCGCACGACCGCTGGCCCAAAAATGCTCTTCCCCAGTCAAAATAGGCAGTTCACCAAAAAAATCGAGGGTTTCATAGGTAGCCAGCACCAGTTCATGGCTTTCCATATCTTGGTAAACCCGCAGCTGACCGTTGAGCAAGACAAATACACTGTCCGCCTCATCACCGGCGTGACGAAGAATCTCTCCAGATTCTAACCAGGTTTGTTGACCTTGGGCAATGAGCCATTGAATCTGTTCAGGGGGCAGTTTCGAAAAGACTGAAACCTGCTTCAGGATTGCGTGTAGATCGGCCATAGCGATTACCCTGGTACCCATCAAAGAAGACATATATCTTGTCGCCCCTTACAACTCTTCCCATCTACTTGTGACTAGAAAGTGCCATTTCAGGAGTGACCTCTGCAGGCATTTCCGGTGGAATCGGAGAGAGATCGCGACAGTTATCTTTAAACCGGCAGAAAAAGCTGACAATGACGATATAGAGGACAGGGACAACAAACAAGCTCAACACCGTGGAAACAATCATGCCCCCAAAAACGGCGGTGCCCAGAGACTGACGGCTGGCGGAACCGGCCCCTGTCGCAATCACCAGAGGGAAAATCCCCAATAGGGTGGAAATAGCCGTCATAATAATCGGTCGCAGTCGCTGTTGGGATGCTTCTACGGCAGCTCGTACAATAGATAGCCCTTCATCCCGCAGCTGATTGGCAAATTCCACAATCAAAATGGCGTTTTTACTGGCCAAGCCGATCAGCATCACCAGCCCCACCTGACAGTACACATCGTTGGGCAAACTCCGTAGAGAAACTGCCAGCAGGGCTCCTAACATAGCCAGCGGCACCGCCAGCAGAATAATCACCGGGTCAACAAAGTTTTCATACTGGGCCGCCAGTACCAAAAAGACAAAGATAATTCCCAAACCAAAGATAATTGGAGCCTGACCGCCGGATTCTAGTTCTTCTAGGGAAATACCGGACCATTCAAAGGCCATGGAGTTGGGCAGGACTTCATTGGCAACCCGTTCCATCGCTGCGATCGCTTGTCCAGAACTGTAGCCGGAGGCTGGAGAACCGTTGATTTCAATCGAGCGAAATAGATTGTAGTGGTTAATGGTTTGGGGACCTGTAGTGGGTGAAATGCTCACCAGGGTATCCAGGGGGATCATCTCACCCGTCTCAGAACGGACATAGAGATTACCAATATCATTAGGATTAGAACGAAATTGCGCATCGGCCTGAATGTAAACCCGATAGGTCCGGCCAAAGGCATTAAAATCATTCACATAGCGGGAGCCCAAAAAGCCCTGCAGCGTATTGAGAATCTCATCGATATTCACCCCCATGGCTTTTGCCAGACTGCGATCAATATCCACCTCTAGCTGGGGTGCATTGGCCGTATAGGTGGTAAAAACATTTTGCAGTTCTGGGGCTGCATTAGCGGCAGCCACCAGTTCATCCTTAGCCTGCAAAAACGTTTGCAGATCGTTATTGCCCTGGTCCTGTAGCTGAAAGACAAACCCGCTGATGCTGCCCAAACCCTGAATTGTTGGAGGATTAAAAGCAATCACATTGGCTTCTTTAATCTGGCCAAACTGCGGCCAAACCTGATTGAGTACGGCCTGTGCTGACTGGTTTTCTCTAGGACGATCACCCCAGGGAATCAGGGGAGAGAAGATGACGCCGTTATTGGGGATATTGCCGCTAAAGCCAAACCCTCCTAAAGAAAACGTCCCTTCTACTTCGGAAATATCCAAATAAGTCTGGTCCACCTGGTCAATAATGTCGCTGGTATAGTCCACTGACGACCCTTCTGGCCCCTGAATCAGGCTGATTAAATACCCCTGATCTTCTTCTGGCAGAAACGCCGTGGGCACCGTGGTATAGAGCCAGGCAGCCGTACCCAGGGCCGCCACAAACAAAATCAGCACGGTTGTCTTTAAGCGGGTCAGTCGTCCCAGGCTCGACTGATAGCCCCGGCGGGTGGCATCAATACCGCGATTGACCCAGGCAAAAAAGCGTCCCGGCCAACCACCGGGCTGTTGCCCTGAGCGAATCAACAGCGCCGAGAGAGCCGGGGTCAAACTGAGGGCATTAAAGGTGGAAATCGTAATGGCAAAGGCAATGGTCAGGGCAAACTGTCGATAAAGTTGGCCCGTCGTACCGGGGAAAAAGGCCACTGGAATAAATACGGCCAACAGCACCAGCGAGGTGGCAATCACCGCCCCCGTTAGCTCCCGCATGGCTTCAATGGCTGCCAGGTGAGGCCGCATTCCCTTTTCCTGAATTTTGCCAGCAATGTCTTCAACCACGACGATGGCATCGTCTACAACCATGCCTGTGGCCAGAATCAAACCAAACAGGGTGAGACTATTGATGGAAAAATTAAACGCCTTAATAAAGGCAAAGGTGCCGATCAGCGCCACCGGAATCACCACCGCAGGCACAATTGTGGCGCGCCAGTTTTGCAGAAACAAAAACAAGACTAAAACCACCAGCGCCACCGCCTGTAGCAGGGTATTGACCACTTCCTTACGGGACTCCACCACGAATAAGGTGGGGTCGTAGGGAATGGCATAGGTTAGCCCTGGCGGAAAGTCTGCTGACAGTCTGGCCATGGTTTCTTTAACGGCGTTTGCCGCTTCCAGGGCATTGGTGCCTGGCGTTTGCACAATCCGATAGCCAATGGCTCCCTGTTGTCGATAGCGGGCAAAAGTACCGTAGCTTTCGGCCCCGAGTTCTGCACGACCAATATCCCGAAAGTAAACCAGATTGCCGTCTGCTTCAGCTTTAATCACCAGGTTTTCAAATTCGCTGACATCCTCTAAGCGCCCCTGGGTGCGCAGGGTGAGCTGGTAGGTCAGCCCGTCTTCTGTCGGCGGCTGACCAATGCTGCCTGCCCCCACCTGCAGATTTTGTTCCTGAATCACCTCTACTAAGTCCTCAGTGGTAATCTCCCGAGCCGCCATCCTGACCGGGTCAAGCCAGAGGCGCATGGCATAGCGACGCTCACCAAAAGGCTGAATCTGGGCTACCCCCGGAATCCGGCGCAGGGCATCCAGCACATAGAGGTCGGCATAGTTACTAATAAAGTTGTCGTCGTACAGCCCTTCTTCTTCGCTGTAAATAGCCATGCCCACGACCACACTGCTGGATTGTTTACGCACCGTCACCCCTGTACGCTGTACTTCCTGGGGCAGCTGTGGGGTGACAATCGATACCCGATTCAGCACATCGACGGCAGCAATATCCAGGTTGTACCCCTGGCGAAAGGTCACAGTAATGGAACTGGTACCATCGTCACTGCTGGTGGAGTTCATATAGCGCATACCGTTAACGCCATTAATCTCTCGCTCTAGCACGGTGGTTACGGTTTCTTCCACCACTTCCGAACTAGCACCAATATAGTTAGCGCTGACCACCACCTGTACCGGGCTGATGTCAGGGTACTGTTCCACGGGCAGCGTTGGAATCACGATCAGCCCCACCATAAAGATGATGATGGAGAGCACCATGGTGAGGACAGGGCGGCGGATAAAGGTTTCGACGAACATTGTGAGAGGGGGAGGGGGCGAGAGGGGGAGGATAGAGACGGAGGATGGAGAACGAAGGCGGGAAAAATCTCCTAGGGGCGGTGTCTTGTGCGTTCGGCTGAGCGGTTCGGCTGAGCTCACTGTCGAACCGCTCAGTCGAAGCCTCACTATCGAAGCCTCACGCTGACGTCCTGCCCCGCTATGGCGAAATTATGTAAAGATCTTTTTTCTACATCTCACAGGTAATCAGACGATTGAGAAAATAGTTGGTCATGCGAGAGCCATAAGGAGAGTTCCACCAGCGGGAGGGGTGACAGCCTTTAGGGGCATTAAGGGAGAAATCCAGCCCGTCGCATTTGCGCCAGCGGTTGCCTTCGGGTTGTTGATCGGTAACACCTTCGCGCCAGCCCAGGGCCGCACCCCAGCGTTGGGTGAGCTGCAGGTCTTCTCCGATGGTGCTTTCTAAGCTACCGCCGAGGTCCTGATAGATTTTTAGCTGGATGCTAAAGCCAAATCGACCTTCACTATAGGTGGTCCATAGCCGGTCGATTACCTGGAGCTCACCACAGGAAAAGCTGCGAATCTCACGGGGGCTGAGATCTTCCAGGTCAGACACTCCAGCAATATCGGCAATTAGCCTGACGGTTTCTTTGTCGGCGGCAAACCATTGTTGATTGGCTAGCTGCTCGTGTAATGTCTCATATCGATAGAGGTCGCCCACCACCATCAGACGGCGTTCGATCTGGCGGACCTGCTGGGGGAGTGCAGCTAGCTGACTGACTTCTTGCCGTAGGGCAGAGAGTTCTCCCATCATCTGTTGGATAGCAAGCAGTTCTGGGCTGGGGGAGTTTTCAGTGGAGTCAGGATTTTGAGCTGTAGGGTCTGATTGAGAGTTGGGGGAGGTCATAGTATTTTCTGTCTTTAATTTGGGGTGACGGCATCATCTGGGACAACGGGGGCTCCGTCGGCCAGGCGTAAAATACCGGCGGTGATAATGGTTTCTCCGGTGTCGATGCCGCTGATAACGTGATAGCGGTTATTTTCAATTATGCCAAGCTGTACGGGACGTTGAACAGCGACAAATTCACTGTCAGTTTCTGGGGAGGGTTCCATAACAAATGCAAAACTCTGACCGCCAACGCGGGAGATGGCAGTAGTGGGAACCATGACGCCAGGGGTCTCTGTCCAGACAACGTTAGCGCGGACAAACTGTTCATCCCGTAGCTGTCCGTTGGGATTGGGAAAGGAGGCTTTAGCCAGAATTGACTGTGCTCCTGCTTCCACCCGTTCAGCAACAAAGCTAATGCGACCGGTGACCAGGGGAGCACCACTGGCCTGGGTGCGAAGTTCTACCGGTAGCCCTGGTCGTAACTCATTGCTGCGTTCCACAGGAATTGATAGACGTAGGTCCATGGCTTGATTGCTAGTCAGGGCGGTGATCATTTCTCCGGCTCGGATATAGTCACCAACTTCGACTGGCAGATCACCTACCACTCCGTCGATAGGGGCAACAACCTGGTAGTCGGATAGGTCTTCACTGGCGACAGCAGCATTGGATTCTGCCCGCTGCAGGGCGGCATTTGCTTCGGCCAGGTTGGCGCGGGCGGTTTGAATCCGCCGTTCGGCTGCGGTTAGGGCCGCGATCGCAACATCCTGATTACGCCCCACTTGATCTAGCGACTGTTCAGCCAGGGCTCCCGCCGCCACCAGAGATTGCGTGCGGGTATATTCGCTATTTTGCAGCTCTCGCTCAGCAATGGCGCTATCTCGCTCGGCCTCGGCCTCCAAGATTTCTGCCTGGGCGGCACTACGGGCAGCCCGCGCCACTTCAATATCGGCAACAGCACTGCTAACTATGGCCTGGGGCCGCTCCGGGCTGAGCTGAATAATCGGAGTACCCGCTGCCACCCGGTCGCCTGCTGACACCAACACCTGGGTGATTCGTCCCTCGACCTCGGGCCGTAGCATCACCCGTTCCTGAGCTTCTAAGGCTCCAACAAATTCTGAAAACTCTCTTACCGGAGCAGAGCGAGCTGTTTCAGTTTCAACCGCAGTGGCCTGGGCTGCGATCGCAACAGGTGTCGGATCTTGCTGCAATCGACTCCAAATAAACCAGCCTCCCACTACCCCTAGAAAGCCCGCTAACAGCCAGAGCCACCACCGAGGCCGCGTAGGAGCCGGGGACAGGATAGGAGACTCGGTAGGGGGGATGGCAGATTGTGTTTCCATGGCTGTATTTGTCCTGGTCTCGTGTGTGGTATTACAAGAATTTTGTTATGACAAAAAAACAGGTGACGACTCGTGCCATAGCCAGGTATGCTTGCTAACCCTGGACGGTAGCCGGATCTTTTAACACATAGCCCACGCCTCGCACTGTCTGCAGTAGGTCTGCTGCATTACCAAGTTTCCGACGTAGAGATCCTACATAAACTTGGACAATATTTCTGCTATCGCTCAATACAGAATCGGGCCAAATTTCATCCAAAATTTGTTGAACAGTCATCACTTGTCGGGGATGAGCTATCAAATACCTAAGCAGGTCAAACTCTTTAGCCGTTAGATCAATCGCATGTTCGCCATAACGAACTTCCCTGACGCGGGCATCTACATGTAAATTAGCAAGAATAAACAATTCGTCTGTTTTTTTCCAGGAAATTCGCCGCAGTTTCGCTCGCACCCGCGCCATAAATTCTTCCATGGCAAAGGGCATGGGCAAATAATCATTGGCGCAGACGTTTAGACTGGCGATGCGATCGCTATGATTATCTTTTCCCAACAACATAATTGGTATCTGGTTGAGGGAAAGAGATAGACGACGACAGGGAGCCAAATTAGGATTATTGTCCTCCGGTAAAACCATCACCAGCAGATCAGGACGCAGCTGCTGCACCACAGCTGGAGCGGGAATGTCCTCTAGCTGGCTGACGCGATATCCCTGCGCAGAGAGTTGGGTGTCTAGAGAACGAACAAGGTCAGCCCGGATATTAATTAAAAGAATGTGGGGTTGCATAACGCTACTTACATGACTCAAATAACGAAACGATGCGTCTCATATAATTTATAGACGGTACGTATCGTTTTTGTCAAAAAAACGTCAATGACTGATGACACCAGCTGTTTAGATGCCAACAGGATTTATCCTAATGGGCGGCACTAGTAAGCATACAAATAGGTTGCTGTCTTGCTGGGGGTGGATAGGCTATTGCCAGGAAACGTTACAGTACTGGATGAACCAAATTCTTGAACATTTTTGATTTTGGAACAAAAGCGATGAACCAGCAGCGCTACGCTCAATTCTATGAAACGAGTGAATATAGCCAGTTTTACAGCGTAAAGCGACAAGACCAGGCAGGCATAGTCGATGCAATTTTGTCCCACCAGAGCGGTCACTGCTTCACTGAGCCAGCAACCGCCGATATTGTGCTGGGCCTAACCCTAGCAGGTACAACCGCCGCTCGCTGGCGAATCGGTCCTAAATGGCGCGAAATAGACACCAGACGTATAGGCCATATTGGCGTCTCTCCTCTCAATGAAGCATATGACCTGGATGTACCAGACCCTCACACCGTTCTTGTTTTAGCCATTAATAAGTCTCGTCTTGATGTGATTCAGCAAAGGAGTCGTATCGATTGTTTCGATATCATGAGTGTGGGATCTCAAGCCTACATTTCTGATCCAGAATGTGCCAGCTATGCCAAGAGTATTTGGCGTGCCCTGGAGCAACCAGACACCCTTACCCAAATTCAGACAGAGGGGTTAGTGGATGCTTTATTGGGGCGTTTATTGGTGCGATATGCTGGCGATGCTGCCCATGAGCCGGTGCAGGCAGAAGCGATCAATTTGAAAACGCTAGAATCATTTATTCGCGAGCAGATCTCGACGCCGCTAACAGTTACGACTCTGGCACAGGTTGCTGGGAGAGATGCGCATAAATTTAGTCGCATCTTTAAAGCGCAGACAGGTGTGACTCCGTATCAATACGTTCAGTCTGTGAGAATTACGATGGCCTGCGATATGCTTAAAACCACCAACAGTCTGCTTTCGGACGTTGCTTACCAACTTGGGTTTGCTGATCAAAGTCACTTCACTCGTGTGTTTCGTAAACACATGGGGATAACCCCTGCCCAATATCGCAAAGGATCAAATGCGGAATAGACAGCCTGAAAATGTTTATCTAACAACGAGGCCGACGGTTTCTTTAAGCTGGCCGTTGAGGTGCGGCTTGCAGGGATTACTGAGGTAATGGCAATAGGTTAGGCTGGGCAACAAGATGAATAAATTAATGTCCCATGGGCCATGAACTGTATACGCTTGCTTATCTTACCGAATACCCCAAAATTAATCGGATTCTTCAGGGTGTGATCGGTATCTTTGAGAAGGTTTTTCCGAGACGAATTCGTGGCTATTATTTAGAAGGCAGCTTTGGAAACCAAAGTACGGTGACCAATAGCGACCTTGATATGTATGTCATCTTCAAGGAAAACTTTAACAGTCCTGAAGAAGCAATGGCCGCGTCGAGCTTAAGCCGGTCCTGCGCACTAATCAGCCCCGTGCTTTTGGAAATCAAATTAGGAGCAGAGTATTATCTTCATCGAGCTGAACAGGCAGGAACTGCCTTGAATTTCAAATACTCTACTCAGTTTCTTTATGGCGAGGATATTCGTAATAAGATTCCTACTTTTACTGCTGATGACTGGATACAGTGGGCAATAAAGGCACCTCAAGAATCTCTGAGAGTTATACGCTCGGCAAAGGTTTTGATCTTTCCTTTACAACACCCCGATGCTCAAGCAGAGTTTTATGGTTATGAGCGCCAAATGATTCCTGGTTCTGATGGTGTTGAGCGTCCTAGTAGTAAATGGCTGGTTGCGACTGTAAGCTGGATAGCAACGGCTCTGATAGCTTATCGGACAAAGCAGTATGTCGACAGCAAGGGCAAGGCAGCTCAGCTATATAAAACACAAATTAATGACAAGTGGACCGCTCTGGTTGAGCAAGTATATGAACAGTGCCGAAATCATTGGAACTATCTTATCCCTGATGGAGAACGAGAACGGCAGATATTGCGATCGCTGTGTCGAGATACGCTTGAGTTTAGCAATCATTACTTAAGTGTTTATCACGATTTTGTATTGCGTGAGTTATGTGAAGGAACCCCTAAGCAGCAGCTTCTCACTGTCAAGAGCCTTGATCAAGTGATTTATCCGGACGATCAAGAGATTTCCAATGCTTTAGAAAGACTACAACAATCAAACCATGGGGAGCTTAGAAAAGCAGCTTATGAAGCCGAAGCTAAAATCAAGCAGGCTTTAGCTGTAGAGTAACGATAGAGTACTTAGAACAAACTGATGTAGCTGATTAACTGAATCTGATTGAGTAAGCCGCAAAGGTATCGGCAACTATTGATCAGAACATTTTCCTAACAAGAAGTGAGGCCGAAAATCTCGACCGGGAGCAGCCCATATGAACACCAAATTGAAGCAATGGGATCTCGTCATTATCTGTGTCTTTGAAAAATAACACCCTTGCAATCCTTGACCCATAAAACAAATATCTTTCAACCTAAAAAGAGATACCCCATTTAGACGTATCAAATCCAAACTCCTGATTTAGCTTTAACAAATCATCCCTTAGTTCTCTCAATATAAATTCTTTTTGACCCTCGGTAAGTCTCTCCTTTACAGATAAAGATTGACTACATAGCTTTCTAACCACCTTTTTGGGAGTCTGTGGTAGGTAGTGAACGGCAGGTGCTACATACTTCCATAGGGGACCGTCAATCGTTTTTCCTTTCGATTGGTTGACAGGCTGAACGGATGAATAGTTAAACTCGGGATTAATTTCAAGGAAGTTACAAACCTCATTCATGAGCTGTTGCAGATTGTTCTTCAAGTCCTCAAAATCAAGCAATAGAATCGAATCTTTAGGAAAATGCTGATAATATTGTTCAATTTGCATAGCATATCGAGATGTGTCGATCATATTGGGCCGAAGCTCGATTGAACCCGGTATATATGTATAGTTATCCTTGGTGGTTTTTGAAGAAATCACATGGGCATAGTGGGATTCTATCCTTTTGATAGGATTTCTCATGATATAAATAAACTTAAAACTGGCCCCTTCTATGGCGGCTATTCTTTCTGCCGCATTGGGAAATTTTGGGACTTTAGTGTAGTTAGTTGAGCCTTCTAATGCCAATTTATGTACCTCAGGGTTAAAATCCCATAGATTTTCATACCAGGTCATTCCCTTTGCAAAGTTCTCATCGCTGGCAAAGAAGTTTGGCTCTTTAGGATAACTGCGAGCAATTTCAGGATGCTCATTCAGATAGCTAAATAATGTGGTTGTTCCACTTTTCATAGCCCCAATGATAAGACAAAATCTATCAATTTTTAGTGACATCTTACACCTCGCACATCAAACAGTTATTAACAATTGAGCAGGAGTGAGCTTTATTTTTAAAAAGCTCATAAGTGGTTGAACTCAATCTTCTATAAGATCTGATAACTAATTGGGTCAACCTACTTAATGGCAAAAAATAAGCCTATTTATGGCTATAGGTAGACCAGCACAACTCAACGTTTTTAGGAACCAGTCAGGCCAACTAAAACCTCATTACGAGAAAGCTTTGAACAATCAAAATATTTTATCTAATTGGGCTTGTAGAAAAGCCGATAAGAATCTAAGGCGGAATCGAAATCGCTTGAAGTTACTTTTTTTACTATCTTCTGGCAAGGAAATAACTTCCCAAGTATTGCCCCCATCCTGGGACTTCAATACGTTTTCTCCAGCATACCCATAGATTTTTTTATCCTGAGTAAAAGCAGGTGAAAATACAATTGGCTGTCCAGTGTTAAAAAAGTTAGGACTAAAATCAGACAGTTGATAGTTGGCGTCAATCAGCTCATCTGCTATTGGGAAAAAACTATCACCTCTATCTTCAGATTTGTATAATCCTTTTCCATGAATGCTCAGAATTATTAGCTGATTTTCCCCATCACTGGGTGATATAGAAACAGCTGATATTTGGGCATGGGCATCCACACCATCTATATTTAACTCTAACCAGCTATTACCTTGATCTTTCCATATGAACGCACCTGAGGTCGTTCCAGCAATAAGCATCTTATCAGTAGTAGAAATGGCTAAACTGGTTATATTGCCTTCAAAATCACCTACTGAAACCCAAGAGCGGCCCTCATCAATGGACTTGAAGACTGTTTGACCACCACCCGCATATAGTGTTTTATCAGACGAAAAATTCGGTGATATTTGAAAAGATTTAATTCCAGAATTTATGCTACCGATGGGCTGAAAACTGACGCCCATATTGGATGATTTAAATATTTCCCCTGTCTTGTAATTACCAGCAAATAGGACACCATCACTCCCATAGCTTGGGGAAATTACCATGTGGAGTGGATCTAAGTTTTCTAAGTCTAGTGAGCTTTTGCGCCATTTCTCAGCATCATTATTAGAATGCCAAAATCCATGTCTTGTTACAGTAAATAGATGTCTATCATTGACGTAGTCTGGCGAAAAACCGATATTGAACATACGGGCAATGCTGTTACCTGGGGCAATGTACTTATGCAGATCTTCTAAGCCATTACTTACATTTTTCCAGGTGGTTCCTGCATCATGAGATATGTAGACTCCTGATACATATGTGGCAACTGCAATCGTAGAATCGTTTTCATAGTTTGGGGATAACGCTATCCCAGTAATAATGTTTGACGATAAAGTATCTAATTGCCGCCATTTCTGTTCAGGCAGCTCTGTTCTAAACAAGCCATCGTAGCCAGCTAGATAAATTTTTCTCTCTGTATCGAGAGAATTGGCCATCTCTAGGTTGCTGAACTGAGGTCTGTTAAACTTAGTTGCCTGGTCGTCTTTAGAGAGACCTTGGCTGTAATTTTCCCAATTTCCTCCTAAGTCCTCTGAAATAAAGACTCCACTATTACTCGTAGATGAAAAGATCATATAGCCGCCATCATCTTCAGGATGGAGCATTAAAGACTGAATCGCTTGTTCGGGAAGACCATCACTAATTCCCACAAGTGGATCTATTTTTTTAGGACCTTTCTGAAATTCTCCTTTAAATATCCCAAGCTTTTCAGTTCCCAAGAAAACAGTATTATCAGATTCGAAATATGGCGAGAATTCTATGGCAGTAATTCCCCCTGCATTAGGAATATCCAAGCGTTGTTCCCAATCTTCTCCGTCATTATTGGAAATAAACACTCGACCCATTTGATCACCAGCCATCAAATGATTTGAGTTTTCAGGTAAAGAAGAAATTGCAGTTATCTTAGCATCAGGAGCAGCAAGCACTTGACGCCAGGTTTCTCCTCCATTCTCTGTCTTGTACAGTCCCCCTTCAATACCCGCAGCAAAAATAACATTGGGAGCATTATCAGAGATCTCAACAAAATCAATTTCTAGGGTTTTTAAGCCCTTATTAACTTTTGACCATGCCGTGCCACCGTCCTCTGACTTATACACACCATCTCCTCTGGAGGATACATAAAGAATATTTGCATCCTCACCAGAGATATCTACAGACGTTAACGAGTGCTTATTATTGAGGCCATTAACGATTTTATGCCATTGTTGGCCGCTATCTTGCGATTTTAATAACACCCCTCTAGTAATAATGAATAGCGTCTGATCTTGAGAGTAATTTGGAGATATTTCTACGTCATGAATATCATCATGGGGAGTATGGGCAAAAGCGGCTTGCATACTGCCAATAAAAACCAGCAAGTATGCAACTAAAAATCTTGTTGCAATATCCATTTTTATGATGTCACCAAGGTGAACTTAAAGAGATTGAACAAAAATAAAGTCCCAGGTTGAGGCTGTAGATGGGTGGATGGTAACTGTCCCACTGATACCGTTGGCTGAGCGAAGTCGAAGTCAACACTGCCAGCCAGCATCCCCTTCGACTTCGCTCAGGAGACGCTTACGGTGGATGAGTGATGGGGTAATGGGAGAATTATTTAAGCGCGGTAGCCTAACTCAGATCTTGCACTAAGGTTGGTTGTGAAGCTCAAACCCACGTTGGGTTCAAAACCCAACGCTAATTGAGGGCTGTCCACTCAAGGGACAAGATTGGCTGAGCAGCTCCAAATATAGAGCTTTTAGGGCTTCTTTAACCGCTTGAGCGGTTTTGAGCCAGTTAGCCTTGCGACTTTGAGTCCAAGGTGGGTTAATGCTTCCTTGCCAGGTGCAAGATCTCAGCTAAGCTAGTTTTGCTAGGCAAGGATCAAGATAGACAAACCAGTAATAAAGGAACAAATCCTGTCCTGTGGAAGATTAACCCTGGTAACGTGAGCGATAGAAAACCTATCAGCACGAATACAAATATCGAACACCCTATTTTTAAGGTTTTCGGACTTTAAAGCGAGTATTTAATTTCAAGGTGTAATACACATGCTCTACACCAAAGATGTCCGTTGGAGATGCTGTTTAAAAGTTCCTTTGTGAAGGTAACTTTATCAGTCTAATATTCACTGCGAAGAGGCAAGTGGACAGTCTAACTAACTGACACATCGTCTTCTGCTAAGAGCAAAATCTCTGTGTAGGAAGCAACATCTTGAAAAATGTGTGTAGCCATCCCGACGAGGCCGCTGAGAAATGTCTACTTAGGAATGGGAATCAAACAGTTTCAACTTTGCTAATGTTCGGATAGCCCTCACCCCAGTCCTCTCCCAGGGGGCTACCGTGTATACATAAGTCAGAAACAATGGCTGAAAGTATTAGAAGTCGGGGTTGGCCCTCACCCTAAATCCCTCTCCCTAAGGGAAAGGGACGTTGACTCTCGAGGAGAGCTATGAGCTAACCGATGATTTTTTTTTCAGGTTAAATTCAGCTCACAGATCATATAGCTCGTCACACTGAGAACTACATGGGACAACAGCAAGCGCTACCTCTCTTCTATCTCAAGCCAGATTCAATGATGTCAACACTGTTCTTATGGAAGTAGTGGGTCTGTCCTTTGCTCGCGTAGTCGGCGGCGTCATCCAAAATGTTTTGAAACTAATTCAGGAGTTTTCACTATGAACCCCCTCAAAAAACAACGTGCCCGACTCACAAACGTCATTCTCTGTATAGCTACTTTACTCGCTCTCATTGGCTACACTAGCCTGGATAGCCGTCAAGCAGATGCGATTTCTCCTACGATCACAATCGACACTTTTGCCGCGCAACCGGCGCTGGTGGATACTGTAAACAGCCACTGGATCGAAGCGCCAGATGGCATCATCGTCATTGACACACTGCGAACTCTCGTGGAGGCAGAACGGGCGGTTCGACAAATACAGGCTCTTGACCAGCCTGTTCTGGCGATTTTCATCACCCATGCTCACACCGACCATTATGGTGGCCTATCGGTTTATCGGTCCGCCTTTCCAGAGGCGGATGTCTATGCATCTGCGACAACTATCCGCTCGATGAATGAAGACAGCCGAGGATTCAATGCTGCGCGGAAAGCAAGACATGGGGACATCTTTCCAACCCAGGCGGTTATCTCTGACAACCTGCCTGACAATGTGATTGCCAATGGCGATATCCTTGATATTGGCGGTGTCACTATCGAAATCATTGAGCTTGGTGCTAGCGAATCAGAGGCAGCCTCGCTGATTTATCTGCCCGACCATGGCCTACTGTTTGCAGGAGATTTACTAAACAATGGCTTTATTCCTGCTCCGCTAGAAAGCCTGGCATCATGGCTGATCCAGCTAGACACGATCGCAACCCGCTTTCCCCCTGAGACTATTGCCTATATTGGTCACGGTCGCGAGGCTATGCTGAGGGATCTTATTGCCCCACAGCGCGCAAGCCTCACCCATCTTGATGCTGCTGTGACGACAGCAATTGCAGACAATATTCTTGACGCGGACGAAGCTGAACAGATCGCCTTTGACTTCGAGGCCACTTATCCACATATGCATGGGGTTGGTGGCAACACTCGCATTGAAGGTCTGCAGGCCGTTGCAGGGTTTATCGCTGAGCAAAAAGGGGCAACAGTACAAACAGACGCACAATTTAGATAAGCCGTTGATAACAACTTCTGATCACTTTTGCACGCCCATAGAGAATAGTTTATCTATCAGATAATTTAGTTAACGCTCATTTGAGCAGCAAACTTAGAGCATGGCGGATATAGCTTGTCCAAGATTCTTTAGGTGGGAAGATCAATGCATAGAGCATAATGCCGCTCATCGTATCAAAAACTAAGCCTGCATCCAGGCTCATTGCAATTTCATGTCTTGCTTTTGCTCGTTCAATAACCACTGCGAAGGCTTGGCGTCGTGGTTGTAGATATTTCTCCCAATAAATTTGAGCAAACCCAGGATTGCTCGCTGCACTACTGATAATCATTGAAACAGCCTGCCGTCCAAGTGGGGTGAAGGTTATTTGGGCCGCATTTTCAATCAGTGCATCCATGTCGCTCCAAAGGCTCCCTGTATCAGGAATCAAAACCTCTTCTCTCATACTTTCAATAGCATCAGCAACCAGTTCATCTTTGCTCTTGTAACGCCTATAAATGGTCGTCTTCCCTACTCCACCACGAGTTGCGATCGCATCAATGCTCATCTTCTCAAAGCCAACTTCCGCTAAAAGCTCTAGTGTGGCTTTCAGCATTGCCTGGTGAGATTCTGCGCTACGAGGTCTTCCTGATGATTTTTTTCTAGAATTATTCATAGATGCTATTATACTATTACGATACAGTATCGTATCGTAATAGTATGAGTCAGAAGCCTTGCTACATGGATAAGCACAGCATCCAGACCCTACAAGAGGGTTTAAAGGAGTACTATGCCCTCAATCCACAGGTCACCGATCCGTCAACACAACCTTCAGACTTCGGAAAAATCTTGCGAGCACATGACGTAGGACATGTGATTTATGGGTGCGATACGGAAATGTACGATGAGCTCAAAATTCTACCTCTCTTTTGGTGGACAAGTGAGTGTACGTTTCAGGTGTATCTCAAAATGAGAAACTCTCCTGCTGTTGATGTTATGTACGAAGACATGATCAAAGAGAAGGGAATGCTTTGGTTATATGGAGCAGTTTTGAGAGTGCTTCCTGGGGTTATCGTAGAACTAATCCCGATCTGGTTTAAGACTCGCAGGCGTCAAAAACTATTGCCATTTCTCGAATTTGAGCCGTTACTTGACCGTTCTCTTTTAGATATTCGCCAAGAGTTTGATTTGCTGCCATTTATAAAATAATTTACGTGCATATATCAACCGGCGATGGTAAATGCTAGCTATTCAGAGCCCTGATTGACTGTTTAGCCAACTGAAACAACCGCTGAGTCAGACGTTCCAAAATCGGATCACCTGTGATCTCTTCTAGCCAGTCATAGCCGCCAATATTGCCAGCATTCACTTCGCTTAAAATCCACTCACCATCATCATCCATTAGAAAATCGTAACCTAAGGTATACACGCCTCGGCGGCTATAGTGATCATAGGTTTCTGCAATGATCATGCGCTCACGCTCGGTAACAGGTGCCGTATAATAAGCAGCCCCAGCTGTAATATTGTGCACCCAGGTATCTGTTTTCGCCTTACGCAATAGCGCCCCATAGATTTCGCCATCGACCACCAACACTCGTTTGTCGCCTACATCAATATTTTTCAGAAAGCGGACAAACTCATAGTCACTACTGGAGTCAATATGTTTTAGGTGGGCAATAGCCGCTCGCAGGGATGGATACGTCAAACACCCTTCCTGAATATTGTCAGTAAAAACGGTGTCACCCACTTGCCAAATTTTGTAAACACCCTTGCCGCCATAGCTTACGTTCATTTTGGCAACTATGGGATTAAACCGCTGGAAAAAGGCTTCAATCTCGTCATAGTCAGCGGAAAAAATATGGTCCGGTAAATAGGCTTGCCCATAGGATTCTAGAAAATCTTTTCGTCGGGTATAAGCAACTTGAGAAGGTTGATTAACAAACCGTACTGTTGTCTCCAATTGACTGAGATGGTCAAAAAAATCAGCTGGAACCGGCTCATCAGCGCGGTTGAAAATTAAATCTAACTCGGACGCAGGTAGAGCAATACGCGGCTGTCTATCCAATTGGAAGAAGGCCTCTTTGCTGAGGTGTCCAGAAATGGGTACGGATTGAAACTGGCTGGAGCCATCAATACTAGATACGGGAGCATGGAAAAACTCAATCGCTGGATTGGCTGCAAACAGTTGATAGAGGCCAATCGTCGTATCAAAATCAGGGTGAGTGATGGGATCAGTAATGCACAGTAGTTTCATGAACAATTATCAGTAGTTGGGAGTGAAGCGACTATTCCACGGTCCCATTGATATTGTTTTGATTCTGATTAAATGACTACTAACGTTTACCCCATCATTGTGTTAACCAAAAAGTTATGAGGTGATGACAAGTGATGTGATAGCGTTGATCTCCAACCCATCGATGTGTCTTTAACGTTATGAACAAAAAATTCTCTCTTATTATCCATGGTGGTGCTGGCGCATTAGACCACATTAAACGAGAGGGAAAAGAATCAGAAATTATGGATAGTGTGTACAGCATTTTGGAAGGGGGTCGCCAAATCCTAGCAGATGGAGGAACGGCGTTAGATGCTGTGGAGTACTGCGCTATCCGGCTAGAAGACGATCCTCTCTACAATGCCGGCAGAGGATCGGTACTGAATGAGTATGGCGAGGTCGAAATGGATGCGGCCATCATGGACGGTGTCACCCTGGATGCAGGAGCCGTTGCTGGTCTTACCGCCATCAAGAATCCGATTCAATTGGCCCGCCAGGTATTGACCAAAAGCGAGCATGTGATGCTCATTGGTAAAGGAGCCCGTGAGTTTGCCCAGCTGCACGGATTTCCCCTGATGCCGAACGATTATTTTTTTGTTGAGTCTCGGGTGCAACAGTGGCGCGAGGCTCAGAAACTAGGCGGCATGATGCTTGACCACGAAAATGCCACGTCCCCTAAAAAACTAGGAACTATCGGTGCAGTGGCCCGAGACCGACAAGGCAACCTGGCGGCAGCCACATCAACCGGTGGCATTGTGAACAAACGCTGGGGCCGTGTGGGCGATAGCCCTGTGATTGGGGCTGGAGTGTTTGCAGATAATGAAACCTGCGGGGTATCGGCGACAGGCTATGGTGAACAATTTCTGCGAACTGTTCTATGTAAGATGGTTTCTGACTTTATCTACTTTCAAAGGTTAGATGCCCGTGCAGCTGTGAGTGCTGGCATTGATTACTTGGTTCAAAAAGTGGATGGGTTGGGGGGAATTATTCTGATTGATAAAAATGGCCACTGTGCGGCCAGGCATTCTACGTCAGGCATGATTTATGGATTGATCGAAAAAGAAGGTGAAACTTACTGTAGTTTTGTGCAATCGCCTGAGTATTTTGCGGTTGGATGAACCACACACGAGAGAAGCTAAGGAATCAGAATTTATTACCGTTCAGCTTTTTGCCCTCATCCCCCAGCTCCTTCTCCCGGGGGGAGAAGGGGAGTCAGAGTCAAAGTCCCTCTCCCTGAGGGAGAGGGATTTAGGGTGAGGGCCAACCCCAAATTCTAATACTTTCTTCCTAAGTGAGTTGCTTAGCGATCGCACTTCTATCTTCTATCCCAGGTCAACCACAAGGGATTGCCCCTAGGAGGGTGTCCGTTTTTAATCGGGGTTGCTCAGGGGAGGCTTACCGTCAGACTAAAACAAGTAATAATCTTTTACTTGACGACTACTATCCATAGGACGTATGTTCTTTTCAGGGCTGTGATATCTGTTGCTGCCTGACTTCAGAACTCAATATTTGGCACTGCCAGCAGGTGCTGCGAACACCTACTGACAGCTAACCTCCCGGATTTCCAAGCAATCCCGGAAGCTTTGGTCATTATGGCTCAGCGCTCCGATTTGCACAATCTTCTAGGAGCCGCTGGGTATTGGGTTCTGGCTCCACCGTTGTTATTTGGAGACCAGATCCCATGTTTCAAGACAATAGCCAGGGCGCAGGCGCGTCCAATGTTCCGCCTGCTAACTTGCCGCTGCCCGAGCATCAATACGAAAACGTGAACCACACGTTATTTGGCAGTTTGATCGCTATCCGTAACACCATCGCGCTGCTCCATAAGCTCAATTATGCTGAGCCCAACGACTGGAGTAAACCTTTGCCCACCGGGCGACCCAACGAACTGATGGCGATTATGACCAAACGGGTCAGGGTGGATTAACAGATTTGACAGGCTGCTGGCTTCGACTCCGCTGGCTGAGCGCAGTCGAAGCCAGCAGATCTATCAGCCAAAAAGTGAAGTCTGAACAGTTGAAGGGCGAGCAGCTAAACAGTTGTGATGCAAACAGTTGAGGGCTGAGCGGAGTCGTATAGCCCTGTGGGCATGGGCAAGCCTAACGCGAAGCGTCTCCCCACGGAGATAGCCCGATGCTAAGGGATATGCATGAAAATAAGAAACTGGTTTGAAGCTTGGCGATATCTGGTTCCCCTTGGCAAGGCTATCGTGTACATACATCTAGGGATCTAGCCTGAAAAGTGGCTCCAGACGCTGTATTTGCCCTCATCCTAAATCCTTCTCCCCCAGGGAGAAGGACTTTGAGGGAAGTCCCCCCTTCTACTGTGTATACATATCTAAAAGATAATGGCCTAAGCTGATTTCTACTGTCATGAGGCTCAATTAGTGATTGAGCTAGACGGGGCTATTCATCAGTCTCAGGTTGAGCGAGATGCAGAAAGAGATGCTTGGATGCAGGCAAACGGCTTGACCGTTTTACGATTTGCCAATGCCAGCGTTCTGGACGATTTACCAACAGTACTCACCGCAATTGATAGTCATTTGCTAAAGTCCTGCTTCCCGCAGGAGAAGGATTTAGAGTGAGCGCCAGAGTCAAAGTCCCTCTCCCTGGGGGAGAGGGATTTAGGGAGAGAGCCAACTCGAGTGCTAATACTTTCAGCCATTGTCTCTGACTTATGTATACACCGTAGCTTGGCAAGGGGAACCGTCAGGGAGGGGTCTCGACATCTAGCGCTAGCGATCGCAGCCCCCTCCGCCTGCGGCACCTCCCCTTATTAAGGGGAGGATTTTGCTCAACTATTTCTTGTCTGGGATTTTATTTATGTGCAATCGCTTCAGCCCAGCCGAACCGCAAAGTCGAAACCGGATTAATCGAGTACATTATTTAGCCGCAGCTCTGCCGTTCTATTGCTTACCTCCAAGTCCCAAAATATTGCAGACCTCAGGTTTTTGCTCGGGGAAGTTTACGAAGTAGTGGCGGAGCCAGTTACACCCTCTGGCTAGCAGATCGTCGAGACCATTATCGATGGGCCAAACTTCAAACGAGTCATTTGTAGCTGACCTCACAATTAGATGCTGTTGATCAGGAATAAACCGGGCATCGTAGCCGAGATATTCGGCTAGGAGCTTGCCATCGACGTCGTAAAGTCGGGTGATGCGATCGCTGTCTGAAGAGGTGAGAATACGCTGGCCATCGTTACTAAAGCTGGGGTCACGCCCCTGGAGAGGGAAGAGTTCTTGACCATCTCGGCTATAGACCCAACTAATGTTATCGCTATCTGAAGAGATGAGAATGCGCTGACCATCATTACTAAAGCTGGGGAAAATCCCCTGGAGTGTGGCGAGCTCCTGACCATCTTGACTGTAGACCCAACTGGTATTGTCGCCATCTGAATAGGTGAGAATGCGCTGACCATCATTACTAAAGCTAGGCAAAATTCCCTGGAGTGTGGCGAGTTCCTGGCCATCTTGGCTGTAGACCCAACTGGTATTATCGCTGGATGAAGAGGTGAGAATACGCTGACCA
>NZ_AWNH01000010.1 GCF_000482245.1 Leptolyngbya sp. Heron Island J | reverse complement strand
GGGGGAACGCCCTTGGAGAGTAGCGAGTTCCTGACCATCTTGGCTGTAGACCCAACTGGTATTGTCGCTGGGTGAAGAGGTGAGAATACGCTGACCATCCTCACTAAAGCTGGGGGAATGCCCTTGGAGAGTAGCGAGTTCCTGACCATCTTGGCTGTAGACCCAACTGGTATTATCGCTGAGTGAAGAGGTGAGAATGCGCTGACCATCCTCACTAAAGTTGAGGAAATGCCCTTGGAGTGAAAAGAGTTTCTGACCATCTTGGCTGTGGACCCAGCTAGTATTATCGCTGGATGAATAGGTGGAAATGCGCTGACCATTGTCACTAAATCTAGGGAAACCCCCTTGGAGTTTGTTAACCTGCATGACCTGATTCACAGCCTGTCGTAAAGAGAGAATAGGACTCACTGCAGGATAGTTCTTCAGCTTAGGTTGCTCCTTATTCCTCAGATTTTCTGGCACCTGGTTCCTTAACGCCTGACCTAGCTCCAGAGCTTCTAACAAAATTTCAATTTCAAAAAAGCGTTCTGGCTGATATCGCAGCAAGTTAGCACTCCGACGTTCGAGCTCCACACCGACTTGAGTTCTGGCTAAATCTTGATTTGCCTGGACGATATCTGCTTCAGCCTGAACTCGGGCCGCTCGGGCCGTAGCCGCCGCTGCATTAGCCTGTTCCTGTTCTGTTCTTGCCTGGGCAACCAACTGCTGAGCCTCACTCACCTGCTTATTAGCCGCTGTCAACTCCTGCTGAGCTTTCGCCTCAATCGTTTCAAGTTCTGCCTCTGCCGCATCTACAGCCTGTTTTGCTGTTGCCTCTGCCTGCTTTGCTGTTGCCTCTGCTCGCCTCGCAGAAGTTACTGCCTGTCTAGCAGTACTTTCTGCTTGTTTTGCCTCAGCGGTGTCAGCCCGAGCACTGGCTAGGGTTCTCAAGGCCACTCCACCTCCTACCAACGCCAGAAAAATAACCGTAGCTGATCCAATAAAGCTAATCCCTAAACGATTTCGTACTTTTTTGTTAGTCGCTTCCAAAAGCTCATTGGCTTCTTGCTGAGCGACCAACGCCACCTGCATTTCCTGCACATCCAGCTCGCGGCTAGCCGCCAAAAACTCATAATCCTGGGTGCTCAGACTTTTGCCAATGGCCCAAGCTTGGGCATCGGCTAAGGCTCGCCCTCGCAACAAACGCGATTCATCTTGACGATCCGCAGCCAGCCACCCTGAAATCGATTCAGCATAGGGCCGCAGCCGATCTAAAGCCCGATTAACCCAGTCTTCATTAAAAACATTGCGATAAATCTGGTTATAAACCTTGAGCTGTCCCTGATGGGCCACCACCAGCCCCGACAGCCGCAGCTCCATATGCTCTGGGCTACTGTCATAGGGCAAACTCCCCTGCTGCAATATCTGTTGATATACCCCCAACAACAGACCCATCTTATTATCATCCTGCAACAGTCTGGCCTGAATCGTCCGCAGATGATCCTGGTCATCCTGAGCTTCCCAGTTACTGATTATCCGCTGCTGCACAATCTCATCCAGCGTTTCCGGGGGCAGCGACACTCCAGATTCGCTATGGCTGCTGACCAGCTGACACAGCTTCTGGGTTAAAAACGGCTGCCCTTCGGTCCAGGTTAAAATCCGTTGCACTACGTCATCGGGGTTAGCCACATGGGTTGATAACGCCGCTATTAGCGGCTGAGCTCGCTCAAAACTTAACCCTTGCAGCTCAATTGGGTAGCCAACATTAAACGGAGTGCGGGTTTTATCCTGCACCAAATCTGTTGGAGTGGCCACACCCAACAACACAAAGGTTAACCGCTTGTAGGCCGAGTTATCCACCCGCTGGTTATAACAGGCCCGCAGAAAGGTAAACAGATCATCGGTGGGAAAGTTGAGACTGAGCACACTGTCAATTTCATCGATAAAAATGACAATGGGGTCAGTAATCTCCACTAGCAAAACGGACTCAATAAATTCCCCCAGCTGTTGAACCGGGGTGAGATATTCATGCTCGCGTAGCCACTGGCGCAGATTGATCGGTTGAGTCGCTTCAAAGCTGCTGGCCAAACTGCGAATCAGTCCCGCATACCAGCGAGACGCGTCCACCTGCTGACTGCCGATGCGGGTAATATCGATGGCAGCACAGCCATAGCCCTCTGCCTGTAACCGCTGCATTGTTCGCACCCGCAGGCTTGATTTGCCCATTTGTCGAGAGTTCAGCACATAGCAAAACTCTCTAGCCACAATTCTTTCGTAGAGGGCGTCATCGGCGGCACGCTCGACATAGGTAGACGCATCTGCCGCCAAACTGCCGCCGGTTTGAAACACATCTGTGGCACCAAAGGATGAATGACTCATTGGCCTAACCGATCGCTAAAATATTGCCGATATAGATTGCAACGGGGGCTAACGGTATTACCCTCCAGGTTTACCAGCCCCATACTGTGCAGTTGAAACGCTTCTACTGAGTCCAGCCGTACCGGACTGTCTGTGGCCACAATCCGTTTGACTGCCTCGGCTAACTCAGGACGTTGTTCTAAATTCCACAGGTGCCGTCGCAAATGATCACCATAGGGACCGGATTCTGTCGGGGCTGACTGCAGCAAATCGGCCAGGGTCATATCCTGTCGAGCCAGGTTGTATAGGGCCACGCGCACCAAATAGGGATGCCCGCCAATCATGGCTTGGATAGGCCGTAAATCATCCGCCTGCCAGTTCAACCCATGACGCTGGGACAGGTCCTCAAACTGGTCTGGGGTAAATTCCGGCAGTTCAATAGCTAATCCCACATTAAAGGGGGACTGGTTGATGTTCATCGGAATATACACTTCGGTGGAATGGACCACCACCAGCCGCAGCTTTTTCCAAATATCTCGGTTTTTGCCATCTTCGTGCCAGGCCCGCAACATACCAAAAAAGTCAGAGGCAATTTCTGGATGCTGAAATACTAGATCCACTTCGTCCAGACCCAGAGCCAACGGTTTATCTAGATCCGCTAGTAAGTACTCTTCAAAGTAGGCAGTGCAGTTATCCTTGCTGCCAAAGAAACCATCCCAATAGTCATTGAGCTTATTGGGACGTTTTAACCGCCGTCCGACCACCGCACAAAACCACTTGAGAAACTGATCGAGATCCTTAAAAATTTTGCTGTCCGCGATCTGAAAGCTGAGGGGCACTTTGACACAGCCTTCTGCCTCTGCATGGTGCAAAATGCGCGCCATCAAGGAGGTTTTGCCCATTTGTCGGGGCGCTTTGATGCGAATCAAGGCTCCTGGTTTGACAATGGCTTCGTAACACCGTTTTTCAATGGGAGGGCGCTCAATATAGAACTTTGAGGCCAGGTCAACCTGCCCGCCGGGGAGTTCCGGCTCGGCCACGGGTAAGGGCGGAGTTTCAGCGGTTTCAATCACCGCAGGCGCAGGCGTTAATTCCTGAGCACCCGCATCCACAAGTGGGGGAGCAACGTTTTCCCCAATGAGCTCCAGAATTTCCCTTAGCAACCGAGCCGTATCCTGTTCTGACTCCCAGTGCCCCTGCTGAATCCGCTGGAGATAGCCCCGCAGGTCGTAATTCAGCGGGGCATCCATGGGCAAATTCACCCGAATCGGCAAGATCACAGGCCGACCCTGGGTATCGTGCAAATGCTTTGCCTGCCGTACTTCTTCAATCACCATCTCACTGGTAATCGACTGTGGCGAAAGTAACAGGATGAAATAATCGGCTTGCTCCAGTGCCGTGTTCACCCGCTGGGGCCAATTATCCCCAAGGCGAATGCTGGCTGCGGCCATAAATACCTCATGGCCAGCCCCACTGAGTTGAGCATGAAACTGCTGTGCGATCGCAACATCTGGTTCTCGACTGCGATAGCTAATAAAAACCTGGGTTTTGGGAGGATTAGCCTGCATGATTCAAAGCAGCAAAGGAATTAGCGGATTTGCACCAGCCACCTAAAATTAGCAAACCTAAAATCAAAATAAGCTGAATTTTATACTTTCTATCTACTCCGTGATTTAACTGAATGATCTAGAACTGACTACCGATGATAGCTAACTATCGTCGTGACTACGAATGGAAACGCCAGCAATATCAGGACTGGGGCATCCCAGAATATTGGATCATTGAACATCCGCACCGTGCTCAAGTCACGGTCCTCACCCTGGTTAACAACATTTACCAAGAAAAAAATCACACAGGCCAACAACTGCTCAAATCAGTTGTTTTTCCTGACTTAACCATTACTGCCCAAACAGTGTTGAACACGTAGAACACTCAATCAAGCTTTGGTAATCGGCACCCCATCCCAGGCATTGAGGGCAATTAACAAGCTCGTCAGCGGTATCACTATGGCCAGGGGCGACAGTGCCAACGGCAATACGCCCACGGTCAGCAGCGCCAGACCGATGCGTGCCAAAATCACACGGCGAGGCAAGGAACAAGGAGAGGCCCACTGTAGCAGGGTCACCCCAATCAGAAATAAAGCAATACCCCCGCAGAGGACCGTACGCTGTTCGGCAATAAACCCATGTTCTGAGTTGGCCTCGATGGCAAACTGAATGCCAACACTTGTGGCCACAATGCCCATAAATGCCAGCACATGACTGTAGCCGTAGATATAGGCGCGAAACAAGGCCAGGCGACCACCGCGTAACGCTTGATTGATTGTGGTTTCATCAGCCCGCTCAAAGTACATCCACCATAGACTAACGGCCATTAAAAATCCGCTGACCCCGGTTAAAATTGCGGCCCACTGCCAGTCTGTTTGAGAGACTCCTGTCCCCACAGAGACAATCGCTTCTCCCAACACAATGATGACGAACAGACCAAACCGTTCATCCATGTGGGAATTTTGGGTGGGAACAGAGCGAATGGTGACATAGGTGATGGGGCCATTGCTAATTTCAATGGCGAGGGCAATGGCCCACAGCAAAAATCGAGCTGGTTCGGGAACAGCAATTGAGGTTAGCCAAAACAAAAATGCAATTGAGAAACTAATCGTGTAGCGAGCTGTGAGTTCTCTCGCTTCGGGTAAAAACCGCCAGGCCTGGATATATAGCCAAATAATCACCAGCCGCAGCGCCGTGTAGATGATGGCAAACCGCTCTGAGTGACCGTGTAATACATCTTCAATGGTAAGTGCCATGACTACCATGCCTAGCATGATGCCAAACATGGTCAACCGATAGAAACCATCTTCTACATCAAATTGATCGGCATAGTAGCTAAAGTCAATCCAGAGCCACCATACGGGAATAAATAACCCGGCAAAACTGGCGATACCCCACCAGCTTAAATTGCTATGGAGAACATGGGCCAGTTCTGCGATCGCAAAGACAAATACCAAATCAAAAAACAACTCTAGCCAGGTGGCATGGCGTGATTGTTCGCGGTCTCCGGCACGGTGCAGCCTTAACGGTCGAAATGGACGATGAGACATCAGTATGGTGAGATGACAGAATCATCGCTCACCATACACCAAAATATTCGCACCTTCTTTGACCAGCAGGCTTAATTATCTGCCGTACTACCTTCATCAAGGCCAAAAGCAACTCTGAAAACAATTGGATCATAATATTCACGAAATAGCTGGATCTGGCCATCGACCACATGAAAAAGCCCGCCATAACGTTGTTCATAGAGTCGTCCGGTGGACAGAATATCGACCACACCGCGCCACTCAGCAAACACCATAGTCGGGTCTGCCATCGGATAAAACACCAGCTCCTCGGTAAAATTAGCCCTGCCGCTAATCTCAGGCCAGGCAGCATAGTGCTGAAGCAGATGATCTCGCCCTTCTAACCGCTTTGGAAATCCCTCGGGAGAGAATGGCATATCCTGGACCGCATCCTCAGCCCAGACAGCGGCAAAGGCATCCATATCTTTAGTTTCTAAGCTGGTGAGAAAATCCCTCACAGTTTGCTCAGTCTGCTGCTGTTGCCGATAGCTACTCGGCTCAATTTTGCTTCTTTCTGACGCCAGGGTAACCAGCCTGCGATCGCCAACCTCGTCTACCAGATTAAAAGTCATGTGGGTAATTTGCCACTGGTCTGCCTGTTTGACAAAGCGGTATTCATATTGACCAGTCACCTGCCAAAAGCCTTCCCCCAGGTAGTGTTCGGCGATGACATCGGCAGTGGCAGTGGCCCGAGCGTCTGCTAGCTGCACTTGAATGTTAGAAATATCGTGATAGGTCTGGTCAAAACCGGGAAGCACACCAGCCCAGGCCATCATTAAACTCTCTGGTGTGTATGTCTGCACCTCTCCACCCCATAGCGACCTATAGTCAACCTGGATCTCATCTGCGTAGAACGTTTCGATACGCACAAAGTCGTTTTGGTCGGCAAAGGTAGCAACACCGTTGATCATCGCTGAGATCGCAGCCTTATCCATCGCTTGGGCAGTTGCAGTTGAGGCTAGATTTTGGGAGAGTGTGATTGCTGGAGAACTGTGAACAACTGCAGGGGTGACAGCGGTGACAAAGACAGCCGCCAGGGCTCCAAAGAACAGAGATTTCATGGCTAACTCCTAGAGAAAGGTTGATTCAAAGGTCATCCTTTAAGCCAGCTGTCCGCCAGTCACATCCAGATCCATGCCATTGATGGCGGTTGCCTCATTTGAAGCCAAAAACATGACGGCCTCAGCCATCTCTTCTGTGGTCATGATCCGAGGCGTGACAAAGTTAGGGGCCATTTGCTCATAGGTTAACCCTTGATATTCAAAAGAACGCCGCAGCATGGGAGTATCCACCGCGAGTGGTGAGATGGAATTAATGCGAATATTACGCCTGGCATTAGCGGTGGCGGCAGCTTTCGTCAGACCGATAACACCATGCTTACTAGCATTGTAGTGGGGGGTGTTGGCAAAGCCTCGATGCCCAGCAACAGACGCCATATTGATAATGATGCCGCTACCCTGCTCAATCATGATAGGTAGCTCATAACGCATGGAGTAAAACACTCCGTCCAGGTTGGTGGCAATCATGTCGCGATAGTTGGCAAGCTCCATGTCCTGAATTTCAATCGGGGTCATGAAGATACCCGCATTGTTGAACGCGATATCCAAGCGGCCATATCGTTCAACGGTGGCATTTACAAACTGTTCTACCTGCTGTGGGTCGCGCACATCCGATTGCATATACGTAGCTTCTCCACCGGCAGCCCGAATATCGCTTTCTACCTGCTGTCCCAGATTGGCCCGACGTCCGTTAAAGGCCACCTGAGCCCCAGCTCTGGCAAAGGCTTTGGCCGTTGTTTCACCGATGCCAGAGGTTGCTCCAGTAATCAGTACCACCTTGCCGACAAATCTCCCGTCTGGATTAGCGGCAGCAGGTTCAACTGGATTGAGGGTATTAGCGTTAGCCTGACTGGCAGCAACAGTAGCCATGCCAGCAACGGCAGCGGTACCTGTCGCCAAAATCTTGCGACGATTGATATTAGCCATAATCTTCTAAAGACTGGGTGCAAAGACTGGGTCCGTCTCGATCCAGGTGTTTTTAATTGTTAATGACAGTTAAATGTTACAAACGTCATTACTCAAAAAACTAGGAAGATATTGCTATCTTTTTAGTACAATCTTGCGGACATAGCTGCCAGGAGTTGTTCCTACCTGACGTTTAAAGTGCCAGCCAAAGTGGCTATGGTCGTAGAATCCGGTCATTTCGACAACGGTGGCGATGGAGAACCCCTGGGCTAAAAGCTTTCTGGATTGGTCGATGCGTAGCTGGGTTTGATAGGCCCCAGGGGTAATCCCCACCGTTTTTTTAAACACACGGCAAAAATGAAATCGACTTAAGCCTGCGATCGCAGCCATGTCTTCAAGGGAAATATCATCGGCATAATGGCCATGGAGATAATCGCGAGCTTGCTCCACTGCTGGGTGACCTGACTTAATGGATGAGACAGTGGTTTGGTTCGAGGCATAGTGTGCAATCAAATAGATGAGAAACTCCCACAGTGCCGTCTCTTGCTCAAGTTTGGACGGGTGTCTACCCGACTGTAGATTTAGAAATAATCGATTTAACTCAGGGTCAGTGATTAAAACAGCTGGAAAAAAAGGCTCGCTGCTGGGCCGGTTGGCCATTTCTGCCGCCGCTTGCTGTAGCCACATCGGCTCGATATGGGCCATGGCAAAATGAGCCGGGTTTGGTAGAAAAGTGCGATCGCTGGGCGCATGCACCTCACCAGAATGGATGATGCTTAAACTGCCTGGAGGAATCGCCTGGTAAGCACCACGATAGAAATACTCACCCTGACAGTCAAAGCTCAACCCAAACTGGTATTCGACATGGGTGTGCTTGGGCAGGGGGTTAATGCCGCCGGGGGTGTATACATATTTCTCCAGCAGTATGCCATCGGACTGGCACGCCTGGACAGTGACTTGGGCTGCTTTAGATGGCATATCATTACTTTTGGTTACGCCCGTTTTTGCAGATTTTTGCCAATTTGCCAACCCCGCTTGAGACTGGGACAAGATCTCAGCCATCCCTTAACTGTTGGCTGCTGTTAAATTTGACTGTTAAGTTTGAAAGAACTCTAAAAAATGGCTATTGCATCATCATCTCGACATATATTCAATTCCCATGGAACAGGTGGCCAATATTTATGACAGGTGTGGGTAAAGCCTATGAAAATGGCTATGCTGAACGCCTCATGAGAACCATTAAAGAAGAGGAGGTTGACTTGTCAGACTATCGCAACTTTAATGAGGTGTATAACAGAATAGAAGAGTTTTTAGACGAGGTGTATATGAAGAAGAGAATTCATTCTTCTTTGGACTGTATGACACCCAGCGAATTTGAAACAAAGTGGAGGGCGGAATAGTCGAGTGTCTCAGATTGATATATATGAGTCCAGACTCGATGTCACCTGATTTTACCGTCCAAAATTAGGGGTGCATTTCAGTTGTTTGTGCCAGTCATCCGTCAGTTTATTCTGGACCATGTAATAGAAGCTATCTTCGCTTGATACTATGGATGGACTGTTGTCAATACATAATTCTTATATTACTAAAAGTTATCTCGAAAATACTTAGGCGTGATACCCACCAAGCGCTTAAAATGGTAAGTTAGATGACTGTGATGAGAGAAACCAAGATCTTGAGCTATGCGAGCAATTGAAAGATCATGATTATTAAGTAGTTGTTTGGCTCGGCTAATTTTGCATCGAAGAATGTATTGATGAGGTGAAATCCCAACAGTTTTTTTGAACATAGTAGAAAAATAGTTTGGTGTCACATTAGCTAGTCCAGCTAGCTCAGCCAGTGATATATCTTCGCAAAGGTTATCATTGATATAATCAATAATTTTTCGTACCTTGATCTTTGATGGGTTGCCGCAGTGCCTTACATACTCTGAACAAGTTGTGTAGTTCTTGATAAGATACGCAATCATTGTTTCTATCAAAGTGTCAATATAAAGTTGATTCACTTCTTTCATAGATTCAAGCTCTTGCTTGAGCGCTAATCCAATACCATACAAAAAGGAATCGGGTTTGGCAAAGTGAGGAATGAGGTAACTTTCACGTGAATTCATCAGTCTAAGAGCACTGCTTTGGAAGAGATTTGCATCTATACTGAGAAGGATATAGCAATGCTCTGCGTACCAACGAGCTCCATTTTCAACATTAGCTGGCACTATAATAACGTCCCCTTCTCTCAGTTGCTCATACTTCACTTGGTCACCTAGTCTCTGTTCGTACTGAGTTTCTCCGTCAACTTCAGTGTTAATTATAATCAGATGCTGCTGAGAAAAATGTTGAGGAACTTCGCCAGGAACACTTTTTCGATATTCGCAATAAACGCCGTTCCATTCAGTATAGTTGCTGGATATTAAAGACTGATTTTGCAGGATTCTTCGATTCTCATTTTCTTTCGCGAAGTTTACTCCGTTCGGTAGATGCATATTCATTTATATTTCTTTGAAATTATAGTTCTCTGACAATTGCCTTCGCTGAAAATAGTGAATGCAACCATCTACGTGCTTACCTACAGGGCTTTGTTGCACAAATCGGTCGATAGGAGGCTGCGGAGGGTAGAGAGAGCTTGGTAAGTTGTAGTTACCACAACAAATAACGAAACCTATGACATCTCACTACAAGCTTCGCAACTGGTTAGATTATAACGCTAGATTAGTTAGCCGAGGTAGCCTTCTCGTCTGACTAGAGGAAGATGTTTTAGCCACATGGAAGAATACAGAAAAGACAGGCAAACCGGGCGCATTGGATACGTACAGCAACTTAGCGATAGAGACCCTACTGACGCTGAAGTCGGTATATAGACAGAAGCTACGTCAGACTATTGGGTTTGCCCATTCCTTGTTCAAGTGGTGTGGTTTAAAGACGGTCAATTTTAAGTAAGAATGAGTTCGTAAATTATTGTAAAGGAGTGAATATCCCCCTTTTCGGCCTTGTATAACCAGCAGTGTTGTTAGCACTGGAGGAGGCTATGAACCATCTTCCTTATCCCTCAGATTTAGGTAAGAATGGGTTCGTGAATTATTGTAAAGGAGTGAATATCTCTTCTTTCGTCCCTGTATAACCAGCAGTGTTGTTAGCACTGGAGGAGGCTATGCCCCGTCTTTCTTATCCTTCCGATTTAAGCGATGACGAATGGGACTTGATTAAGCCATTAATTCCCGTCCATCAAGGTGTCGGTCATCCTCAAGAAGTCAACTTACGAGAGATCGTGAATGCCATTTTGTATTGGGCCGATAACGGTATCAAATGGCGTGCGATGCCCCATGACCTGCCCAACTGGTCAACCGTCTACGATTATTATCGTCGTTGGGTCAAGATAGGCTTGTGGGACCAGATGAATGAGCACTTGGTAAAGTTAGTAAGACTCGCAGAGGGGCGAGATGAGCAACCGAGCTTGACAAGTATTGATAGTCAATCCGTGAGGACCTCAGAGAAGAAAGGTCCTGACCAAGGGATTGATGGCCATAAGTGTGTCAAGGGTCGTAAGCGTCATACCGTTGTTGACATCTTAGGCATGGTGTTAAATTGTTTTGTTAGTGCCGCCAATATGGCGGATATTAAAGCAGCAGTAGCAGTGTTAGAACCTGTATTAGAGGCCTATGTGAGGCTTGAGAAAGTGTTAGCGGACCAAGCGTATAATAGGAATCTTAGGAGAGCTGATAGAACACGCTCATCATCGTATTCTAGAAGTCACAACAAAACTAGGAGAGGGGTTTGTCCCTGCTCCATATCGATGGGTCGTCGAGAACACCCAACTACAATGCCGTCATCCGCTTCAAGCTGAGTTCTGCCCCTATCGTTGGAATTGAAAAGCTGTTACGGCTAGTGGCCTTAGTGGACCAATACCTGACAGCCCAGTCATCTACCCACGAGGAATGCGAGTCATGTATGTCCGGCAATCCACCCTACAGAAGGTTAATCACCATCAAGAATCGACTCGTTTACAATACGACTTGGTTAATCAAGCTCAACAGTTGGGATGGCCATTAGACCAGGTTTTAGTCATTGACGAGGATTTGGGAAAATCGGGAGCAAGCGCAGAAGGGCGTACTGGATTTCAACGTCTAGTCACCGAAGTCAGTCTTAACCATGTAGGGTTAATTCTAGGCATCGAGATGTCTCGTCTGGCATGCTCGTCCAAAGACTGGCATCAACTTTTAGAAGTCTGTGTCCTCTTTAGAACACTGATAGCAGACCTCGACGGTCTGTATGACCCAAGTCAATACAATGACCGGTTACTACTGGGTCTCAAGGGCACGATGAGTGAAGCTGAGCTCCACATCTTAAAACAACGTATGCTCATCGGTAAGCTTAACAAAGCGCAACGAGGAGAGCTGCGGTTTGACCCACCGATTGGATATCTGCGTCGACCGTCGGGTGAGATTATTTTGGACCCCGATGAACAAGTTCAACAGGTTGTTCGCTTAATTTTTCGAAAGTTTCAGGAAATTGGTACCCTCAATGGGGTGCTTCGGTATTTGGTAAGTCAGGAAATTCAACTGGGTGTCAGAGTTCGTATCGGTAACAACCGAGGAGAGTTGGAATGGCACAAACCTAACCGAATAACCTGGCAAAATATGCTCAAAAATCCAGCCTATGCAGGTGCCTATGCCTATGGTCGGCGTCAAATAGATCCGCGTAAGAAACAACTTGGCAAACCGAGGACGGGTCGTGTGGCCAGTGCGCCAGACGATTGGCATGCCCTTATCAAAGACCGGTTACCGGCTTACATTTTTTGGGAACAGTACCAACAAAATTTGGAACAGTTACGAGCCAATCAATCTCGGGCCGAAACCATCAGAGCTGCCCGTCATGGGTCTGCGTTGTTATCAGGTTTGTTAGTCTGTCAGTTTTGTGGCTGTCGCATGACCGTCCACTATAGTGGTCACGGTCAGACCCATGAATATGTCTGCAATCGCTTGCTCAGCGATTATGCGGGACAACAGTGTCAGCGAATCCCTGGGCAAGCCTTGAATCAATTTATTACCACGCAGGTCTTAGCGGCGTTGAAACCTGCCGCCTTAGAACTCTCCCTCCAAGCTGCAACCCAATTGGAAACAGCTCGTCAAGAGCTGGACACCGTTTGGCAGCAACGGTTAGAGAGAGCCACCATTGAGGCTGAACGCGCGGGTCGTCACTATCAACTTGTAGAACCTGAAAATCGTCTAGTCGCGCGACAACTCGCTAAAGCGTGGGAAGAAAAATCGACAGTACAGCAACAATTACAGGAAGAGTATCAACGATTTTGCCAACAACAACCTTGTCAATGGTCGACTGTAGAACGCACGGCTATTGAACAATTGGCCCATGACATTCCAAAACTTTGGGACGCTTCTACAACAACTCAAGCCCAGCGTAAAGAAATTATTCGTCAAGTGAAAAAGTCAAGGTGACCATTGAATGGACAGGCGGTGTGGTGACTGAGCATCAAACCATTCGTCCAGTGGCCAGGTGAGCATCTCTGAGTTTTTATCCTCAATTGTGTGAGCGTTTCGCACCCTAGTGACAGACGGGTTTAATGCGACTGAAATTGCGAATCAATTGAATCAAGAAGACGTTCATCCGCCGAGGCATCACACGCCCTTCAAAGCTGCCGGGGTACTCCAGCTAATGCGTCGGTTGGGGATATATCAACGCCAACCGAAGGGAGTTAAAACAGAGAGCTTAACTGAACATAAGTGGTGGTTACCCGATTTAGCACGGACCCTTGAAGCCCCAGACAGTACATTGTACAAATGGGTAAAACGAAGATGGTTACAGTATCGAAAGCAGTCTGTCTCGCCCTATCGACTGATCATTTCGGCGGATGAAGTAGATATTCAAAAAGCGATATCTTGAGCAATCGGGTGGGCAACGCGGAGTTCCTCGCCAGGGAGCGGCTCTCCTACAGGGGTTGGCTACCTGTGGTTGTTGTGGGCGACGTATGAAAGTTTGTTATAAGCCAGGTGTACGGCATGCCTGTGAAGGGTTATCAAAAACATTTGGCGAACCCATGTGTGCTCATCTAGATGGACCTCCGGTTGAAACGTTTGTGGTTCAGGCTTTTTTTGAAGCCATTGCACCGGCACAACTGGATGCTTTAGACAACGTTATTAGCCAACAAAATCAAGAACATAGTCGGTTAGAACACTATCATCAACAACAGATTCAACGAGCTCAATACGACGTTGATTTAGCCAGACGACGTTATGAACAAGTTGACCCCGATAATCGATTAGTGGCTGCAGCTCTAGAACAACAATGGGAAACTCAATTGCAAGCGTTGCAAACAGCCCAAGAAGCCGCCCATCGATTTACTCAAAAAACTGTTGTCAATCAAATTCCATCACAGATTAGACAACAATTTTCTGATCTTAATCAGCACTTGCCACAGATCTGGTCTAGTGAACAATTGACCAGTGAACAGCGTAAACAACTGCTCCGTTCTCTCATTGCTCGTGTCATTTTGAAACGAATTGCGCCAGATCAAGTCCACGTCAAAATTGTCTGGGCCAGTGGTCATTTTTCGGAAGGCGTTGTGACTCCACCCATTTGGTGTCAGGCCGATGCCACGCAATATGATGCCATTTTAAAACTGACTGAACGCCTATGGCGGCAGGGCCAAACTGATCTACAAATTGCCCAAGCCCTGAATCAAGCTGGGTTCCGCACAGCACGTAACCTACAGTTCAAAGCCTCCAGTGTTATGAAGATTCGCCGTCAACAGCAATGGCCGAGCCAAGTATCACAGCATAAAGGAGCAGAAAAAATGGATGGTATGTGGACCGTTCAAGGGTTAGCCACCCATCTGGGGGTCCCGATTTTCTGGATCTACAATCGTATACAGAATGGCTTTTTAAGCTCCGATGATGTGGTTCGACGGCCTGCAGGGTTCTACCTTATCGTCGATGATGCCGCACTCATCACACGCTTACGTCAGGCTGTAAAGCCGTCGCGCTCCACTCCACAATCCAATTCTTAGGAAGACATAGTTATGGTTGAGCTAAGACTCATCTTGCAGCGGCTGTTGCCTATGCCATCATTGATCTCGGGGCTCGCGCCAAGTTCTGCTCGGCCACTGCGCTCGTTCAGCAACTCCAACAGGCCAAGCTTCACTTACAGTTACCTGCTCTTCTCAAAAAGCTCAACCGCTACGATCTCCTGGTCATCGATGATCTTGGCTATGTCAAAAAGTCTGAAGCTGAAACCTCCGTGCTCTTTGAGTTGATTGCTCACCGCTACGAACACAAAAGTCTTCTGGTCACGGCCAATCAGCCCTGCAGCCAGTGGCACCATATCTTCACCGATGACATGATGACCGTGGCTGCCGTTGATCGGCTGGTGCATCATGCCCTCATTGTTGAGATCAAAGCCCATAGCTACCGTAAACAAGCGGCTGCCAATAAGCAGAATAAGAACAACGCTGATGCTAGCCAACAACGACCGCCGTAATTTAACGATCCTAGCTGTCGTCTTAATCTCATTTGCCAGCGTTATCTAAACGTTCTCATATTCACGACTACGCACGTCTATATAGCTGTCGCAACACGCTTTGTACTTGACGTTTGATACTTACTGGGCTTTTTGTGTGCCATTGCTGCTGATGTGTTGCGATTGACCTACTTAAAACGCACTCAACCACAGCTGCCTGCTGAGACTGTTCTCTCACCAGTTCAAATTCAGGTCCTCAAAGCAAAGGCGACTCGTTTACCCAAGACCTTGACGGTCCAGTGGGCGGTTGAATCGATTGCTCGCTTGGGAGGCTATTTAGAACATCGACGGAAAACGCCTATCGGGATTCAAGTCCTTTGGAAAGGATGGGCAAAGTTACAGGACTTGGTTGAAGGATGGCAACTAGCAAACCCGACTTAGTAGGAAAAGTCAGCCTTTTCTATAGGTTGAAAGTTTCCAAATGGACAAGCCTTATTCATTTTGTCCATTTTAGAGCTGCTAATCATGTCGTTTAGGCAGTGACTTCCGCCATGTCTTGTTTTTGCCAGAAGACATAGCGTTTGAAATTGTAGGCCAAGTTTCTGAGGCCGAGCATGGTTTCGGCTCTCACCACCCCAATGGTCCGAATAACTTTGCCTCCCATCTCATTGACCGTTGCGCCAAACACATGTTCAACCTTGGCACGCGTTTTTGAACGCTCACGATTATCGGCTATCTGCATCTCACTCAGAGGACGATTGCGATAGGCACGTTCGTTGATATGACTTTCAAAGCCCATCATCTCTAACACCGTGACAATGGCTATCGAGAGATAGGCACTATCGGCCCAAAGCTCATCATCGGCATTGTCTGCATCCAGCAGCTGACCCAAGACTTGAGAATCATGAACCGAGGCCTCGGTGACCGTGTAACGACGAATAAACCCATGCCCCGCATCTCGATTGATATGGTTTTTATAGCCATAATGAGATGTCCCATTCTTTTGGGTCCAACGGGCATCGACATCCTTTTGCGATAGCTTATGCGGCTTATCGTGCCAAGCGTCCGGCACCTGGCCTGCTTTGATGGTGGCAGTATCCTCGCGAGTGTTCCGTTGTTTAGGAACCGGAACTAACGTCGCATCCACAATTTGCCCACACTGGGCTTGGTAGCCTGTCGCGTTCAGGTATGCCCCAAACTGCTCAAACAATGGCTCCACTAGCTCAGCCTTGCGTAAGCGTTCTCGGAACGACCACATTGTTTTAGCATCTGGGACCGAGTCTTCAAGTCCCAGGTGAAGAAACCGCATAAAGGATAGTCGGTCATTCACTTGGTATTCCAGCTCATCATCGCTAATATTGTAGAGCTGTTGCCGGATTAACAGCTTGAACATAACGATGACATCGATTGGGGGACGACCCGCTTTACGGTTACGGGGCTTGGCATACACGCTTCCTAACATCGGTCGAAACTCATCCCATGGAATCATCTCGTCCAGGCAAGTCAACAGATCCTTTTGGGACTCCAGTTTTTGGTGACAGGTCTCAAAATCCCAAAATCCTTGTTGTCCCATGAGATATCTCCCTGCCAACTCGAATCCGTAACCACGATCTCATATTGAGACTCTATTTTTGAATTAATCGAGGTGTCCTATAATAAAAACCTACTCTTTGGGTAATAGAACGACACTTAAGTAAGTCAACTACACTTTTATTTTTTTAAGCAGAGTGGTAACCATACTCTGCGACTAAAAACTGAGAGATAAAAACAAATGTACTAAATTCAAGCCTGGTTTTGTCTGTTTGTTAGTACTTTTTGGGCTACTTTCAAAATCGATGCTTGAAACAATTGCTGGTAAAGAATTTCAGCCTATGACATGTTTTCGTCAGGATCCATGCTATACCCCCATATCAACAAATCCATTCCAAGGTAGTGGTGATTCAACATAATACTGACGCCAACTGCTTATCAAACCATTAAGTACTGTCATGCTTGCTACACCATGAATTTGATAGCTAGAATTGAGTTGGAAAGTAAATTCACCAAATCCGAGCTGTTTTTCTTCATCAAAAACAAGATTATGCCAGCTCATATTCATATCTACTGAACTGCTATCGTCTCCTCCGGAATACTGATAAATCGCTTCACGTCCTGAGAATTTTAAGTTGTCAACTGTTTCGAAAAAAACAACATCTTCAGAAAAAGCAGAGGCAGCTTTCTTAGCATTGCCTTCGCTCCAACCAGCAGAAATCTTGTCGGCTAACTGCCGAAACTCTACTGTGCTTATTTTTTGCACAGATGAGCTAGCATACATATCACCTAAGTCATAGCCCAGCAGGGGAGTTGAGAACAGAACTATAACGCTGAGTATAAGAGGAAAAAAGCAGTTGTATTTCATGTTAAAAGGAATAGTAAGTGCGTAGTTCGATCAGAGTCTCTGAGTCAGATATGGACCCTTAAACAGACTATTCAGCAGGACTTCAATGATTTAGCAAGGTCTAATTAAGAGCGCTACTCTGATCGAACCCAGGTTGAACCATGTCAGGATATGCAGGAGCGGCTGGGTGATCGTACACAAACATCCGTCATATTTTTGATAATAGTCAGACCTGCATTGTCCGATACTGTCATAATTGACTCAGGATGGAATTGTACGGCTTTGATTGGCAGCGTTTTATGTTCTATTGCCATCACAACATTATCTGCTGAGCGTGCCGTTATTTTAAGCGATACAGGCATCTGATTAGGTACCGCATAGAGAGAGTGGTATCGACCAGCTTCAAAAGTATGAGGTAATCCCTTAAAGAGATCAGAGCTTAAATCCACGGAGATTAGAGAAGATTTACCGTGACAAGGATTCTCTAAAATGTCTAGCTCACCACCAAAGGCTTCAACGATACCCTGAAGCCCTAGACATACGCCGAACAATGGAATAGAGCGCCGCACACAGTATTCTACTGCTCGTTCAACTTGAAAATCATGTGGACGGCCCGGTCCTGGAGATAGAACGACTAATTCTGGCTTGTATACGTTAAAGTATGATTCTGGGAATCCATGCCGAATCGTTGTCACACTAGCACCCGTCTGCCGGAAATAGTTCGCTAGGGTATGAATAAAAGAGTCCTCATGATCAATTAATAACACTTTTAGGGCTTTTGTGTTTGACATTAGTTGCGCTGGTTGTGACTGCGACTGTATCAGTTTTACAGACTGTGTATCCAGCCTATCTTCAGAGGATTCTAGCGCTTGTATTATTCCTGCTGCTTTCAGCATAGTTTCCTGTTCTTCTAGCTGAGGGATAGAATCATAGAGCAGTGTCGCACCGACACGCACCTCAGCAATCTCATCTTGTAAGTAGACAGTCCGTAAAACCAATCCGGTATTCAAATCACCGTTGAATTTAAAGTAGCCGATTGCTCCACCATACCACCGACGAGGACTACGCTCGTGCTTCTCAATAAATTGAATAGCAGCCTTTTTTGGAGCACCTGTCACCGTGACAGCCCAAGTATGAGAGAGGAACGCATCAATAGCATCTAAGTCTGGCTTCAAAACACCTTCAACATGGTCAACGGTGTGAATAACATGGCTGTAAAATTCTATTTGGCGACGTCCAATAACTTTCACAGAACCAGGTTCACAAACACGCGATTTGTCGTTTCGATCAACGTCCGTGCACATCGTTAATTCGGCCTCATCCTTTGCAGAATTGAGTAATTGACGTACTTGAACAGCATCTTCAATCGCATTCCTTCCTCGCTTTACAGTTCCACTGATTGGACAAGTCTCTACTCGCCTACCTTCTACCCTAACAAACATTTCAGGAGAGGAGCCCACGAGATATTCTCCACCTAAATTGAAAATGAAACTATAAGGGCTCGGATTGATGCTTTGAAGTTTTTGAAATAAGGTAGATGGACGAGCTGAGTAGCGTTGGAAGAAGCATTGACTCAGCACAAACTCAAATGCATCACCTCGCCGAAAGCATTCGAGTGCCTTTTCTACATGGTTTACGTATTCTCCTGGTGCATGATCACATCTGTGAGAGAGCTGTTTTCGTTTTCCTTTAAAGGAAATTATTTCACCAGAACGAGGTAGCCCGATGGTGTTGCCATAATTTGTTTTAAACTCGTACTGTAACTTAAATGCTCTCTGTGCGCAGTTATCTACGATAACAAGTTCATCTGGCAGATATAAAACTAAATCTCGCTGATTATCAGGACGAACCTGATCTTTCTCAATCGGTTCGAATTGAAAAATCAAATCATAGCCTAGAGTCCCATACAGTCCTAAATGTTCATCTTCTAGGCTGAAGAAGGTATTCATTATGTCTCGAATTGCCGTAAAGATGGAGGGCTGGCGACTACGAGCTTCTTCTTCAAAGAACGTATGGCGGCTACTAACCTGACAAACAAACTTATCTTTGGTAGAGTTCACAGTCTTGAGCTCTGATATTAGTTCTAAATAGTGCGCTAGACAAGGTACAAGAACTACTCCTCTCCCATTAAGGGCAGAAACTGAAATCGTATTTTCTTTTGTACTAATCATCAGAGGTGGGTTGACAAAACCTATCGCCCATCGACTATACCGACCAGGATACTCATAGCTGCTTTTGAGTAATCCCCCTCGTTGATTGTCTATTCTTGATATAACGCTGTCTAGCGCTCTGTCTATAGATAGTTCAACAGTAGATCGATGTATCTGGATTCCTTTATCGGTAACGTAATTGAGCTCATCCTTTTTCATTGAAAGACCCCCACGAACAAGAGCTATTTCTCTTTTCTTTATACACGCACACACTCAATTATGCTTGGATAAAAATTGGTTTCAATGATGCTCTTCAACACAAATCCACTAGAGGAAATAAGATTTTTGTATTCATCTTCAGTGCGCTCTTTACCACCAAGCATCACTAGCATATGTAGATCCAAGAAATCACAAAAGAGAGGTTGTTCTTCAGCCTGGAGAACAACCTCAACGAGCAGCAATCTTCCATTTTCTACCATTGCGTCGTAGCAATTTCTCAGTATCTTAGTACTTCGTTCGTCATTCCAGTTATGAACAATATTTGAGAGAATATATATATCACCTCCTTGTGGTACAGACTCGAAAAAGTCTCCGCTAATAAATTCAAGCCTTCCTACTGTTTTATCACCGCTAGTATATTCCTTGGCTGATTCTATAACATTAGGCGTATCAAAGAGAATGCTTTTCAGTTTAGGGTTTCTATCTAAAATGGATGAAGAAAGAATACCATGCCCACTACCAACATCGACTATTGTACTATATCTTGAAAAATCATAAGATTCTGCTACAAAAAAACCTACATTTCGAATGTAGTCCGTCATGGCTTCATTGAATGTTGTAGCTGCGTTATCGTCCTGTTCTAGATGTTTGAAGAAGCTCATGCCCTTGCGATATTTGTAGGCACACTTCCCTGTTCTAATACTATAGACAATATCAGCCCAAGGGTTAAACTGCTCCCTTCCAAGTAAAAGTGCTGTTGTTCTTAAAGAGTTAGGATGGTCAGCCTGAAGGCATGTCCCTACGGATGTTATTTCGAAGCATTCTCTTTTGGTTTCAGTGAATAGTCCTACGCTGGCTAGACTGCGCATTAGTCGATAAAGAGCACCTGAATCAGCTTCGGTTACTGCTGAAATCTCACTAACGTGTTTCGGACCATCCTTGAGGAGATCAGCTATCCCCAGTTCTACCGCTGCATAGACGGATTGGGATACCCAGAATCCAGTTAATGTTGCAAGTAAGTCTTGCATCGAGTTTATATGGCTCGATTGACGCGGAGCCTTTTGTTCAAAAATTTCTGGTTCTGACATAGTTTGTGCTTTGAAAAATAGAAGGAGATGAGCATTTAGGGAGGAAGAGTCATGAAACCTCGCCGCCAACGAGCGACAGCTGGGGATAAGACGATCTATATTGCAGTTCCAGAAGACATCGATTATCCTCACCTCGTCTCCGATAGAAAAGCGTTCCGACGCTATTTAGACCAGATGATTGTGGAGCATCCTGAACTATTTCCAGCCGAGATCAGCTAAGGGGATTGTTTCCACGGTTTTTTAAATTTGGGAAACTGAATATCGTAACCCGTCGGTACTGGTTCCATCTAGTGAAAAAAACGCCTGAAAAGTTTGCGGAGTAAGGCTTTTAGCGTTTTTCTCTCAAAAATGCTAAAATTCCTGCATCATAAGCGTTTTGGCCGAATCATCCCATCAAGCGGCACCAGTACCTAACCCGTCGGCTTCGGTTGAAAAGCAACCGAGAAGCGTAGAATTGTCGATGCTCGCTTAGACATGAGAAATACAAAATCCAGCAGAACTAGAAAAAGTTCCACTTTCTAATCTCTCAACGGCAAAACACAAATCTACTCTTTCATTTGTTCCGATTCTGCTTCTTCTATCTAGTAGCTTCAGCTAACTACGACGTGTTCATCAGTGACGTTAAACATTCATCATGTCGGCTTTTCTAGGGATAACATTGATCTTCAGGCCGTACTTGGGTTGTAGTATGATTGAATACATCTCGGGAACAACATCTTGATTTGGAGCTAGTTCAACTGAAAATCGTTGTAGAATCATAGATAGCATTAAGCGAATTTCTGTCATTGCAAATCTTGCTCCCATGCAGCTTTTCGGGCCTGCTCCGAATGGAAGATAGCTGTAGCGAGGTTGCTTTCGCTCATGCATAGAATCAAAACGTTCTGGCACAAACGAATAAGGCTTCTCCCAATTTTCGGCATCTGCGTGAAGTGTGGATATAGGAATTACAAGAGTAGCACCGTTGGGAATGAAGTATTTTTCTCTCTGAATATCGAAATCAATCTTTCTAAGTGCTTCAGGCACAGGAGGATACATTCTCAGTCCCTCTTTAACTACACAAGTGAGATAGCTCATGCTCGCTAAATCTTCAAGCTGTGGAGGTCTGCCAGCTAGTATGCAGTCGATCTCTCTCTGAGCTTTTCTCTGAGCATCAGTATGTGTCGCAAGCAAGTAAAGAATCCATGTTAGAGAGGCAGCAGAAGTATCGAACCCAGCAAACACAAAAGTCACAATTGTCGCACGCGCTTGCTCATCTGAAAAGAGAAGTTCTCTGTTTTCATCTTTTTCATTGAGAAGCAATGATAATAAATCTTTTCTTTTCGAAGTCTTAGAGGAACATCTACGCTGTTTGATCAACTCTTCTGCGCAGCTGTGAAGCTTTCTGATCTTTTGTTTCCACCGCCAATAACGATAATCCCAAACAGCAGGAATTATTTCTTGAGATCTAGGGTGAGCTTCTCTCATTACCTCTACAAACAGACTTCTAAAAGACCGTCCTAAACTTGTACTGATAAATTCTTGGCCAAATAGCGTAACGCCGATGATGTCAAAGGTTGTGTCTCTTAGTACATCTTCAGCTCGAATGCCATGAGGAGAAATTGCCCAATTATCTAACATCTTCTCCATACGACCTCGACCAACTAAGCATAGATAATCAAGAGATTTTCCTACTAGCAAGGGCATGATCGTTGTTCTAATCTCTCGCAATTCTTCGTGACACTTAAATGTAGGACTTTCTTTACCTAGCCATCCCAGTTCTTTTCTCGCTGTTTCAGGACGCTGGTGTAGAAGAGGAACTGTCTCTGCAAGAATCTCCTGGTCGTTGATTGATACTATTAAGTTGGTTGGCCCCATCCAGAATCTGAATATTTTTCCGTATTGCTTATGCATGCTCGGCAGATAATCAAAGAAACCCGCGTATTGTTTGATTTCTCTGAGGTTTCCGAACCACATATCTGATGGTGGGCCTGGTAATTGATTGCCAACATATTTCCATCTAACAAATGAATATAACCTGAACCCTAAGCAACCAGCAGCTAGGAGAAATAAAAATTCCATAGGAATCCAGGAAATAAACCGTGTCGAGAACGCAGTTATTGATTCGTACATATACCGCTCTTGTAGTCTTCAATTCGTAAAATACTTTCAAATGCTCGCAATACTTGAACGAGCAGGTGCATGTGTCTTTGCATAAGTGTGATATTCGTTGAGCAACTCAGAAAAACCTGAAAATATTTTATCAACTAGGATAAATGCTTTTTCAATCTCTTCATTAGTTAAAGAGATTGAATCCAGTATATTTTCTATATCTGCCGTACCTATAGCATGTCCGGTTTCTACCGATAGATGATGTTTTCCATAGTACCGATAGTCCTCTTCAGTTACGACTTGAAGTTCTTTCGCTACTCTAGTAAGCGCACTAAAGAAGACATTTCCTGTCGCTTCAATCGCTTCTATTATTACCAACACAAAGACAGGCTCTGACTCATAAATAAGGCGCACCATATCGTAGAAATGTTGTCTTGAAGCTTTTGTTTCTGCTCCCCAAAATAACCGTAAAGCATCGTTTATAGTTGATTCAGAATTAAAACCGAGCTTGTCAAAATCTTCTAGGATCCATTCCCAATGCAAAGCATCTTCTCTGGCATGCTGGTTGATCATTCGTTGTATCTCATTATTCTCGGAGCACTCTTTGTATAAGATATGAGAATTGAGCTCCTTGAAATTCATTGCGAAGACAGCAAAGCTAGGGCCAAAATTCAATCTGTCTCTTGGTGGTATTCCTGTATCTCTTAAAAATGAAAATAACGGGAGACGAGAGAAGTTATGCTGCTTAGCTTGTATGAATGCTAGAATTTCCTTCATTGTAAAACCTGAGAAACGTCAACAATAGCGATGGAATCTTATAGGTTTCTAGAAAACCTATAAATTGAACGAATGGTTGCTAAATTTGAGAGAGCGACCCTATATACCTTGGAACAAAGGGTCTTATCGGATAAGAGCTCCTATCTGGCCGTCCGAATATCTAATAAAAAGAAACTGTCTATTGACTTCTTGGTTCTATAAACAGCCTCAAACTAGCTCTAGGCTGCAAAGATAGATTCTTCATTTCAGAAATGACATCTTCTTCTTTCTCAAGCCTAAATGAGAATTTCTGTAAAATCATCGCGATAACCCATTGCATTTCAGCAACTGCATATCTTGCTCCAATACAACCTCTTTCTCCAAAGCCGAATGGCAAGTAAGCATAACGATGTTGCTTCTTGATGGCAGAACTATCAAAACGTTCTGGTTTGAAATCCTTTGGGTTTTCCCAAAGGCTCTGGCTTTGATGGAGGGCACAAATGGGAATACAAATACTCGCTCCTTTAGGAATTAGATATCCTCCAACATCTATATCTGTATGAGCTCGTCTCATTGTAGAAGATACGGGTGTGTTCATACGCATAGACTCTTTAATAACCTGACTTAGGTATGTTAGCTTCTGTAAATCCTTGCACTTTGGAGAGCGACGAGCTATGGTGCAGTCAATTTCATTTTGAATGGCTTTTTGTACATCTGGGTTCTTAGCAATAGAATAACAAACCCAGGTAAGAGCACTAGGGGTGGCCTGCAATCCTGAATCAAAAAGAAGGTCAATTAGATAACCCTGAATTTCACTATCTTTAAAGAGTGGTTTTCCATCTTTGTCTTTTTGAGATGCCAACGTGCACAAAAAGTTTTCTTTTAAATATGTGTCATTATTTTTTCGCTCTTTGCGGACGAAATATCTTATTATCTGGTGCATGCGAAAAACACAAATTTTCCATCTCCAGTAATCAAGGTTCCAAATAGGAGGAAATGTCTCTTCTGCCCGGTTTTGTGTTCCCTGGACTATATACGAAAGATATTGGTGGAGTTCTTTGCTAAATTGTTCGAATTGTTCTCCTATTATAGATACTCCTGTTGTCTGAAACATGGATTTGCTCAAATCTTCTTTTATATCGATAGGGCATCGGTTTTCTTGCCAACGACCTAGCATATGGAGTATGTATTTCTCGTTTTCGCATAAATAAGTCAACAAGCTTTCTAATAGTGGCGTTAGCTTAGCGCGCGCGTGCCTTACACTTTCGATATTATCGCTAGAGCGACCAACCCAGAAAACGTTTCCCATCCACTTCATCGGTTTTTGCAATGAATTTGGCGTATAAGGAAGCTTTGAAATCTGTGAGATATGGTCCGGATCACTCAGCGATACACATAGATCCCATGGGCCCATCCAAAACTTAGCTACAGATCCGTAACTTCTATGCAATGCTGGAAGAAAATTATTTATTCCACCGCTTTTCTCAATATCTCTAAGATTTCCTGACCATATATGGGGCTTGTTGAGTCCAGGAATACTTTCGCTCTTCTTTCGCTGACGAAAGTATTCCTTAACACTATTTGGGAAACTGACAAAATTATCTAATGCACTCTCGCTTTCAGAATTAGAAGGTGTAATTTCTGTTCTATCTAAGATACGCATAGCTTTCAGATGTCGAATCTATTCCCATTATCTACAGAATGAGAATTATTTCTTGCAGGATTTTCCTATACTCTTTCAAGTTCTTACTGTCTGATATAAAATGTCTTCAGCCCAGTAGTAATGACTTGACTGAGACTTGCTCCATTGGCAAAATGCGGTAGGCGAATGTTCTCATACTCTTCTTCTAATCCTTTGAAGGCCAGGTTTCCTTGACTCGGAATCTCACTAGGAATATGCTCAACCAGAATGGTACAGTCCAGCAGATATCTGTCGTGGAACTTGCCGTCGTGCGTCGGAGTAAGCACTAGAGCACCCTTGTCTGGGCCACAGGCACCTATCTGCTTACGGGTGTTGTGCTTCTTCTTCCCTGAGTAGGTTCGGTGTTGCCGTTCTTTATTTTAGGGTCGCTGAATTGAACGCTCTACGCCGTCTATGATAACACTTTCTGCCTCAGGAAAGCGTTCTATGAACTCAGCCATACTTTTAATTCGACGCTCGGGCAGTACCATTTCTTTGCCAAGCGCAGTTTCTAGTATCGGCTGTAGCTTGTGTAGCCAGCGATTGGACTGAGAGCGGTCAACATCGGACAGCAATCCAACCAAATCAAAGGTGGGATAACTTTGATGTAGAAAAGCACGAAGAACAACTTCTCTGGCGTGCGTTTGAGGGTAGGTTGTCTGCCGCCACCAACCGCTCGTCTTCGGGTCTTCGGACCGGGTGCGCTTCCTCGTAAGCAGCGCTGAAGCTTAGCAGCAACTGCTCGAAAGCAGCCCGATTAGAGCTAGTCAAGACGCACATCACACGGCCATTATTGAGCGCTCGTTTGATGTCTAGCATAGGGATGTTGTACTTAACTGAAAAGCGGCAGCCTTGCTATTTTAACTGCTGATTTCGCAACAGGTCTAGACTCTATAGCAGGAAGATTATGATCGTAGAAACTTGTTAGTAAAAAGGAAAAAGCTGAAAGATTTTGGAGTGATATCGTTCAATAATTTATGTAGTTGAAGATTATTTGACTGTTTCGTTTTAAATACAATCTTAAGTAATGGAGAGATTACTAATGATAGATCTTGATATTCAGACTGCCGGTTCTACTATTGGCTTAGATGAGAGCCTTCATAAATATCTGCTGTCTATCTGTCCACAGGAGCACGCAGCTTTGTTCAATCTACGGCAAGAAACAGCTAAGCACTCCATGGGTGTAATGCAAATTGCACGCGAACAGGGTCATTTTATGGCACTTCTAGTACAGCTAATGAAAGCAAAGAGAACATTAGACATAGGTGTGTTCACAGGCTACAGTTCGCTCTGTGTAGCGTTAGCCTTACCCCCGGACGGAGAGATTGTGGCTTGTGATGTAAGTGAAGAAGATACTTTAGTCGCTCAGAAATACTGGCAACAGGCAGGCGTTATCGATAAAATCGATTTGCGGCTAGCTCCAGCAATAAAGACTCTCAATCAGTTACTAGCATCTGGGCAGAAGGGAACTTTCGATTTTGCGTTTATAGATGCAGACAAAGAAAACTATGCGGAATATTACGAGCTATGTTTGCAGCTAGTCCGCTCAGGTGGAATTATAATGATCGATAATACTCTATGGCTGGGTAAAGTTGTTGATTCATCTATTCAAGATCAGGAGACTAGAGCTATTAGAGATCTTAATAAAAAGTTGCAAGACGATAAGCGAATAGTGCTGTCCCAACTACCCATCGCTGACGGCGTTAGCTTAGCGCTCAAGAGAATTTAGAGATTTTCTGAACTTTTTATCATATATCATTCGTAAGCACAACGGAAAGGTGAAGAGCTTGAGTTATTTTGTAGAAAAGTGTTGGTATAAGACATAGTATGCTTCAGTCCAAAGTTTCCATATCTACAGATAGCCATCGCCTCTTTAGTCACGCGATTGTGATTGGTGGTGGTATTGCAGGTCTTCTATCAGCTCAGATATTGACCAAGTATTTTGACAAAGTAACTATTGTTGAGCGTGATATTCTTGTCTCAGAACCTTACCATAGGCGAGGTGTGCCGCAGTCACACCATGTACACGTGCTTCTCAAGCGTGGTCAACAGATTTTAGAACAAGTCTTTCCTGGTATCGAAGCCGATTTGCTTAAGGCAAATGTTCCTGTCATTGACTGGACTGCGGACGTGCAGTGGCTAGGAACGGGTGGTTGCGCACCTCAATTTACGTCCGGGCTGACTACATTAGCGTGCAGCAGAAATTTATTGGAATTAATTATCCGCCGTAGATTAGCAGCTAATGATTCTATAGTCTTTATGCCGTCAGCAAGTGTCGTCGGACTACTCATGGATGTCAATAAGACCAATGTTGATGGCGTACGAGTTCAACTTCATAATAAGTCTCAAATAAGTCTACATAGTGATTTTATAGTTGATGCAAGCGGACGAAATTCCTCTGCGCCAAAGTGGCTAGCAGAGTTCGGCTATCCAGTGCCGCAAGAAACAATTGTGGACTCTTTTTCTGGTTATGCTAGTCGTTGGTATGAACGCCCAGACTCCTTAAGTTCTGAGTGGAAGTGTTTATACGTGGATGCAAAGTCCCCTAGTACTAGAAGTGCGGTCATTTATCCAGCAGAAAATGATCGTTGGATTGTTACTCTAGCTGGTGCTGGCCGAGATTATCCGCCTACCGAGGAGTCTGAGTTTCTCTCGTTTGCTAGAGGTTTACATTCGTCGGTCCTATCTAAAGCCATTAAAGAGGCGAAGCCTGTTTCTAGTATCTGTGCCTATAGAGGAATGGCGAATCGATTGCGCCACTACGAGAAGTGCTCTAGATTTCCAGGTCACTTCGTGATTGTGGGTGATGCTGTTTGCTCCTTTAATCCGGTCTATGGACAGGGCATGACAGTAGCTGCCTCCGCTGCCTTAATCTTAGACTATTGTTTGAAACACCGCTCGTCAAAGCAACATAACCAGATTTTAGCTGGCTTATCTCAGGACTTCCAGAAAAAGCTTAGCAGAGAAATTTCAAAATCTTGGTATATGACGACAGGAGAAGATTTTCGCTGGCCTGAGACAAAAGGTAAAACGCCAACCTTAGCGACTCAGTTTACTCAGTTGTATATGGAACGAGTGTTATCGCTCAGTGTTGAAAGTGAATATGCACATCAGTGTTTTCTAGAAGTAATGCACCGAGTGAAGCCTTTTAGCACGCTGTTTCACCCTAGAATAAGCACTCAAGTGTTGAAACAAACCATAACTCAACAGAAGAAAAAATAGTTATCTCTTTTAGTGATTTGTATCCAAAGTTTTTTAGAGGGAAGACTTCTCTAAAATGCTACTAGTTCTATATATGAGGTATTTAGCATGCAAACTCAGGAATTAATTATGTCAAGTTCTTCTCAAAAACTTGAAGAATCAGTAGCAACAGATATGATTCATAAAATTACAGGGGCTTGGGTGTCTCAAGCTATCTACGTCGCGGCCCATTTAGGAATTTCTGATCTTCTAATAGAGGGCGAGAAACACGTTGACGAGCTATCAAAATTAACAGGTGCCAAAGCATCTAGATTATATCGATTACTCCGTGCGCTTGCTAGTGTTGATATTTTTACTGAAGTTGAGCCAAGAAAATTTTCATTAAACGAGCACGCTGAGTATCTCAGGAGTGACAGCACTCACTCTTTGCGCTCTCTATCAATGGCCATAGGCGATGAGTGGAGCTGGCAGTCATGGGGAAAGATGTTCGACATCATCCAAACTGATAAACTACCGTTAGAAGATCTATACCAGGCTGAGAATGCCTATGCCTATTTTGCGGAAAATCCTGAGTCTAATAAGATATTCAGCAACGCTATGACTGATTTTACAAGAAACACAATTGTTCCTGTGGTTCTTGAGACCTATGATTTTTCTGATGTCGAAACGCTCGTTGATATAGGAGGTAGCTATGGTGCTCTTATTACTCCAATACTCATTGAGAATTCGCAAATTCAGGGTATACTTTTCGACTTGCCTCAAGTAGTCAATGATGCTGGAACCTTGATGGAAGAAGCGGGTATTACAAATCGCTGTGAGATAGTGAGTGGAGACTTTTTTATCTCTGTCCCCACTAATGGAGACGCGTATATACTGTCACAAATCCTACATAATTTCAACGACGAGTCTTGCATTCGAATCCTCAAGAATATTCGTCGAAGCATGAAAGAAGACGGTAAATTGTTGGTGATTCAAGCAGTTATTCCTGAAGGAAATGAACCTTGCTTCAATAAGCTTCTAGATTTAGAATTGATGATTATAGATACTGGTGCTAAAGAGCGTACTGAAAATGAATATAGGGAAATCTTCCAATCGGCTGGCTTTCATCTAACAGAGATTCTCTCACCTTCTGGCCCTGTGAGTATACTTGAGGGAACTTGCTCATAGGCTATAAGTGTGTTTCAATTAAATAGAGAGAAAGCTTGTGCGTCTTTCTTACCCCGCGATAATATTCTCACCACCTTTGAAGACCATCTGATTAAGCCAACCAAACCCGGCGATGCGGTCTTATTTCGGTTTTCTGGCCACGGCTCCACAGGTCATTGACCCAGAACCTGCCGATGATGACGACCTCAATAGCACCTTTGTCCCCGGTGACATCGATGATGAAATCAATACGGTGGATGACATTATGGGGCGCACCTTGTTTTTGTTAATGTCGGCTCTGGATACGGATAATGTTACCGCTGTGTTAGATAGCTGCTATGCCGGGGGCGGCACCCGAGGTAGCCTGCGGATTCGGGCGGCAGATGGAGGAAAGATTTTTCAGCCGAGCGATCGTAAACTCAATTATTTGATTGGTAACAGTTTATAGCGATTAGTTAGGCAACAGTCAGAATACTTGATGTAATACTGTAAAGCTTCTCTGAAAGCTACTTATCACTTGTAACCATCAAATGCGTTTATCCATTGTCAGCGTGCTAGCTCCAATCATATTGTCTGCTGTTGTATTAAGCAAAGATAACCTAATCATCCGTAACAACGATTGAAATGACAGACCTAACTTCAGCAACTATAACGCTGTAACGTTGAAGCTTAGAGCAATTCGCTCAGAATCTGATAGATTTTGCCCAACATGATGAGGAACTTTACTATTGAAAAGGATAAGACGACGATTCCACGGTTCATAGCTAACAACATTATAATTCTCCCTCCGAGAACGCCCTGAATAATATAAGTTGTCTTCCAGGTTTTCGAAAAATATCTTGCCACTCTCAGGCGGTGCCTTAATGTAGTAAACACCGCTAATATAGGCTCCCGGATGGGTGTGCATCCGCTCGTAATTTCCTGGAGAGGAGATACTAACCCATGAATCACTAATCATCCATTGCTTATCCGATCGCGTCTCGATTTGCTCTAGATATAAGACAACTTCATCGCGTAGAGCGTCACGCAATGCGTGAAAGGGCTCGCGCGTTAATAAATTGGCGACAGAACCAAAGGTTGTATATAAGTTCTGCCTGGTCGAGTTGGGAATCTCCTGTCTTAAGGCAAGAGCAACGTCCACCAGCGTATTATTAGCCTTTTCTGAGAGCAAATCATCTCGATAGTAAAACGTCTTGGGAAAGAAGAACTCAAACGGCACACCCTTCCCCCATTTCAAGATCTTGCTTATAGTCCATTCTCCATTCCTCTAAAACATTGACACACCAGGCACAATCCTATGCCCCTTCTCTCTCCAACTCTCGGTTATACAGGTATCCATAGGCTCCTCCTACAGTTGCTACTCCAGCTACACCGCCTATAGTTCCTCCTACCGCTGTTTGTTTAGTGGACAGTGATGCCCATACTCTCAAAGCTGGAGCCTTGATGCGTGCACTAAATGCAGCTCCTCCAACTCCACCGCCTGCGCCTTTAACTGCACCTTTACCCAAACCGCCCAAGATGGAAAAGGCCATGTCACTAGGACTCAAGTCCGTTAAACCCCAAACATTCGATATCGCACCACTGACCCCTGATGCGGTGGCTCCTGCAATAGCACTGGATAGGCCTCCGACAATGGCTGTTCGAGTTGCGTGGCTGATCAATGCTTGGTTTGTCAATGAGGCAGCCCACTGTGATCCGGTTTCGCTAATACCGGTCGCTGCTGTGGCAATAGCCTGACCACCAATTGACAGACCTTGGCCAACACCGCCAGTAATAGCCCCCGCGATCGCTCCAAGTGCAGCTTGCTGTCCGAGAGTTGACCAACTGAAATCCTCATTACTGGTACCTAACGCATAGAAAGCACTGCCGAGGGCAGCACCAGATGCAGCTCCCAGGGTGGCTGATACTGCCACAGCAGCTACAGTTCCAGCTGCACTGGCTACTGTAGCACTTGCACCGAGGCCTGCGGCCCAAGCTGCCACAGCAGGGGATGCGGCTCCTCCTGTGGCTATTGTTGCAACAATTACGCCTACGCCTACAATTGCCATTCCCACACCAAACAATACCCGTGCCCAAGTTGAAATTGAACCTGTTGGGTCAACAAACAGCACAGGGTTATTTGCTGAATAGATATATGGGCTGAAGAACTGTTTCTGAGGATCAACCTCTAAAAAACGACCCAGTTCAGCCGAGTAGAATCGAGCACGATAGTTGTAAAGTCCACACTCCCAATCAAACTCCTGACCTGTAAACAAATACGACATAAACCCTTCTGATGGTTCATCGAAAGCAGAGAGCATACCAAAGGGTAAGTAATCGTATTTTGCTACGATAGTTGCTTTTTGATCTAGAACAACTCGAACTGAGCCCAGGTGATCCTTCAAGATGCCATAGGTCTGATCATCCCTGCGCATCATCATCACACCACTTGGACTGTAGATGTAAACTGTCGGAGCAGTCACTTGACTACTGACATCGGTTGTTAACTCACATAGCGGCATCCCATTAAGGTCTCGGATGTACAGTTTCTTCTCGATCAATTGTGAGTTTTGCCAAACATCTTTCTGAACACGTCCGTTATCATGTCCATAGCGAAACGCCAGAGTTTTGCCTCCACTAACGGCATTGACAATCTGAGTTGTCATCTTTATTCCTGGATCATAGGTAAATGTCAGATCCTGTGCGGATGACAAACCAGACGCTGTCGTCTTGGCTGTTGTGGTATTACCATTTTGATCATAGCTATAACTGGCAAGCACAGAGTCATCAGCTACATCGCAAACGGTCTGGACTCTCTGGGTACCGCTGACATAGTTATACTGTCTTTCCACAGCTCCACGAACAAACAGGTCAAAGTTACCGTTGGCGTCATATTCCACACTCTTCGTAACTCCGAGGGTGTCATGCTCTTGTTTTTGGTTGTCAGCATTTTCGATCGCCCCAAGGTTGTTGTAAGAATACTTATACGCGTCATCCGATGTCCCCGTGAAGGTTGTAGACGCGATCGTACCATCATAATACTGAGCGTCATTAAAACCACCTTCTGTATAGGACAACGTTTCACCAAATAGGGTTTCATTAGCAGAATTCTCTTGCTTAATATTTTTGAGCCAGAGAGGAGAGTTAAAGTCAAATGTTTGCTTGACTAACTCATCACCTAGAAGCATAGTCTCTTCCAGTGGCTGGCCATTGGCTCTATAAGAGAAAGTGGCCATTGGCTGCGAGAAATCTGCCGTTTCAGCGATCGCACTTAATTGTTGTAAGCGATTGCTGCGATAGTAAAGACTAAAACGTTCATCAGCGGATGTGGCAGGATAGATAATTCGGGTGACCATACCGAGATTGTTGTATTCATAGTCTACAGAATGTTGAACGCCACTGTCGAAGTCTTCAGCAATTATAGTTTTAGTCGTCGTATTTCCAAGAATGTCATAGCGGAATTGTTCAATAATATCAGCTTTACCATCGTCGGTATTATTGACTTGTACTTGGGTGATTCGACCAATGGCAAATTTAATAGTTTGTCCCCCATCGTAATCATATTTCTTGCGCCAGGTGAGTGGCGTTGACGGCCAGTCTGGTTGGGTGTCAGCATATTTTTGAAGGGTCTGAGCATCCCACTGCCCCACCAAATAGCCAGTTTCAATCGATCTGTTAAGCACATCATATTTCACATAATTGAAATGGCCAGATTGTGCCCCTTGGGGATCTTGCATGAAGCGTAGATTCCCTGCAGGATCATAGATATAGTAAGTCGTGCCCTGCTTTCCCGATTGGGAAGATATGACTCGCCCGCCATAATCGAATGTTTGTGTATCAACCCAATCAGCTGCAGTAGAATCTGTTGGGGGAGAGAAGTAATTCGGTGAACGCTGTTGCCCAGGGTTACCCGCATCATCAAAAATTGTTTGATTTTCGACATTGTCTTCCTGACCAATAGCAACTCGGGACACTGTTTGATCAAGGCCATTTTGAAGTTCAAAGAACACATCACCGTTCGGGTTGGTGGTCGTATTTTTGAGGAATTTTTCGTCGTCTCCTGTGTATGCAATACTTGTGCTGTGAGCTCCAATACTAAAAAGCTTTCCGGGTGCACCTTGTTCAACCACGCGGGCGAGGGGCGATGGCTCATATCTTTCGCGAGCATAGGGAAAACCCTCATCATCTGGGTAAGCATCGTTCACCAGGCCGGTCATCTGACCAGTAGTCCAGTTGAGACTGGCGAATTGGGTACAGTAAGTCAACAGCGGATTAACATCTGGTGTAATGTAGGCAGACTTGGTTCGAACCGCCGAGCGCCCCATACTATCCCAAATAGTTTGGCTCACCACCATACGATTGTCGGCAAGGGCTTGTAATTGAATCTCATTACCACAGGAATCTTGGAAACTCGTTTCTACCTGTGGAGCCAAGCTAGTGGCTAAGCGCGAAATAGCCACATGATTTCCAAAGAAAAGCTCTGGTGCCGCCTCGGTTAACAGGTTAGGAGCTGCGTAGCTGAATATTGATCGGCCTTCTACTTGAAAGATCACCATGCGATCGGCAACGATCACCGTCCAGTCACCCGCCACACGATGCACGCCGATAGAGTCTCCCTCCTCTAACAATTGATAGCGGAAGCGATCCGTTGCACTTGCCAGCACCCAGCTTTGATTCGCGACATTGCCAGGACTGACCGTTGCATTGGCTGGCAGCGGATAGTTGGCCATATCGAATAGGGTTTGCAGGTTGTCGCTCACAATCCCCTGCTCTAATTCATCTTTGAATGGTTCGGTGGGAATCGTAAACAATGTTGTTGAAACTGAATCAAGCACTGATTCATCTTGACAATCGAGTAGCTCCCAAACCAATGTTTTGGGGTTCCATTGAGCAGCCAGCAGCTGACCGAAGCGAATGCCGAGTGGTTGACTGACAGCCTCAAGCGTCGCAAAACCAACATCGATCATGTAGTCTGAACGATATCGTGTATCTGTAATTGATAAAGTGCCAGAAAGACCAGCTGTTTTTTGGGTAAGATATTCTGCTTCCACCACCCAAACATTAGATTGTGCTTGCCACAACTGTTGCCATTCGGACCCTCGATTGAATGTGTACAGGCTTCCCCCTGCAGCAGCTCGCAGGGTCACGTCTTTGTTAGGATCAGAGAGTACAAATTTGCCCTGATTGCCTGACCGTGAAAAATACTGAGAAGTCAGTTTTGTGACTAGATCTGCACTATTCGTCTCGATTACAGATTGTAGCAATCGACTATGGACCTTACGATCGGATTCACCGTTTGCCCCCAACCCCGCATTTGGCAACCACAGGCGGACATTGTATCCGGTCCCCTCGAATTGACAACTCAATGGTGAGAAGCGAATGTCATCAATCAGAATATCACTAGCGGAATTGAAATTCTCTCCTGAAATCGTAACTCCAGTAGTATCGTCTGGTACGTTGAAAACCTGATAAACGTAGACCCATTGCCCAACAGTATCGGGAAACTCAAGGGTGATAGTTTGTCCACCTGCCACATCTATCTGCCAACAGCTATTGCCTTTATCCTTATCAAAGCCCTCGGGTTTCTTGACCCAGGCAGAGAAGATATAGCTGATGCCTTGACGTGCAGGTAGAAAAGTCTGGGAAATACCGGCGTTGCCGGTCGTCGATGCACTCAGTTTCAAGCTATACGACCCGGTATGGGCATCAACAACGGTATCTTCTGCATTGGGTACAATCTGTGCGCCAGCCCCTAATGCCCAGCCAGTCTCACCTTCATAGCTTTCGAAACCATAATAACTAATCTCATCTCCGGTCAAACTTCCATCTGGGAACTCGGCAACCTTGTAGCGTTCAAACTGGTCATAAAGGAATGACTTAGAAACGCCATTGACATCCCGTTGTTCTTCAATCACACCTTCCGTTTGCGATCGCTGTAGGATTTCAGTAGTTAACAACCATCCTGGACGCTCAGCACCAAACAAAAAATCAAACTCAGGAGGCGAAGACCCTGGTGTGGTCCACGTATATTTTTGATAAGGGGCAAGCTTACAGCTATCACCAGCATTATTTAGACATTGGATACTTGGTGTCTGCTCAGCCCAATTTCGATAAGTTGTTACCTCACTGTTGATGTAATTACGAGTATCTGCATTGTCGTCAATCACACTTTGTGTTTCTTCTACAACAGCTGTATAGATATGTTGATTGAGGAAGGTGGATTTATATGCTGGTACCTGCCAGGCATATTTCGTCTCGGATCGCAGTTTTTTAGCAGTTCCTTCGCTGTCATAATATTGCTGTTCCTGCCATAGCTGCACCCCAGTTGTCTCGTCATATGTACTGGTCGAATCGCTGATCACACCATCGATAACCGCTGTTTGGCGCATTAGGCGAGCATAGCCACCGTAAAGTTTGCTGCTAGCATTAGCATCATTGGTAAACACCTGCCAATAGTTAAGTTGTGACGATACCAAGTTGTTATCGGCATCGAAGTCCTTTTGAGCCAGAAGCATGCCATTGAGCAGATATTGATAGTTGTATACCCACGTCGTAGGATACAGTCCCCGCTGTGGCGACAAGCCATTTGAGAAATAGCGCTCACTACGACCATCAGGTTGTGTAGATGGGGGTGAATCTGATGCTGATTGAATGCCAGGAACTTCGTAAACGAGGGGGTATTGGGTTAGACCAGTTTGGGTATTATAGCCAATTTGAGCATCGCTCGAATTAGCATAAAAGTATGATTGAGAGAAAGACTGAGCAGAGTCATAGGCATCTTCAATCTCAACATAGGCCACTGGATAGTCGTATGCGTAGTCCTGGATATCTCCCTCATCCAGATTTTGCAAATAGAGCTTATCCGCATCACAAAATGATGTAGACGCGTAGCTGATCAGAAATCTTGGACCTGCTAAATTTGTGCCTGGACCGACGCAAGCTTCGTCAGTGGGTACATAGATTCTTTGTGCACCCCCCGGCAGTTCAGTGGGTGTCGATACCTGACCATTTTTAAGAGCGACGAAATAAGTCTTACTACCAGCTGTAGCAGTATCTTGATAGGCAATATAGTTAGGCCCCTGATTTTGAACAGTTTCTTCTGCCCTGAGGTTACTGAGTTCCTGTCTCATTGGGAGCCATTGACCTTCAAAGTTGCGATGGTAGATGGTCTTGCCCACCGTCAGATAGTTGCTGCTAGCAGTTGGATAGCTACCGGTATTCGTAACAGAGGGGAACTGCCACCCCGCTGTTGGAAAGTTAGGGTTAAACGTCAACAGTTGATTCTTTTGCACGGTATTTGCAGTTTCGCACAATAAGGCGAAATCTTCACCAGCTGCTGTCTGAATTGTGGAGCTAGCCGCTGGTTTAGTAAATTCTTGTTGGACCCACTGCACACCGGCATTGTTGCCATATTCTCCAAGTTTACGGAGGTTAGCAATATTATTGTTAACAAACGATCCAGTCGTGAGGGTTCTAAAGACGTTATAGACAGACTTTCCATTATCAATGGGTGACTCAAGATCGACTTGTGCTGGATTCCTAGCGTTAAGAACATCAAACCCTTCATTCCAGTCAAAACTATCAATCCGATAGGAGATTTTACTGCTTTCGTAGAGAGTTACATGGGTAACCGCAACATAGGTCGGATTGGGAGCCACAGCAAACAATAAACGTCCTTCTGATTCCACGACATCAAAAGAACTGACTGTCCACGATTGTGCACGTTGCCAATTATTTTCCAAGTCACGATACAGAATCTGAAACTCAGCTCGTTGTTGATCATGAAAATAGCGAACCACTATGTAGTAATTCTGTAGCGCTGCAATTGTTGCGCCCGTCTCTCCACCTATGTCCGGTCCTATACTCGGCGACGTCCATTGCTGTGTTTTCCAACTGTAGGAAAAGCCTTGAATGGCACTCACAGCGTAATCTTGGTTGTAAGCAATAACAAAATCTGTGCCAGCTGTAACTATAGAAGCTCCTGCATTGGCATTAAGTCTCAATAGAAACGGTTGCTGATTATAAAGCGTCCAACCGCCAAAACCTGTTTTATCACGTTGATAGATATAAATCTCATCTTGTGACGCATTTTGATTTCGCAATGACACAGCAATAAAATCTGTCTGAGTCAGGACTGTTACACTCTTGGGATCGGCTTGAATACCATTCATATTGGGAGCAGTAATATCTGACTCGACCCAGCGACCATCCCAAGACCGAACAAGCACATTGATACCTGCTTTATCTGGCTGACAGAATGTGAATACAACGTAATCGTCACCATGCCAAACACCCGGTGTACTACCTGGTAGAGGGTTAGTAACTGTGACACGTTTTGGGGCGTTAATAAAATTCTTCTTATATTTTATGTGCGCAATCCCCCCTGAGGGGTAAGTAACTGACTTGAGTGCTCCAGGGTTCACCTCGTTCTGTTCAGCATATTCAAACTGCATTCCCGGCAACGACGTTCCATCCGCAGCATACTGATAAACAGACTTGAGGCAGCGTTTCCACAACAGATTATATGCTGGATCACTCGTTACTGCTGTGTTAACAAAATCATAAACACACTTCAATCGATAAAGTTCGAGACCATCGGCATTACTAACATCAACAGAATCTAGAAATAGGGTTTCATACCTATCCTGATACGCATTTGGCTCTGGGAATTGAGCATTTGCAGCTTGGTATTCTAAAATGCCAAGCTGGCTTGGGTTATTAACTCCGTACTTTTCTCCATAGTTGAAGGTAATTGTTCTGCCATAGCTATCAACCAAAGTTTTGACATAAGATGCCTGAGTAAATTTTTGGCCACCAGAACCAACGGATTGCTCGACATTATGATAGGTGTAAGTGACACGGTGTCCCCAGGGTGATTCGATCGATGCCAGGTTCCAAGCCGCACAATATTGTTCCTGCCCGGCAAGTTGATTACTACTACCGATCCAGTTACCCCATTTAACACCGTATTGGATAGCATTACTGTGGCTGCTGCTGCCATATGAGTAAACAAATCCATCTTCTTTAATGATTTGCCAAGTCTCATTGAGAGTATCGTATTGAATATCCCAGAACTCATAATTTCTAGTTTGAAAAGCCCATACAGTGCTACTAATTTGCTGCGTTTTGACCAATGGATTGGCTGATCCGTTAGCAACTAAATAATAGGTATCGGACGTGACAGAGCCGCTGCTTGCTTTATAGACTTCAATATAATTGAGGGGCATATCCCACCCAAGCCCAAGTACACTTGTGGGCGCTTCAGAGTTCCAAGTTGTGACCTGTTTTTTAATAGTGCTGCTGTACATAGCGGAGACCTTGACTTCAAGTCCCTCTCGCCCCGTTAGTGTGAGAAAATCAATCGGCAGTTGAATATTGCCACGAAAGTAGTTAACACTACTCTTAATATCGCCAATAGCCGCCTTGTCAAACTGGAAAGAGCGGATCTCTGGAATCTGAGAGCGGCTTGGACCGGTGGGATTGTTGGCTAAAGACTGGTTGGTCATGGGACAAATTCCTTGGTCTGCAGAGAATGAAAGCGATGTAAATATATGAGCGTTTACATATATAACTATCTAGATAGGAACAGCGTTTGATGTTTCAGTTGCTAAATCAGCGACTGTTAATTTGGATACGATGCGCGGCACTTTGCCAATACAACAGCCCTCGTGGGGGCGTTCGCCAACCAAATTGCTTAACCAAAAATCATCAGTAACTTCATAGATCTCGAGAATGTCGGTATCAACCTCAAGGTCTCGATGACAATAGATGAGTTGAGATTCTCGAGGAACTGCAATCCCGGCAGCAACTACCCGATTATGTTCTGTTGTATTGCGAGGAGAACAATGGAACATACGATTATCTAAAAACAGCACTTGACCAGGTCGCATAGGAATATAAGTTACGAATTTTTCCTCAATCAAATTGATCAGCTCTGGATAAGGCAGAGAGCACGGCTCACGATAGTTGCTATTAAATCGGTGACTACCAGGAACCACTCCCAGATACCCATTTTCTGCATTCACCTCTGAGAGTGGACACCATAAACTGAGGCCTACTTCCTCACCTTCATTTTTGACAAATGTTAAATCTTGATGGAGACCTACCTTGCTGAAATTGCTGTTGGCCCTCTTTACGGCAAAGCTCCCTACCACAATACGGTAGTTATTAAGGACAGGAAGCAGACGTTCGCGAAAAACGCTGCTTACTTTTTGATGCACACGCTGCCGCATATCAAAACAATCCGTTAGGACCGTTGCCGAAAATTCACTGTCATGCAGACCATCGACATCTTCATAGAAACAACTTAGAGATTGAATGTCAGTAGGCTTTAATAGGTCAAGCATGACAAAACCTTGCTCACGAAAAGCAGCATCGTCATCCGCATGATTAAAAATTCTTCGAGGCATCTAAAACAAGTTCCTTATCTTTAGATATTATGATGTTCAAATGAGAGATTGTAACCTTTACAAATCAGTGAGAGTAAAAGATGCCAGGCATAATGCTCACTTACTACTTTGTCAGAATAGATGTCAGTACACGGATAACGGTGGCAGTAGTTACTGTCGCAGCATGATCTGTGTAGTACTCTCCGATTGGTTTATCCCAAGGCTCAAAACAGCTATCATCTGTGACCCTCAAATTGGGATGCCCTAGCCAACGTCCATCGTTTTGTTGCCAGTTGAGAAGACCACGTAAAGGAGACCGCTGCCAATCCGATGGAATCGCCCGTAGGTGGTGGATACCGATCACACAAGCCAGATCAAAGGGATTGGTAACTTCAAAACGATTGTCTTCTCTTTCTTGTTCAGGTTCCTGAATACCAAGCTCAGCCAGCACTTCCAGAGTCAAAAACGTACTGTAGTAAGGGTTGCGCCACCAGTAGGCTCTCCACATGCCATTTTCTGTGAGATTAGCTTTCAGCGCAGTCATAAAGCTATCCCGTAACTCGTTCTGTTGTTCTGAGTTGAGACCGAGATACCCAAATGGAGTAACATCCCAATGGGCTACCCCCCAAGCCTGTGGACCATCGTAAGTTGCCAATCCACCTTCAACCCGCCAGTGGTCATATAGAAAAGATTGGTCTTCAGGTTGAATCAATCGTCCTAATTCTCTGAGCAAACCAATTGCCATGGCTGTAGAGTCTGCATCAGGTCCAGTGGTCGCATTGTAGCCCCAACCAGCAGGATAAGAACGCTCTGAGCATAACCAATCTGCGGCTCGCTCCGCAGCTAAAAGTGCTGTCTTATTTTTCCAATAGTTTCCAACTCTGGCTAGCGCTAAACCAACATAGGCAGTGATCCATTGATCGGATACACCCACAGGTAGTTGGTAGTCTGCCCAGTGTCCGTCTTGGTCTTGGAGTGCGCATAAATAACGAACACCGTCGGTAAGGGCAGCTTCAAGTTCGTCTTGTAACGGTTCATCTTGGGATTCGGCTGCATTCAAATATAGATTAAGACGACATTTCTGAGCTCGATCAAGGCCAAATCCAATAAACGCTACTCGGCAACCGTATTCATTTAAAGCAGCATCAACTGGCAGGGATGTCAGCCCAAACTGACTGCTCAACTGATTTATAATTTCAAGCCACTCATTGTTTTCATAGGTAAGACAATGGCCACATAGATCTACTTTGACATCGGCAAGTTCGCCAGTTTCCACTCTAAATCCAACACTGAGAACCAAGCCATCACGGTCAACGCCGAAACGCCCCATGGCAATTTGTAGAAATTCAAAGATCCGACGATCAGCAAACAGATCGACATTAAGCTGTTCAAGCCTCAGCGACTCTGTCAGCCGGAAGTAAACTTTTGCCCTCAAATTAGATTTTGTATGGCCTTCTAGCCCTGCACTTGCAGGAACAGTACACTGGCGGAGTGTTGCTAGTATTCTAGTAGCTTCATCAGTACAAGGCAGTACTTCACTCAGCCACTCCTCAATTTTTTTCCATGCCCCAGCCTTACCCAGCGGAGCCGTATCAATATAGACTGCAAGTCCTGGCAAGACTGGACTTGCAGCAATCCATATAAAGCCATTAGAGTATTGGGCACGTTGCACCTCTGACGATGGAATTAGATGTGTCAGCGTATTGGTGACAAGCGGTGAGATTGAAGATGAATCAGCCAACTCCATGCAGCGCTCAAGAGTCTCACGAGAACACTGGTAGCGAGCTTCTAAGTTGTCGTAATGTGTACCTGGATCACCAATCACCCGCAGTGCAATTCCGCGTCTAGAGGAAGAAAGACAAAGCTGAAGCGGCACCCCATCATTATTAAGAGCTGAAGCACCGGCAAGATAATTCTGGCCACCCAGGGGGGCAGCCAGGAGATTTTGACACAAGTTTTTTGCTGACTCGACTGTGCCAGAAAGACCTTCCGTAGCTATGCAAAGACGATTAACTTTACGTCTAAGACGAGCCGAATAAGAAAGCATAATCCATTCCGTTGGGATTGCAAAGAGTTAATTTTGTACTTCTAGCAACTGAAAACTCGTCATTCTCCGAAGCTAGGACACCCATATCTGAGTGTTGTTGAATAAATTGTAGGGGGTGAGTATCTCCTAATCAGGTAGGAGATACCCTCCAAATAGAGCAATAAAGTGGCTTCTAGCTCAGCGTAGCTAACGTGCCCTGACGAATACTGAAGGTACTCGGTGTTCCACCGGAGGAGCCTTTATGCCCAGATACCCCCGTGTTACCTGTATCTCCCGGACTACCATTACCACCGTTCGGGCTACCACCCTGACCGCCAGCTCCAGCGCTGCCACCTACGCCACCAGCACCGCCACTGCCTGGCTGGCTTGGCTCGGAGATAGGAACAAATCCACTACTGTCATTGAGCTTCCCATATACGATTTCCACGAGGCTACCGTTACCACCGTTGCCACCGTTACCACCATCGCCACCATCGCCACCATCGCCACCGTTGCCACCGGAAGACGGGCCAGTGTGATAAGCACCATCTGAGGCACCATTGCCACCTTTACCACCTTTGCCGCCAGCACCGCCAGCACCACCAACACCACCATCGCCACCGTTACCACCTCGTCCAGCGACAAAGATAGTTCCGGTGAGTTCACCAACATAAATCTTAGCTGGTAGCGCATCTCCTCCTTCGCGACCCTTGGAGGCATCACCACCATTGCCGCCATTGCCGCCGCCTGTGCCAGCTGAACTACCACTACACCCAGTCTTCCAATTACAACTACCATTTCTTCCATCAACTCCAGACTGTCCAGCATTACCGTCTTGCCCATGACTGCCTGCACTACCCTGGTCGCCCATAATGGCGATATCTGGTGTTGATTGACCTAAGGCGACCGCCTCAGCGATTAAAGAATGCATTTCCATTGGTTCGTTAAACTCCTAATCGTTTTACTAGTGGTCTAATGTCTTGTTGTTGAGAAACTTGGGTTCTAGGATATTTCTGACTGATACCGATTCCGGCAACACAAAACCTCAACAGCTCTGTCCAGAAACTGTTGTTCTTTCTCTGCAAACAGAAATATCCGTCAATAAACTTATTAGTCAGCAAAAACTTACGGACTAGCAAGCACAACTAGCTTACTTAGCCCGGCAGACTTGGATTCTATGTCTCCTTGATGAGCTTTTGGATAGTGACTTGAGCCGCTGTTGAGATCTTAAGCTGACCTCCAAGCTGAATTGTAACGGTACCAAAATCTCGATCTTGATCCGTAACAATATAGATTTCGCCTGGCAAAACAGTGATGTCTTTCGCCATAATATTCTCCTTTGATTTGAATAGTGCAAGCGATCTCTGCTCTGTGTCGAGGGAAAAGTTCACCTTCCACAGAGAAAAAGATTGATTCTGTAACATCATGTCTGATTTGAGGGCTGGATTAGCGCACTGCCCAACAAATCAATTATTTCCAAAAAGCCACATTTCGTTATACCTAAAAGGCTACATCGGCAATCCATCAAGAAAAACTGATTTTACATAAAACGTAAAACATAGGGTGTTTCACAATACAAAACATGAAATGCGAGGCTCTTTTATACAAAAGAGCCTTTAAATGTATTGTATAGATGCATGTTTTCATATGCCTCACCGTACATACATTAAAATCACACTCAATATAGAAAATAAGTCTCTAAACCTCGACAATTAGAGAAATGATGTGCCTATTTCGATGGTTAACCTAAGCCGATTTGCTATGGTGGGACAGTAACGTTTTTTTGAAAAAATTAGATCGCAATCACTTCAGGTGGCGAGAAAACAACTCTAAAAGAATTGAAAACAAAGAGCTCTGAGGGAGTTTTTGTTGCAAAAATTGAATCCAGTGAAGCACACACGAGAAGAACAACGATGATTGCTACTGAATTTCTAAAACGAATGGTGAGGGTGATTGAAATAGATTTTGCCCAAATTGAGGACTTTCCCATGGCCCTTGAGGATCTCTACCTCGATCAGATTGATGTGTTGCTCGTTCGGCGTGCGTTCTGTCCTAAACGTTCACGGTTGGCAGACTCGCGAGCTGAGTCCGGAGCAGTCGATCTAGAGTGGCTCCAAACCAATTCATCGGAAATAGACGGTGAGAACATTCGAGTTCTCGGGGTTTCTCTCACGCCTAGTGGGAAAAGCCCCACAGGTCAATCATTAGATACTTACCTTGATAAAAATCGATTATACCGTGAGATGATCGATCGTCTATTCGACCCGTCATTTAATCCCCAGCACGAGATCGAAAGGGTGCTCGGAAAAATCTCAGGCGGAAGACCTGTAGAAATTCCTTGTAGTATTGATGGACGTTCCTATATTCCCTATACGGTACGATCGCTCCATCACGGACAAGGCATAGGTATTCACCACGACATCACTTCTTCCTATCTGCCTACCAATCATTAGAGAGGCAAGCAGATACAAGTACCCTTCTCAGCTTTATCACTCCCTTATCTGTCTCAATCGGGGGGGGGGGGAACTTATTGTTTATGCGCTGACCTTGGAAAACCCCAATAAGCCGACATTACCGAATGGCAGATGGGATCCAGAGCAAATCGCTGAATAGTATCACTCGGTTCGGCTCCATCCTGAAATTGGAGATCTGGTTGTATTTTCCTCCGGTCGGTGTCTGCACCGAATCACCCCCGTAGTAGGCTCGACAGCTCGCATCACGCTAGGTGGCTTCCTATCCTTTGATCGGTCCTGGGAAAAAATCTGGTACTGGAGCTAAACCTCATCTATCTTATTTTTGGCTCAATAGGTGTTTTAGGAAACTAGTGCAACGTCAAAGCTAAGAATTGGGATTTAGAAGAATGTTGGAGTAAGCTGTATGGAGCACACCAAAGGTCCATGCAGAAGAAAGTATGTTGTCCGCCTGAGCGATGATGAACTTCGTCACCTAACGTCAGTAGTCAAGATATTTAGTGGCAGTAATCAGAAAGTACGTCGAGCCCAGTTACTCCTCCAATGGAGGGATTTGATACATCCAGAGGCGAGGTTGAGCAGCGTGATGAGATCACGTTGGCAACCAATGATATGGCAACGCTGATGATGACATTTGAAGCAATTTAAACCAGTGAAAAATGAACAGCCACCAGGATCTAAAAACGGGACTCTGGCTGTTGCAGAAAAGCAATTTCTTCTGCAGTGCCCTGACGACCTAAAATGTCGTTGCGATGGGGAAATCGACCAAATTGAACAATAATCTCCTGATGACGATGAGCATAGTCTAACGAGCTCGCCAGTCTCACCAGCTGACTATGAGTTGCTGCATGGCATGACGAACCTGGGCGATAGCCTGTTGACGAGAATCTTTTCCCTCATTTAGGTTCTCTGCATGGAAAACGGTGATATCAGTAATCCCTATAAACCCAAAGACTGTTCGTAAATAGGGTTCTTGAAAGTCATAGCTGGCTAGGGCTGAACCTTCACCATAGCTATCACCTCGCGATGTGACGATCAGCATTTTTTTGTTAGTTAATAGCCCTTCCCACGCAGCATTAAAAGTACGGTGGATTCTCACCACCTGGTCGATATACGCCTTGAAATTAGCTGGAATACTAAAGTTATACATAGGAACGCCAAATACATAGCGATCGGCCTGTAATAATTCGGCAATTAGCTCGTCAGATATCGTCAGGGCACCGGTCAGCTCAGTTGGCAGGGTGTTAGCTTTGTTAAAAGCAGCGGCAATCCATGATTCATCAACGGGAGGCACAGGATATTTGCCAATGTCACGATAGGTGACCGTATCTTGGGGATGGACCTGTATCCAATCGGATACAAATTCTTTTGTAAGAGCGCGTGATGTTGAACGACTTCCCCGTGGACTGGAGTCGAGATGAAGAATGTGGGGCATGGAATTATGGATAGATCAACAGACAGTTAAAGTATGCCGTGAACCTGAAGGGCAGATCTTGCCGCTTTCTCCGATTTTTTGCACATTCTCACTGATTATTGAGAAACGCTTTAGGCGTAAACCCGACCCATCGTTTAAAGTGGCGATTAAGATGACTTTGGTGAGCAAATCCTACATCAAGGGCGACCTCAGCCAGAGTTAATCGACCTTCTAGCAAACGTTGCTTTGCTCTTTCAACTCGCTGTTTAATCACATATTGGTGGGGGGTAAAACCAGTCGCCTGCTTAAATAACCGTGTAAAGTGGTTTGGACTGAGGTTGACCAATGCGGCCAGGTCTGCCAAGGCTAACTCTTGACTAAGACAGGCGTCTATATAGTCAAGCACTTGTCGTAGCTGATAGCGTGGTAATCCTCCAGTCGTCTGAAATGGTAGTGTCGCTTTTGTCGTGTAGTGACGTACCAGGTGGGTAAATAGTGCTGTACATAGGGAATCGGCATACAGCCGTCCGCCTAAGCTGTCTGACTCCAGCTCAGTTTTAAGCGATAACCCTATGCCATGAACTAAAGGATCGGCGGTAACAAAATGGGGCATTAGCTCAGCTTCGCCAGCAGACTGCACCGTATTAAGCAACGCAGCCGGATCAATGCTAAGGAGTAAGTAATAATTTTCGGTGTCCCAAGTGGCGTAGTGAGGGGTGTAGGCTGGAATAATCAGAACACTACCTGGGTGTAAGTGGATTGTCTGAATCTGTTGCCCTAAATATTGGTCTACTTGAGTTGATACCGCCAGGTGTACCAAAATAAGGTGTTGTTTAGAGATAATTTTAGGGATTTCGTAGGCAGGGTGATGATAGTACCCTAAATGAATACCATGCCACTGCCCTGGCTGACTTGAGATCAGCGGCCCCGAAGGTAATACCTGAGTAATGTCACCGCTTTTAGTAAAGTTCATCATCAGGAATGGGTGGGTCTCTTTGTTGTTGATCGGTCTTAGGTCTCTCACATGGTTATTCTCCTTTTATGCCGTAGGCAGAAAAAGACACTAGCTCAGCAATGGCTGCATTGATATCTGTTTTGGAGTAGCTTTTGATCAGAGCGTGGGGCTGTCCAATTTGCCCCATGGCTCGTACTAAGAGCAGCACAATAGCATCTAACTTCCAAGTTAGCTGTATGCGAGACTGTTCTGGAACTGCTCGTTGCAATATATCCAAAAACCGAGCGTCGCTCTCGGCAAACTCGTATTCGGTCAGCTTTTGAACGGATATCGGTTCCATAAAATACCGAGCAAAAAAATTTGCCCGTTTTAATACTAACTGTTGGTCCTGTAGTAAATAGTCTATTCCTGGTCTGATGTAGGCGTCTAAGACAGCTTCTAAAGATGGTTTCTCGGCAGCAAGGTTAATCTGACTTAATGCCGCCAACTGGCGTTCAATAATGGGTTCAGCCATACGAGCAACAACTGCCTGATACAGCTCTTCCTTGGAACCAAAGTGATAATTCACCAAGGCCAGATTCACTCCCGCATCCTTGACGATGCTGCGGAGGGTTGTCTGAGAAAAACCATAGGTGCCGAATGCGCGTTCAGCCGCATCTAAGATTCGCTGCTTTGTAACAGCTGCAGAGCCCATTTGATCATCCGTTTGATAGTTGTTCTGTATTCTACCGGTCAGCCAAGCTATCGGCATCCCATTGATCTATCAAACTAAAACTAATCCATTAAGCATTAAACATCTGTTTAACTTAGTTGTCCAGGCAAAATTTTTGCGATCGCTGATTTTAAGAGATCAACCGGTCTAAAGCTATGGCTATTTGGTGCCTGAAATCTTAGACGGTGACAAGGAACTTCAAGCCTATAGTTGGCAATGATTTGGGAAAATAAAACGGCAAAAAAATAGGGGACTATGGATCCCCCACAAAAAATAAAATGTTGCCTCAAGTATACCAAACGATTTGCCGTAAGCATCTGAACGAGCAGCAGTATCTAACGCTGGAATTAGTGTTACTTTTGATACAAGCGCATCGTCAAGTCACTCTTGGAGCCTTAGCCAGTCTATTTCCTCAACCGATCAAATATGCGAGTCGAAAACGGAACCTGCAACGGTTTTTAGTCCTGCCTCGTTTGAGCCTTAAAGTGTTGTGGTTTCCGTTGCTCAAATATTGGATTCGACAAGCTCAAACGGGGCATCGTCTCAATCGAGAGCATCGTCGTCAGCTAAAAAAAAGACGCATCAGAAGTATGGGTATTGGTTGATTGCGATAGACCGAACGCAATGGAAAGGACGTAATCTGTTTATGGTGACCCTGGTATGGGGGACTCATGCATTACCGCTCTATTGGGAGCTATTAGACCATATAGGCAACAGTAATCTGAGGACCCAAAAACGAGTCTTAAAAATCGCTCTAAAATTATTGAAACCCTATCCAACATTGGTGATAGGAGACCGAGAATTTCATAGTCCCAAA
>NZ_AWNH01000009.1 GCF_000482245.1 Leptolyngbya sp. Heron Island J | reverse complement strand
TAACGAGGCTATCAAAGACTTTAATCGGGCTATTGAACTTGACTCTGACTATAAATGGGCTATTGCTAATCGTGGTGCAACTTATCAATTTATGGAATGCTATGACAAAGCTCTCAAAGATTTTAATCGGACTATTGAACTTGACTCTGACTACAAATGGACTATAGCTGATCGTGGTGTAACCTACCGACTAATGGAGCGCTATAACGAGGCTATCAAAGACTTTAATCGGGCTATTGAACTTGACCCTAAATATGATTGGGCTATTGCTAATCGTGGCAAAACCTACCGACTAATGGAGCGCTATAACGAGGCTATCAAAGACTTTGATCGAGCTATTGAACTCGATCCTAAATATGAGTGGTGCATATCAGAGCGTGCTTGGCTTCAACAGACCCTTGGTAATTATGAAAAATCTGCAGAAGATTTCACACGTTTAGTCAAACTTTCTTCTGAAAAGGACCAGTATATTATTGCAGGTCGAGGCTTGAACTCGCTGCTTCGTGGAAACTATGGGTCTGCATTAGAAGACTTGAACCATGCAATGGAATTGGATGAAAACCCCCCGATTTATTGCTGCCGGGCCCTGACATATGTCCGTCTTAAAGAAATTGAACAAGCCAAAAAAGATATTAGTCAAGCCATTAAACTTGCTCAAAAACAGTATGAAGAAGATCCTAACGAGCATCGTAATACCTGTAACTTAGGACTGTATTACTTAATTGTTCGCAAGCCAGATCAGGCAAAGTTCTTCTATCAGGAAGCACTCACACGAGGTGTGTCAGTTTCAACACTTAGAGATGTTATTGACGATTTAAAGAAGTTATTGATCATTCTTCCGAATCATCCTCATACTGCTGGGATGCAAAGCTTTTTAGAATCAAATTTAAGCTTGCGTCAGATTAATGTCTAAAACATAATTCGAAAAGTTGATGATTACTGCTAATCAATCCACTACTCATCAACTTTTTTCGATATGAGACACCAAGATGCTTGATTAACACTTTGTAGCTTGACTACAACAAACTTTTGTCCTACTTTCGTCTAATGTCGTAACACCCACGACAGTCTCACTAGAACCTAATAATTTGGCACCATCGGCCGGTGCGGCAACACCGTACCGATGGCTAACCCCCAGAAAGCGCAAGCCAATCTGGAGGCTGGGCATTATTATGCCTCAGTCACCTCGATTCGCAAACCATTCGCGGGGTGGCTGAGTTCTTAGGTTCTGGCTTTCCTCGCCTCAGCATCGGGGCACGTATACCCAACTGGAGAACCAGAACCCATGTTTCAAGACAACACCCAGGGCAATCAGCCCCAGATTCCACCTGCCAATAATCCCCTACCCGACTACTCCTTCGAAACCGTCAACCACACCCTGTTCGGCAGCCTCACCGCCATCCGCAACACCATCGCCCTGCTCCATAAACTCAACTACGCCGAACCCAACGACTGGAGCAAACCCCTACCCACCGGCCGCCCCAATGAAATGATGGCCATTCTCAGCAAACGAGTACGGGTGGATTAAATCAACAGTGGGTGCGTCATGCCAAGTAATGACGCACCCTTTGGCCGATCCGGCGAATTACCGTCGCCCAACCATGGCAAAATCAAACCGACCCATTTATTTGCCTACCCCGTGAAATTTGCATTTATCATTGACCCCATTACCAAGCTAGACCCTGGCCACGATAGCAGCGTGGCGCTGATGGAAGCAGCCCAAGAGCTTGGTCATCAGGTGTATGTCACCCAGGCTCAGCAAATGGGTGTGGTGGCGGGTCAGGCCATGGCCTACCTGACTCCGGTGACGCTGATTCCAGTTACCCTTGGTGAGAATCGCTGGGATGCGGTGGCTGATTGGTATACCCTGGGCGACACCCAATGGCAGCCGCTGGATAGGATGGATGTCATTTTTATGCGCACTGACCCGCCGGTGACGGTGCCTTATCTGTATGCCACCTATATCCTTGACTATATTGACCCGGCTAAAACTAAGGTGATCAATTCGCCCCAGGGGATTCGGGCGGCGAATGAGAAAATGTATGCGCTGCAGTTTACTGAGGCAATTCCCGATACGATCGTCAGTCAGGACAAAACGGTGATTCGGGAAACGGTGGAAAAATGGGGCGGTGAAGCAGTGCTCAAACCCCTGGGAGGTAAAGCTGGTGAAGGGATTTTGTTTTTGAGTAGTCGCGATCGCAACTTTAACTCAATGATTGAAATCAGCACCAAACAAGGCCAGGAGCCCGTTATGGTACAAACCTATTTACCCGCCGCCAAAGAGGGGGATAAGCGGATTATCCTGCTGAATGGTAAGCCCCTGGGTGCGGTTAATCGGATTCCCACCGGCAAAGAATTTCGGGGCAACATGGCCGTTGGCGGTCGTACGGCCAAGGTAGACATTACCGACCGCGAGCTAGACATTTGCCAACAGCTTGCGCCGACGCTGCAGCGCGATGGTCTCATCTTTGTCGGTATCGATATTATTGGCGGCTATCTTACAGAAGTAAACGTCACCAGCCCCACCGGCATTCGCGAAATTGATCGACTGGATACGGTAAAGCTGGGGCACCAGGTCATAAAATGGCTGTCCAAGTAGCGAGCATCCGACACTCTACAAACTACGGAGGTATCTATAATGACTCGATTAAATCGTCGTCGTTTTATCCAGTACGGGTCACTAGCTGCTGGCACCGGGCTGTTGGCCGCCTGCACAAACTCAGCTGAGGTAACAACCACAAGCACCGAGAGCGAACCGACTGCAGAACTGCAATCGATTACCTTTGGCACCAACTGGTATGCCCAGGCGGAGCACGGTGGCTTTTACCAGGCCGTCGCCACCGGGATTTACGAAGACTATGGTCTGGATGTCACCGTTCAGATGGGTGGCCCCCAGGTGAATGGCACTCAGCTGCTGATGGGTAACGCCGTGGACTTTTTTATGGGCTATACCTCGGATGCGATTAAAGCAGTTGAAGAAGGGATTCCCAAACGGACGGTAGCAGCAATTTTCCAGAAAGACCCACAAATTTTGATCGCCCATCCCGATCAGGGGGTTAAGGATCTGGCCGATCTTGCAGGCAAACCCATCTTTATTTCCAAGGCGGCTAATGTTACCTACTGGCCGTTCTTAGCGGCTAAGTATGGCTTTACTGACGATATGAAGCGCAACTATAACTTTAATCCAGGGCCGTTTTTGGCAGATAAAAACTCTGCCCAGCAGGGATATTTGAGTTCTGAACCGTTAGCGATCGCAAAAGAAGGCGGTTTTGAACCCATGGTCTTTCTCTTAGCCGACCATGGCTACAGCGCCTATGCCACCACCATTGAAACCCGGCAAGAGATTATTGATAACAATCCTGACCTGGTGCAGCGATTTGTTGATGCCTCCATTAAAGGCTGGTACAGCTACTTTGATGATCCGACATTGGGCAATCAGCTAATCAAACAAGACAATCCCGAAATGACCGATGAACAGCTTGCCTACAGTCTAGAAAAGATGCAGGAATATGGTCTCGCCACTGCTGGTGATGCCGAAACCCAGGGGATTGGAGCCATGACCAACGAACGCTGGAAGACATTTTTTGAAGAAATGGCCGCAGCGGGCGTTTTTCAGGCAGAGACGGACTATACCCAGGCATTTACCCTTGATTTTGTAAACAAAGGCGTGGAGTTTTATCAGAGCTAGTTGTTGTGATCACTCTCTAAGAGAGACTTAAGGCCCTGTGGGGCAAGTCTTCCATATCGATGGCCAGGAATCGATCCAGGGCCAGATACATCCAATAGATCGCCGCCTGGTTGTCTAGCCCAGTTCTTTGAAAACCCAGGGCTGTGGCCAGGGGTTCATAGTGACGATGAATAATCAGCGTATGGAGATCGCACAGGTTGGGAAAGTCTTGCTCCATGGCCTGCAGGGTGGTCTGGGCATCTTGCAATAGCAGCAATGCCTGGTCTTCGTATTCTGGGGCAATGTTCCAGCTGCGAATAAAAACGGTACGGCAGGTTTCATCTCCGGCTTTGGCCAGGGTAAAGGGGTCTTCGTCGGAAATGCCGCTGAGATGCAGCCCTTTGTTGGGTGGGCCAAAAAAGTGAATCTCGGAATCTTGGGTGGTGGGATAAAGCAAACAGAACCCCACTGGATTTAAGTTGTCACTGCGTCGTAGTACTCGCATACCCCGACTATAGCCTTCGGCCCACTGGCGCAGCAGCTGGGTAATGCGGTAGGGCACGGCAGTATTGCTGTTGTTCATCCAGTTGTAGCGGCTGGCCAGTAGGTTGGCGACCGGGATGGCATCACAGCGAGGGTCAAACTGGTCAGCGATGACAGCAGCGGGTTGGGGTTTGGTCTGGTGTAGTTCTGGCGGTTGGGGAATTGCGATCGCAATTGTATTGCCATCAAATTGTTTTTGAATCAGCCCCAGGGCCATCAGCTTATCCAGCATCATCCCCGCCGAGCGCTCGCTACCCCGTTCGGATTCAGCATAAAAAAGCGCTGCCGCCTCGCGACAGGTACAGTCCACCCAAGCATCAAAGGGCTGCAGCTGCTGAATTGGCTCAGCCGGGTTGGTTTGTTTAAGCTGCAGGTAAGCCCATAAGCGCACAAAGCAATCGGCTCGACGGCGGGTCAAGCCAACCCGACCCAGCAGCCGTTGGACAACCTGCTGCTGTTGAGATTTCGAAAAAAATTGATCCAGGGACTCCGGCATCATGACTGATTTGGGCAGCTACGCTGTCAGGATTTTAAGCGGTTTGGGGAGGGGAGTATCAGGCATATGTGACAGTTATTGTGCCAATCGTCTCCATAGTTGAACTACCCCGAAAAGCGTCTAATTCCGTAAGCTTTTTAAGCTCAAGAGATCAGGGATCTGCTAGTAAATCAGCAATCGTAAGACACGCTTGTTATCGATCTTCGATGTGGGCTTAGTTCAACGCTTTGCAACAAGACTGAGGAAGGGAGATGCCTAGATTACAGACGGCAGTGTTTTAGCAGCTCAACAAGTCTTGAAAGACGTTAATATGTGCGTGGGCTTATTAGGAATCAACCTCAGGAAGGAGCTATGCAACTCATTGATAATCTGCCGGACAATCTTGCCGATTGTCGCTATTGTTCTCAGGTTTCTAAGGCCAATGGTGTGGATCCCATTGGGTCTGCTCCCAAGGTGGATTACTGGTTGCTTGTGGAAGTTGCCCAGCCCTGGCCTGTGGCCATGTTTGCGGAAAATCCGATGATCGGCCAGATATTTTCGCTGGTTAAGCAGCTGGTCTTTAAGCGAGGAGTGATGGTGAGACCGATTGCGATCGCGCCCGACCCTGAATACTCCACCCCTGGTTTCACCCGGATTATCTACTACCGTCGACCGGCCCAACAGTTTGCCGAGTATCTTAAAGAAGAGTACGTAGTGCCTGAAGACCAAGCTAACCATTTAGTCTTGGGCATATTAAATCGCCTACTGGGCCAGAGAAATACAGTCACCCCATTCCTCTCTTATCAGCAAGACACTCAGCACCTAAGGGAAATGCTGGTCTGTACCCACACCCAGGTTGATCTGGCCTGCGGTCGATTTGGCACCCCTATCTATCGCCAGCTACGTCAACAATCTAACCAGTCAAATCTGCGTGTGTGGCAAAGCACCCATTTTGGTGGCCATCAGTTTGCCCCAACACTCATTGACCTGCCCACTGGCCAATTTTGGGGCCATTTAGAACTCGATGACTTGCCACAGCTAGTGAAGCGTAATGGCGATCATCACCAGCTAAAACAGCTGTATCGAGGTTGGTCTGGCGGCACTCAATTTGAACAAATTGCCGAACGCGCTGTGTGGATGGAAATCGGCTGGGACTGGCTCACTTATCCTAAAGCAGCCCGCACCTATCAAAAAGAATTAACAGGTATGAAGCGTTTTCTCTATCCATTGCTGCGATATATTCCTATTAAGTTGTTACAGCTATGGCTAGACCGCTGGACCCGTAATGCCAGCGGCGCTAAGGTGGAACTGGTTTATAAAAGTCTCCATACCCAAGGACGCTATCGGGTAACCATTGCAGAAGCTGATAAACTGATCACCGCAACCAATTCAGCAAAGACACCCAAGGATGCGATTGAAATAAGCGAAGCTCAGCAATATCAAGTTACTCAACTTGTAAAGGTGAGCTAAGGGAACAATAGTGCTACTCAAACCAGACAGAGAGATATAGGACTCGTTAAGCAATTATTTCATGATTGTAATTTTCCAAGAATCTTCTGCAAAAACCAGTTCAAAATATGCATAATTGTCCCCGTCGTAACCCCAGCTTATTGCTATTGGAAATAACTCAGTAGGTGGGTTGTAGGGCGGCGTTCCGGCCCTGCCCAGGGGGTTTGGGGAACTCGGAGATACTGTGTGCTCTTGTGAATGTCAAGCCTGAGCAGCGAGTGCTTTGTTGGCATCAAAAGGGTGCCCCGAGTGTAATACCCCAAAGACCCATCGAATCAATTTATGCATAATTGCACCGACCACCTGCATTTTGAGCTTTCCGGCTGCCAGTAAACGGTCCCGAAACTGAGCAATCACAAGATTGTGATTAATGGACGCTAACGCTGGCATATATAAGGCTTTTCGCAATCGCGCATTACCCATTTTTGAGAGTCTAGGTTTCTTGTGGATAGAGCTACCAGAATCATGGTTTTTGGGCGTTAAACCAGCATGAGCCGCCAGTTGTCGAGCACTTTTGAAGAACCGGATATCGCCAACCTCAGCCAGAATAATCGCCGCTGTTTTGTCGCCAATTCCGGGAATCGAGGTAATCAGATCGCGTTGTTTTTTTAGATGGTCGTGACGGTCAATGTGGTGTTTAATTTCTTCCAACAGCAATTTGTACTCGCCCTTAAGAAATTCCAGATGTCGCTTGATAGCCTCCACCAGCTCCTCAGGGGTGGTTTCCAATCGATTTCGTTCTTGACTCATGATCTTCTCAAGCACATCCAAACGACGAACAAGCGCTTGCAATGCGTCCACCTCAGGAGCCGGTGGTGTCCATGCTCGCGGCTTGCGTTCGAAGCAGAACTGCGCAATAAGGCTCGCATCCACCCGGTCCGTTTTTGTCCGCACCAATAGGCTCTCGCCATAGGCTTTGATTTGTTTAGGATTAGCGATGGTGACCACATGCCCCTGCTCGTGGAGAGTGCGAGCCACCGGATGAGCATAGGTACTGGTCGCTTCCACGCAGGCGTGAACACGCTCCACTTGATGGTATGCCAGCCAGTTTACTAACGCTTGGTGCCCTGAGGCATCATTACTCACAGTCTTTCGTTTCGGCTTCTTATCAGCTCTCAGCAGTAAGGCCGCATACAGTTTATGCTTGCCAACATCGATTCCTAAGCACGGAAGAGACATGAGATAGAGGCTCCTATCGGACAATCGTCAACTCCATCCACTATCGACTCTGTCCTTGTTAATTCAGGTTGCGTTGCACCGATGGCAACACCTTTGATACTGTCGAGGCTAGTCGTTGGATGGGGCAGGTAGCTCATCAGGCGCAATCCGCTGTTCTCCGACCGAGCTTGGTTAGCTCTAGGGACCCCCCAGTTTGGATT
>NZ_AWNH01000008.1 GCF_000482245.1 Leptolyngbya sp. Heron Island J | reverse complement strand
GACACCCTATCCGTCGATGAGTATGGCGGCAATGCCACTATCACCGTCGTCCGCAGTGGCGACACCCAAGACGCCGCTACCGTTGACTATGCCCTCAGGGGGGTAGGGAACAACCCAGCGACCGCCGATGCCGACTTCTCCGCTCCCGTCACCGTTGGACAGGTTACCTTTGCACCAGGAGCAACCGTGGCCACTCTCTCCATTCCTATCCTCAATGACTCGCTTGATGAGGGCAATGAATCCTTTGTCGTCGAACTCCTCAATCCCAGTGTCGGTATTCTCGGAGCCACAAACTCTACCCTCGTCACCATCGTCGATGATGATGCCCCGCCCGCCCTGGCACTCTCACAAACAGCTCTGACAGTCTCGGAAGCAGACGCTACCGCTACTATCACCGTTGAGCGCACTGGCAATCCCAATACCGCCGTCTCTGTCGCCTACGCCACCAACAATGGCTCAGCCATCGCTGGCGAAGACTTCACAGCCACAAGCGGCACAATTGATTTTGCCATCGGCCAAATCTCTCAAACCATTGAGATTCCCATCACCGATGACACCACCATTGAGGGCAATGAAACCTTTACCTTTACGCTGGAGAATCCCGTCAATGCTGACTTGGGTTCCCAGACTACTGCCACTGTTTCCATTCAGGACAATGATGGCGGACCAACGGTAAATGGGCCTCTCAACATTGTCACCCTGGGCGATTCCATCACCCAGGCGGGGACAGGATATAACTCGTACCGACGTGATTTGTGGAACCTGCTCGACGATGCCGGATATGACATCGATTTTGTCGGCTCACAAAACGCTACTAATGATGGCAGTCCCTTCCCTGACAGTAGCTTTGATCCAGACCATGAGGGCCATTGGGGCTGGAAGGTCGATGAAATCAACAACAGCCTCGCCGGGTGGTTGAATGGCTACACTCCGGACGTTGCCCTGATTCATCTCGGTACCAACGATGTGTTTAATTTGCAGTCGGCAGAGAGTACCATTGATGAGTTACGGCAAACCGTTGCTCTGCTCAGAGCCGATAATCCCAATGTCACGATTTTCATGGCTCAGCTCATTCCTACAACCAACGGTGAGCGCAATCAACGGGTCAATGAGTTCAATGCGTTGCTTCCCTCCCTAGTGGCAGAACTGAACCAGCCCAACTCTCAGGTACTGTTGGTGGATCAAAATTCTGGGTTTAATGCTGGTCAGGATACCTTTGATGGGGTTCATCCTAATGCAACAGGTGAAGCTAAGATGGCTCAACGCTGGTTTGATGCCATTGCAGGCGTCTTCCCGGTGTAGATCACCTTTGCCCTAAAGAACAACCTGATTAGTTGTTGATGAAGCCGCTGAGGTATTACCGTGATCGCCGTATGCACTGGTGATATCTAAGCGGCAATCATTCGCCCAGTAGTATTCTGTTTACAATCAATGAGGGGTAGTAAAGCAAAGTTCCTAACTTAGAAAAACTTGTGGATAGTTAGGCAAAAATAATCCCCTTGGATAAAGGTTTAATGAAATCAGTGGGAATACTCATTACTCCTTCTGGTAGTTCGCTAGTCTGATAATAATTTTGTCATTGCTCTTAATTTCCTATGTCTTCATTGCAATCTGTACAGAATAACCAACCACAGGATAACCAACCCCCGACAAAGAAGAAGACTAAAAAGACTAAAGGGATAGCCTTAGTGGCACTCCTAGCTGGGGGTACATGGCTAACTCTATTTCTGACTGAGGTGGTCACCTTGGGGGGAGTTCCTTACTCGGTGCTCAGCAAAGTACTACAAGACCGAGATGCTCGGGCAGCTTTGTTAGCTATGAATTCAAAGGCGTTACATGACCGGATGAATGTAATGGGCGTCGAATATGATATCAAAAAGTACTACAGTAAGAGCATTAAAGACCCAGTTGAGCTAGACCAGCATATTCACCAGATCTTTTATGATCGCACAGGATATGTGGGTGAAAACTATGTGGTCGTTAAGGGAGAGCTTGTACCGAAATCTTATGACATCGTTGATGAAATATACGATTGCCAAGCATGCTAGAAGTTATTCAAAAATTTCTAACCGTGCAAAGACATGAGTCAGCTGTGGCGTTGGCTTGAGCTAAGCTCATAGAATCCATCAGCGGTTGCCCATTGCAAAATATCCCATGCTGACAAGGTTAATGCGCCATCAAAAGTACATGCTGCTAAATATGTGTCAAGGATTCGAGCGGTTCAGCCTTTTGGTTTCAGGGTACTTGGGTAATAGTTTTTGGTTTAACTCATAACGTTTATGTTTATGCCAGATTGAGGAGGCTAATGTGCTTGAGCATATGGTCACGCCTTAGACATGACTCACCAGTTCAATGGGGACGCACAGATTATCTTTCCAAGATACATAGAAATCATTAACGTCTTTGGCAATTTCTTTTCTTAGAATATTGTTGTAGTTTTTGCTTTAGTAACAGTTTAAAGAAGGGTAGATCGTCTAATAAGTATCGCTTCCACAAACGTCTAGGCTCAGATATCAGTCGATACAGCCATTCTAGCCCCAGCTCACTCCAAAACCGAGGGGCTCTAGGTTTGTTGCCAGCCTCAAAATCTAAAGCGGCACCCACAGCCATAAAGATTTTCACCCCAGGCATCTGGCTACGATATTTGGCAATCCATAGTTCTTGCTTTGGGGCACCTACTCCCACGGCTAAAACTGTGGCCCCAGAGGCATTAATCGTATTAATAATTGACTGACATTCAGCCTCATTCTTTTCAAAGCCAAAAGATGGGGAATGGGCTGCAATCACTATATCTCGACCAAATTTGGCATTAATGTTGGCTTGGGCCTGTTTTGCAACTCCCTGCGCACCTCCCAACAGGAAAATTATAATATCTGGATTGTTATTGTGGTAAGTACAAAATAGCGGCAATAGATCGGAACCTGATATCTTTGCCTTTAGAGGTTTACCTAATAATTTTGATGCGTACATCAAAATTTGACTATCACAGATCTTATAGTCTGCTTGCCGGTAGGCTTCTCGAAAAGCTGCATCTTCTTGCAATTTCATCAGATGGTCCACATTAGGGGTGAAAATCACCCCCTTGGTCAACTCTGATAAAAACTGACGTTGGGAGACATTATCAATTTCCACCCCTAAAATCTCAACCTGTTCACGTAGCCGTGCCCGCTGCCGTTCAAGCATTCCAGCTGCGGCAGACGTCAGTACAGCGACCCGAAACAAACGCTTGTAGTCAGAGGGACTGGGCCTCTGAAGAATCTGCTGATCCATGGAAACCTGGAGAATTGCTCTGACTAAAATGTTCCCCGGTTGTAGGTCAATGTCACTGAATTAAGCTTATTTGAAACAGTACTCTATCTGTATGCGTTGATTAAATCGACTGTTTCGCTTAGTGAACATCTGTTGATTAACAATGGTCAGTCCTTGGGTTTCAAAGTAGGTGAGTTCTGAAACCGTAAGTGGCCACGGTGGGCCATCAGGATCAGTTTCGTTCTCCGGACGTAAATAGGTCGCAACTAGCAGCGTTCCCTGAACAGCCACCAGCGACGCAATCTGTTCAATCGTCTGTTTGCGTACTGTTAGCGGTAAGGCCTGGATTGTCCGAAACTCAAAAACTAAGTCAAATGCTCGGTACCAATGGCTGGGAAGTCGAAATAAGTCGGCAACCTCATAATTTACAATTGATTTAGGAAATCGTTCTCTGGCCCACTTAATGGCCGTTGGTGAAATATCAAAGGCAGTAACACTAAAGCCAGCTTGCGCCAATGCTTCAGCGTCATCCCCCAGACCACAGCCGATCACTACCGCCGATCGTTCTTTGTTGGTAGTGGTTTGTCCGTTTGTAGGAGTTTGTAGCCATTGCTGCAGATAGGGAGTCACCTGCATTAGTGCCCAAGGAATCTGGGCAGAATTTCCCGCTGCTTTGGCATAAAGTGGTTCAAACCAGCCTGAAGGACCTTGTGATACGGGGTATTTATTCATATGAGGATTCAGGGGGGTGCCTCTATGCAGCAGTTGTCCGTGCCGTATCGATTTATGTACAATCTTTAAGTCAAAACTAAACCTGCCTGTAAACCAGAAATGCTCATACTAATGAGCATTTTCTACCGAGCAGCTCGGTAAACACCAGAGAGAGCATGACTATGCCCAGCGTAACCGATACAGTTTTTTACGATACCACTATTGCGTTTCGTCGCTTTGATGATTGGCTACTCGGCAATTTTGGCGAAAAAATGACGGTAGGTGAACGCCTTCAAGTTGCAGCGTCATTAACAATGTCAGCTCAAATTAATGCGCTGACGGCAAGTATACCTGATATGGATCTATCAAAGATTGAAAAATCCCTCAAGGAGATCGGAACAAACGTCAAGTCCTAAAGTCTCTTTTTCTTTCTTGTGGGCGCAGTTGATTACGAAAGAGACATGTGCAAGTTTAATGTCAGTACTATGGTAGCAAAAAGCCCCAGCATTAACCGGGGCCTCCAATTAACAACCTAGGTAGGTTAGTTCAATCCTTTTAGGAACACTCTCGATAGCTATTATCGGCGGAGCGCCTTGAAGGGTACATAAGCTTGTTCAGGATGATACAAATGACAATGGTCAACAATGCTGCGCATAAAGTTCCAGGTGAACTTTTCCTCGCGAATACGAACCTGGTCTCCCCACGTATCCTTGAGACTCTGATGGGCCATTCGTAAGTTATAGGATGGAATACCTGTAGAAATATGATGGGGCACATGCACACTAATATCGTGGCACAAAACTTCAATCCATTTGGGATAGTCGCAGTGTACTGTCCCTGCTAGCTGGGCCTCGACCTCATTCCAGGTTTCTACCGGGCGAAATTGAATATCGGGTGCGGTGTGGTGTACGAGGGTAAAGGTACTCATCCAGAAGTGGTAGCCTAACCAGGGCATTAGCCAAAACTTAACCCAACCCCAGATGCCAAGCGTGGCAATCATGGTGGGAAAAACAATAGCGGCAAAGATAACAACAACTGCAATTGATACCTGAGCTTTACGTTTATCCCGCTCAGCAAAATTACTTAGATTAAAGTGAATACCGGCCCAATGAATAATGGAGGCTAGCCACCACAAACGTCCCCGCATAAGCCAGTAGGCTGTTTGCATCAACTTGCTTTCTGAGGTGAACGTTTCGATAGACCAGGGATGCCAGGCGTTATCGACATCTTGCTTATTAGTATGACGATGATGATGATCGTGGAGTAATCGCCAGGGATGAAATGGGTAGATCAGCGGTAAAAAGGCAATATGGCCGACTAAATCATTAACCCAACGACGTTTGGCAAAGGACCGATGACCGCAGTCGTGACCCACGACAAACCAGCCAGTCAGGGCCGTACCTGCAAAAAACCAGGCAAAGGGCAGTAAAAACCAGGGCGATAGTGCGATCGCAACATACCCCACAATCGCCATTACAATGCTCAGACCGACCTGTTGCCATGCCTTACGGGAATTTTTCTCAAAGCATTCCTTTGGTAAGGTCTTGATCACATCCCTCAATGTGACGTTCTCCAACGGCCCCAGCCGGTCAGTTGATAACCTATCAAGTGTTGCGGTCATAGAATTTTCCACGTTCTGAATTGACACAATCGTCGCTGTAAAGATCCTCCAGGGAGCTAAGACGCTTTTAGCTAGCAAACCCTAGCGGTTTTTACAACGCCACTAAAAAGCGCATTACAGCCGGAAACGGCTGCCATGCGCCGGATCACCCCCCTCAGCGGAGGGAAACAGCTCAGCTTAATATTTTGTTAGAGCTGCTTAACAAATTGTTTCGATTCTACTATGGCGTGGGTTACGTTCTTAGATGAATTGAACCGGTTACACAGAGTTCCTAAGCAATGGGCGACTGGTAAGCTTTGCCCGTCTCAGAATTGGCTTCTCACCTATTTGTTTAATAAAGAGCAGATTACCTGGGTAGCAATATCGTCCGGTATGTGCTTACCATCGCGGCGAATATATTCATGGGTACGGCAGTTATAGCGTGCCATCGGCCGGTGCTGCTGATCTACTTGCACCACAGCTCGATATTCCCAGTAATATTTAGCACTTCGAGTGATTTTCAGCACACAAACCTGATGATCGGCCACGGTGCGACATAGGGGAGCGGCCTGAGCCACTGGCCCCAGCAACAGACTTAGCGACAAGACTAGCCCCAGGAACTCTCCTATTAAACACAGTATTTTCACCATGGTCACAATCCAGCCGACTACAAGCTACAGGGCAGAAGTTTAGCGTCTCAACGGTTGTCTGGGAACATCATAGGAGACTTGTAACAACAAATCAGCGCTAGTCGGTTGGCCATGGTCAATTGATAGCTGGGCTAACTCCGTGAGAACGGCTTGCCAGCCATAGACACCAACCATTTTTCGCAAAGCATGGGTGAGGTTGTTATCCATAGGCTCGTAGATTTTCTTTAGATTTGTTTAATGCTTTTTGATAATAGGGCGCTCAAAATATCAAACGCATCCGTGTCGTTGGGGATAGGACCAGGTTTAGTTTAAGTAACGACTAATCCTGCTTATTGCGCAAAAGGCCCCAGTTCTTTAATTGTTAGGATAAGTACTTATACTGAGAGCTGAGAGTCGACATTACTCGTGTTAATCAGAAAATATATAGGTCCTGCTTTACTGGGTGGTTTCGTTGCGATCGCAGCCTGCGAGCCCATTACTACCAATTTTTCCACGTCCGATTACAGCGCCAATGCCACCGTTACCTACACCTGGCACGTTCGCTACAACCAGGACAGTGGTCAAGATCGCCCTAACGACACCCGCATCGAAAAATTTGCCTCTGTTTCTCTGGAAAACCAAAACGGCGTTCGCCCTGGTCTAGCGGTCACCGGCCCTGATGAAAAAGGACTCTGGTGGCCTCAGCTGCCACCCAAGCCCACCGTAGACGACATCGAAGCCCGTCTAGATAAAAATGAACGGCCCGAAGCTCCTGAACTGATCAAATCCGTTGACTATACGCTCACCGTTAACCAGGCTGGTCAGCAGAGGACGCTGCCCACCCGCTACGAGGTATACCGAGAAGCAGTGAAGGCCCATGCTAATCAAAGCCCCCTGGAGGTGATTTTAGGGCCACAGGATGGCTCAGTGCTGAGTGTCAATGTCCAGTAAACAATGGCTTTGTAAGCATTCCTGGTGATTTCAGTAGGCTTGATTTTAATTTGCCTGGATTAAATCAGCCCAGGCTATTCATCAAAAAAATTGGGATGGTTAAACCGATAGCCTGCGGCTTTGATTTTGGCGTTGGCAACTCTGGCACTGTAAGAGCGGGTACTGGGCTGGGTTGGGTCCCATTGGACCGGTGCCAGGTTATTGCGATCGCACACTGCATCGATCAGCTGCTTGACCGTTGGGATTTCGTCCTGGACCACGTTGTAGATACCGGCCAGGGAGTGCGATCGCGCAAACTCAATTGCCCCCACAATATCGCTACGATGAACCCAGTTGGTCCACTCATCACCGCTACCCGGTCGTGTTTGTCCCGCCGCACGACTGTAAATTTTTGCTAATGTTCGGCCCGGCCCATAGATTCCCCCCAGACGTAAGACACAGACCTTCAGTCCCACTGATCCCAGCAACGTCCGTTCCGTCTTGGCAATCACTTCACCATTAGCCGTTGAAGGGTTTACCGGAGTTTCTTCCGTAACTACGGCCCCATGGTGTTGACCATAGACCGAAGAGGTACTCGTATAGATCAACTGCTGCACCTGCGTGCTGGGTAGCACCTCCGCCAGGTTTTTTGCCGTCCCCAAATAGGTCTCCTCATAACTTGCCCCCCGTTTTGACCCAACACAGACTAGCACCACCTGCTGATCAGCCAAACAGTCCTGCAATGCCCCCGGATCGGTGCCTTTGAGCACCTGCACTCGATCCGCCACAGAGCGCAATTCCTCAACACGCTCAGACCGGGTCGTCGTAGCTGTTACTGTTATCCCCTGCTGCTGCCAGAGTCGAGCCACCTCTTTACCCACATAGCCACAGCCAATGATTGCTGCTTTCACTGTTGTCTGATCGGCCATGCCCACTCTTGTTTGCTCCTCTTGTTTGGTTCACCTTCAGAACTGTAGCTTTTCTGTAGAGGAAAATTCACGGTCTAACGAGTCTGTGGTTTATCCGCTACATTGGATTACTGATTGCTTCAGTCATTCAATTACACTACCGGAAAGACTCCCTAACGCCCCAATGACCACACCCGATTTCCTCAGTCAGCTCAACGCCGCTCAACGTCAGGCCGTCGAACATTTCTGTGGACCCTTGCTCGTGGTCGCCGGGGCTGGCTCTGGCAAAACCCGCGCCTTGACCTACCGCATTGCCAACCTCATCCTTAACCATCGCGTTGATCCAGAAAATTTGCTGGCAGTGACCTTTACCAATAAGGCTGCCAAAGAAATGAAAGAACGGATCGAAAAGCTCTTTGCCGAACAGGAAGCCTTGGGTCGCCACGGACAGCCTTTACATTTGCTGCCCGACTACGAACAAACCCAGCTGCGATCCTATGTTTATAAGACCTTTATCAAAGACCTGTGGATCGGCACCTTTCATGCCCTCTGCTCGCGCATTTTACGGTTTGACATCGAAAAATATCAAAGCCGAGCAGGTCACCGTTGGACCAAGGCTTTTACCATCTTTGATGAATCCGATGCCCAAAGCTTAGTTAAGAACATTGTTGTCAGCACACTGAACCTGGACGATCGCAAATTTAACCCTCGCTCAGTACGCTACGCCGTTAGTAATGCTAAAAACCAGGGCTTAGATCCCGACGAATACGAAAAGGAAAATCCCAACTTTAAAGGTCGAGTTATTGCCGATGTCTATCGCCACTACCAGAAGGGACTGGCCCAAAATAATGCTCTCGACTTTGATGACCTAATCCGGATTCCAGTTTTGCTGTTCCGCCAAAATGAGCAAGTGCTTGGCTATTGGCATCGTCGCTTTCGCCACATGTTGGTCGATGAGTACCAGGATACCAACCGGACTCAGTACGATCTGTTGCGTCTATTGGCTACCAATGGGGAATCGGTCAATAAGTTTAACGACTGGCACCAGCGCTCTGTCTTTGTCGTTGGTGATGCCGACCAGTCTATCTACTCTTTCCGAGCCGCGGACTTTACCATTTTGATGAACTTCCAAAATGATTTTGGAGACGGCCTGCCGGATGATGATACCCGCACCATGGTGAAGCTAGAAGAGAACTATCGCTCTACGGCGAACATTCTTGAAGTGGCCAACCATCTAATTGAAAACAACACTGAGCGTATCGATAAAGTGCTGCGAGCCACCCGAGGCACAGGTGAATCAATTTTCTGCTATAAGGCTGATGATGAGCGTGTAGAAGCAGATTATGTAGTCAGCCAGATTCGTATTTCAATGGAGAAAAACCCTGAGTTAAACTGGGGGGACTTTTCGATTCTGTACCGCACTAACGCCCAGTCCCGTTCGTTTGAAGAAGTTCTCACCCGCTACAGCGTACCTCACAAAGTTGTTGGGGGTCTCAAGTTCTACGATCGACGCGAAATTAAAGATGTCCTGGCCTATCTACGCTTAATTGCTAACCCAGCAGATACCGTTAGCCTCAAGCGAGCAATTAATACTCCTCGACGCGGCATTGGCAAAACTACCATGGAGAATTTAGAAAAAGCCTCGGGTGAGCTAGGTATGCCCCTTTGGGAAATTCTGTCAGATGATACCTCAGTCAAAACCCTCGCCGGTCGCGCCAGTAAGTCAGTTACCCGCTTTGCCACCATGATCCAAGGCTGGCAGCAAAAGGTAGAAACTATGCCTGCATCAGAACTGGTACAAGAGGTGATTGAAAATTCAGGCTACATTCGCGCCCTTAAAGATAAGGGGACTGACGAAGACCTAGATCGTATCCAAAACGTGCAGGAACTCTATAATGCAGTAATCCAGTTTGAAGAAGAAAATGAAGATGCCACACTGCTAACATTTTTAGCCAGTGCCGCCCTCAGTTCAGATATGGATGATGATAAGCAAGGCAATGCCGTTTCATTGATGACGCTCCATTCGTCTAAGGGCCTGGAGTTTCCGGTCGTATTTTTGGTTGGGATGGAGCAGGGGCTTTTCCCCAGCTTTCGCTCCCTAGATGATGCCGCTGCCATTGAAGAAGAACGTCGCCTCTGCTATGTAGGCATTACCCGGGCTCAGGAGCGATTATTTCTCACCTATGCCCGTGAACGTCGTCTCTACGGCAACATGCGCGAAATTGCTACTCCCTCCATGTTTTTGGGTGAACTACCGGAGGATTATATTTTAGCGAATACCGCAACGGCACTGCCCAGGCTGCAGATAACTCCCAAACGAGAAGCCCGACTAAAGAATCCTGAGCCCGATGTCCAGAAACCTGGCAGCCATGAAGATGATTGGGGTGTCGGCGAAAAGGTTATACACAACGCCTTTGGTGAAGGTACCATCACGCATATTTTTGGCGCAGGTAATAAAATTTGTTTGGCGATTAAATTTCCTGGGTTAGGGAAAAAGATTATTGATCCCCGTGTAGCGACGTTAACCCGAGTTGAGTCTTAGGCATCTGGTGTTGATTAATCGATTGGAGCGACGCTCGGCCAAGCTCTGTTTTCTAGCAATATGAATGCTGTGCGATCTCAATAGCAGGGCAACTGTTTTTACTTTTCATACACACAACAATATTGCTTCCCTTATTCTTGTACAGGGAAGCAATATTGTCGTCACTTAAGAAGACATGCAAGTTTTCTCAGGCTAAGTTTGATGCAGACCGTAAACTCCTAGCCTCTCTAAAGCTAACTATGCTTTCGTTGACGGGCTCCAAGTATCGTCGCCTACCATTTTAACCTGACTAATTAACTGCGGTAATGTACTCCATGCCCTAACAAAACAGAATACAAAGATTGTCGCCATTTGCCAGGTAAGTACTGCTGATATGCCGTCACTAATTGCCAGCATTGCCATTAAGAAACCCAGTGTTACCAAGCGCAATATCGCATGGGGCACTTCATGCATCTTGCCCTGGTAACGATACACGATGTAACGAATCCAGCTAATCAATGTTTGAGCAGATAAGAGAATCGCACCAGCAGGGCTGACTAACGTTAGGACAGCAAAAGCTGGCAGACGGCTATATTGCAATAAAAGGTAAGGCCAAACACGAGACCGTTTATCAATATGGTTGAACACCCAATACACTAAGCGTGTTACCAACAATACAATACCCCAAGGTAGTGCTAGCCATAGTGCTCCCTCTAAGAGAGAGGAATCCATAGTTAAACTTGCCTCGGGCATTGTTGCCCATTTCAGTAGCAGCAATCCCGGTGCCGCAAACAAACTAGCCCAAATCCATGGCTCAACTAAAGGAGCTTCTGGACGAACTAAATCAGTCTCCTTGAGTTTAGGATTTTTCTCATAGTGTTTAGCAACATAATCGTTTTCATAGTAGCCAAGCTCATAGATACACCAATAAGAGATGACTAAGAATAGTAATCCGGCAGCGTGTAAGATAGGCTGCGGTGAAACCCAGCTTGAGGCTAACACTAGTATTAGCCACTGATCCATTAAAATGCCACGCAGCAAGTAGGTGGGATCATGCTTGAACTTAACTACATATAGAAAAGGTGAATAGGTCGCTGTCATGGCCTGAATGTATTTAGCCTGGGGCCACTGAACCAGGTATGGATACTTGACTGCCTGCAGCAACTCTATATCGTTAGGAGAATCCGTAATAACGACAGAATTGGTCACCTTGTCAGTTCCTAGTGTCTTGTTTAGGCGATTATATTTACCACGGGAACGATCAGCTCCGCCTAACCACAATCGACAAGAATGCAGCTTTGCTCCTGTGAGTTGAATATGACGTAGAATCGGAGCAACAATAGGTCGAAAACCATCAGTAGCAACAATAACATCTAGATTAGGGTTGCTGCGCAGAGCATCCACTAATGTTTGATTTTGTTGAGTCTGTGCCAATCGTTTAGCATGCCAAGGCCAAAGCAACAGCGTCCACGGGAATAAGATTGTTGATAATAACACCCGAACCCAATCCCGAGAGACTTCACCGCGTAATCGACCTGGTAGCCAATTCCAAGGCTTCAAGTAGTCCAACAGGACAAGAAAGAAAACACCAACAGCTTTGGGTTGTAGCGTATCTAGATATTCTTCTGTAGAATTTCGTAATAATAATGTTTCATCAAAATCTACCAAAACATGAGTATTGGGCGTAGCCTCATGAAGTTGGTTTAGTAAATTAGGTATAGAATTTTGGATACCCGGTGTTTTAGGTTGGATATCGTCCGGTGTCGTTTTGATATCTTGTACCATAATGAAATCTAGTTAATGTATGTATGAGTGAATAGATATTTCAACCAAGAGATATGTGAACCTAAAAGTTTAATTCTGGCCTGTCATATTGTATCTAACTCTTAAGTGGAAAGAGAGGTTAGCTCAAGAATAAGCCCTTTCATTTCACAATTACTTAGCACAAACCACACACTTAAATCTCTGTTGGATTAGTGTGAATTACTTGTTTTTCCAGGAAGCTTAACTTACCAAAGGAGATTTAAAAGTAGAGCTATATTGCCCAGAACTGATGCAACATGGCATGAGTCATATCAATAATCTTCTGATGTTAATCTCGGCAAGTTTATTGAATTCAAACTGAACGTCTTTGAAGAATAAGTTATCCCTCTGTTAAGAACTACTATTTCACAACAGCTCTGCTGAATATCAAATACTACATATTCATGACACAGTTTTTACGCTTCATAATTTTATGTTAGATGGAAGTGATTAGAGGGCATTCTTATAAAGAGAAAGTTTCCTTAAAAATAGAATTCAGGAATCAGAACTTGTGTGTCTAAAAAGTCCCAACCCCTGAACAAATCAATATTTTCCAACTTAAGCGGATACCTCTTAATACGTGTCCTACTATCGGAATCGTTATGCCTTCTTAAAACGCCACCTGATTTTCTCTAGAGGGCTAAACATTATTCCAAACAAGACAGTAAGTCCTATGGCGATTCCCCATGAAAAATAATCTGATAGGCCTAGAAACTCGCATATATTTATAGCCAGAATATATCCAATCCCTTGCCATAAATAGATTGAATAACCACGAGCAACAAAAGGTTTCAACAATTTTGACTGCTCTAGAAACGCCAGCTGATTTGACTTAAAGAATGTGCTAATCAGCAAGAACACAGATACCCATACGGAACTAAATGTGAAAAACAAGAGATTTGGTGGCAGCTTATTGCTTTGCATATCTATCGTGACGTCAAGAAAATACTCAGCCAGAATCAATGCAATAGTGCCTATCGCAATAACCGCAATTAGCAATTTAGGTTTGATTTTGGTATCTATAGCAAGCCTGTAACCAACCCAAGTCCAATACAAATAGAAAATAGGAGTAACAAGGTTACCATCAAAATAGTTTCCGAGTATCGAGACCAAGATGCACAACGGAATTGCAGCAGACCAAACCGGAAGCTTAACCGAAGACAAAAACGGTAAAGCCAGGGTCACGAATATGAATGGCGGCAAAAACCAAAGATGTGAGGTTAACAAGCCAAAGGGATCCACCTTTCCATATATGAAGGGATTCATCCAATCACGAATTACCTCCATATTAATGTCTCCTGTATATGCTACGACAGCAATAACACACACTAGGGAATAGCCATAATATGGTACTAGGAGTCTAGTCAATCTGCTTACTGAGTACTTGAAATAACCCGATAAGCTCAACTTAAAGCCGGTGTTTCGTGAGAATAATGCAAATGAGTATCCTGAAACCAAAAAAATCAAAGGCATCTCAAACAGTAGAACTGATGAATATGGCCTAGGAATCAACTCTAACCAGAAAACACCGTGAATCACAGCCACGATGTATAGCATTAGTACACCGCGGGCAACATCTATATTTTTATTTCTCATGAGATTTCCGGATTTTACACCCAACACAAGAAGTACGTAACTACGTAATTTCATAATTACGTATTAATAGGCAAGCTTTGAATGTCTCCCTTGGTAATGGGGACACTTTATTTAAGATTTATGTTCCAGGTTATTAGAGTTCATTCATAAATGATGTCGCAATCTAGAAATATCTCATTTAATAATGCTTATATCAGAGTAGGATGAGCATTCGCTCCCTATGCTGAACACCTATTTTGCGATTGCTGATTTAGGGGATGAACCAGTCTCAAGCCATTGCTATCTAACGGTATCTCACAACTAAAGTCATCCCGATGATCAGCAATGCCCCTCAGTATCGGCTGCTTTAGTGCTGGCAAGCTATCGTAGTCTGCTAGGGATCAGGCTTTTATCAGATCCAAAATTGCCTGCGCTGGCAAAAATGTATTGAATTCATGAATTTTCGCTAGCAGAGATGTAATTCATCAGTTATGCAATTATCTATTGAAGCTCACCTTTTTATACTAGATAGCACCGTTACATCGGCGAAAATGAATAATCACTTTGCTAATTGTCTGTAACATTTAAGACCAGTAGTATACCTGCGTTCGTAAGGTCTTAATAGCGATCACCAGCAGACTCTCAATTCCAAATACATTTAAACTGTTGTTGAGCACTCTACAACAAGAATAAGGGCTGTAGTGCAAAAACTACAGCCCTTATTGAATTTAATTTAAGTGCTTTGTAAAGGAATTTTTCAGGGCGCTTAAACCTGCTTGTGGCATTTTAAGAATCGAAACAGCCGTGTCTATCCATTGAAACTTGAAATCACTTGACTCCTGTCCCAGACTTTTTGGCTAAAACATCTGAGTAAATATCGACAATCTTACGAGTCTTTAAATCCCAGGTGAATTCTTTAGCACGTTGAAGAGACCCATAGGCCATATCATGTCGCATTATATGATCTTCAACTAGTTGAGCTATATAGATAGTTAATTTTTTAACTACAAATTCTCTAGAAATAGGACTAATCTTAAAACCTGTTTTCTCAGTTACATACTCGCCAATACCACCATTATCAACCACAATACAAGGCAGAGCATTAGCCATAGCTTCTAAAACTACAGCTCCACCAAATTCACGTACTGAAGGGAAACAAAATATATCAGAAGTTCGATAGTACTCCAAGGTTTTATACTGTGGAACATGTCCAGTAAAGTGAACACACCGATCAAGTTTGAGTTGCTTTACTTGATTCTTCAAGTTTTCTTCCTCAGAGCCTCGACCGACAAGCGTCAGGTGAATTTTCTCTTTTACAGATGTATCAAGTTTATCAATAGCATCTAAAAGCATGTCAGCTCCCTTGTAGGGAACAAGCCGGCCAACATATAGAAGCTTAACTTTGTTATCTACTGAAGCTTGATCAGGTATTTTGTTTTGGGCAAAATCTTCATCAGATCTCACGAATGAGCTGGTGATGCCATTCTCATAAAATAATTCTATTTGATTATCCCGAGTTTTAGGAAATAGCTTCTGAATCAGTCCCAGGGTATAAGTTGAACCGGCTAAAATATAGTCAGCTTTTTTATAGGTTTCTCGATAGCCAGGAATAATAGAACGACCGACCCAGCGAAGAAAATTGAGATAGGAATACTCTTTACGACCCAGTTCCTTAAATCCATCAGGAAAAGGAACTCCACCATTGACTGGGCCCAACATAAAAGGTGTTTTTTTACACGCCTTGACTGTTTTTACGGGGTACCGTGGCATCATTGGAGTGATGGCATGGACCAAATCATAATCACCATTGGCGATCGCAGCCTTAAACTGGTCGTAGACTGCGCGATTGAATCCCCAATATGTTGGGTAAGTAAAAGCATTACGAAGCGGCCAGATAATTTGCCCCTTAAACAGACTCAAGCGATGACCAACCTCGTCAAGCTTAGCAATGAAAGCACTATCCTCAACGTAGATGATATCTGCATCTGGATGCACCTTCATTAGCTCCTCTTTGTTCCGCGTGTGAGTCACTAACGTAGTATCAACAAATCTACTGATACCCGCATATAAACGATATCCTTCAAGTGGCACTGAGTTCCATGCAGGATTACATTGTTCAATAATCAATAATACTTTCAACTTCTTCTGAGTCATTGGTTGATAGTTCTATGATGTTACAAAATATTTGTATGATGCGCTTACGTCTGTAATTTAGAGGCAAGCAAATAAAGACGACTTAGTTGATAAACAATAAGTACTTAAGTGAATGTCTCTAAGTGTATGATTTTGTTCAAAACTAGAAACAGTTTTTCAGATTTACAATACTACAAAACATTCAAAATATGCTTAGATATTTCCTACTTCAGTCCCATCATTATCAAACCAGGAAACCCTAACTTACTTAAAACCCTCATGATTTATTAGAAATAAACTTACAGCTTGTGATAGTAATATGTATAAAAGGCTAGATTGTCTTGACTTTAATCTTATTCGTATACGCTATCGCTCTTTTTCTTAAGCAACCACTTATTGAGAACTAGTATTAAGGATCTATTATTCATCCTCTGCAGTGACAAACTTAGAGAGTAGCTTAATGTAGGCTGATTGATAGTAGATTGCAGGTTCCAAGATTTCGTAAGTTGGTACATTTGACTTTACAGTGTCAATGTAAGCTTTCATCGGAGGACCTGCAGCGACAGCTGCATCTCCAGAATAATTTCGATTAGGTCCACCCACCAAGAATCCAGGAGCTGGGCCTTTTTTAGATGTAAGTGCGTTTTTGAACTCTCCCTGACCAAACCACTGATGATATATTTCATTGGCTGAGTCTTCAGCACCATACTCATACATATTGCTAAGAAATACAGTGCCCAGTGGATTTACACCATGAAAATAATTAACGGCACCTAAAGCTCGTTCTATATAATCAGACCGTTCTGCTGCATTCATGTTCAGCATAATGGGGTCGTAGTTCATGTTGCCATAATTGGCCTTGGTCATATTACTACCCCAGTGATATTGCTCATCAGGCATATAGGAACGAAAGGGATCAAGGTGATCATCGTTGCCATAGGCTTCTCCACGATGATCATCTAGTTTGTCTTCTAGATCTGCCAGAATCTCTTCTTTCAGTCCCTGATCAGCATCAGGCAATTGGGAGTAAAATATAAGTGCATCCCCCTGCCAGGGATCGTAACGAGACCATGGACCGTCTCTATATGGCTGGGTCAGAGAGAAGTTTTGAGCAACATAGTCGGAATATTGAGTATCTCCTGTGACGGCAAAGAGGTAAACCGCAGCACTCACTGCCGTGCCCTCCTGTTTTTCAACAGGTATATCGGCATCACCTGCTTTGATCTCTCCGTTATCACAGTGTGTGTCTACTGAATTCTTCTGGTACCAGTCCCAAGCTAATGTAGCTCGCAATTTCAGCTCATCAGCATAGTCACTCAGTTGAGGAACAGACTGCATTTCCCATGCAGCATGGGCAAACATGCTTGCGATCGCAATTGTGGACGACGAACATTTAGGTCCATAAAATCGTGGTTGAGCATCCTTACTGGGAATAGGGTGCGTGGGGGTATAGCCAAGATTACCAAGTTTGATAAAGGTCCCACCATCATAATCCTGCATTCGCATCAGCCAATCTAACTCGAATTTTATTTCATCCAGCAGATCAGGAATGCCGTTACCCGATTCGGGAATATTAAAATCATCCGTCCAGATTTTAGGATTCTGACCATAAGCACTCAAAAGCTGATGTACTGGCTGTAAAGCATAGGTGACATATCTATTGGTATCCCCAGCATCGAACCACCCCCCGTGCATATCTTTTTCTAATTCTGGGTTTGACTTATCATGTACGAAGCGAATTTCTGTGTCTTGTCCAGGACCAACATAGGCGGCCTCATCAGTCCAGCGTGCATCAGCAAATGGTTCTCTTTTGGCAATTCCACTGCGTTGATAGAAAAACATTCTAGTTGCAGCAATTAAAACATCTCTATAGACATCCTCACGGATTTCAAATTCGGCTGAACGCGTTTCTCCATCTTCACGTACAAGAACATACTTTCCAGGTTGTTCAAGGGTGGAGAAATCCACCCACCAAGCACGCTCTCCTGACTGTAAATGAACAGCACCATTCCCCCACTTGACAGGCGTAATGACATCAACCACCTGATCGGTTTCTACATTTTTCAACTTATAAGGCTGAGTTGCATTTACATGCCCAATAACAACAGCTACTTTAGGGTCTTGAGGACGATAACCAAACTGATCCACTAATACTTGGAAATTCTTAGAGTGAGATGACTGAAAGCTATCTGAACAGCTCAATGCACTGATAGAAATGAGAATGGTACCTGCTAAGCTTGTAAGTTTTCCCAAGACTAGTCGATAAGGCCAAGAATAACGCTTGATGAGCATAAAGCTAACCGTGAGAGTTCCATATATTAAAAAAAGCCATCATGCTTAACACAATGTCCAAGGCTCAAATAGAGTTAGAGAGATTACACATAAAGCTTTACCGCCAACTACCTTGACGCCCCAGCAACCCAGAGAGAGTCCCCATACCTCGAGAGACCCTGAGCAATGCCCAAGCTACTTTAGCTCTACCTAACAAGAGAGATGGAACAATAGTAACAAGTCCTATAAAAATTAAGCCTAGCCCTTTAATTGCTCGAATGGCCTGGATCTTAAACGAAGGATAAAGCTCAGCTTCAATAAAACTGTGAACACTCCAAGACCAAAACCCTCGCTTTAAAATCCAATTCAAAGATAAACGTTTATCATCAACAGGTTCATGGAGAACTGCATCATCGACCCAAACAATCTTATATCCCTGCTTATTTAAGCATGAAAATAGATAGGCATCTTCTGCTCCATTCTGGGCAAAACGATTATCAAAGAGTGTTTCGTTGTCCTTAAGATTCTTTAAAAGTTTGGTGCTAAACATCACATTATTTGTGAATGCTGTCTCCATTCTCTTCCCAGTTTCATATCTGGGAAATGAGTAGAACCCACCAACCCTAATCCAGTCAGGAACTTGCTGATTGTCCTTGTACACTGCAAGGCTAGGTCCTGTGACAATTTCAGCATTAGATTTTTGTTGATTAATTAGAAGTTCATCTAACCATTGAGGTGTTGCAGTTTCATCATCATCCAACATAGCAATGAAGTCTGAGTCTCTGGAAGCCTCTTGAATGCAACGATTGCGGGCATAGGTAACACCTTGATTAGCCTCTACAAAATACGTCAACGGCCACTGAAAAGAGGATCTTATTTGTTCAACAGTTGCCTTAGCCGAACAAGCAGAATCGTTATCAACAATAATGACTTCTATGACGGGTATAGAGCTTTGAGTAAAAGTAAGATTGTTCAGAGATACTAATAGATCTCGTAAGAGGTTAGGCCGTTTGTAAGTTGCAACACAAATAGAAACCTTGACCAGATTTGTAGACTGATTGGAATTATCTTTGTTATTAGATAGCTGTTTCAAATTCACCTGCATCGTTCAATTTAGATAATAGCCTACGTGTTTTTCTACATACGCTTAAAGATCTATCTACTTCCCACCCTGAAAAACTAATCCCTCATCAGTCTCTTCTGCTCTTAGATAAGAGAGGCTTGATAAAAGAACTAGAACGCTTAGTGTAACCACTATTAATGTACGCCAATGATTAAGCACAGGGATTGAAAGCACTCTGACAAATCGTTGAGGAACAATCAGCAAGAATATTAGAGAAGGAAGCCATACCCACAGGTTAGATCTATCTTTCGTATAAATAAGTAAGGAGGTTATCAACGGAATAAGACAGATATAGTCATAGTCATGACCAGATACAAAGGTCAGTGATATACCAAACAAAATACCCAGGATGTCGTATGAGTTAAATCGCTTACGGAATACCCAAAGGATTGCTGTTAAAACTACGCCCACTATTTTTAGACTTGGGACATCAATGCCAGCTGCATTCAGCATACTTGCTAGTCCCACAACATGTTGAGAGCCTAAAACGTTGACGTCAACAGTCAAGTAGCTTCCAAGACCATCATCAATCCATAACCGCATCATTTCTACAGGGCCTTGAGTTAAAAGAGGGTAATAACTCATAAGAAAAAACGTAACTAATGATGTTACTAAAATTTTCCAATTTCTCTCTAATAGAAACCATACAAATAACAATATGGCGAGTTGTGGCTTAAAGCTTGATATTCCTAAAAGAATACCTGAAAGCAGCCATCTATTCTGATGACTTAAGTGCCACGCCCCCATTAGTGAGGCCAGTAGAACCAGAGAAGTTTGACCCATCCAAACATTATGGGTCGTAAAAGGATTTCCAATAATAAATGACGCTAATAGCAGACACTTCAGTCGACTATTATCAGGACTATTTTTAACAATGGTAAGACAAGAAATCCAGACGATTGATAGAATAGAGATTATGTTTAGAAGCGCCATACAATATTTGGACATACCAAAATTGAGTAGGGCCAGTGGTACGAGAAAAAAAGAAAAGTTAGGAGGATAAGCAAATATATTATCAGATTCATTAAGGTAAGGATTCGTATTATTTAGCCAATCACGGCCAGCTTTGTACAGAATTCCATAATCATAGGAAAATTCGCTCAAGCGTCCGATTCCAACAACTCCGAAAAGTATCAGAGATAAAATACTACAAACTAGTGCACCAATTAAGATGAGATTTATGAATTTAGACTGAGATAGTCTTGATATTACTGAGCTTTCCATATACTTATCCAATAACGAGCTGATATCTTAAATCTTCTAGAACTTTAAGCATATCTGAAATATAGACCGTACTACTTCCTGCGACGCTGATACCATGTCGTCCCAGCGATTAATAAACTGATCAGACAGAGGGGTAGAAGAACAGGCCAAACTTGACCTGTTGAAACAGTCTCAATGCCAGAAGCACCCAACATTACAAAAGGTAATAGACCAGGCACAGTTCCTAAACTGGTACTGATCAAATAATCGCGAAAACTAACTGAAGTTAATCCCGCAGAATAGTTAACAATTCCATATGGGATTACTGGAAACAACCGAATTGCAAGTAGGTAAAAAAATCCCCCCCCGCGTATCTCTGCATCTAAGTCTTGCCAACTGTTACGCGATTTTTTTAAGCTCCAATCCTTTAACCAATGACGGGTCACCCAAAAAGTAAGAATTGCACTTCCAACAGCAGCAATTGTTGTCCAAATGATCCCCCAAAAAACCCCAAATAAAGCACCACCCGTTACATTCAACATCGTAGATGGCAAAACTAACGCTGTTGCAAATGTATAGATAAGTATGTATATTATCGGTGCCCAAAAACCTGTCTGTTCAATCTGAGCCCTTAAGGCTAGTATTTCTTCTTGTCCTAAGCCTCGGAGAATAACGAATATGGCTGCAACTGAAAAAAGACTCAGAAGAATTATACCCTTCTTGATCATCACATCACCCCATGGGAAAGATTAACAACTTCTTTAAAATAGATGCCTAAACTTTTGGAGCGCAGCCATTTTTCTGTTGATTGTGTTGATTTTCATACTGGTATGACATGTCAATATACGGTTTTTTCTCAATCCCGTAAGTTTCTCTCACCAGATACAAAGGTCTTTCTTTAACCTCTTCGTAAACTCTTCCAAGATATTCACCTACCACTCCCAAGCCAATCAGGTTTACCCCACCAAGAAATAAAACAACAACCATCAGTGAAGCGTAACCTGGAACATCGACACCTTGAAAAAATGTTCGAACAATTAAGAAAGATGCGTAAACAAAGGCCATGGATGCAAAACTAAGGCCGACGTATGTCCAAAGCTTTAGTGGAACAAGACTAAACGAAGTAATCCCATCCAAAGCAAAGTTCCAAAGCTTCCAAAAGCTAAAACTTGTAAGTCCCTGGTATCGAGGTTGACGATCAAATAATACTGATGTTTGCCGAAAACCTACCCAAGAAAATAGACCTTTCATAAAACGATTTCTCTCAGGAAATCGTTTCAGCGCTTCAACCACCTGACGATCTAGCAAACGAAAATCACCAGTATTTTGTGGAATGGCAACTTTGCTCATCTTACCAATAACACGGTAAAAAGCATTTGCAGTAAATCGTTTCAGCCAGGTTTCACCCTGTCGCGATTGACGAGTTGCATAAACAACATCGAACCCTTCTTTCCACTTCTCAACTAACTGAGCAATTAATTCAGGTGGGTCTTGTAAATCTGCATCAATTGGGATGACTGCCTGTCCACAAGAATGATCAATACCAGCAGTCAGAGCAATTTCTTTACCAAAATTTCTTGACAGATTGATAACTTTGATATTTGGATTTTGCTGAGAATAGCTAATAGCACCTTCTAAGGTTCGATCACGACTCCCATCATTAATGCAAACAATCTCATAGGTCATACCTATTTGATTGAGAACATCTAATAATCGAGAAAATAATACATCAAGATTCTTTTCCTCATTGTAGAGCGGGACAACTATCGATAATTCTGGGTGGGAAAGCGTTGATGCAGAGTTATGACTTGGCTTATTTGCAATCATCATTAGTATCTCTAACTATAGTTGGCTAGTTTAGGCATTACTTTACTTTTTTTTAGAGCTCTATGTGTTAGGGATTGCTTACTCAGATACAGAAGCATCTTTATAGGATTTCAAACCACCGAGGAATTTGGTATGCAACCTATAATTGCTATTAACAAATTGTTGCAAACATTCGTCGATAAAATCTTTGTAGATGGGACGCCCCTTGTAAGGCGATAAATAGCTTGTAAAGATGCCTTTTTTGTAAGGTACTGTATACTTTGATGTTCCTGTACGATGATCGGCCAGGTGTTTTTTACCTAGCCAGTAGTGGCGGCTCAGAACAGTTGGAATTCTAAGACACTTCGGAGCTAGAAAATATGATTGATTAAGCTTGCGCCAGGCCAAGTAAAATGTGTCCTTGTCTCCCATCGCATGCTGGTACCAAAATTCTGAACCAAGATTCATCCACTCAGCTAGATTTAATGCTTTCCAACAGGAGATTTTATCGAAAAGTAACAGACCGGTTTCGAACTCTGTATCACCGTTGTAAGGCATGCCTACATAATCCCAAACAGGCTTATCCGGTAGAAGCAAATGACGCTTATAATCAGGGAAAAATATTGCTTTATTATCTTTGTACTCTTGAGTCTCGAATAAAAATTCCAGATTACATACAGGAAAACAATCGGCATCAATCAGCATCACCTCACGCAAGCCTGTATTAAGAAGTGCTGCTGTTTTAATGGGGAAACCACGCATCTGTTTTAATGGGCGGTCATTACAGTAATCCATGATGTTGTTTAATGTCACACCATGTTCAATAAACGCAGGTCTTGCCCATAGCGGAATCTCATCTTCCCCAGCATGCCAGATTTCGATTGGCAGTGTCGCACCATAGTGACGAAGGAGACGAACTACTACATACGCACTCTCTAAATAGGGACCTCCTGCACATATCACAAAGCCTTTTCCAGAAAAGTCCTTGAGCGCAGGTGCGGGTGCCTCAACTTGCTGAGCAAACAATTCTGCAGCATTATCTGCATTAATACTGTATCTTAGTAGAGAATTATCGTATCCTAAGAGGTCGTTCATAGATCATTCCTTTAATTTAATAGAGCTGCGACACAGAATTCTTCTAATAATATGCAAAAAAGCGGCAGCAATGCTCCCCAAGCGAGGCAGTATCTAATACGGACACCTAGACCACATCAACAACAGTCTTATAGTTGTCTCAGTTACAAATATACAGACGGATTGGAACAATGAAAGTTTCTCTGCAATTAATCAAGCTTTACTAGTTAATATCACTACATTTGGACGGCAAGCTTGGTAGAGTTTATTTTTTCATTTAGGGTTCCCTTAGCCTTTATATCAAAATGCTAGTTAACTGAATTCCAATTAGACTGGTCTATTCGAGTATCTAATTAATGCTGGATATTCTTTTGATGTCCTGCTGTCAGAGACACTAACCTCAGAAGCCATTAACTTTTTAGCATTTGAGGCATAGCTTGAAACTTATCTTCTATCGAACTAGCAATATCATTTTGAAACCGTTTTCTTCTTGTTTTTAACCAGTCTGAGGTTATTTCTTGTGCAATTTTATTTTTCTGAGTATTCCAATCACTAACTTCAACAGATAAAAGACGAGCAAAGTCTTGAGGCTGTTCAGCAATTTTAACAATCGGAGATATTAAAGAGATTCCCCTCATGGATGGTGGAGTAGCTATAATGGCTGAGCCTGAAGCGAGCGCATCAAGAGTTTTGATTTGTATACCACTACCTCCACGCATAGGTAATGCAATCACCTTAGCCTCAGCCATAAAGGCTTGAGCACTTGGAACAAAACCTTCATACCTTACGTTGGGATATTTTTCACGTAGCCATTCAGCCCCCTTGCCCGCAACATGGATAGATACTTGGCTGGACAATTCAGGATAAACAAACTTAAAAAACCATCGTAGCCCTTCCTCATTAAACTTCCAGGTCCAACTACCAATTAATCCAATATCAAACTTTTTCTCAATCACCTTATCAACTGTTCTATCGGAATTTGGTGGTAAGGCTAAGGCTTTAACAAGATTCGTATTGCCCTCAAGTTGAGAAAAGTAATTAGCGTCATGCTCGGTCAAGGTCCAAACTTCCGTCACTTCTTTCGAAAGCTCAGATTCCATTCTTCCAACTAGTTTAGCTTCTCGAGCATATAGCCATTTTCCCAAAAAATTGTTTGATTTTTTCAGATGGCTAAGATATATTTCACGCTCAATATTATGTGCAATGAATATTACCTTAGTTCTATTATTGACTAACTTAGACAACCAGGCTAACTGAGAATGATCAATAAAGATAACATCATACTGTTGTTCTTTCAGGAGAAATTTAACTAGTTTTATATAAGTATTTGAATAATATTTTGCGGCTGAATAAGGTAATCTAAGTAAGAAGCTCAAGACAATCCAAAATACAGCATAAAGTGGTGCCTTTCTCGTTTCTATATAGCGTTTCTCAACCAATAATTCGTGGGGGCTTGGGTCAAAATAATCATCTTTCCTCATATATCCTACAACTGAGACCTGGCATCCATTTTGTCTCAGTCCATCAATAAAAGCTTGGGATGCAACTTCACCCCCACCTCTTTTTTGGCTTGGAATTACTGTTGTTAAGAACAAAACATTAGCTGATTTCATTGGTACACAGGTAAACATCACGTTATTCATACAAGGCTAAAGATATTAGCATCAAGAAATAAATTAGACTAAGACCTAATATCTCAACCTCAATTACTCATCTAAGCCTAATGGTCCCTGTCATCAAACCTTCCTAGACCCACAGAAGGTATCAAAAAGCTTTTATGGCATTCAATATATGAACTACACACTCATATTAAATAGCCCGTTCTTCCCGAGATGACTGAAAGAATATAATCAATGTTCCTTGAGAGATTACTATCAAGCACTTGCTATGGTGATTCTGTATGATTCATGAAGTGCTTACATATGTGAGTTTTTAGAAAGTCTAATATCATTCCAGGTTTTAGTAGTATGAGCAAACTTATAGTTTGACCAACTACGCGCTAGGGTTGACAACCTTTAAATTTAAAGTCTCCTGATCTGCTATTCAAGAACAATTTTTCAACTAAAGTTCAGAGTATCTTGTCATAGGTTTTGTAGCGGGTATATAAAACGGTCTGGCTAGCGCGTTGGCTACTCGATGTAGTTATTGAAGTATTATCTGATGAGAGTACTTGCCATATATACACCGATTCATTAAGTGGACACAACAAAGAATTTACTTCTTGTGGGGAGCGCTTACTGGGGAGCACATCATCCTCTAGTTAAATAAAATGTATGATAGCAATGTAGATATATGGATAGGGCAAAGATGTTGCTTCATTGGGTGATTCATTTCAAAGAGAATCTCCACAAGGCGAACACCTCATTGAAAAACTTCGAGTACTTTTGTTCGCATTGATAGGAAAGGTTGCGTCTCAACACCCAGACCAATATTGATAGCCCTCAACACTGCTCAGTGCAAGATACTCCGACTATCTGAGCTAACGTGCTCTTCCAGTGGATTTGTAATATCACTATTATCAGATGGATGGCTTACCCATTGGCTCCGACTCGGTTAATTTGTTGGTCCAATAGATTGATACTTAACTATAACTAACAGAGCTCCAGTGTAACATAAAAATACTTCCTCAGATACTGTCGTTACGATGCGCTTATCTGAATCAACAGCTCGATCTTATTCCTTGAACCAGAGAATAATATGCTCTCGTTCACTAGACTTATGGGTTGCTGATCCCCGGTCTGGATTGAGCTAAAAGATGCTGATATATGATGCTTCTAACAGAGCGATTCATCCTCTAAATCAGTAATGAATAGACTTAGATAGCTGAAGACTTAGGGATCTTTATGAGATAGGCGCTAAACTAGCATTGCGTTTTTTAATGGCACTGCTGGAAACAGTTTTTGCAGCACTCATAAAGTAACTTTAACAATCCTCAAATCTTTAAGCTACAGCACTATAACAGTAGTTTTAGCTTGGTCTACTCATTGTCTTTTTTCCAAGGAATTTACCCATAATCATTTCGCTTCGAGCATGACCCAAGCTTAAAACATACATAGGGGGTAAGAGTCTGCTTAAAGTTGTTACTAAGCTAAGTAATCCTCGACCTGCTCCTTCAGTAAAAATCAGTCGGATTGATAGGGAATAAGTCAGGGTTGTGAGCACAAACAAGGACGCATCAAAACATATTGCAGTGATGCTTAGCAGATTTGTAACATACCAGGGCATAACCCAAGCCCTGGCAAATAGTATTAACAAGAACACAGACCAAGCAAAGCTTAGAACTACATCCCGTTCGGTTACTGTTGAGCTAAACCAAAGTTTGAGACATTGCCACGCATAATAAGCAAGGAACCCAAGGGTTGTAGCTAAGGTAAAGACAGATATAATCGAGGCTCGCGCCGAAGGTGAAACAATTGGCACATAAACCAAGATCAGATCCAGAAAATGATGAATTGAATTTGCAACACCTCCCAAATCAGGGGAGACAAAACTCAACCAAGTATCAGGAGTTGGCAAAATAGTTATATAAAAGACTGCAATAATTACCAGCGACAAAATAAGACTTATAAAAATATCAAGATATCGACGTTTGCCCAATAAGAAACAGATTGCCAGAGGGATACATAGCAAGGGTAAGGTCTTAACTAGGAAACCTACAAAAGCAGCCAATATTGATAAGACATAATTCTTTCTATACAAGAAGCCTGCAAAAGCAATAAGGCTTAAGGAGATAAAAACATCGATATGAGCATCGGCTACATGCTCAATTAGGATTAATGGATTAACCAAATATGCAAAGGTTAGAACTTGACGATAGCGAGACTCATAGAGTAATCGCCAAATAAAATAGGAATTGCAAATATGACAGAGCAAGCACAGAGCCTTAAAGGCATATACTGCTAGCACTGGACTTAACTTTATAAACACAGCAGCAGGCATAAATAGCATAATACCTATTGGACCATAAGCTGTTGTTACATCTTCGCTAATCCAATTATGGAGTGGATTTAGACCTGAATCAAATGCACTCACTATAACGAGAAAAGGGTTAATTCCCTTCACAGCCATCAAGCCATAGTGAAGATACAAATAGATATCTCGACTAAATGGATAGGTTATTAGTGCAACTAATAAAAACGGTAAAGCTACTTTAATAACCGATTTAAAGCCAGCTGTTCGAGATTCAGAGACTCCTGATTTTTTTAGTGTTTTTAATAGCCAAATTGCATAGATACAAGTTAATAGAAAGTAAAGCAAATTGATTGCAAATCGATTCAGGATAGAATCATAATCTGGTATCTCAATCGCAAGGACATTATTAACTATTGTTTCATGATATTTAAAGAGTCCTAATCGTGTAACTAGAGTGCAGTAAATGACAGATATCGTGACTGCAGAGGAAAATAGAAAACTTGATTTTAAGGATGATCTTGATGAGATAGCTGAAAGCATTCGTTTAGTTGCTCCTTTAGATAGTGAAAATCTAAATATTGATTTTCATTTTTGATAAATTCTGCATGGATAAAGCTATGTTTGCGAAAACTGTAGAATTGCTTCTTATTCAGTTTAGTCAAGGCTAAAATTAGTCAGTTTCAAGATTAGTTCTAGTGTTAGCTAATTGCTCTTGATTATTTGCTTGTTTACTGTAGAAAAGTACTAATAGCCATAACGTTACTAGCTTAAATGTTTCAGAGGTTAGGGTTGCCCAGGCCGCGCCGTACCAAGAAAAACGAGGAATTAGATATAAATTCGCTCCAAAGTTGATACAAGCAGCAGTTACTTGCAATACACTTCTAGCTTTATGGAAACCTGCACCTGTTAAAGTATCAGCTGCAATGAATTGCAATGTGGCAATCAAATGAATAGGTGCAAGCCATCTCAGTACGTCAGCAGACTGTGCATACTCCGCACCCAAAATATTTGCTGTAAATGGAGCAATGCTGAGCAAGGCAATTGCTGAAATAATTCCATATCCTACGGCAACAGGAATTAATTTCGAAGCAAATTGGAGTCCTACCTTAATTCCAGCAGCACCGTGACGTAGAAATCTAGTGTAGGTGGCACTCATGACTGCAATGATAACGATGTATCCAACATCAATAAATCGATAGCCTGCAGCATAAATACCGGCTGCATCTGCAGTGGCTAGAGTAACCAACATGGTTCTATCAATCTGCCCGTTTACTGTTTCCGCAGATTGTGCAATAGCAAAGAAAAACCCTTCAGCGAATTCAGGTGGATACTTTTTGAGATTAAATACAGGATTACCAAACAACCTATTAACTGTTAGAAGTGACACAGTTGCTGGCAGAATTGAACCTAAACAATATAGCCCTCCCCAAGCGACAACATTACCATCTTCGAAAAACACTAGTAAAGCAATGGCAGCAATAAGTTTGCCTACACCGTATAGGAGTCTATTTTGGGCATTTAATTTTACTTGATCACAGGCCAGGAATGCCCCTGAGGCTAAAATCGACATTTTCCCGCCTAACAGATCTGCTAATAAGATGAATAGAACAAGCAGCAGCGGAGTATCAGGTGTGAAAATTACCTTTACTAGTCCTAATACTATCGGGACTATTCCTAAGATAAAGATAAGAGAAGTTAGTAACGCAGTTCCCCAATAGCCTCTGAAAACCTTTGAATCTCTGGCAACATTCTTAACAAAAATGTCAGAGCTACCACAACCAACAAATGGGAACAACAGTTTAACAAATGCCGCAATACCAACGAAGATTCCGTACGCTTCAGCTCCTAGGACCCTAGCAAGAATGATGAAATAGGCACCTTGAATAAAAATACCAAGTATTTGAGAAGACAACATCCACATGCTGTCTTTAACTAGAGAACCACCCAGGATTCCCTTGATTTTAGAAATAATCTTTTCCACCTCATTTATTCATTCGTACAGGGCAAATCTAAAAAATAGAAATTAAACATTTGTATGAACGTCTGCTGATGACTCGAGTTTGTTCATAATTTTCTTTTGTATGTCTTTATCTTTATCTATTAAGCCAAATCTATCAAAATCAAGTAAGTACTTTGCCTCAAATGACATCGTGAAATTAAGTGTGCTGACCAAAATCCAAAAAATGCTGTTGGGGGCCAACAATGAGGACTCTGATAAATTAGCGAACACCATATACAGTACACCTACAGCAGGCCAACCACTTGCCCATGTTTTAAACAAACGAACTCTAGAAAGTCCCCTGTTGAACGTCTGCCACAGCGACAGTGCTACCATAGCTGCCCCCAGATAGCCAATTTGCAAAATCATGTCAAGAAATCCCTGGTGTGAGTCTGGCACCAGCCAACCAGCTCGCTCAATGATATATCGCGACCCATCCCCATCTAACCCATGCCAAAAAGCGGAAACACCATATCCCAGAACTGGACGGAGACGAATCATGTCGCCAACAAACTCCCAAATCTCTGTACGTCCCGAAAGTGTTGGATCCTTGCCAAGGAGAACAAGCGTGAACGTCATGATTTCGTTATAGCCTATGGTGATAATGGTAGCTATTGAAGAGACAACAACCAGTCCGAGAAAGAGATTACGAGGTTTTGCCTTAAATATCTGAACGGCTACGATGAGACTCATTACAAAGATAGAGTTTAGTAGCGCACTTTCAGAACCGGTATATTTAATCATCAATAGTGAGAGATATATACCAATGCCGTACATCCATTTTCGAGGTTTGTCTTTGGACTCATTGAACATGGTAAACAAAACGGCACAGGCCAGTACCATCATTTTTCCAGCCCCATTTTTATGGGTAAAAACACCTCGCCAAGCCCCCGCATGAACTGGTGGCCCCATAAGCCCATATTGCGGAAGAAAAAAGATAAATACAATATTAAGTATAGCTATAGACAGCATCACATAGCTGAATATGGTAACCTGTTGTTTTAAGGTAAATCTGCCTGCTGTATAAACTCCAAACAAGGCATTCAACACCATAAACATCCCGGCACCCTTTGATACCTCGGGAGCAACAGACCATAGATGAGAAAGGCCAATAAAAATGTTAGTAGCAACAAATATTGGATTACTCAGAAGAATATAGATTGTTCTTTTATATCTAAAAGATATAAAAATCAGCGTAACCAAATACGTGATGGCGCGGAGTAGTTGGACAGGAATAAAGTTGATTGTGTCGTAGGAAAAGCCATCTCCTTCACTAGCTCCGTTACTGAGGACAACCATTGTTATCGCATCTGTGTAGAGAAAGAAAGTAAAGAATGCAAAGGCATACTCAAGTTTCTCTAACGCCTCCTCACGAAAGAATTTTATAAATCCCTTGATAGATGCAGATATGGCTGCCTGCAAAGATGACAATAAAGGTGGATTTTTAACAACCACCTTATTAGGAACTAATTCGCTTTCTGAAGTTTTTTGGAAAACCATAATAGAGACAATATGTTGAAGACTCTTGCAAGCGACGGAAAACCTATTAAGTCATTGTGAAACAGGATCTTGATTAAACTCAGCATGTTGACATCAAAAGACATGAGGCAATTTTCTACCAAAACCCTAAGTCTATTACTATTAAGGACTTGAGTTGTGTTTTCACCTCATTTCACAACAGCTCTATTGCTTATACACAATGATAATAAAAACAACATGTTAGACATCTTTCAACTAAAGCCCTGCAGGTACATCCTGTGTATCAGGATCATAAACTTTACCAGTGCCTTTAACATCTACGATATAGAAGTCGATGAGAACAATAATCGATATTGCAAGAGCAAATCCGGCGACAGCCCCCATGGCTAGAATCTTTGTAGTTACTTGAGAAGATGGTTCTGCAGGAGGAATAGCTGGTTCAATAATCTGGATAAAGTTCGTCAGCTGATTTTCTTTGACCCTTAAACTTTGACGTCTAGTTAAGAGTTCCTGATAGGTTTCTTGTGCAGCTTGCAAATTACGCTCCAAGTCTCGCTGGCGTTGTTCTAGCTCTGGAAGGAGGTTTACACGATTTTGATATTGTTGAGCGTTGGCTTCAACAGCCTCTAGTTGCCCTTCTAAAGAGATTATTCCGAGCTGATTTGTCACATACTCTTCAATTAGCAGTTCTCGGATAGAACTTGTTTGAAGAAACGATTCTCCACTAGCACTATCCGCTGCACTTACACGGACAGAACCCTCTGGACCAGCCACTTGGAGTAATGATTCTTGAACAGATGTCCCCCCTAAGGTCCGCACACTTTCATTTAAGAGGTTAGTTAGAGAAGTTTCTTGAGCCCGCAAACGCTGCAGAACCGGACTCTCTTCAGTGAACTCCACTTGTTGTACAGCTATCTGACGACGAACAGCATTCAGCTCTGCTAGAATATCTTGAATCTGACCAGATTGGCTAAGCGTATTTGATCTAATGGCTTCAGATACACTAAGGCCAAGCTCACTACTCAGATTTGCTTGTACAGCATACATTGCCCTCAGATTTGCCTGTATTGTATCAAGTTCTATACGAAAATCATTTAGAGCTGCAACTACAGTACCTTGCTCTTGGGATAAGTCAATAATATTATAGGTTTCTCGGAAAATTCTTAGTTCATATTCTGCCTCTCTAACTTTTTCAGCATTTACAGGCAGCTGGCGGTCTAAGAATTCCCCTGCGTTTTCGGTATCTTCCTGATTACTCGTAAGTCTCTCTGACCGATACAGCTCCATCAGAGTATTGATAACATCGGCAGCTTTTACTGGATCTGGATCCAGGTAAGAGAAGGATAAAACGTCTGTTTGAAATACAATATTTACTTGAAGATTGAGCAGAACATCCTCAACTTTTAAGGGCTCACCCTCGTCATCCTTTAGTTGGAGTGTATCAATAACCTCTTGGATCAGTGGTTTTGCAGTGATGACCTGAATCTCAGAGTTCAACACGGAACCAAAACTGACAGTTGTCAGGGGACCTTCGTTTGGATTTTCTACACCAGCAAGTGTAGCGGCTCTATCCCTCTTAAACAGAAGCTTTCCTTCAGCTAAATAGGTTGGTACCGTCATGCTGGCAACTGCACCAGCACCTAAAACTGTTAGAACAAATGCTGACGTTGCAGGCACTATGCCACGACGAGTTGCTGCCCATAGATACTGAATATTGAGATCAATAACGTTACGAATAAAGTTCATAGTTAAGTTAGGCTGCCATCTGAAAGTATTAACAAGATAGAAACGTTAGATAGAGACTTACAGACAAAATTCTTATTAGCGATTAAATACCGAAGAGCCCTAGGATTAATCTGGTTAAGGGTGAGAAAAGTAGACCAGCCGTATCTGAAGCAGCAGCAAGACTTGAACGACCGACGATAATAGTATCTCCCTCTTGAAGAATAGGATTTTGCTCATCATTAACATCTTGAGCAAGATCAACTTGAACTCTGTTTTGAGACACAGTGCCGTTAGGGTTTAGACGAATGAGCGTTACGCGACTGGCACGGGCCCGACTATCATTGAATCCGCCAGCCGTCAGAATAGCTTGATTGAGAAGAGTATCTGGTGAAACCACAAGACTTCCAGGAGCCTTGACCTCGCCAACAACGTTTACTGTGATAGTGGCGGGGGCAAACGTAGTATTGGCTAAGGCAATAACTTCTGAATTGTTGATGTCTAGGGCAGTGGGAACAAAAATTTGATCGCCATCCCGCAGTAATACATCTTGACGCAGATTGCCACTGTCTACTAAATCCCAAAGATTGACCTGAATCAGTTCAGGTACACCCTGGCGTTTAATCTGTACAGTACGAACATCTGCAGCGCGTGTAATTCCGCCTGCGGTACTGATAGCCTGGGTCACACTTGGCCAGAAACGGGTACGGCTTTCATTCGCCCCAGGTTGTGTAGCTGCGTCTGAGTTGATCTGTAGTGTGTAACCGCCAGGACGTTTGATTTCACCAACAATACCTACTCTGATTGGGCGTGGTTGTAGTAACTGGAATGTTACTTGCGGCTTATTAATATAAAGGCTATAAGCTTCAATCACCCTTGTCTCGGCTTCAAGTGGATTAAGACCAGCAACATTAACTTTGCCAACCCAAGGTAAGGTGATCGAGCCATCTAATAGGACAATTTGATCGATGGGGTCTGCAAACAGCTCATGGGCAGCTAATACATCAATTCTGAGCTCGTCTCCAGGCCCCAGATTGTAAGTTTCCAGAGCAACTGTTGACTCATCAGCCGTTGTTCTGCGCTCTCTTTGTTGAGGAGTATTATTTGTGGGCTCTAGAGGAGGTAACTGAGCAAAGCTTGGGGATGCTACAAGGCTAATAAAAAAGCTACTGATAAATAATGTCCTTATAAACTTAGAGAGCTGAAGCTGACTAGTTTTTTGTCCCCAGAATAGAAATAATGATAGGCTCAAGCGATGCCTGGGTGAAGGCTTAACAGTTGGGAATTGAACGATTTCCATGACTCATCTCTAGGGAAGTGTAGGCAAATGAAAATTGCAGGCTGGTTAGCGTTGACTGGGGTATAGGACTGACCTACAGGCGATAAAGTTTCAATCTTTTTTGGTTTTAACTGGAGCAGAAGACGGAAAAGTTACCTGATATTTCTATGTATTATCCTACTGATACAGCATGCCCGTGTTTGCTCCGACTATTTGTTCTAAAGCTTTTAATTTAAAGAGGCTTCGTGAATTTACGGTTTAGCTTGATGGGCATTTCACCTCTGTGCCACCGTTGGGGTGAAGTTAATAATTGCTCATACAGATGGCTGGGATCGCTGTGAACTCAAAGTCAAATAAGTTGTAATCTTGATTGATGCTGATAGAGTGGAGCCGTAAGCGAGTGCTGTTGCAGCCACTGGTGTGTTGAGTGGGTGGCTTGTAGCCAGTTGTCCAAGAGTGAGATCCAATGCACAGGTAGTTGCCAAGATTGCCAGGTTGTTTGGAGAGCCGTAGACAGCCTGGTATAGGTTTCTGGGTGATTCAGCAGGTAATCAATACCCTGAGACAGAGCACGGGCATTACCGGCAGGGAAAATCATGGCGTTGACTTTATGGGTTAGGCTGCTTGCAAATATTGGATGATCGGATGCCACAATGGGTGTATGAGCCTGCAAGCAGTGATTAAGGATGGCGTTAGAGCTTTCTGGAGACTCATGCCGACTTGGCATAAGAAAAATATCGGCTTGGCGAATCAGATGAACTAGGTTATGGTCCGGAACATTTTCAATAAATTTGATATTGTCTAGCTGCAGTCGTTTTGCCTGCAGCTCAAATCGATTGATATCGCCTTGCCCTACCAGATTAAGTTGAATATTCCATCCTTGAGTCTTGAGCTGAGCTACGGCTATGAGTAAATCACCGATACCTCTAGTGGCAAAAATGGGACCGACGTAAATGAGCTGTAATGGATCGGGGCGCGATCGCAATACTTTGGGTTCAAAGGTTTCAGCACGATTTAATGGCGGCCAGCTCCATGGAATTAGCTTGTCGCGGAGGACTCCCATTTGGGCTAAGGACTTACAATTATCGAGGCCAAAACCTCCAACCCAATCAACTCCCCTATGATTGAGTACTTTAGATAGTTGATAGTTCTCCCATCGCTGTTTGAAGCCTGGCTCTGCCGGAGAAGTCTGGAACATGGCGATACATCGAACCCGATTGCGAATTGCCCAACGAAACAGACCAGGCTCGGGAACATCTATCACCAAGTGGGTAGGGCAAAAATCTGCTAGTCGTCTGTAAAGACTCTCATGGATTTCAGATACACCACTGCTAATAACGCGTACTCCAGTATCTAAGACATCATCGTAGGAGGTTTCTGATGTGCAACCCAGGATTCCGACTTCTTGTAGTTGAAATCTCCAGGTTGTTAATCCTTCTAGCACAGTCAACTGCTCAGCACTCAAATTACCAGTCTCCATGCCATCTCGATAGGGCTCAGTTGTTTGAACCGAGAGTAAACGCAGGTGCTGTAAATCCATAGAAGGTAGATAGTTATTTCAGCCGCTAACTATAGGAACAATGACAAAAGGCTCAACACTTTTTGGAACAGCGTTGCTGATTCGAACGATGCTTTTAGCCGCAAGATGCTGATATCTGCCGTTTTCAACAGATTGGTTCATCTTCTACATCAGCAACGTTTTGCAACTCATTGGGTTATATCAGTATTGTCAGTAGTATTCAACCATGATGCAATGTTGGAGTTATGCCAATATTTGGCGCTATGAATGCCGAAGTGAGCCGATATAGGTTCCTTTTCAGCCCATACTAAATTTTTACGAGAAAGATTTTTTCTTCCCTGTAACTGTTGTAATCTTTGCACAGTCTTTACAGACTCTTTACTGTTCTTAAGTAACTCAGTAGATGCACTTATTCATTCTACAAAAGGGTGATGAAGAGGATGTTCTGAAAACACTTATTAAACCATCTTGGATAATCCATACCTTGAGGCTATGGGAAAAGCCAGAAAGATTACTGAGAAAAGTCAGTAGATTTAACAATGGCTTCTGGCTCAATGATTTAAGACACCCAGGGGTAGGGATGGGTATTCTATCGATGACGATATGTCATGTTGTCGCAAGTTTTGCGCGAGTATACATCGCCCTAAATCTATGAGGATGTCTAAGTTGATGTCTAAGCAAACTGCTGTAGCTGCAACTATTTTAGTGATTGATGCTGATACCGATTTAGCAGCGATGTTTTGCAACTTGCTGAGTTTTAATGGCTTTGCAACACTGAGGGCAACTACGGGGCAAGACGGTATCCAACTGGCACAGCTGCATCATCCACAACTGATTGTCTGTGACATAGCATTACCGGATATAAGTGGCTATGATCTGTTGGCTAGCGTGCGATCGCACCATACCATTTTCTCCACCCCATTTATCATGTTGACTAGTGATAATGACTACACTACATTTCGCCGTAGTATGGAGCAGGGAGCCGACGACTATGTGGTTAAATCGCCAGACTTACAAACCGTGTTGCGGTCAGTGCAAACCCAGCTGACCAAGCATGAAAAATTGACACAGTGTTTGACAACCATATCTGCTAAACCAACGTACAAACAGGTAATAACCGCTGTTACGTTAGCAGACCTCAAAGACCAGTTCACAACTATCAAACAACAACCCTGGTCAAGTCTATGGGTCGTCTATCTAAATGACTATGAGATGCTGCAAAGGGGATATGGTCATGTATTTAGTCAACTTGCAGTCCAGTCCCTAGGCCAAAAACTATACCAATGGCAAGAACAGTCGAACGAGTCGTTCTTGACCATCAATACCCTAGCGTATTTGGGTGGCAATCGATTTGTGATCTTTTTAAGTGCCTCCAAGACTCCTGACCAACCTAGCTATGTCCGAGTGACTACTCAGCTTAAAACAGAGTTGCAACACCCCATGGTGATCAATAATCACCGTCTAATACCAGACATCTATATTGAGTGTATTAGCTGTGCTCAACTCGCTACGATCAGCATGCTAGAAACAACACTCAATCGTTCGACAAATTCAGACTCAGGGATTAACCAACTGTCCCTGGCGGCGCGGCTACGGCGAGCGATGCAACAAGATGAGTTACAGCTACACTTTCAGCCCCAAGTCGATTTAAATAGTGGTCAGATCATTGGGGCAGAAGTCCTTGTACGCTGGATGATACCTGGCAAATCTCCCATACTACCGGCGCAGTTTATTCCAGCCGCAGAGGAACATGGATTAATATTACCCCTGGGCGAATGGATTCTAGAAACAGCCCTCCAGCAACTAGCCCATTGGCAAAAAATACGACTGCCGGGCATTAGCATTGCCATTAACTTATCGGTGTATCAGCTACGCAGTTTCCATTTTCTAGAGCGACTGATGGCCCTGGTTAATGCGGCCCAAGTCAGCCCAGTGATGATTGATCTAGAGCTTCCAGAAAGGATGATTATGGAGGACTTGAGCCAGGCTAAATATCTGTTGACTGAGCTGCAACAGCGAGGATTTAGTACAGCAATTGATGATTTTGGTTCGGGATCGCTCAGTCATTTACAGTATTTACCCGTTAACATTCTTAAGCTGGATAAGTGCTTTGTGCGTAATCTATATAGCAATAGAAGTAATCAGGTAATTGTGAGAGCAATTATAGAAATGGCTCGGGGTCTCAATATTTCTACAATTGCTAACGGTGTAGAAACAGCCAGAGAACTATCAATTCTTAAACAACTCAAATGTCATAGTATTCAAGGCTACTTATTTAGCCCGGCCCTGACAGCTCAAGACTTTAAAAAACTTTTATTGGAACCGTCCAAAGCTCAATCTAAAAACTGTTTAGAGCACAGATCATCCTTACATGCTGCGGTTAAAATCCATTAAATTTCGAAGTCAAAGTCCAAATAGATGAACAAGTCTTGGGGAGCACTGTCATCGATATCCACCAGCGGTATACCGAGGTCCAAGTGTAGATCGAGTCCTTCAATCGGACGATAAGTAAAGCCTACGCCTGTGCCCAGGAGAAAGCGATCATTATTAACAGTAGTACCGGATTTGGTATTCCATACGGCTGCCATGTCTAAAAATGGACTCAGTAACATAATGGGGGCACCGGATTCATCTCGCTGCAGCGTAATGCGATCTTCAACGGACAACCGCAGACCATTGTCACCAAATCGAGCATTTTGGCTGTAACCGCGCACAGATTGACGACCGCCAACCACAAATTGTTCTGATCCTAGTAAGGTGTCATTAGCTAGCTGGAGATCGCCTTGCACAATTAGCAAATGATCCTGATTGAGAACTTGGGCGCGTTGCACCTGTCCTAGCCATCCGACAAACTGACTGTCTGGCTGAGGCGATGATAAATTTGTCGCATTTAGCCAATCAACACCCAGGCTAAATTGAGAGCGCAATGCCCAAGCTCCCTGGGGATCACGGCGTAGATAATCTTGACCAAATTGGATGACGCTGGCGCTGTTGCTAGAAAAGTCTGTAGAAGCAATGCGAGTATCACCATCGCGGTGACGAAACCCAAGGGAAAGGGCAAACTCTTCACGAGGTGTGCGAACCAGCGGCTGACGATAGGTTAATTCATAGACTTGAGCATCCCCCTCGATATCAAATGCAGCCAGCTCTCGAGGAGAGATAATCTCAAACTCACTGGGTAAAAATCGTGCTGATAGTGTGCCATTCATGGGATTAATGGGGGCACTGTAACTTAGCTCGTAAAGATGAGAGCCACCCGTTGTTGCTCGGTAAGCGGCGGCCTGTATTCGATCGCCAATGCCAAAGGGATTACGATAGGTAACGTTAGCACCAGTACGGACAACACCAACGCTTATCGGTGAATCGGTATCAAGGGTCAGATGGGCCTCTAGCGGATCGGCTTCATCAATACGTACAACTAAAATACTTTGTCCCAGTCCTGTCCCGGCTCGTAAACTGGCTTCGATGTTGTCAATTAATGGATCGGCACGTAATAGCCGCAGCTGATCTTCAAGGGCAAACTGGTTAAGAGGCGTTTTGGCTCCTAGGTTGACTCGAGATCGCACATAGTTAGCTAGCCGATCAGCTGCCTCTATGCGAATTTCCTCTAAACTGCCCTCAATAATTTGGAGCTTAACAATTCCATCTGTAATTGGCTGATTGGGCAGAACGGCCCGAGAGGTAATAAACCCCTCATTCAGGTAAAGCTGGGTAATTGCATCGGCCGCTTGTCGCAACTCATCAATACCTAATGACCGACCAATAAAAGATGATAGTACGGCGTCAAACTCTGACTTATCAAATACAGTACTACCCAATACTTCAAACTCCTGCACTGTCACTGTGGGGCCTGTTTCCGGAGGTGGGACCGAAGTGTCAGGAGGAGTCGCTGGCGGCAAAACTGGTTCAGGTTCGGGTTCCGGCTCTGGATCTGGCAGGGGCTCTGGAAAAGTATCAGCGGGGGGAGGCGTTGTCGGCACGGTCTGGCTGATGACTGTCCCTGATTGACGTTGGTGAAAACCATCAATTTCTTCAGGAGCGGTAAGAACAGGGAAACGTGTCCCGTTAATCTCTTCTAACTGCTGGAGGGGAGAAAAAACAGACAACGAGTTATCACTGATAGGAGTCTTCCTTTTATCAGTTACCTTGGCCTCAGCTGATGTGGGTAGAGTGGTATCGAATACATCTTGTACCGGTAGATCTACTAACAAAGCGCTATTGGCTTCTCCAGAGGTTCCTATGCCGATACCGAACACGGTGCTCAACAACATCAGCGTTGTTAGTTTCTGTTGCATGGGTCTCCTCTTTTCTCCACCAGATAGTTGCACTGTTACCAGCTGCTGGGCAAGTTGCTTGGTTAGGTAGTCTCTGTTATAAACCTTACGTTCCCCGTGCTGACTGTATCACAGCAAATGGCCTTAAATTAAAGGTTGGTAATCCTGGACGTAGACCTAACTACTCCTAGATTTCGTTGACAGGGTTTTACAACCTATTCCCTACCGAGTTTTACCCAGATTTCCGGTAACTTTTAGCGATTTCAATATCAACATCCATGAATTAGAGTGCCCAGAGACTCACGTTTTGTGACTAAACGTTAGGCTCTCTATGATTTTGGTTCAGCCTTGCGCCAGATGGCATCTGCCACACAAGTAACATCCACCATGGCCAAACCATTATGTACCCGCAAAATATCAGTACCTCCAGCAATAGCTGCTGTGCAGGCGGCCGCCGTTCCCCATTCACGCTGCTTAGGGTCAGGTTGATCCAAAATCCAACCAATAAAACTCTTACGGGATACCCCAACTAAGATGGGGCAGCCCAATTCTGTAAAGTCTGATAGCTGCCGTAAAATCTCTAGATTTTGAGCATAGGTTTTAGCAAAGCCAATGCCAGGATCAATACAGATATTTTGAATCGGCACACCAACAGCCAGGGCCCGATCGATTTGTTGACGCAGGAATTCCGTAATTTCACCCATCAGGTCATCATAATCTGTCATCTGTTGCATTGTTTCTGGGGTACCCCGCATATGCATCAGAATAATGGGTACTTCTTTCTCAGCCGCAACGTTAAGGATCTCGGGCTCATAGATAGCGCCTGAGATATCGTTAATAATATCTGCTCCAGCTTCGACAGCAGCCCGAGCCACCGTAGCACGAGTGGTATCCACTGAAATTACTGCTTGCTTTAATCCATCATCATCCGCCTGACGGATCGCTTCAATCACAGGGATAACTCGATTAAGTTCTTCCCCCAGGGAAATCTGTTCTGCTCCTGGACGAGTAGACTGACCTCCAATATCTAGAATGTCAATTTTAGCCTCTAGAAACGCTTGTGCCTGTTGGAGTGCGGCTGCCACCGAGTTAAACTGGCCACCATCACTAAAGCTATCGGGGGTTACGTTAATCACTCCCATAAGATACGTCCGTTCACCCCAGTTAAACTGATGGCCACGAATATGCCAAGATTGACGGCTGGCGGCTTTCTTCCTGCCCTCAGCCATAAATAACCTTGCCAGCCGATCATAGGTGCCAGGACCAATGTACTCTGGATGGGCGCGCAGCTTGCTATACATCCACACCAGATCTTTGCCATCAAAGATACGGATGTCAATAAACCAGCTTTTTAGCTGTGGTTTCAGACCATTCGCGGTTTCGAGTGCGTCGGTCCATCGTTCAAATTCCTGCTTAAAACCGCGGGTTACTACCGTAAAGGTCATGGCTGTTCAGACTAATCAGAGTATAAAACCGGTTGACATTGATGCTGCGCCACACACAGCTGCGGTGGCAGACTTTATCTATAGTCCGCCAGGGTCAGCCCAAGGGGCAACGAGAATTTTAGTCAAGCCTAATTTGGGCTACCCCAAGGGTCCACCTGTGACGGTGGGCATGTCAGTGTTATCACAAGTATTACAAGGTTTACGCCAGGCCAGTCCCCAGGCTGAGATTTTAGTCGTAGAAGGGGTCTGTTCCAAGCTGTCCCTGGCTGATATTGCCGGGAAAAATGGCCTTTACGACATTTTGGACAAAGGCATGGTAGTGCTGGATGCTGATACGCTGCCCTGTGTGGCGTATCCTAACCTCTCACCCCAACCTGTGCGGTATTCAGAAATGTGGGCACCTAAGCTGCTGCAGGAAGTAGACTGCCGTATTTCGGTGAGCGCTTTCAAAATCACCAGCTTAAAGAAGCAGCCTTTAGTGTCAGCCACGCTCAAGAACCTCTATGGGTTATTTCCCAGGGCAAAATACAAGGCCCGAAGTGCTCATTCTAGAGGACAACTCCATCGGCCTTCGGTGCCGCAGATTTTGCAAGATATTTATTTTTCCATTGGCCACCTATTTGATGGTGGTGTCGCCGACTGCAGCCAAAAGTTTATCAGTAAAGACTGGCGACCGGACGTGGGCACAGGCGTTGAGATTGGCCATGTGGTTTGGGGACATGACCTGTTGGCCATTGACCGTCGTGCTTGTCAGCTAGCTCAAGAGCCTGTAGCGAACTATCTAGACCCCATTGAGCAGCTCAGACAAGCTGGCTAATGCCGACTTTTATGGCCGGGTAGTGGCAGATTCATCATTGTATGAAAATCTTCCTGAACCTTACGAGTCAGCCGTTTTGAAATTTGCCGCACGATCTGGTTCAGCAACTTATCGCCAGATGCCTTCACCAAAGACTGGGGCAGCGCCTGGATAAACTTTGGTAGCTGTACTTTAGTTTGTAAGTTGAGTTCCCATGCCACATGGGTTGCTTGGGGAACAGGCAACTCGTTCTGTGTTTTCTCAGCTAGGGACATGGCAGCCTGGAAATCGACGTCATACCCTTCAGGTTTATGGCCCGGCACTGGAATCGTTTCAATTCGATAAACGCCCTTATTCTGAGGTAACAGGTGGAGACCAATTTTAGGTTGAACTTGAAAATTGAGACTACCAAAACGCCCCAGGGAAATGGCATAGCCATTATGGCCAATCGGTTTGACATCCATCGGCTGAGCGCAGCGAGTAAACCAGCCTTGATGGGAGTCTAAGTAATCGGCAACGGTGTCAACATCGGCAAACATTTCCATGTTGCCGACGTAATATCCTTCAAAAACAACGATGTCGGGCGTCTGTAGATCATCACTATCTCCCTTCAATGGTTGCTGTGGGTCGATAGACGTCTGTAAAGCATCACAAACTCTAGATTGAGGATACTGTGTAGAAGACACGTCCATAAAACTGAGAAATTTCCGAAGATAACCTACAGATGAAATATCAAGATACAAGGTGATGGTTTCTAACGGTTGGATAGCAACGTTAACCACCCCTATGATAGACAGCTAATCTGATTAGCCAAAGGCATATCGCTATGATTCCCAGGGTACTGAGTTAAAAAAACAAACTACCATTGGCAAACTACGGATATGTATTTACGAACGCAAGCTAACATATGCGACTATTTTAGCCGCCTTACTTAAGTTCCATTGTGATTCATTAAGTTTAGTCGATTTTCTAGGGAGCACGATTTTTTCGGTGGCGGCTTAACGATTTTCAAAGATACGGACAGGTAAATGTAAGTTTGAGATAAACAGCGGTCAATCCAGCTACCTGGTCATTATTAGCAAAGCGTTGCTCTTCGCAGTGCAGTCAACGTTACAGTTTGGTGGTTTGATCGAGTTAGTAAGACCGTAGCGACTGCAGGGGAAGAAACGAATGAAGGTATTAGTTGTGGGTGCAACGGGAAAAACGGGGCGGCATGTGACGGAGCAGCTCAGCACTGATGGTACGGGAAAAACAGTGCGGGCACTGGTGCGGGACCGTGCTAAAGCTGATTTTGCTGACACGGTTGAGGTAGTCGTTGGCGATGTGCTGAAACCAGAAACCCTACAGGCAGCAATGACCGGATGCGACGCGATTATTTGTGCCACCGGGGCAGCCCCCAGTTTTGATTTTACGGGCCCTTACCAGGTGGACTTTGTGGGTACCAAGAACTTGGTAGATGTCGCCAAGGCAGAGGGCATTCAACGGTTTGTGATCGTGTCCTCGCTCTGCGTTTCTAAATTTTTCCATCCCCTCAATCTGTTTTGGTTAGTGCTGTTTTGGAAGCAGCAGGCAGAGCAGTACATCGTTAAAAGTGGCTTGACCTATACCATTGTCAGGCCTGGCGGGCTGCGGAGTGAGGATGCTGGAGAGGCCATTGTCATGTCTGCGGCGGATACCCTGTTTGATGGCGGCATTGCCCGGCAGAAGGTGGCCCAGGTATGTATTGCGGCTCTGGGTGAGCCCACAGCTGAGAATAAGATTGTGGAGATTGTGACCCGTCCTGAAGCGTCGGAGCAGTCGTTTGAGAATTTGTTTGCAGGGGTGGCCGGTTAGGGACTCCCCTGGGGGTGATTTGGAGGACAGGTGATGCCTACCTTCCAAATCACCCATCGCCTTAGAAAAACCAGCCGTAGCTGTGTAACCCTTTACCCAGGAGGTTTACGCCTAGATAGCAAATCCAAACGACTACAAAGCCTGAAGCAGCGATAAACGCAGGCTTACGGCCTTGCCAGCCCTTGGTAATACGGGCATGGAGATAGGCGGCAAAGACGAGCCAGGTAATCAGTGCCCAGGTTTCTTTGGGGTCCCAGCTCCAGTAAGAGCCCCAGGCTTCATTGGCCCAGACACCGCCGGAGATGATGCCAATGGTGAGCAGGGGAAACCCCAGACCAATGATGCGATAGCTGATGTTGTCCAGGGTGTCGGCCAGGGTCAGGCGCTGCATGGATAGGGCTTGCTTAGTTGGCTTTTCTAAAACAGCGGTACCGCCGGCACTGGCCATCACGGGTTCGGTGACTGCGGCAGCGCGTTTAAGGATGTATTTGCGATCGCGAAACCCACCAGTACCCACCGAGCTACCCTTGAGTTCAACGGCCTGACCCCGAGTGATGATCAGAAATGCGATTGCAAGCAGCGCTCCGACCATCAGAGCTGAATAGCTCAGCAACATGACGCTCACATGCATCATCAGCCAGTTAGACTTCAGAGCTGGTACTAACGGCTCCGACACTTGCATATTGCCAGGTAGGGTCAGTGTGGCAAATGCGGTGATGCCCATGGCCGCTGGAGCCGTCATTGCCCCAACCCAAAGGCTGTTGCTCATGCGCTCAGCCACAAAGTGCATTGCAGTAATGCCCCAGGCTATAAAGAAAAGAGATTCGTAAAGATTACTTAGGGGAAAGTAACCGCCTTCAATCCACCGAGCGACTAATAGCGCTGCAATACAAAGATTGGCAATGGCCATGCCCGTAGTCCCTAACGTCTTTAGCCAGGGAATGCCGGCAAAGGCAAGGCTACTCCAGTAGAGGAGCATGGTGATAAACAGGACGGCAAAGGAAACGTTGTCGAGCAGTCCTTGAAGCGTGACTAGATCCATTAGGAGTGATTTGGAGCCCTAGGTTTCGGTATGCAATGGTCATTGGTGTGACAACCATTACAATTTTACTAAAGAAATGTGGGTAAAAGGTAACCTCAAGTGTCGCCTTATTTATGGTTTCCACAACGAATCGTGAAATCCTTCAAGAATTTTGGAAGCTGCAGGAGGAATGATCACTAAACTGACAGTCGGTACATAAGGTGATCTGACCCAAACCACATTCAAGCTATTAACTCTGAGTTTTCTAATACGAAAAACTACAGCCCTGAATGTGAATATAGTTTAGTGACAAAAAAATTGGCAGTCCTAGAGAGGTAACTATGGATGCAACTGCGTTGTGGCAGCGATATCAAGACTGGCTTTATTACAATGAGGAGTTAGGGCTCTACTTGGATGTCAGCCGTGTAACATTTGATGATGCCTTTGTAGCGGAGATGACACCTCGGTTTGCGAAGGCATTTGCAGCAGTAGAGGCGTTGGAAAAAGGCGCGATCGCAAACCCAGATGAAGACCGCATGGTTGGTCACTACTGGTTGCGAGACCCAGACCTGGCTCCCAATGGAGAATTGCGTAGTGAAATCGTCGATACTCTACGGGATATAGAAAATTTTACCCAACAGATTCATAGCGCCATAATTACACCCCCCAATGAGGAACGGTTTACCGATATTTTGTCTATTGGAATTGGCGGGTCAGCCCTGGGACCAGAATTTGTCGCGGAAGCTCTAGGACCGATAAACCCACCTCTAAACATTAGCTTTATTGATAATACAGACCCTGCCGGGATCGACAAAACCCTGGCCAAGCTAGGGGATCGCTTAAAAACGACATTAGTATTAGTCATTTCCAAATCTGGCGGAACACCAGAAACCCGCAACGGCATGTTAGAAGTCAAAGCCGCTTATCAAAAGCGAGGTTTGGATTTTTCTAAATATGCCGTTGCCACCACAGGCCGAGATAGCAAACTCGACAAAGTCGCTAAGTCTGAAGGATGGCTAGCCATGTTTCCTATGCAGGACTGGGTTGGTGGACGCACCTCTGAACTATCTTCGGTGGGCCTATTGCCAGCTGCCCTGCAGGGTATCGATATTCGTGCCATTTTAGCTGGGGCCAAGCAGATGGATGCCGCCACCCGGCTGCCTGATCTCCGCAAAAATCCCGCTGCCTTGATGGCTTTAGCCTGGTATCGCACCGGCAACGGTCAGGGTGAAAAAGACATGGTGATTTTGCCCTACAAGGACAGTCTGCTGCTGTTTAGTCGCTATCTACAGCAGCTGATTATGGAATCTCTGGGTAAAGAAACCGACCTAGACGGCAATCGAGTCTGTCAGGGAATCGCGGTTTACGGCAACAAAGGCTCCACAGACCAGCATGCCTACGTACAGCAGCTACGAGAAGGCGTCAATAATTTCTTTGTAACACTGATTGAAGTCCTCAAAGATCGCGAGGGCACCTCTACGGAGATAGACCCAGGTGTGACCGCTGGGGATTATCTCTCAGGCTTTTTGCAAGGGACGCGCAAGGCTTTGTTTGAAAACAACCGACAGTCCATCACCATTACCATTCCTGAAGTCACTCCGACGATAGTAGGTGCCCTGATTGCTTTATATGAGCGGGCAGTCAGCCTGTATGCCGCTGTGGTGAACATTAACGCCTATCATCAGCCTGGGGTAGAAGCGGGTAAAAAAGCGGCTGCCAGCGTTCTCAATCTGCAGAATATGGTGGTGGATGTGCTGAGTAAAACTGGGGGGTCGTTGAGTCTGGCGGAAGTGGCTGCCAAAGTGGGTCGCCCCGATGCTGCGGAAGATATCTATAAAATCGTGCGGCACCTGGATGCCAACGGTCGGCTGGTAGCCATTGATGGCAATGCCGGTAATCCTGCCACGATGAAAGTGATGGCTCGATAAAACCTGTGGTCTCGGGCTGCAGGGTGTCAGCCATGGCAGGTGCAAAATGGATTAGAAGAATTTAGAGGCTTGAAAGGGCACCCTTTCAAGCCTCTTTTTTTGTACTTCTGTCCTTACCTACAACTGCGGAGGTCATATCAGGGGGTATGTTCCACAAATCAGGCTCTACAATCTATAGATGCTGTAACCCATTTCAACTGCTTTCATGGCTTTTTCGTCCGTTGTTCGTGCCCTTAGTAAGACTGCGTTAGCCCAAGAACTGCTCACTAAGCTAGATAAACAGCAGCGGCTCGTGCTCAATGGGTTGCCTCGTTTGCCTAAGGGGTTAGTGGCATCGGCACTGGCCCAGGAGCAACCCATGCTGGTGATAACGGCAACGCTGGAAGAAGCCGGTCGTTGGACGGCGCAGCTAGAAGCCATGGGTTGGCCTAGGGTGTCGCTATACCCTACCTCTGAAGCCTCCCCTTACGATCCGTTTGACCAGGAATCGGAGATGACCTGGGGACAGCTGCAGGTGCTGGCGGATTTGTTAAAGGACTCAGATAAACCAAGCGTGATTGTGGCAACGGAGCGGGCATTACAGCCCCACTTGCCCCCAGTGGAAGCATTTAAGCCCTACTGTCTGCAGCTGGAGCAGGGGATGGAACTCAACCTGAAGGAGCTGTCTCGCACACTGGCCACCCTGGGCTACGAAAAGGTGCCAACGGTGGAAACTGAGGGTCAGTGGAGTCAGCGAGGGGACATTATTGATGTATTTCCGGTCTCGGCAGAGCTGCCGGTGCGGTTGGAGCTGTTTGGGGATGAGCTAGAACGACTGCGGGAATTTGACCCGGCCAACCAGCGCTCCCTAGATAAGGTTTCTACCCTGTTACTAACAACGACGGACTTTAGTCCGCTGATTGCGGCGAAGTTAGATGAGCATGGGGTGCTAATGGATTTGATGCCCCCAGATGTTCAAGAAGCCTATGAAAATGGCCAGCGGGTGGAGGGGCTGCGCCGCTTTTTAGGCATTGCCTTTGACCAGCCAGCGTCGCTGCTGGATTACCTGGCGGAGGATACGCTGATTGCGATTGATGAACCGGATCAGTGTCGCGCCCACAGCGGTCGCTGGTATGAGCAGGTGGATGATTACTGGCATGAAGTCAATCAGACCTTGGGGAATAGTGATGAGATTCAACTACCGGGGTCAGAGGTGCCGCAGCTACACCGGCCATTTGATGAGGCGCTAGAAGAGCTATCGTTATTTTCCCAGGTGCTGCTGTCGGAAATTGCTGAGGATGGTGAGGGGCTGAATTTGGCTAGTCGTCCGGTCCCAGCGATTCCTCACCAGTTTGGCAAGCTAGCGGAGACAGTGAGGGGAGAGTGCGATCGCAAGCATCAAATCTGGCTAGTTTCAGCCCAGCCTACCCGGTCAGTGGCCCTGCTGCAGGAACACGACTGCCCGGCCCAGTTTATTCCCAATCCCAAAGACTATCCGGCGATCGCAAAACTCCATGGCCAATATGTGCCCGTTGGTGTCAAATACTCGGGGCTAGCAGAACTTGAAGGCTTTATTCTGCCAACATTTCGCATTGGCATTGTCACCGACCGTGAGTTTTTTGGTCAGCACACCCTGGCCACCCCCAGCTACGTGCGCAAACGCCGTCGCGCCGCCTCTAAAAAAGTTGACCCGAACAAGCTGCGTCCCAATGACTATGTGGTCCACCGTAACCATGGGATTGGTCAGTTTCTCAAGCTAGAAAGCCTCACCCTTGATGCCGAAACTCGGGAATATTTGGTGATCAAATATGCCGACGGCCTATTGCGGGTCGCGGCAGACCAGATGGGATCTCTGTCACGGTTCCGAGCCTCGGCGGAGAAACGGCCTGCACTGAACAAAATGACCGGCAAGGCTTGGGAAAAAACCAAAACCCGCGCCAAAAAAGCGATCCAAAAAGTGGCGGTGGATTTACTCAAGCTGTATGCACAGCGATCGCAGCTAGAAGGCTTCGCCTATCCCGTAGATATGCCCTGGCAGCAAGAACTAGAAGATTCCTTCCCCTATCAGCCCACCCCAGACCAGCTTAAGGCTACCCAGGATGTCAAACGGGACATGGAAAGCCCCCGACCGATGGACCGCCTGGTGTGTGGCGATGTGGGCTTTGGTAAAACCGAGGTGGCCATTCGCTCCATCTTTAAGGCCATCATTGCTGGCAAACAGGTGGCGATGCTGGCTCCAACCACAATTCTCACCCAGCAACACTACCACACGATTAAAGAGAGATTTGCCCCTTACCCGATTCAGGTAGGATTGTTAAATCGTTTTCGCACGGCGACTGAACGCAAAGAGATTGTTCAACGCCTAACAACTGGCGAGTTAGATGTTGTTGTGGGTACTCACCAATTGCTGGGCAAAGCCGTCAAATTTAACGACCTGGGACTGCTAGTGGTCGATGAAGAACAGCGATTTGGGGTCAACCAAAAAGAGAAAATCAAAGCCATGAAAACCCAGGTGGATGTGCTGACCCTGAGTGCCACACCGATCCCGCGCACATTGTATATGTCTCTCTCGGGTGTACGAGAGATGAGCCTGATTACGACACCGCCCCCAGCCCGGCGTCCGATTATGACCCACCTGGCCCCCTACGACCCGGAAAAAGTCCGAGCAGCGATTCGTCAGGAGCTAGACCGAGGCGGGCAGGTTTTTTACGTTGTCCCCCGGGTGGAAGGTATTGAAGAGATTGCAGCCCGCATTCGTGAAATGATTCCATCGATTCGGCTAGCAGTGGCTCACGGTCAGATGCCCGAAGGAGAATTAGAAGCCACGATGTTAGCCTTTAGCAGTGGCGAAGCCGACCTGATGGTGTGTACCACCATTATCGAATCAGGGCTAGACATTCCACGGGTTAACACCATTTTGATTGAAGACTCCCAGAAATTCGGACTTTCCCAGCTCTATCAGTTACGGGGTCGGGTTGGACGTTCCGGGATTCAAGCCCACGCCTGGTTATTTTATCCTCGTCAGGACAAACTCTCGGATAAGGCCCGGAAGCGGCTGCGAGCCATTCAAGAATTCACCCAACTGGGCTCCGGCTATCAGCTAGCCATGCGCGATATGGAAATTCGCGGTATTGGTAATCTGCTGGGGGTGCAACAGTCGGGTCAGATGGAGGTGATTGGCTTTGACCTCTATATGGATATGCTCCAGGAAGCCATTGCCGAGATTCGTGGCCAGGAGATTCCCCAGGTGGATGAGACTCAAATTGACCTGAAACTCACCGCCTTTATTCCCAACAACTATATTAGCGACACCGATCAAAAGATGAGCATTTATCGTTCGTTGGTGGCTGCAGATACTAAAAGAGAGCTGATGCAGATTGTGACAGACCTAAACGACCGATTTGGGCCGATTCCAGCCGCAGTAGAACAGCTGGTGAAAATGCTAGAACTCAAGCAAATTGCCAAACCTTTGGGCTTTGCGAAGATCAAACCAGAGGGTAAGCAACATGTCGTCATGGAAACACCGATGGAAGCACCGGCCTGGAAACTGCTGCATGATAAGGTGCCCGGACACCTGAAGTCGCGGTTTGTGTATGCCTCAGGTAAGGTGACGGTACGGGGGCTGGGGGTAATGAAGCCAGACAAACAGCTGGAGAATTTGATCGAGTGGTTGGGCTATATGAGGGGAGCGTTGAATGAGCCCGCCTTGGCTGGCAGTGGAGTTTCGTAATGTTGATCCCAATGCTTCAACTCTGGGAGCTTTCAGATGCGTCTCCCCTTGGCTGCACCTGTTCCGGTTATTAAGAAGCTGACTGCCGCTTTCGGTAGGCATACTGTCCATGGATATTGACAGAGTAGGGCACCGCATAGGTTAGCAATCCAGCCAGCCAGCGGGTGGGAGTCATTTTGTTGTTGACCAGGGCAGGGCCATGGTTAAGAGAAAAAAGGAGGGTGCCAACGACAATGGAGACTTTAGCGGCACCGGGGGCCAGCTCACGGTCAATCAGCGAGGACAAATAGTCTTTCATAACAGCAGCGAATAATAAGCCTATTGATGTTAAGCATATCAAATTAATATGAAATATCATGAGATGTATCGAATCAAACAGTTTTTATGGCAAAGATAGGAGTCGATCGCGACACTCTAAACAGCTTGGGGGATTGAAAAGTCCCCTGTTTCTCGTAGGGCCTCTAAAAATGCATAGACTGCTGGCGTATGGAGTCCCTCTTTGAGCAGAGCCGCACCAATGGGGCGCGTGAGGGTAAAGGGCAATCGACAGATCTGGACCCCCTCTGGAATCGGTGCGGCTGCCAACTCTGGCATCAGGGCGATGCCCAACCCCTGTCTGACCATACTTACCATCGATGAATCATGGCGGATGTAATAGGCTATTTTTAGAGCAATTTGATGGTGTTTGAGATAATCATCTAACCGAGAGAAACAAGTACCGTGACTGGGACTAATCAGTGGATGCGCCTGCAGCTCACTGTAGGTTAGTTGAGCATCTCGCAGCCCTAGCTGAGACGGGAGCAGGGCCACATATTCATCTTCAAAAATTAGGAATGATTCGAATTCTTTGCCTTTCAGCACTTCGGCCACGCAAATATCGACGTCTCCTTGAGTCAAGCGTTGTTTCAGGTGGTCAATATCGTTGTCCTCGGTAATGGTCACCTGAATCTCAGGATAGCGATGGTGTAGACGGGCGATCGCAGCTGGCAGCAGATGGGTAGCCACACTTCTAAAGGCGGCGATCCTTACCGTTCCTCCCTGTAGCCCTCTAGCCTGCTGGGCATTCTGGGCCATGTCGTCTAGCAGCTTCAGTACCTGGTTAGCCTTATCGGTAATCTGTTCACCGACAGGGGTGAGTTTGGCCCCATAGCGACCGCGGTTAAGCAAGACCACACCTAGCTGCTCTTCCAGGGTTGCGATCGCGTGGCTAACCGTGGACTGATTCACCCCAAGTTGTAATGCCGCCTCACTAAAATTGCCACAATCGGCAATGGCTACCAACGCACGTAACTGGGAGAGCTTGAGTCTGGAAAGGTTCATGCCGTAGACCTGGAAGCATTTCCTCTAAATCTATCTCACCTTTCTCAATTCGAGGTATCGATAGCATGCATCCATTTTATGCATGCTATGCTTTGGTGCTCACATCGACTGCGGGTGACAATACCCATTGCAGGGGAATAAACGGTAGATTTTAGGGATTTTTGCATGAATATTGGGATCTACATCTACGATCAAGCAGAAGTTCTCGACTTTTCAGGACCGTTTGAAGTGTTTAGCACCGCTGCTAGAATTTGCACTGACGGCACACCCTTTACCCCTTTTTTAGTTAGCCAAACCGGCGAAACTGTTACTGCTCGGGGAGGCTATAAAGTCATTCCTGATTATGGATTTCACAATCATCCGTTGATTGATGTGCCTATTATCGTCGGCGGTGTTCATATTGCAGAAATGCTCAAGCCCCCAGTTGTTAACTGGATTACAGAGCAGGCTAACACAGCTAAACTGATGGCTTCTGTTTGTACGGGAGCCTTTTTACTAGCAGCGGCTCAGGTGATCACCACCGAATCGGTGACCACTCATTGGGAAGATATTGCCGATCTCCGTCAGCAGTATCCTAATCTAAATGTGAGAGAAAATATTCGTTGGGTGGATGCTGGCCGGGTGATAACGTCCGGTGGTATTTCTGCTGGGATCGATATGAGTCTGTATTTGGTGAGTAGATTGGGGGGGCAAGCCCTGGCTGAACAAACAGCCAAACAAATGGAGTTTGACTGGACAGGTGCATCATAATGACAGGTTTATTGCCTCGATACTAATGTTGTTGAATTAGAGAGAAAACCAAAATGTATACGGTTTTTGGCGATATGCTGTCAGGAAACTGTTATAAAGTCAAATTGCTGGTGCAGTTTTTAGATATTCCCCACAGGTGGGTACATGTGGATATTCTGGCTAATGAAACCCACACAGAGGACTTTCAGCAGATGAATCCCAATGCCAGAATCCCAGTTGTTGCCCTGGGTGACGACCAATATCTGTGGGAATCGAACGCCATTTTAAACTACTTCGCAGACGGAACTACCTTCCTACCACAGGACAAGTATCAACGGGCCAAGGTGCTGCAGTGGCAGTTTTTTGAACAGTACAGCCATGAGCCTTACATTGCGACGGCCAGATACATTAACAAGTATTTAGGTCTGCCTAAAGAGCGATTGGCAGAATATCACGGCAAGCAGGCAGGGGGGTATCAAGCCTTAGGCGTCATGGATAAACATCTGGCGGACAATCAATTCTTTTTGGGCACCCAGGCAACCATCGCAGATATTAGTTTGTATGCCTATACCCATGTAGCGGATGAAGGTGGTTTTGATTTGTCGGCATATACTCATATTCAGCGATGGTTTAGAGACTTTGAAACCATTCCTGGCTATATCAAAATGGCGCGGGAAAATGCGTAGTACTCTCAGCATTGGTGAGTGATGAAAGAACCAACCGCCAAACCCATCAAAACATCGGTGACCCCTGCGACTGAGGCAGATATTCTGGCTGTCACCATAGGTACCCCAGAACTGTTAAACAGTACGGTTTATCTAGCAGAGTATGATCCGGACTGGCCGGTGATATTTATGCAATTAGCCCAGGAAATCCGGGGTGTTTTAGGAGATAGCGCCGGTTTACTGGAACATGTGGGGTCAACCTCGGTGCCGGGGCTAGCGGCAAAACCCATTATTGATATGGTCCTGGCAGTGGCAGCATCAGCCGATGAATCGGCCTATGTCCCACAGTTGGAAACATTGGGCTACAAACTCACCATTCGAGAACCTGACTGGTATGAGCATCGTGTCTTCAAGCTGCCCGAACCAAAAGTCAATTTGCATGTGTTTAGCGCTGGCTGCAAAGAGATTGGGCGGAGGCTCGCTTTTCGTGATTGGTTGCGCCACCACCCTGACGACAAAACGCTTTACGAGACAACAAAACGCGAACTCTCTCAACAGACTTGGAAATATATCCAGAATTATGCAGATGCCAAGTCGGCTGTGGTGCAAGAGATTATGGGTCGGGCCGATGGCAAACATTAATTAACCTACAGGCGTTTCATGGAACGCCTGTAGGTCCAAAAGTAGAACCTCATAAATCTTTATTCCTTTAGTATCGTTGCGTAAATCTACTGCGAAACTCAGACGATTTTGACGTTGTAGAAGGATAGACATCCCTATCGCGTCAATGTATTGGTGAGTATATTTTGTGAAACCTCTCAATTTTATAGACTGCGGCCTTATTTTTGGGTCACTGATCTGATGGGCATCTGGCTGTTTAGTGCGATCGCACTAACAAGTCCAGTGGCCCTGGCCCAAGAATCATCAGCGGTCAGACAGCTGCGGGAGACCCGTATCTGTCGAGGCTGTAATCTCCGTCAGGCCAGCTTACAAAGGGCTTATTTACAGGGAGCCAATTTACAAGGAGCCAACCTGGAAGGCGCAGATCTGCGTCGGGCCAACCTGCGCGGGGCCAATTTAGTTGACGCGAATTTACTCAATGCTGATTTGCGCGGGGCCGATCTACGGGGAGCGGTTTTAGAGGGGGCTGATTTAGCAGGGGCTAACCTGGCCGAGACCAATTTTGGCAATGATATTGCGGCGGCTGATTTAGACCCCCAGTGGCAGCTGGCCTGGCGGTTGGTTAATGCCCCTGAGGATGTTCAGCGTGATCCAGGCCTGTTGGCGTTGGCCAATGTTAGTGGGGCTGAAGATGCCGTAGCGATCGCAACCGGACTGTCTGGGGCCAACTTGAGCCACAGCAATCTCAGTGGATTAACCTTCTCGGACTTTGACTTGAGCCGCAGCGACTTTAGCAACGCGAAACTGGCGGGAACTCAGTTAGCGGGGGCCAATCTTGAAGAGAGTCGCTTGGTAGCCGCCGATCTATCGGGAGCAATACTGACAGAAGCTGAACTCAGGCGGGCAGATTTGAGCTTTGCTACCCTGGCAGCCACCGATTTAACTGGGGCAAATCTAGAACAGACAAACTTAAACACAGCGGATTTGACCAATGCCAGTCTGGTGGGAGCTAACTTGAGGCAGGCGCAGTTAATCCAGGCCGATCTGTCCGGGGCAATGTTAGACGAAGCGGTTCTGGCTCGGATTGATTTACGACAGACCACCTTTGCCGGTCCAGGGGGAGCCCATGTTAATTTTAGCCGCAGCGACCTAAGCCGGGTAGATTTCAGTCAGGTTGTCTCCCTGGCCAATGCCAACTTTGAGCGAGCCAACCTGGAGGGGGCCAACCTGAGCCGAGTCTGTTTTGCCGATGCTAATACGGATGAAACTACGGGGGCGAACTTTGAGCAAGCCAATTTGACTGGAGCCAACTTACAGTCAGCGGTGTTGCACCATGGCAATTTTCGTAGGGCCTCGTTGGCAGGCGCAAACTTAAACTATGGTGAGTTTAACCATGCAGACTGGACCCAGGCCAATCTAGAAAATGCCACCTTGCATCTGGCCACCTTAGAAGATATCACCATCGCCTATACCAACTTAGCGGGAGCGGAGCGTCCCGGCGATCGACCGGTCAATTTGGCTGAGTTTAGAGCCGCTCAGCCCAGGGATTGTTTTCAAGTAAATGAGTGAGCCTATGTCGTCAGATGTTTTTCCACTGCCTGCGCTGACGCCGCTGACCCAGCTCAATGTGCAAGATAATTTGCGAATCAATGCTGAGCGTTGGCAGCTGGCCCATCATTATCATCAACAACGGCAAAATGTTCACTATCAGGCACTCTGGCAGCCAGGAATTGTCTATGGGTTAGGGGTAAAGTTAATAGCTCCCCCCCCTGGAACCGCGCCGCAGTTTCAGACTAAAAGCTGGATTGAAGTCCAGCCAGGGTTTGCCATTGACGGTGAAGGGAATCCCATTGTGATTTCTGAAGAGCGCGATCGCACCTATCCTATTACCATTCCACCGTTAACCGACAGGGGTATTCAGACGCTCTATATTGTTGTTAACCATGTTGATCCTAAACAGCTAGAGCTCCCCAATTCCACCGATCGCCTGCAAGAACAGTTTCGCTTTGATCAACGCATCAATCACCTGAGACCGAAAGATATTGAACTGTGTCGCATTCGAATTTCGGCTGATCAAGATATTTTAGCGATGCCAACCCAGGGATTAACGCCTGAGCTGGGTCAGTTAGATTTGACCCAGCGTCGGTTTGCTCAACTGCGATCGCAACGCTCATTTACCCTGGGCCTATTCCCTAACCAACCACGCTATCAGAGGGGCCTAATGGGCTTATTCCAGGGAATGCAGGTACTCTACCCTGGCCTACACGGCCAGCTACAAACAGTTACCCAGGCCGATGCAGCTCTAGATGCCCTGTGTATAAGCGGCACTTCTCTCATCGAATGGCAACGGTCTGATACACCTGGACACACAAGACTCTTCCAGTCTTTAAAGGACTATCCAGGGGGACTGCTAATTGTTGCTGAAGGAGTTGATCGCGTTCTCCAGGAAAGCATTAAACGGCTGCAGCGTCATCTGGAACTGCGCCGGGTAGTGTCTCCCCATTTGATTACCCGACATCCTTTTTTGTTTGGTCAACTGCCTAAACTTTCGAAAGACAATGGCTTATGGGTGGATGATCGCATCGTGATTGTTTCCCCATCCCTGTTTGAGCATTGGCAAGGTCAAGAACAGTCTCGCCAGGCGATTCGAACCTGGCATGAATTCGGCATTAATCTTTTATATTACATCTGGTACAACAGCCACATTCGTAAGCTTTTACGGTAGGTAATCATGATTGTGACCACTCCCATTAAAGTTGAGGCCTCTACCCATCACATCGTGTTTACTCCTAGCGATGACGGGGATGAGATTGTCAGTACGGTCCCTGATGTGGCTGTGACAGTGACCAATCTTAGCCAGGTATTTGCCAGTTTTCAGGTGGCCTTGCATGTTGAAGGCCAAAATCCCAATGATACGGGTGAGTGGTATAAGGTTGAACCCAATGTGGGAGCCAAAAAGCCCCCAGGCGATCGCACCACCTTTTATATCAGGCTAACAAAACCACCGATTCCAGCCTATGGCACAACCATTCCAGCCAAGCTCACCGTTTTCTCGGCAGAACTCTCTAATGTGGACGTCAGTCAGCCGCTCTATATTCAGATTCTACGTCCGTCCAAAACCCTGAGAGTTTATGTGCCACTCCAGGATCTTCAGGTAACGCCAGGTAGCCGCCTGCGGATTCCAGTTCTGGTCTATAATCTCAACCCCACCCCGCGCAATGTGACGGTGCGGCTACAGGGGCTGGAGCTAGATTGGCTACCCGAAACCTTTGAGCAGTCCCTTTGGATCGAAGCGGGTAGCTCAGCAGAAACAGAATTTTGGTGTGCGCCAGCGGCCATTCCCATCAATCTACAACAGGTACGCCCATTTACCATTGAGGCTACTGATGATGAGGGCAACAGTGCCAGCATTGGCAACAAATTAGAGATTTTGCCCTTTGGCTATACCGCAGTGACGGTTGATGAGGCTGAACAAGTGTTACCGGCAACGACGTCTCGCTGGTCGCTGCAACGACAGCAAATCGCTCACTATCTCTTTCAGATTCAGAATCGTAGCAATGTTTCCCAAACCATTGTGCTACAGCCTAAACAGACGGACGCTAGTGTGGCTTCCAGCCCAGTGACCGTGGCGGCGGCAGCAGCGGTTGACCATGATTTTGCCATCACTGCCCGTCGCCCTCTAATCGGCTGGAGGCAAACCCAGCTGGTTGAAGTATGGCCCCAGCTGACCTATAGGGATTCGGCTGAGCCACTGGCCAATGTGAATGTACAACCCGCCAGCCAGTTGTTGACGCTGAAGTTACGTCCGGTTATCCCCTGGTGGGTTCAGCTACTATTGCTGTTACTTGGGTGTTTAGGTCTGGGCTGGCTGTGGTTGTTGTCACCCCGCCCCTTACATACAGAGCCGGTGAATAGCATCGCCCTGATGTCCAATGGCGATACTGTAGCCAGTGGTTCCCGCGATCAAACTCTGCGACGTTGGCAGGTGTCCCATGGAGCCTGGCTGCCCAATGTGCGTCGCCTCAAGTTTCGCACCAAAATTGAGACCCAGGACCATCGTTTTCGATCGGCTATTCGGGTGATTGAGCCACTACCGGCGAATAATAAACAGATTGCCGTGGGGTTAGAAAATGGCGACATTCAGCTGTGGAACGTGGACCCACCCGAGTATAAGCCTTCATTTCTCGATGGCATCACCGGATTAGATAAGGTCTTTGACCTGGCCTTTACTCAAAATTCTCGATATTTGTTTAGTGGCCACGGCAGTGGGCAAGTATATCAATGGGATATGCAACGTCAGGAGAAACGAGGTAAACCTCTGTACTTAGGGGCCACAGTGGTTTCAGCGTTGGATGTGATTGAACCTGTACCGGGGGAAAGTTGGGTTGCGATCGCAGCCCAATTCAATCGCCTAGTGCTTTGGGACTGGCAACAGGAACGTGCCTATGATATTCGTTATACCTGGCCTGAAGGCAACCATGAAAATGCCCCCGCCATCCCACCAGTCATCAGCAGCAACAGCTATCTGACAGGGCTAGATGTAGCCGACGGCGGCACTCGTATGGTCACCGCTGATAGTGTTGGCTTTATTACCCTTTGGGATGTTAACAGCTTGATTCAATGTGCTAGAGCAGCCACCCAACGTTCCCCATTAGCGGACAAAACTGAGGAAAACTCCCACCAGCTCTTATTAGCTGACTGTGAGATAGCTAAGCTCCAGCAGTGGCCTCAAAACACCAACGGGCAGGCTGTTCGAGATGTAGCGATCACCGCCAATGGCTGCTATGTTGCCGGTACAGGCGACAACGGCCATATTGATCTCTGGCAGATCGATAACAACAACCAACTCAGACCTTTTAATCTCGCCCATATTCCTAAACGCTCCCTAAATACCGTGGATATTCATCTGACCACCAACGATGGTGAACGTCCCAATAGAAATGACATTGTGCTCGTTGCTGCCGACACCGCCAATCATCGGGTGCAGCTATATCGCAAAGCGTTATCTCCCAATCGCTGTCAGTAGACCGATTCTGTACCCTCTGCCCATACGCTAGCCATGGTATCGACATTACAACATCTGTTTTTAGATATCCAAGGGGATAATCAAGGCACTAAACCCGGTGAAAATCCGATTCATCGCATTGTCACGCTACATAATCGTGGTGATCGAGCCGCCTATTTAGAGCTATGGGTGGAGCCAGCCGATCAACACTCCGCTGGCATTGTCCAGTGGGTCACCTTTGACAAATCAGAATCCGATCTCACATTAGATCCCCATCAAAGCCTGGATGTCACCCTCACCATTACGGTTCCCCTGCAGGCTGAAGCTGGATTTTACGGGTATGACATCTGCATGCGATCTTCCCAATATCCAGGCGAAGACGTCCGGCGTAATCAACAGCTACATATTCTTCCTTCGGATCAAGAAGCTCGGTTACGTAGCGAACCTCTCCTGACCGTCACCCCAGTAACCGATTCAGAACATCCCCATGTACTCAAGTCAGGCACGACTTTAGACTTAAGCCTGACCGTTGAGAATCCCTCCAGACGTACCGATCGGTTCTTTTTACATTGTGATAATCTGCCCTTCGACTGGTTTACCATTCAATATCCTGAGAGCGATGCAACGGTGCCAGGGGTGGTTACATTTACCGATGGACTACAGCTAAATCCACGGGAAAGTGGTCAAATCACCATGACTATCCATCCACCTCACTATTCTCCAGCCGGTAGTTACTATCCAACCCTGCGGCTCACTTCCAGAGCCCGACCTGAAATTATCTTGCTCAAGATTGTCTACTTTACGTTAGAAGCAGATGAGCATCTTACCATTGAATTGATACCTAAAACATTGTCGATTCCTTTGGGCAATCGATATTTTGAAGTTGCCGTACACAATCAAGGCAACCTTGAAAGACAGCTGGTCTTTCAAGGATGGGATGCGGATCGGCTTTTGCACTATCGGTTGCAGCCAGCTGATCTCCAGCTTGTGCCTGGAGAAGAAACCAATCTGCAATTGTATGTAAACCCGCGACACTGGTGGCAGAAAATATGGCGATTGCGCGATCGCACCGTTGAATTCGACATCCTGGTAGAAAACGCCAGCAGCAGCCCTGAGTACGCCCCAGCCTTACCTCAGCCCCTACCCGTAGGTTCTGTTAACCTCAAAGCACGCCGTCGCTGGCTTTTTTGGTTGCTGGTTTTATCGACTGCCACCACTGCAGTGTTAGGGTTGTTAGCACTAGCCTGGCATATGTTTGTTTGGCGACCCAGTCTGGCACCCAAAATTGCCAATTTCACCACAACTCAAGAATCTTATCAAGAAGGCAAACCTGAACCCATTGGCTTTAGTTGGGAGATTACCAATCCTAAAAAGATCAAGCAGATTATCCTGACCCAAGATGGTGCAGAAGTTTTCCAGCTATCTCGCATTTTTGTCGATATCGACGAAAACTTTTTACCCGAACAGTTTGACGAAACAAGTGTAGATGACTTCTTATATCCACCCTTAATTGAAAGCGGAAACTGTAGTCTGGAAACCAGAATCGACAACCCATCTCCTCTCCAAGTTTTACTCAGGGTGTATCGACGAGCCAGAAACCTGCCCGCTAACCCACAATATCTAAAGTGCCGAACAATTGTACCCGCTGATTTTCTCACTGAAGAACTGGGAGCCTCAGACAATGCAACCGCTGCCCAACGCCGACCAAAAGAAGGTAGCCATGAGTTTAAGCTGCAGGTGTTTGCCGGTCCAGGCGGTGAAACCACCAATCAGGCTACTAGCGCCTCTGAGGGTAGATTTGCCTCTCTCAAACGTATTCTTGGGTTGGGAGCACCCAGAACACAGCAGCTAGCGGACAAAGCGATTCTAGAAAACGTTACGGTAGCCGCTGCAGATCCCCCAGCAATTTTAGAGTTTCAGGCTACGCAGTCAGAATACCGGACAGTCAGCCTACTAACGATGCTGTCGGATTTGTCAGACCCTGATGATACCCGATCGACACCAGCGAACAACCGTTTTCAAAATTTAGCGACCGAAGAGTTGAGTAATGACCTTAATACTGACTCATCAGAGAATCCTCAAGCAGACCTTGATCCACAGCTAATACCCGTTAAATTAGGCTGGCAGATTAACAATCCAGCGGATATCCGAGAACTCCGATTAACAAGTTTATCCCCCGACGGTGCTGAGAATACTAAAGCCATCATCTATCCTTTTCTCCATGATAAAGAGAATCCTTCAGCCTTACCCGAGATACTAGCACTTGAGGAGTATTGTTCGTTTTTGCCCGCCAACCCCGAAACCGGGGCACAGGTATTACAGTGCAACAACGTTCCGACCCAGGCAAGTGACGTTGGAGAATATGTATTTTATCTGACAGTCGTAACCATGGATGGCAATGAAGCCTCACCTATCCTACAAACCACACCAACCATCAGTGTGAAACCGCCTGAACCCGCTATTGTTGATTTTGCCGTTAACGGAGAGAGCGTGGATCAGATGCCCCGGCACGTGTATGTATTAAACCCGGCCCGAGGTCAGATTGACATTACATTGAGCTGGGATGTGAAATATGCAGAACAGGTTGAACTTTTGCCAGCACCAGGTGAAGTTTTAGATAATGTAGACAAGATGACCTACACCCTGAGTGCGGCTCCCGGTACAGAAACGATTACACTACGTGGTGTGAACGAACTGGAAGAAGAAATCACCCAGTCTGTCATTATCGAAAAAGTAGCGTTTGAAAGCGGTGCACAACCTATCCCCATTCAATCGTCAAGACCCTCATCACGCACCAATGCCCCAGACTCTGCAGAAGGGCTACCACCACTGCCACCACCGCCAACGACCGTCCTACCCGTCCCAGCAGAAATTGCCCCCATCAGAACACCGCCCCGAGCCAACTAAGCAGTAATGTTTTACACCCCTTACAGAAAAGAACGGAAGCATAGAGACGGAAGAATGAATACAGACAGAAGAATGAATAAGGATTTTCAATCAGTCTTTATGAGATCTTTAAAGAAAGTTAACCAGATATCTAACCAAACAAATCAGACCAAATACAACACTTAGAAAAGCAAAAGAATATAGGTTTAGGTGCGATATTAAAATTCGTTTTATTAGGCTTGCGAAACTATTTTTGACTTCAAAAGCGTTATAGTTATAATTATGATTAAATAGAAAAATAGACGCTCTCCGAAAAGTCACATGATAATGGTAGAAAACCCAAAAAATGAGCATTAAGGCCAAAGTGCTAAGGGTGTAGGTCAGTATCATGAAATGTTGTGCACTATCCGCTAAGGTATTTGCTCCCCACAAAGTCTCAAAGATAGCCATGATACAAAGGGCTAAGAGCAATACTGTGTAACGACTGATAAGGGTAATCAAATTAGTAGAGAATTTAGCAAACTCTTTTTCGACAGTTTTAACAACAAAATCAGAATTTTCATATTGCTGGTTCTCTTGTATTTCCTCCAGATAAATAAGCTTTTCACTAAACTGGTAAGTTCTGATTAGATTTTTGTTTAGATCTTTAATCGCACCATAGGAACTCACAGCCACCCATGAAAGAGCTAAAATATTATAATTGACGAGCGTATAAGGTAAATACAATAAATAAGGAAGAAAGCACTGTCTAAAAACCTGGTTGGTAACACTATAATTTTTTGTACTTAACGTTAAAGGACCTAACCACAGATGATAATAAAGGGATAAACTAAAAACAGTAATTCCTACACTAAAGAAAGTACGTCGCCAGCGTTTTACAATAGCTTGAGTTCCCCGTGCAAGTTCAACAGCTTCTTTCCTCCAAATAAGTCCAATAAAGTAAAAAGACCCTATCGCGAAAAAAGCACTACGAACCAGCTCAATATTTGCCCCATATCCTTTCCAATCAAAAGCCTGCAACCAAGGCTCGCTTGTAAACCAATAATATGAACTCCAAAGAGATAGAAAACTCACAATAAATATAACAATACAGGCAAGTAATACATAGGCCACCCCCCTAAACTGTGGTGACACTACAGAAATAGAATCGGCTTTGCCTGATGCTTGCAATGACTGCCAAACATCTTCAAGTGTTTTTTCTGCCCACTCTAAGTTAAAAACTTCTTGATAAATGAGATTATTAATTTGGAGAGAATCTTGTGCTTGGATAATTAATCCTGAAAGGATCAACTCAGCTGCACAGGAATTATGTTTAGGCTTTACTTTTCTATGAAGAAGGATGTCTCTGTATAGGTTGAGTAGTCTAATTGTTTTTTCATTTTGACCAATAAGCTTTGAGATAATTGGCCTAAGATGAGGCGGATTATCATTAGCTTCCCAATCTTGAATAATAAATGTTCTAATTAAGTTTTCTACAGTATAACTTTCTGATGCACTGTTGTCGTGAATATGATTCACCACTATGTGACAAATTTTTTGTGTTAAATAGGGTTGTCCACCCGTCCAGTGGATAATTTCAGCTAACGTTTGTTCTGCATCTTCAACGTTATTCTCTAGCCCTTTCAGTAAAGATGTCTTTGCTTCTTCGAGACGAAATCCATTGAGAGTAATTGCTACACCGATATTAAAAGGTGTACAGTATTGATCCTTAATAAGTTCATTAGGAGAACTGACTCCAAGTAAACAGAATGTCAACCGTTGATACTTAGGATTATCAACGCGACTATTATAGAAAGAGCGTATTATTGCAAAAAAATTATCCGTATTAAAGCTTAAACCCAAAACAGCGTCAATCTCGTCGAAAAAAAGAATAATATTTTGTTCTTCTGAGGCAAGCAAAATTTCATCTATAAGCTCTCTAAGAAGCTGTGATGGAGCTAAAAAATCATGCTCAGCCCACCATTCTTTCCAAGACAAATCTTTAGGTAGGTCAATTTTTTTGAGCAAGCGATAGGTAATCCCCCGAAACCATCTATCTTCAGATTGATTGCCAATGGATGATAAATCTATACTGATGCATTTAACATTATCGTTTTGGAGTTTAGCTTGTGTCCTGATCCGTAGACTAGATTTACCCATTTGTCTAGATGTCAGAACATAGCAAAAGTTACCAGCCAGCAGCTCTCTATGTAAAACAGAATCTGCTTGACGCTCAACATAAGTAGGATCATCTCTAGTTAAAGAGCCACCCTGATAACGGTAACTAAAAGTCATACCGACATACTAGTTTCTGCGCTGATCTGTTGTTGAAAATATTGGCGATACAGCATATTCCTTATCCTAGCGGAATTTTGACGTAAGATGATGAGTCCTAAGCTATCAAGGTAAAATGCATCATTAGAAGGAATTGGAACAAAGCTACTTGACGCTAATAATGACTTCATTCTTGCCAGTATATTCTCCTGGTTTTGTAACTTTGACGTTAAGTCTTGCAGATGATTTCGATAGGGGCCATTCGGCGTTGCAATAATCTCTACAAACATTTGAAAAGTTAGTTCTGGACGAATCTTGGCATAATGAATTGCATTGGAGATAAGTTCAGGATGACCACCGATGATATTCATTAATTCCTGTACTTCTGCTTCAGTCCATAGAACTTCATGCCAAGCTAACATATTTTGAACTTGTTCTTGGTTGAACTCAGGTAGACTGATAGGCTTTCCAACATTAAAAGGAGAGCTGACTACGCTAAGATTAAGATATAGATCAGTAGAGTGTGCTAAAACAATACGCAACTTTCTCCACAATGGTGAGCATCTTGCCTCTTCATACCAAGAACGTAGAAGACTTAACAAGTTGACTGCTGTCTGGTGAAAAGGAAAGATGCGATCTAAATTATCAATCAGCAACACAACTGGGGTATGTACATGAGAGAGAACTTGTTCCTCAAGATAGGCTGTACAGTTATCATTACTGCCATCTTCATCATCCCAAAACTCTTCTACTCGTTTGCAGGTGCATAAGTTAAGTTGGCGATATATATTACGACAAAACCACTTGAGAACTTTATCGGGCTGATCGAGCACTACATCATCAATTCGCAGCATATTCAACCGCAGTACCTGGTAGTCTAACCTGCTGGCAGCATCACTAATTTCTGAAATTAGAGCTGTCTTACCCATTCCAGCAGATGCCTTAATTCGAATCAGTGAGCCATCAGTTCTAATTTCTGCATGACATTGGGTTTCAATGGGAGGTCGTTTCACATAGCAGATACCTTGCCTATCAAGATTACGCTCTGTAATATCTTGCCAATCACAACCAACAGCACGGCAGATTGCTTTAAAGTTTTCTGCTTGAATTTTCTCCCTTTTCCAGAACCGTCTAAGGGTTGGTTGAGCAACATAGGCAGCATCACACCAGACTCTATCAGACTTAGTCCATCCCTTGGCTCGTCTAGCCTGATCGACGATTAGCAGGCCATCTTCAGATGCTTGGATTCCCATATAGATAATGTAGTAGAGGTAGAGGGGTAAGGAGTTTTTAGTGCAGTTGACATACTATTTCTGAAAACCAGATCTAGAAATGCATTTCTCGCTCCTCAGGTATTACTGATCACGTAAGTGATCATAAAGGTGATCAGTACTTGACTATCGCAACTGTAGTGTTGCTGCTATGCTTTGGACAGTAATTTTTGAATTGACTTACTCAAGTTTTGTAATGCAATTTCATCAATTATATGTACTACGACTGCCTGAAATCTAAAGTCACATTGCTACTAGTTACATAGATTTACTTTGAAAAGGCAAATCGTATGTAACCAGTGGCTCGTCAAGACTAAATTTTGGGATGCATAAATTCTGGAAGTTTTATACTTCAAAAGTTTCAGAAACCATCGATCCCAATTTTTAAGTTTGACAATCCACTAGGTAAACAAAGTTAACTTCTGTTTCATCTTCTTTACCAAACAGTCTTTTTACTGCATGAGTATTTACCTACAGACGTAACAATGTAAGAGGTATCAGTTTAGTAAGCTACTGGTTCGCTTGGGTGTTTGATGTGGTTAATATATCGGTTTCTAAACAACGTTTGACAACTAAGGATTTTGACCATCAACTGGATATAAGATTACGCTGTCTGGTTACAGAGGCTTGTAGTTTTCCTGTTGGAAGCGTGGAACGACAGTCAGTCTTCAGTGAGATTTTTCGACTGGTGATGCAATCCAAGAAGCTTTGGAGGGAATCCAGTCCTTACTACGCTGATGCACTACAAGAAATGTGGGAGTACTGCTTCCTAAAGCTTGACGATCCTGAAAACGGTTATAAGCCTGATGTGTGTAGAGTCACCACTTGGTTAGATAATCGTCTGAAAAAAATCCTTCGACGCTATCGTGATAGAAGTCGCCGCCAGCTAAATAGATATGCCTTTGCGATCCAGTTCGATACTGGCCAAACTCTTGACCCAATTGATAATTTAATAGCTCCACCAGATTCTCAATTTGCCCTTGATATGCTTACCCACCTGTTGAATTGGGTTAACGAAGACCCCGATCAAATTCTCCGCAATCGGGTGTGTGCAAAGTATCCAAAAATCAATGCTCAAGTTCTGCTATTACGTCGATTACCTCCCAGAGAACAGTCTTGGACCGATATAGCTGCTGAATTAGGTGCTGATAAAACTTACATAGCACAATGGTATAGCCGCTACTGTAACCCTTTTTTACGAGACTGGGGAAGGGTTCATGGATATTTAGACAGTTAGGCTGACTAGGACTATCTTTAAACAAGCATAACACAATCAGATTATTGTTGGATAGCTTCTGCCTTAACAGCGATTTGGCAAAAGCCAAAAGTCATAATTCCCTGGATACAGAGGATTACTAAAACTAAGACATAGTTGTTGTAGCCATGCTCATCTTTACTGGAAAGGCTTTCTATAGCTTCAAGAAATCTATGCGGTCTGGAAAGCTTAAGTCTAAAAATACATACGGTTTTACCATACTTGAAACTCTTATTGCGATTGTGATTGTAGGAATCTTATCAGCCATATCATTGCCAGTCTTTATGAAACAAGTAAATAATGCAAGAGAAACTGAAGCTCAAATTGCAGTTAACTTTCTCAAAAAGAGTCAGTACATGTTCTATCTGGAGAACAACAGTTTCTCAGATGATTTACAAGAACTCGACTTTTATGAGACTGAGACTGAAAACTATATTTATTTAGCCCAGACTGATGGAAATCTCGATGGAATGGTCCATATAGCAATGTCAAAAAGAAAAGAGATAGATTCCTATGCTTCAGTTGTATATCTGGAAGGTAACCAATTAGCAGAGTGTAGTTTCTTTTCTATGGATATCAGCTTTGAAGATTCTATATTCGAAATTATGCGTTTTGTCTCAAGGGTTGTGGAAGATTACGAACAGTATTGCACTGCTTAAGTTTGGGCTGATTTGAAGGATAAGGATAGGGTAATTTATGCCGATCTCAGTCCAACCTTTAGTTTGTCTGTAAGAATAGACAGTCTTCTGGATGCAATCAGATGGAAGTATGTCCGATTAACCTAGACAACTGAACCTATGGTGTTTGGTTAGACTGAGCTGAGATAACTTGACTGAGCTACTATCTTATTTTTTAAGACAAAGAGTATTCTTTGCATACTGTTTTCTCGCTAATAGAGGACATTTGGTCAAGCCAGAGGCTGTAACCCCATGTAAAGGAGGTTAGGCAGATCAGGGAGCAAAAGGCAGCATTTAGAAAAATAGATCGTTCTTCAAGATTGAGAAAAGACAATAAAAGCGTAGGCCCCATGCCACTAATGCCTTTACTAGTTGAGAAATCAACTAGCGTGTCGGTGGTTTTATATTTATCACGAAAATCGGACCATGCTTGATGGTAATGCTGTTGGGCACTCGCATCTACTGGCTTGATAACAGTGGAAATCTTGATTTTTACAATGGGAAATTCCTGGGGTTCCAGCAGTGTTTGCAGGTCGGTAGCATCTTGCCAGGAGGGAATTGCGTAAGGTATTGACAGTCGAAGCGTTGTTACTTGTTCTCGATAGGTTTCAGGGCGAGTTCTTGTTGCTGTTCTTCCTTGTGAGTCTGTGTAGGTTTCTGTTACCCAGCGAGTTCGCCATTCGTAGTGATAGGCATGAACATGAAAATTGATGTAAGGTGGTTTGTCCAGCAAAGATTTGAAGTATTCGTGGGTTTCTTCTTCAGAGCGGATATGTCTTAAGAATTTAAGTGGCTGAAATATTGCCAGGGAAGCAAAGGCTACGAACAAAGCTGCCCCCATACAGAGTTGAATATTAGTTGATTGAGGGTTGGATAAATAGCTTTGCTGGCCTTGAACTACAGTAAAGAGATCGGTGTATGAGAACCATACAATTAGGATAATAAGAATAATATCAACGAGTATACGAAAACCAGCAGAAGGTTGTTGGTCCATTTCAGGGTTATTTTTTCTGCTGCTGCCATAGGAGACGATGGCTAAAAAATCTGGCAGAATTAGTAGGGCGATAATACTGATGAATAATGCCAGAGGTTGCTCGTTAGGGCTATGACCAAAGAATAAAACTTCTATCTGTTCTGTGAGTGGAGAGGTGTTAAACAGAAGAACGAGACTGGCCAGATAGGTGATTATGGATGAGCAGGTAAGTGTTGCTTGGAAAATGTTGTTGAACATCGTAATCAAAACAGAGTCAGCACACCTGTTGTAATGTTATTGTCAAGATCAGAAGTGATTCCGTGTCAAAGAGTAACAGCTTCACGATCGCAACGTAAGTGTTATCTGTTCATGTTTAGCCAGCCGAATACTTGTTGGATAGTAAGGCTGAGATCTAGATTGGGAAAGACAGGAAGTTCTTGATTGTCCTGACCCAGAAAAGGTTGTTGCTGGGGGCGAAATATTAGAATGCTTAAGTCATCTGGATCAACAAACCAGCCTAGATGACTGCCGTGCTCTAGACAATGAAGAATATTTCCCAATACTTTATTGGGACGTTGGTCAGGGGATAGAATTTCAATCGTCCAATCGGGTGCCAGGTCGAAGTTGTCTGGCACATCACCGTCTGCTGTAAAGGGGATACGCTCCCATTGAAAGATGGCTATGTCAGGAATGATGGACCGGTCACCAAATGTGCATCTTAATTCTGGAAAGGCGTAGGCAATTTTATTGTCTTCTGCGACTTGATTGATGGTGGTGCATAGTTTTCTTTGCAAGCGGCTGTGGCGTCCCTTGGGTATGGGCTTTTGAATGATGTTGCCATTAATGTATTCACTGGCGGGTTTGGTTTCTGGTAACTGCAGAAACTCTTCCAATGTTATTGGTTTGGAAGGTGCTTGTACCATTGGGTTTACCTGGACGCATGGCTATGGCTTTATTATAGGGCTAAGCTAGAATCACAAGCATTGGTGGGCAATGCCTAACATCACCACGTATGTTAAACATTGTTCTGTTGGTAGTGCTGTCCCTGATCGGAGAGCTGTCTGCTCGGATTTTTGGCAAGTGTGATTTCAGTTTTATGGGGTTTCCCAAAAGCTGTGAAGGCGGTGCGTTAGTCTAACAAGATAGCAATTGCATTTTCATCGAGAAGAACCATATTGCTCCTCAACATCCTTTAAGACTTCTTCAATCGTTTCTTTTTCAGGACTTTTCAGGCTGTGCTTTTTAGTAAAGTACTTCATGTACGCATCGGCAAAACGTTCTCTTTCCTTGCCACATCTTGAAGACTTATTCGTGCCCCCATAGCATGTGTTCGGAAAATTATCAATCCTGATGTGCTTTTTAATATCGTATACTTTTTCCACAGCATGACCAGTCTCATGAAGTAGCGTATCCCAAATTTTTCCAGGAACAGGAGTTCTTCCAACTTTTAAGTCTAATTTATCACGATTATTCGCTCTCTTCTGGGCTTTTCTAAAGCTATCTCGTGTTAGCTCAATCCTAGGTAGTTGCTTCCATCCTGTTTCTTCACTTAATTGACGAAAAGTGCCTTTTTTCCTCATAAGCCTTTCTGCGTCACTCTTTGTTATCGTCCCACCTCCAGTCTTTTTCCCACCGTTCAGAGCTTCTGTAACTACTATTCTAGGAATAGAACTGTAATTAGAAGAAGGCAACAAGGATAGCGTATCACTGATAGAACTTAGCTCTTCTGGAGTAGCTCCAAATACACTAATACCCTGCTCTGACTTTTGTTCAGGAGTTTCATACAAGAGTTGAAGTGGATGACCATACCAACCATTTTTCCGTTTACATACTCTATCTTCGCAAGGACCTTTACTATCTTCAGCATTTACAACTTTTATCCATGGCTTCTTGTAAATGTAAGCTTCTTTACCTAAGTGTAAGACTTTAAACCATTTTGCTCTATGCTCATGGGTCCCCCAGTCAGGAGTCAACTTTTTTCTTTGTCCACGCTTTAAGGTTTGAATTGGTTTATTAGAGCTGTATCGATTAGGCTCTTTACGTACATGCCAAGATTCGCAATCGATCACAACATATGGACTTGATTGATGCTTCGCTTGCCTCTGTACATACGAAGCTCTTATCGCTTGCTGCTGCACCACATGAGTCAACTCATGCGCCAACAACTCCTTTCCCCCACTCGACCCCGGATTATACTTTCCCGAATTAAAATAAACATCCTGCCCATGAGTAAACGCTTGCGCCTGAATCACATTGGCCAAATCCGCGGTCTCATGCACCCTCACATCACTAAAATCCGCCCCAAAACGTGGCTCCATAAACGCCCGTGTCTGATCTGATAGCGGTTGTCCACCACCTCTATGACTGGCCAACTGCCCCTCAAAATTTTCAGGTGCCGCCGGAGTGCCCCCCTTTGCCTGCACCTGAGGCTTTGCCTGTAGCGTCTCTTCATCTTCTTCTGACACTGCCTGCCGTTGTAGGGTAGGCTTCATCTGGAGATTTTCCTTTTCCTCTTCTGGCATTGCCTCCCGCTGTACAGCTGAGTCAGGCATAGCCATCACTTTGGCAGCCATCTGGTCGGCTTCTTGTTCATACTTATCCCCCGGATGGCCAATTGTAAGCTTTGCCTGCACCGGTAATTCTTCTTCCTCTTCTTCTAAACCAGGTTCAGCCTGCCGCTGCAATGTCTCCTCGTCTTCTTCTAAACTTGGTTCCGCCTGTTGTTGAATTGGCTGCGACACCCCATGGCCAAACTGCATCGCATGGTCTAACTGCGTTTGTACATCAGGCTCTTGAGCCTCATCAAGAGCCTGATCACCAAAACCTCGAAGCGTTTGCTTTTGTACATTGGCGTTGCTCACAGGAGCTGATTTAGACTTTGCAGTACTAGGAGTAAAAGCCATGGGATAAACTCCGACTAGAAAAATCGATTCAAAACAACTTGAAAATCAAAATAAATTGGGTAATTAATCAATGAAAAACTAGGTGGATAACGTCCTCCCCTTACCAAAGGGAGGTGCCGTAGGCGGAGAGGTCTCGACTGCTAGCGCTAAACACCGAAACCCCTCCCTGACGGTTCCCCTTGCCAAGGGGAACCACTGGTATTACAGTCTCTAAAACAGGCCAAACTAACTTCTCACCCATCCCTTCACCTCTGCATCCGTAATCGACCGTTCAAGCTTTCCATACTCCCGCTGAGCCGCCTGCAACAAATGGTGCATCTGCACAGGCTCATCATCATCAGCCGCTAAAAATGCTGCATTCAGTGCAATATTACGAATATTGCCCCCTGCCACATTCAGACGAGCCAACTTTCTAAAGTCTAGGCCATCTGTCGGTGTCTGAACCGGAAACATCCGCTGCCAAATGGCGGTGCGTTCAGACCAGTCTGGAAAGGGAAACTGCGCCATAAACCGAATCCGTCGCATAAACGCCCGATCGATAGCATCCGGTAAATTCGTAGTGAGAATTGCCAGCCCCCGATAAGATTCCATCCGCTGCAGGAGATAACTCACCTCAATATTGGCATAGCGATCATGGCTGTCTTTTACCTCGTTGCGTTTACCAAACAGGGCATCAGCTTCGTCAAATAGTAAAATTGCGCCGCCTGTCTCAGCGGCATCAAAGACCCGGCTGAGATTCTTTTCGGTCTCGCCAATGTATTTACTAATCACCGCACTCAGATCAATCTTGTAGAGATCTAGATCCAGCATATTTGCCAGCACCTCAGCTGCCAGGGTTTTACCTGTCCCACTGGACCCAGCAAACAAGGCTGTCATCCCTAAGCCCCGTCCATTTTGCCCGGCAAATCCCCACGTTTGGTACACCTTAACCCGCTGGCGCAGATGAGATTCTAGCTCTCGTAACTTAACGATTTGAGCCTCAGGTAATACTAAATCCTCCCAGGTGGCCCTGGCATGGATGCGCTGGGCCAAAGACTCCAAGCGAGGGCGAGCCTGATTGCGACAGGCTTGCCAGAGATGATGGGGCAGAAGGCTGGTTTGATTATCTGCCTGGTTATCGATCTGGCCCAGCGCCTCTCCATAGGCGGACGCAATCATGGGAGCATTGAGATTAAATTGGCTGGTGATCTGCTGCAGGTGACCATTGAGTTCTACAGCTGCAGTGCCCAGATTTACTTGCCACAGATGCTGTTGCTCAGCTGGGGTGGGTAGGTCTACTTCAAAGGTGACCGTGGGCTGAGTGAGTTGTTGTCTGGTGGGGCTAGAGAGGATCATCAGCCCCGACACGTCTTCGATAAAACAGCTGATGGTGTTCGTCTGCTCAGGATTACCTGTCCACTCCAGTAGCAGTCCGCTTTGGCTAAAGATGGCTTCTCGCTGCCAGCGACGGGCTAATCGATTGAGGTCGAGGGCTGCTGTGGGTAAGCTCTCGGCAATTAGACGATGCAACGTTAGCCCCAGTTGGGTGGCGGCGGTTTGGGCAATGGCGGCGCGATCGCACCCCTCTCCGCCCCACAGCTGTAATACAGGATGAGTTCTTCTCCAAGTCTGCACCAGCCTGTCAGCCAGTCGCTGATGAGATATCACCAGTTCACCTGCATCAGCCAGCGGTTTGACGATTCCTACCAGTTGCTCATCTAAAGGATTACTACCCGTGAGAAAGTGTATTACCCGCTCATCAATCCGTAATGGGCTTAAGGTCAACGCGCGACCTGGACCTACCTCCACAAGCTGCCAGTGACGCAGGGGTGCATCTGTCGATAATGCGCTCCAGCTGGGCTCTGGCAGATTTCCCAGGGCCAGACTAAAGGTGGGATAATTGCGTTGAGCATCTCCATGGAGTGCCGCAAAAATAGGGGCAAAAGTGGCGTCTAGCTCCATGCCCGCGCAGAGTAGCAAGACCCCTTGCTCAAAAGACGATAGCTGACAGAGATTACATAATTGCTCAAAAGCAGGTGGGTGTTGAGGTATCTCTAAAGTCTCAAACTGTTGTAGAGCGACATCTACAGACGGGATATGAGACAACATAGACAGCTCCATGGAGGCCTGTCGCAACCGCTCGACCAGGCGAGCTTTTACTATGGTGATAGCCGCACTCAGATACTGTTGATTTTCGTTTAGCCATTGACTTCTAGCGCTACTCATATGGCTGCCCCAATTGTTACCGTTGGGCCAATATAGCGCTGTACCATAGGATTTTCAGACTCAGGTGAATCTACCTCTAGAGGGCTTTCTGCCCCGTCAATTTGGACTCTGACTAGATAGGTGCCTGTGCGTATTTCTTTTAAGGGAAAGGTGAGGCAGTTGGTATCGGTTGTTCGACGTTCTCCCTTGCCCACATACACTTGAGTGTCGCGCTCTTGATCGTTTAATAACAGATAGGTACTCTGATGGGCAGCTACGGTAATATCAACCCTTAAACTTAGCTGTCCGTCATAAACGCCATCATCAATTTCCGTCAAATCTAAGGCAAATGGGGGTTCATTTTCGACTGCCGAGAGAATTGTGGGGCACAGAATGATTGGTACCAGGTTCGACAAAATTGAAAAGTCTTGGCTGTGGTTACCATTGTCGCTAACGGTTTCCACATGGGCAACGCGAATACCCTGGGCACCAGCTCGTAGCTGCGTTTTTTCAGCTGATGACAGGGTAGGTAGCGTGATTTCTACTTGTTGTTTGCTCACGTGTTGAGGGGTGAGTCGCGCCTGTCCCAGCTGCACTTGCACTTTAATATTGTCTTGATTACTGGTTTGTCCACTTTGCAGCTGTCGTCCTTGCAAAAACAAATGACTGTCTAAGGTGATGGGGGTATTGAGACTGCCAGGGGTGCTCACCTTAGTCAACACAGGCCGCACAGGAGAGGTAAAGAAACGGCGACTGCGTACGGGTAACGGCGATTTGCCTGGCTTTCGACCTTGAATGACGACGGCGGTTGCCTGATAGGCAAAGGATAAAGAATAGGGAATTTGAAAAAAGACGGACCATACCCGCGATAGTTCTTCAGTGGTAATGTCGCTGGGGAAAAACTTTACCAGCTGCACCTGTTCTGCCAGAGTGGAGCCTTCTAGTTCCTGGATAGTTGAGCTAGAGACTGTTTCACGAATCATCTCTTGGGTAATTAAGGGACTATCCACCAGGGTTTGGATGGAGCTGCCCATTAGTCGCTGAGGCTCCAACCGCTGTTCATTACCATAGAAGGTGAGAATATAGTGGAGGTCCAGGCTGGCCTGACCGTGTTTAACTAAGTCTCCTTTGGGACGTCGGGTTCTAATATCGGCATTGCGCCAGGCGGTGTTGGGGGTAGCATGGTAAAGAAATGCATTGATCCGGGCACCAGCAACATTGCCACCGGGTGCATCGGGTCGCTGGGTGGTAATTTGAGCACCGGGCACATCCTGAGAAATGCCTTCTTGCAATAGCTTGTTGAGTACGGCTGTCACCGTTGCGATCGCAAGATGATTACTCATAGGCACCCTCCCTTGTCTCCATCCGCCTTGTCTCCCTTTGCGATCGCCATTGTCAGGGCACCCACAAGGCATGCCCCTGACCCAACTCTAGTTACAACGGTGAAACCGACCCACTTTCGCAGCTGTCGAGAAAATCCATACATAGCTTTAGATTTGTGGCTAATCATAGACAATTACTTTAGGATTGGTGAGAATAATTGGTACAAATCTCCTATGGGTAGCCGTTGGTTCCGTTGGCTAACTCCGCTGTGGGTGTTAACAGTTTTGGGAACGCCCGTTTGGGCACAGGATGCCGAGTTTGAGTTAGAAGATTTTGACTTTTGGGCTGAGCAGTGTTTGCTGTTAAGTCAGGATACGGACTATGAGAAAACCCTGGAAGCTTGTGAGACCGCCATTGGTCTTAAACGTAAGCGAGATAATTTAGAACTGTGGTCGGCCCGCAGTCGGGCTCTATTTGAGCTGGGGCAATATGTGGATGCCATTGGCTCTTACAATCGAGTGTTGGAGGTGGCTCCACGTGAGTCGGTGGCACTGGCCTATCAGTGTGCGTCCTATGTGCAGCTATCCCGCTTGGACGATGCGATCGCCACCTGTGAACAAGCCTTAGCGATCAATGGTAGCTGGGGCACTGATTCTCCAGCTCTGGCCTGGTACTATCATGGTCTGGCACTGCAAACCATGGGGCGGTTAGAAACAGCACTGGGGTCCTATGGCCGTGCCCTTAGGGTCGATCCAGAGAATGTGATGGCGCGGGCGGGCCAGTGTGCTGTGGCGGCTGAGCTGGGGTATAGTGGCGGCGCGGGCAATAGCTATCGGGGCTGTACCCTAGGAGAATCTGTTGTTGCCTATGAGCAGGCTCTGGCCCAACAGCCTGATACTGAAACTCTCTGGTTTCAACAGGGATTAGCGTTAGAACAACTGGGGCGCTATGCCCAGGCGCTGACCTCCTACGAACAAGCCATTACCCTGGTAGAAGATTATTCCCTGGCCCTGGCCCATCAGTGTGGTGTGCTCAATCAGCTAGAAGACTTTGAAACGGCCCTAGCGGCCTGTGATGCGGCCTTAGCCGGTAATGGCAAATGGGATCGATTGGGGCCGGGCTATGCCTGGAGCCAGCGCAGTGCGGCTCAGGTGGGGGCAGGGGATTATGAAGGGGCGCTGGCGTCTGCTGACCGAGCGGTAGCGCTACTGCCAGACTATCCAGGGGGCTGGAACAATCGAGCGGTGAGTCTCTGGCATTTGGAACAACTGCATGAGGCCACCGTGGCGATTACTACGGCGTACAGCAAAGAGAAAGATATTTTAGAAACGTTAGCAACAGAAACCTTTGATCGCTCCTATCAGGAGTCGCCAATTTTATTTCACAGGCGACGGGTGTTTACGGCGTTTAATCAGGGTTCAATTTTGTTGGATCTGGGTGCCCATACAGCCGCTGTTGAGGCCTACCAGCGGGCGGAAGCGGTGTTGGCGGACTGGCAACCGCAGCTGGTGGGGGGACAGCTAGTCAGTGATGATTTTTTGGCCAGGCTGTGGTCTAACTTTGCGATCGCACTCCATGCCACTGGCGATCGCGGCCGCTTCTGGCAAGCTGGCGACTATGCAGAACGCGCCACTCAGTTTGCACCCGAGTCCTATGAGATCTGGTATAACTCAGGTCTAATCCAGAGCGCCGTAGGTAACTATGGCTATGCTCTAGATGCGCTTACCCAGGCTAATGAGCTGGACCCTGAACAACCGGACTTAGCTTCGGCATGGTACAAACTGGGGGACGATGCGCTGAGGGGATATCAGCTGCCCATTGCCTGGGAAGCTTTACAGCGTGCTGCCATGGTAACCCCCGACAATATTGACATCGCCATTAGACAGGGAGAGGTATTAGACCGTGCAGGCTGTTCCCAAACGGCTCTACAGTACTATGAGCTATTACTGAATGCTGCCCCAGACAACACTCTGGTAGCTGAACGTCACAGGAATCTAATGGCTACGCTTAGCACCGAAGGGGCACCATTTGTCAGTGCCTCCACCGTCGATGTTAGCCAGTGTACTCAGCTTTTTCCGCCTGCCCCAACTCCTCCCCCTTCTTCTCCTCTACCTGCTTCTCTCCCCATCCTGCCATGACCAGTTTGTTTCCTGTCAGCTTTAAATTTGTTCTGCCCAAGGGACTGATTGACAATCAGGGCAATCTCCATCGACAGGGACGAATGCGTCTGGCGACGGCCAAGGATGAAATTGTTTGTGGGCAGCACCCGATCGTACAATCTGATCCAAGCTACAGTACCTTCGTGATGCTATCCCAGGTGATTGAACAACTGGGTGACCTAGAGACGATTACACCGGAACTATTGGAAAATCTGTTTAGACCGGATTTTCAATATTTAAAGCTGTTTTATGAACAGGTGCACCAGGGGGCTACACCGGAGCTGACGGCCCAGTGTCCCCAGTGTCAGCATCGTTTTAATGTGGAGCTAACCCCGTCGGGAAAGCTCTGAGCTACCCCTCAGAAATGCTGCGAGAGGAGGTAGCCTGTATTGCGTATCACTTTCATTGGTCCTTGGAGAGTATTTTGGCGCTTAACCATGTGAGTCGGCGGCGGTGGTGTCAGTCGGCTATGGGGATTCATCGGCGGGATGGGGGTGATGGGGTGATGGGGTGATGGGGGGTGGGAGATGTTGAGGTGGCGGTTGGATCGGCTGGGGTGATTAGGGGTGAAATCTCCAGGGTGTAGGTGCAGAAGGCGGGTTTTTCTTGTTCAATCAGGGTACGAATAGCGGTTTCGTCCAGGCTGGCTAACTGTTCCTGACTGTCAGGGTTGAGTATGACGACAAAATGATAGGCTTTGCCGCCGCCCAGGCTGGGTTGGTCACCCAGGGTGATCTCGCCGATGGCAAACTCGCGTTCATCGGGTTCAAGCACTTCGATTTGTTGCTGCTCTAGCCCTGTACACAAATGCAGACACAGCTTGAGACCACGGGCGGTGCCTCGCCATTGGTAAATCTCTACGGCATGGCGGATCAGCCGTCGCTGCTGGCTCAGGGTTAAGCTGGGGTTCATGGGCCAGGCGACCCAGTGGGCTAAAAAGGGGACTAGCGCTTTAGGGGTGAGTAGCGGGTCTAAATAGGCCCAAAAGGTTTCGGTAGTCTCGTAGACGGGTTCAAAGGATTGTTCGGTAATGTTGAGAAAACGTCCGAGAAAGTCTGACTCTTGGTAAAATTCGGGCAGAAATTTTTGATAGATGCGCTCAGGACGGGGGTAGAGCTGCAGGGTTTTGTAGGCGATCAGCTGGACGGCTGAACTCTGCTCGGGATCATCGGTCTGGTGGAGAAAGATTTCACTGCCGTAGCTTAAGGTGGGGTGCGATCGCATAGCCGACTGCTCAGTTCGCAACGCCTCAGGATCTTCAAAAAAACGACTCGGTAGCGTAAACCCCAGGTTGATAGAAACCGTTTCTCGGGGTTGTAGTGCAAAATAATCGGTGCCAAACCTGAGTGACTGCTGCCTAGAAAGTTCAACATTCTCACGCCAGATCCCATGTCGAGGCTCTTCATTTCGCGGCTGCCCAGGGGGTAGCTCAGGCGTAAACCAACTCTCTGGGAAATCACCCTGGACCCCCACACTCACCCATAGCGCCTGTTGACTATTATTTTTAACCCTGGCCGTGACTTCTGTTAGTTTACCGGGTATAAGCAACACTTCCCCTGGCGCGGGTGCCGCAGCCCCATTTAAGCCACTCTTCCAATCAATTGGGGAAGGCGTCGCTACGGTGAGGTCAACATTGGGCTGCGGCAAGGAAACCATCGGCTAGTTTGTAAAGCAGTGTAGGGAGAGACTGTTAGTAGAGGTGAAGGGGTAGGAGAAACTGAGAGTGAGAAGACTGATAGAAAAACCTTTCGGGGCTGCGCCTTGTGGGTTCGGCTGCGCTCACCGTCGAAGCCTCACCGTCGAAGCCTCACGCCGAAGTCCCACCTCGGCACATACCACCAATCACAACGACATAAACGTAATGGCGTGCCCCGGATTGGTATCATCCTGCCATGAGGTAGCCATTTCCAATTCTCCCAGGGGCACAGTAACCATAGCAGTAGGAATTCGCATCCAGCCGACAGTGTCTTGATGATGGTAGCGTCGCCAGCAAAATAGCTGTACCTGACCGACGGAGCGGACTTCAGGATAATCTTGTAAAAGGGCAATCACATCAGAGGCCTGCACCGCCCGTCCTAACGGCCAACCCTGTTTATCAAAGCCGCCGGTAATCGGGTTAAGAAACTCATACAGCTGCTTAATAAAGGTTTGTTGGAGATATCCCAAATCTGCTGACTGCTGATATTGGGGCTGCAGATAGATCTCGGCGGATACCTGAATACCCACATAGTTAGGCGGCTCAACGGTGGCTCGAATGCCCAACGCTCGATGTAAATTGAGATGGTCTTGAAGAGACTGTTTGAAGGTATCGTGGAGCTGCAGCTGGTCGGGATGAAGCCCCTGGTCAAATGATTCTATTTTGATCTGGGGAATAATTAACAAACGGATCACACCGGGGGTGGTGAGATGAGGAGCCCGGACACAGTGGGCAAAGTAAACAGCGCGGCCTAAGTCAAACTGTTGGGCGGTGCGTTCAAAATCTTCGGGGCTAATGGCTGTTTCTCGGGTGCGGAGAATTTCAGGAACCCGAATCATGGCCTGGTTCAGGGATTCAGCATCACGACCACCCTCGGCTGGTTCATAGTTGACCACCTGTTTGACATAGGGGATAGAGGACTTTAAAACCCTTAAGGCCCCGGCACAGACATTGCCACCGCTGCCGCCGCCCACACGATAGGTGGTCATATAAATCTCTGCACCAATGGGAGGAACTTTGCCATACTGACGTTCGTTTAAGCGATCTATAGGTTCTAAAACCGCTGGCATATAGTCTGATTCAGCCAGCGATGTCACTGACTGACGGATACGGCTAGGCCGCCCCCAGGATTGAATGGCGGCTCGTTCGTAAATCTTTTTCTGTAGCTGGTTGGGCTCCCGGATCAAGGGGCCAAATTGCACCGTCCCGCTGGCATTATCAATCAGGTAGTGGGGATCATCGGCTCCGGATGCACCAAAATGTTTAACTTCTTGCCACGATTCCGAGGGGGCATTAAGGGGGTGAACTTCGATATATTCTGTTGCGGGCTGACGTTGTAAAACCGGACGTTTGCTAAGTTCAAATACCTGTCCTGGCTTGCCGGTACTCACTCCCAAAAGCTCTGTTTTAAGTTTGACACATTCACTGGCCAGGGTGACACCACCAATAGCGCGAACGGCTACTCCAGTAATTTCGGGTGAACGCTGGTAGTTAAACTGCTGAATGTTGCTCTGATTAAGAGTACTTCTTGGGGCAGTATAGACACATCGAATCCAGTGACCTGTGTAGTTGCCAAAGGTAGTTTCGGCCCATTGCCGGGGCAAGTGTAGGATGACATCGGCTCCCTCTTCCTCAGGGTTTGGTCCCCCCTGGCTCAGCTTATCAAAGCTAAAGCCCTTGGTTTTGTCATCGGTTTGTTCCCGTAGAATACCATCCTGCCAATCGCTACCATCCCAATATTGCCAGCTCAGGGGAGGATTGTTGGGGTCGATACCGGTGGTAACAGCAGCTGGGCCATTAAAGTTAAAGGCGAGCACATTCCCTGCGATTTGGTTAACAGTCTCTGAGCCAGTAGTTTCGGAGTCAGCAACACCAGGATTACTGATATTAGTCTCACTCTGGTCAGGTATATCGACATCTAGGACAAAGTACGCGCAGTTACCAACATCACAAGCCTTAAATAACTGTAATGAGACTTCCAGATTAGCTGAATCTTGATTGCTGCGGAGGACATTATCGAGTTCTCCATCAGTAGGGCATGACAAGGGTTCTAGGCCTAACAGCAAATGTTTGATCCGGGGTGTACCAATCACCAGAGGCTGGTCCGTAGTAAATACAATCGCAGGCTGATTTTCGGTCCTCACTGTAGCGATTTCGGTACCCGCTGGTATGACTTTTGTCGTCGCTTGGGCCTTGGTTAGATAAAAGGTTACCTTGGTGCGGGCAGGTACTGGCGGCTGCAGACGAATCCCTAACAATTCTAAAAAGGCAACATAGTGACGGGTGGGCACCTGGTTAAAGCGGTAGAGCATTTGGTGCACCAGCCAGGCAAATAGCTCTATCAGGGTGACACCCGGATCGCCCGCATTGTAGTTTGTCCACTCAGGGCAGTAGCGAGGAATGCGGAGCAAACATTCTTCTACCAGTTCGTCAAAGGTGCGATCATCCAAGTTAGCCTTGGGGAGATCGGGCAGGTAGTCGGTGGTAGTGAGGGACTCGGGGGACATGGGGATAGAGGCGGGAGGGCTAGAGGTTGGTGAGGGATTCGGGAGGCATCAGGTAGAAGGGATAGACCATGCTGCGGGTATCGTAACTGCCTTTGGGTTGATACAAAATGGTGATATTGACTTGGCCAGTGCTGGGGTCGGGCTCTGTCAGGATGTCGATCAGGTCAATGCGGGGTTCCCAGAGTTCGATGGCTTCTCGCACATACAGGCGAATCAGCGAGAGGGTTTCGGTGTTCATGGGTTCAAAGGCCAGTTCTGATAGCCGAGACCCAAAATTGGGGCGGTATACGCGCTCGCCTAACCGTGTTCTGAGGATGATGCTAATGGCTTCTTCCAGGTTGCGGGTGCCCTGGCTCAGCTGAAAGCTGCCCTGGGCATTGGTATGAATGGGACAGGCAAGACCCGCGCCAATATGAGGAGGTGAGAAGTCGTTGGTGAGCGCCATTGTTATATCTCCTGTTAGCCTCCAATTAAGACAGTAGGGTCTCCGGCGACGATGCTATTAATACTGGTTATTTCTTGAATCGGATCATTTACACGACAAGCAGGTAGCCCATTGATAAGAACGCTGGAGCTACCTTTAGTGACAACTCCATTGCCGTCTGGAATAAGGAGTTTTATAACGGTGCAGGCATGTTGATCTGTAGATGCCATAATCTTAGCCATTGCTTCTGCCGCATCTGCTAAATCATCCATATGCTTGGCCCTTTCTGCCTCTGTTGTAGCTGCACCTGCTGCAGCGGTGCTTTTTGCGGCTTTTTCAGCTTGATCTAACAGTGCCTTTACCATGGCTGGACTCAGGGCACGCCAGGCTTTTTGGCCACCGATAAAAACGTTAGAGCTGCAGGGTCCAGGTTTTAGGGGATCGCCATGGGCTGTCGCATCACCCAATCTAGCTGCAGGTAGACCTGGCATGTTTCAAGGCTCCTCTAGTAAATAATCAATCAGAATTTAATTAAATGTTGCTGATCGTTTAATTCAACATAATCGTTGCGCCGTTGACAGAAATATTCCCAGCCGCTTTAATTTCAATTGTTCCTTTGGAATCCATAACAATACTTTTATCCTTGTCACTTAAACATAGTCGGTGTCCCCCCTTGGTAATTAATTCCATAAACTGTTCGCTGTCATTCATCTGTAGTTTGTGTCCCGCTTTGGTTTCCACATACACCCCTGCTTTTGTATCCTGATCTTCTTCGACAAACTGAATTTTGTGCCCCGTGCGGGTTTGGATTGTTCTTAGACGGACTTTGCCATCCTGTACATTTTTGCTAACGGTATTGGGCGGTGCGTCTGCGCCATTCCAGACACCGCCTAATACATAGGGTCGATGAATGTCCCCATGTTCAAAGGCGACTAAAACCTCATCGTCAATCTCAGGAAGACAGTCAAAACCGCGACTGTTGCCTGCGCCCATGCTCACAACTCGTGCCCAGTTGCTGTTGTGGTCTTCGGTCAGGGTGGGGAACTTGACTTTGACCCGACCCAGCTCGTCAGGGTCTTCGTTATCAGTGACAATGCCTACCAGGAGAGTCTGTCCTGGCTTTAAGGGAGGTGCCGATGTGAGCCGCTCGGCAAAGTCTCCTCCCCGTAAGCCGCGCACGCTAAATTCGGTGTCGTAAACGCGATTGATGTAAACGTGCCGGGTCTCAGTAATATAATATTCACCGGTATAGGGGCCTAGCGCTTGCAGTTTGACCATACGACCGGGACGAATCTCTGGGTTGCCTGCGGCCATGGCGTCACCCATGACGAATTGTCCGCTAATTTCGTCGCATAGGGCCTGTGCGATCGCATCAGCTTCTTTGCGTTTAAAGACAGGCTGGTCGACCACAATTCTTTTAGGATCTTGCAGTTTGTCAAAGGCCTGGCTAGCTTTAGTGCCAGACTCTTCTTCACTCTCAATCTGGGTAAGCAGATTTTCTTGATCGGCAGTGGCAACAATTGGTTCCTTGGTGGTGTAATCCCAGCCGCGTACCTCTACAGACTTGACCTGCTCTGCACTAGTGAGTTGAACATGGAAACTGCGCACATCATCTAACCAGGTCAGTTCCAGGGTTTCTTCAGACTTGGGTTGGCGAAAATTGAGTTTGCCATCATACATAAACAGCTCAAACCCAATGCGAGCAGCCCGTTGGCGTAAAAAGGCCATATTGGTTTGATTTTCCTGGAAGATATAGTCGTGGGGTTCACCGCTGTTGTCAAGCTGGTCGATTTTAATACCTACCTCATCGGCAATTTTTTCAACGACGTCGCTGTCGGTCATATTCTGAAAGGATCGATTATGATAACCGCGATGAAGCCGATGGGAATGGTCATAGGCGCGGATAATAATCGGAGCCTGGGTTTGTTCGGTAAATTGGGTCTCTAACCCGGTAATTTCTCCATGGAAGAGGTAGGGAATCTCTTCTGATGATTCTTTTTTAGCTTCAGCGTTGGGGATGCTAGGACTAAACCCAATTTGAATTGTTTTGCCAATCTGAAATGGTTTTTGTCGCTCCCAGGGATCATCGTTAGAAACGCCGGGCTGGTAATCATTACGGATGACCAGGGTCAGCAGACTGGGGCGATGGAGGCTCTCTTCAATAATCACCTGCAGAATATTTTCAAGGATGTCCTTGGCGACATCCTCATTGTCAATTTTAATACTGGGTAGAGAGCGATTACTAACTGGCATAAAGTATGGAAAAGCTGGGTGATTGACACTACGTCATTGACAATAGGGGCAAAACAATCATGAGCGGCTTTGGCGAGTATCTCCAGGATCAGGTTGTCTATTCGTGGCTGATTTACTATCTGAGGGTTTTTCGGTCTCTTTTAATCCCAGGCTTTCAATCACAGCCCGCACAGGGGTGCCATCGGGCATAAACTTTGTTAGCCGGTAATTCAGCTGTTGGATAAAGCATGACTGCAGATAGTCATGGGGACCCCAGGTAAAGCGATAGATAGGAGGGCGTTCTTTTTTGTCGCTAAAGTTAACCGATTCAATAAAGGGTTTAAGACAGGTGTCGATAACATCTTGACCGGTCTCATAGGTATCAAACCAGATATCCTTAATGACGAGTTGTTTGGGAGGAAGATCACTAAAGCTGACGTGGGGACGGCCCGATTTGGCTACCCGCGAGCCGGGATTATCCGAGGTGTTGACCTGATTTGTAAAGGACAGTTCCTTAGGGTTAAACATAAAGACAATTTCATTGGCATTTTCACCCTGCAGAGGTTTCAGTTTGGCTTTTTCTAACTTGGATTGATTGCTCATGTGGGTTAAGTGATGGGTCGTCTTAGAGTAGAAGGTTGAGCCCGACGGTGGCTGTGGCGGAGTCTAATGGTGAGCTGTTGTTTGACAGTTGTGACCAGCTGGTGAGCAGTGGGTGGCCAAAGGGTCAGGGGCAAGTGGGCGTGTTTGCTGTTATGGGACTGGATTGGCATCAGGGCTGGGCTGGCGCGTTGGAAATTGTCTGAGATGTGCGATCGCACCAGCCAATCCTTCCTTAGCTCGCTATACAACAGGTGGGCCAGCTGCCACAGCGCCTGGTCTTCATCTTCGCCGGATGAGATATGGGCGGTTGTATTGTTCTCTGCCATCTCAGCCAGGGCTTGAGTCACGGATAGAGAGACCGTCTCGGCTGTCTTGGCAACGGGAGTCTCGTCTAAATCTGTTTCAAGGGTTGCCCTAGGGGCTGATTCTAACCAGGGTTCTGACAACTCATCGGATAGCCCATAGGCGGATCGGAGTGATACCAGTTTGGATGACAGCGGACGGAGCGGCTGTTCCGATGGCTGCTCCATCACCTGTTTTGCCTGGATGGTTGGGAATGTGGGTTTGACTTGAGATCGCGCTACCTCTACAGAAGGTTGTTCCTTTACCGTGGCTTGCAGACCATCAAACATGGGTTGATGTCGGCCCAGGGGTTGGGTAACAGCCTCGGAAAGTAAAGAGGTTTGAATGGTCTGCCCAACCGCGTCGGGGGCTTCGACCGACAGTTCTGGCGGCAGTGGTTCAGAGACTGAGGGCATCTCTGGTGGCTGGTCTTGTGGAATAGCAGCCTGGCGTTCATCTGGAGTTTCTGTAGGTTGGGGTGCAGTCTCTTTTGGTAATGCTTGAAGACTGCTTGGATCAACAGAATCAGAGCCATGTTGCTCCTCAGTAGAAGGAATCTGATTTGGTAATGCTTGAAGACTGCTTGGATCAACAGAATCAGAGCCATGTTGCTCCTCAGTAGAAGGAATCTGATGAGGCAAAGCGGCTGGCTCTGTTTTTTCTAGACCGGGTTGATCTAGCCGGAGCTGCGCAACGGTTTCTGGAAGAGAGCTAACTGTTGGCGTATCTACAGCAAGATCAGAACTCTGCTCAGGGATAGGCTGTGTTGGAGTCGGTTGACCTGTCTCAGGTGAGGTGGGTTTGGGGTGAATCGTAGTCTCATCGATTGGGGCCGGTTCAGATAGAGAAACTGTATCGAGAGCCGGTGGGTCAGGGAGAGATTGAGGAGGGATGGTCAGCTCAGAGGATGGCAGAGCAGATTGAGTGACTGCCAGGGAATCTGGTGAATCTGGCTCGGGTGCGGGCGATAGCTGCTCGGGTGAGAGCGGTAGCGGAGATGTGAAGGATGGCTCTGAATCTGATTGAACTGTATCCGAGAGATTGTCAGCCAGCGTAGGTTTAATCGAAGATTCGGTTGGGGCACTGTCTATGGCATTCACCGGTTCAGCCAGGATATCCGCAGGTGAGTGGACGACTGCATCGATTGGTGGCTCAGCTTCAGGAGCCGTTTCGATTGGCAACTGCTGCACAGCATCAGCCATCGGCATATCGCTGATGCTGTCCTGCTCCAGGGGGAGATCTGGAGAGAGCTGAATTGCGGCGGAAGCTTCTGTGGGGGGTACAGCGGTAACTGACTCATCATTCACTGGCTGAACCACATCTGGCTGGCTGCTCTCTGATTCCGTCACCTCCGCCCCATCAGAGGAGTCAGATCGTGATTGCTCGGAGGCATCTAGAGAAGACGGGGAGGGAACTGGCCTAATGTTTGGCAGACGCTGAGCCATGGCGTCTGATGTCGTGGCGTCTGTTGTAATTACTGGTCGGCTAAACCCGAGGGGGGGACGTTGCCCCAGGGGCTGTCGCTGCAGGGGGCTAGGGGGCTGACCATCCAGAGAAAGGGATTTGACACTGTCTATCGGTTGATGATCTACAGGCTGGTCAACCGTCGATGTATTCCCTGTAGCCTCGGGAGAGGCTTCGAAAAGATTGTTCTGATTGAAGTTCCCCCTTATGGAAACATCTATATTCTCCCCACCAGGCATACTGGGGCTTTCCCAAACCTGGGGGAGACCAGACTCAAAGCCCCCAGGCTTAGGGGTTTGGGGGCCTGAATAAGTGGTCGCTTCTTGACCAAGGATGTCCTTAAGACTATCTATCGATTTGTCATCTACAGACTGATCAACTGTCGACGTATCCTCTGTAGACCTAGGATTTAGAGGACCAGAATCACGAGTATCCTCTTTTCTAGCAATGTCCTGAGTACCCGCCGTAGGACTATCTATAGATTCAGGGTTCTCTTCAAAAAGACTTTGCCGATTAAAAGCCTCTGTGGTCCCATCAGCTTGAGGGAGATCAAACTCAAAGTCCCCCAGTATTGGGGGATTTAGGGGGCCGGGATAACCAGTATCTTCAGAAGGAACATGCTGGTTAAAGATCTCCCTAACTTGCGCAGAACCAGAATCAAAGTCCCCTATTACTGGAAGATCTAATGGTCCAGAATACCTAGTATCATCCACAAAGTTAGAAAAGCCAGACCCATCGCCAAGCTCCGGGGGAAGTCCCACTAATTGAGCAGCCTGACGTAGAGGCTGGACATCCGGAGTACTCTCTCCAGAAGAGGCTGCGCCAGTGCCATGCCCGAGGGGAAACGTCTGCCACTGAAAATGACGCCGCTGCAGCGGCCATCCTAGGGGAGGACGGTGTTTGGCCAGGTCAAGATAGGCGGGCTCGGGTGGAGTATTGGCCATCAATTATCCCCCGCGAAGTAGCCTGTATCACCCCGCTTGTCGTGTTTGGTGGTGTCGCTGCCGCCTTCTTTTTCAATTTTTAAGCCTTCGTATGCCAGGGTCAGTTCTTCTAAGGCAACACTGTCGGCACTGGCCTGGAGGGCATCGGCTTTCCAGCCGACGGGGATGGCCCCAACCAGGGTCCAGGCTTGCATAGTGTCTCCGGCCTGGTTAAATAACAAAATGCTGACGTTGCGTCGCTGTTTGGATTGGTTGTTGAGGACGGCTTTGATCCATGTCCAAAAGTCGACACTATTGGTAATGCCTCGCTTGAGGACAACATTGGAAAATTCTGGATTGTCGATAAAAAATCGCTGCTGGCCATTGACGCCACCTTCAACAATTGACTGGGTTTTGAGGGTAACGCCAATGCCAGAACATTCGCTAAATGAAGCCGAAATCTCACTGTCGATTTCTACATAGAACCGATTGGTGGTGACATAGTTAAATGGATCGGTCATAGCGGCCTCCACGCTCTTGCTGTAATCGCCTATCGGCATTGAGCAGATAGTAAATGCGATCGCATAGTTTCCCCATCAGCACCGGGTCCTGCAGTATCTTCCTAGCCAGTGTTTCAAGCTGTTGTGGGGTCATGGGGTCTCTCCTTGGCCCATCGAACTCCACACCATTTGCCGAATTTCTGAAATGGGTAACACCGGCACCAGACCCACCTCGCTGAGTAGATACTGACCTTCTGGCGTGAGCAGCTTATCCGCCAGCAATTGACCTTTAGCACAGCCTTCCGTGTAGCGATCGCACGAGTCCACATCCACCGGGCGATGATAGACCACCGCCATCTCATAGGCGAGGGGATAGGTCACTGCTGATGGTTGAAACAACCGATCATTCACCCAGTAGGTGCCCTTATCCCCACACAGATCCGTAGTTTGATCAATGGGAGCACCATGGGCATCCACAAACAAATGATGGGTACGTCCCTTATCTACCAGCGCCAGGGGATACACCGAACACTGACCTATAAGCCGACTAATTCGATTAAAGCCAATGCCAATAATATCCTCATTGTCGGCCCGAGCATTAGTTTCAAAATCATCCAGCATGTGTTCATACATGTTTCTCTGCTGTGAGACAAGCGATGATGAGTCAAAAGGCTGTTCTTCGTTATACCGTTGCTCAAATATCAATTTGTCGGCGTCGCGCTCAAACAAAATATCCCGTAGTGTATTGACCGTGACCTCATCCTCAGGCCAGTAAATCTCAACTCTGGCCCCATCCAGCGGCGCATTAGGGTCCAGCAGCACTCGACGCAGCTGTTGCAAACTAATCCGTCCCCGCAGCCGATTGGGAATATTATCTTGACGCTGGGCATTGCTATGGGTGACAAAGATGGTAATGCCGTCATAGCCAACGGTTCGTTTTTCCAGGTCGCTGGGCAAGTCAGGAGAATTTTGAATCAGGGCAGTATCCAGACTATTCGTACGCAGCGACGCAAACAGTAAGTTCCTAGGGATACGAACATTACTAGCCTTCTCCAGGAGAAAATCAGCATCCCTTTCCTGCAGTGTACGCTGCAGCTCGGTCATCTCACCAAATTGAGAAACAGGTCGAGGCGCTTTGAGCGGAGACGTCAGGGTACTAAAGAAGGCTTTCTCCCAAGAACTTCCTTGTTCAATACCATATCGTAGGGACTGATTACGACCCAAGCTTTCCACATCCTCCAGGCGACAGGGAAGTTTACAGGCAAATTCACGGCTTTCCGGCTTGAGCACCGCCGCGAACCAGACCATCAGACCCAGCAGGAGACCACCCCCCAACAGCCACAACAGCAGAGATGGAAAAGAGGAGGACTCGACTGGAGACTCTTCAACTAGTGGCTCTTCCGGCTCCGCCACTGGATATTGGTTCGCTGGCAGCGTTTGGAGCACCGAAAGCGCACTGTCAATAGACTTAAATCCTTCGCCACGGCCTAGGATCTGTAGTATGTAGGGATACAGCACCCGCATACTGTCATCATCGGGCCACAGGCTGATATTCGCTGGATCATCATCGCTAGGATAACCCCGGATCAGGTCAAAGGTGATATGGGCCAATGCCTGTAAATCGTCATCAACGCTCCCCATCTGATCATTGTGCTCAGCCATGGGGTGGGGCCAGACAAGATGTTCCCAGAGGGGAAAGCGACCCAAGTAGACAAAAAATGGATGTTCATTTAGCTCAGTGTGGCCCTCTGGCAGCCGAATCCAAAGACAGTCACCGGATAAATTGCCATGGGATAGTTTTTGCTCCCAGCGATCGCCGGGCCAATTTACCAGATAGGTTTGCAAATATTGCAGAGACTGCAAAACTTGGGAGAGAAAACGCTCTATCTGACTGCGGGTCCAGGGAATGGGCTGCTGCGTTAGAAACTCATTCAGGGTAAGACTTTGAAGCACCGGGCGAGTAATTAGGTAAACACGATTACCCGCTGGTTTAATCACATCCTTAGGACGAACAATTCTAAAATCAGACCCTTCTCCCAGCCGTAAATTTAGATCAATTAAATGCTTAAAGCGACGCTTACGCTCGTCAATCTCCTCTGCTGACCAATGCTCCTCATCCAAGCAATACTCATAAATCCAAACCGGCTCACTGCCATTGTCCTGGAGACCGTCATAACGACGAATCCAGTCTTGGGCATACACACAGGATTTGATCGTGTATACGCCCCACCAGCCTCCCTGTAATCGTTCCCCTGGCTGTAGGGTCGGTTGCCATAGGGTTGGCTGCTGGTGAATGATGGGCTCTGGTTTCAGAGAGGATATGTCAGTTGTTTGAAATGGTGCATGAGACGCACCATTGTTAATAACACCTATGGCATCTGCCCCATTGGTATTCCTATCCTCCCCATGGCCCAATTCTAGTTCCGCTGGAGAATCAGCCGTGGTCTCCTTGCCCTTACTTCCCGTCGGCAGTGAGAGCTTACCATAGAGAAGAATGCCATATTTGTATACCGACTGTTTTACCATTTGCAACGGATTGCGAGCAAAGTTCTGACCTTCGCTCATCCGTCGTCGCATCTGACTTACCAACTCAGATAGTCTGACCATCGGCTTCTCCAGAATCTGGGCTAGTGGATTGGGCTGACGGTGTTAGGGGCGGCAGATCATTAATCTCGCGGTAAAACGTATAGAGATAATTCAAATCTGCCGCGTATAAATCTTCAATAATCCGGGGAGTAATATCCGACAGAGCCCCCAGCTGAATCACCACTCGCGACAGCACCAAAACCGTCGCATAGGCCGGGTTGGCCTTGACCCTGGGGTCGCGCATTGGTGTAATCTCATCCGCCGCCTTAGCCAGCCGCATTTTTCCCTTACGATGGAGATTCCCCTCGCCATCGTAGTAGCCTTTAGGTAATGAGAATTCAAACTCCGTTTGAAACATTGGGGCTCTCTAAAATAATGTACAGGCGCTTTTGGGATATTCTCCTCTTCGTAAGATACTACTGGCGAATTATTTTGGAATATAGCAAATCTCCCGGAGGCCCCCTAAATCCCCCAATCCTGGGGGACTTTGAATCTATACTCTCCCACAGTTCTTTTGAGGGATTAGTTTCTAAAGCCCCCAGAATTGGGGGTTTGGGGGCCTGAATAACGTTCGCCTCATTGCTAATTTTTCTAAATTATGTTGAAACATAAAAACACCTCTACTGACTCCGCGTAAACCCATCAACAGCTAACTCCAATTCCTCAATCGCCATGTCATTACTTTGGGCATTCATCTCTGAGGTGCTATAGCGCGTGGGCCAGGCCCCGGTAAAGTCAAACTTGGCTTTTACCGTACCTGCCTGGTCAAAGACATTCAGAGAACCGGCAGAGACATGGTCGCTGTCCCATTTCCCGGATTCAATGTCTGTAAACCATTGCCACAGGGCCAGAGAATCTGTTAGCCCGCGTTTAAGTACCAGATTCTCAATAGTGGAACGACTGGGGATCTTAGTAGTGACCAACTGCCCCATTTTGGCATTGGCCCATTGGGCTTTGGCCACTTCAACAATCTCGATATTTTTTTGCTCTTTCTGAAATTTTTGACATTCCAAAAAGACAGCATCAACGGTCTCGTTACCTCCTTTTAACTTAATGGAGAGTTCAAAATAAAACCGACTGGCCAGTAATAGCTCAGATGGAAAATCAACGCTGGGCATAGTCTGGCCTCCTGGTCATTGTGTTAAATCCAAACCTATTGCACGCGGGTAATGCCTTCGTGGACCAGCTCCAGGGTCTCGTTGGCCATATTGCTGTCACCAGCGGTAAAGCTCGGCCCTTCGTATTTACAGGGATAGGCATTGACCAGTTCCCAGCGGGCTTGCATATTGCCAGCCTGGTCATAGGCGCTCACCGAAGCGGCTTTACGATTGCTATCCCAGGCGGAAGAGCCCCCGTCGTTGGTATTGCAGTTTTTGTACCATTCATACAGATCCACATCGGTGGTAGCCACCATCTTGACGGTGACATTAGAGAACTTTTCCACTGTAGGTGTAGCTTGACGCACCCGCACGCCGCTTTTACCAGACCCGTGAACACCGCCATCTCCAGCCACCGGAGACTCAACAGAAAGCCCCGCGACTTCCAACACTAACTTTTCCGCAACACCGTCAGCTTCAAAATAAAACCGACACGCTGTTAATAGTTCAGCCATAGGTTGTTTTTTGTCTCCTTATGCTAAAAAAACACTGTCAGTTCTTATGCTTCATCCTGTGAAGGGTCCCATTGACGAATTCGGAAGATAACAAATTCAGCAGGTCTCACCGGGCAGACGCCAATTTCGATAAACAACATGCCCAGCTTCATGGTCTCTGGAGTGTTGAGTTCGCGATCGCACTTTACATAAAACGCTTCTTCCGGTGTACTACCAAACAGCGCCCCCTGTCGCCAGATCCGCTCCAAAAAGTTTCTCACGGTGCGAGTCACCCTAGCCCACAGATCCTCATCGTTGGGTTCAAATACCGCCCACTGGGTACCCTCTTCAATGGATTTAGCAATATAGCTCATCAGCCGGCGCACACTAACATAGCGCCAATCTGTATCATCCAGCTGGGCCAGAGTGCGAGCACCCCATACCAGGGTGCCACGGTTGCGAAACTTACGAATACAGTTAATCCCCTTCGGGTTTAACAACTCCTGTTCACGGAAATTTGTATCATAGGCGAGACCAACCACGCCGCGCGGAATATCATTAGCTGGAGCCTTATGGATACCACGAGACTCATCAGTGCGACACCATAGCCCCATCATGTGGCCACAGGGAGGAACAGAAATCGGCTTACCCGAATCCTTGGGGTTGGGCACCTGAATCCAAGGATAGTAGAGCGCCCCAAACTGGCTACGGCGGCCAAAGTGGTCCATCAGCCAAGATTCCACATCCTGGGGAGTTTGTTGTTGTGGCTTCACCGGCATGGCACTTTTACGCGGCTTCACCGGCGGTGGATCAAGCACCGCCATCCGGTAAGCCGGTCCCGGTGCAGCTGTCTCACAGCTTTGTAACATGGTTTCCATAATGCCATGCACTTCCGGCAGCCCCATCAAACCTTTTTGGTAAACCAGCATCAGGTCCGGGCAAGCCACCATGGCAATTTCATCAATCTCAAACAGACCTTGAATACCCGTGCGACGTTTTCTGTTGCCTGCCAGTTCTTTATACCAGCGTTTGGTGCGATAGGGCACCCGCCGGGGTTTAATGTCGAATACCCCGTTGCTAGGACGTTTGGCCAGGGGTAATGCCGGTTCTGGGTCGATAGTAATATCAATATACTCCTGCAGCAGCACGCCCTCGTCGTCAGCAGTTTCAGGTTCAGACCGGGCGTGCATAATATACATCCCCGCAGAGCGATCTTCTTCAGCGACGCCCTCCGGGTTTTGCATGGTTAAGTGACGAAATGTTTTCTCATCGCCGTTGCCCGCCAGCACTTTCACCCTAAAAAATTCGCCGCTGTTAAACGGCTCATCATCAGGATCATCTGAAGGTTGGGGGTCATCCGGTTCAATAAAGACCCGGACACGACCTTCATCTTCACGTTCGGGCTTGACTGTAAATTCCAGGGACTTTTTGCGGCCTGAGGTGAGAATAGGTGTAGCGGGTAATGGAATGTTGTCGGTATCTTCTTCAGGGGCGGTATTCGCCAGAGGCAGCTGAGTGCCGAGGCTAATCACCCAGCAGCGACCGCCACCATTATCAAACCAACCCTTAACAGCAAAGGGTAAATAAGCACCAAAATCGGTAAAGCCATCGGACCCGAGTTTGGCAAAACTGTCTAAATACTGACTCCAACTGGTGATTAGCTGCGGCTGAAAAATCTCAGCATCCCCGCGTATATCTTCTGTAAATCCGACAAAACCGGCCACACTCAAACTTACGCCTTGAATCGCCCGGCTACCGCTGGGGATTTCTTCTACATATACACCTGGGGCAAAGTAATCGAGTCGAGCCATAGTGCTATCCTTTGAGCCTATACCGCACGTATTGTTCTAGCGATGATGAACTGAGGTTTTCGCAGTTGTAGGGCTCAGAGTTCACGTTTGCTTACATTTGAGCTTTACAAGGTAGTACTCAGCATTAGGTACTCCTCTTTATGGGGTTTGTAGAGGCAGTCAACGGTTATTCAGGCCCCCCTAGCCCCCAAACTTTGAGAGGGACAAGACTCAAAGCCCCCATCATTGGGGGTTTGGGGGCCTGGATAACTTTAGCCACTTTAGCCAGTTGCTTGATCGCAAAAATATCTTTTTGCTAAAGAATCAGCCTTGCCAGATTTAGGCGATTTAGAGAGCCAATCAGCCTATTTGATACGTTTCCCATAACTGTTAAGAAATTATCTGACTGCGAAAAGTGTCTGGTTCAGCCGTGGAACTAGTAAGGGTCCGATGGTGAGCGCTGGTCTATCGTCAGTAGGTCACTGGGCGGTAAAAACCGCTACCTGTGGCGCTTACGTAGTTTAGGATAAGCGGTCACTTTGGGCTATTTGGGGGATAATGATACATGTCAAGGTTATGCACTTTTCATCTAAGCCGTTGTTATCTGAAGTAGACGTTACTGTTGTTATTCCGACCCAATCGTTGCAGCAAACTGCGCAACGGTTTGCGCAGCGCCATCCTGCCTGTGGTGAGCGGATCTATCGCAATACGCTGGCGGTGGGGGTGGTGGATCAATATCTCAGGCTGTTGGGGTTTGAGACAGATGTGACCCAGGGGGATAGCTGGAATCCGGTGCTGCAGGTGGTCAACGATGTGGCGGATCTGTATGTGCCGGGCTATGGACGGATTGAATGTCGGGTGGTGGAGGCGGAGGCAACTAAGTGTTATGTGCCAGCAGATGTGAGTTGCGATCGCGTTGCGTATATCGTTATGGGTTTGGACCTGGAGGCGGATGAGCCAGAAGCGGCGTTGTTGGGGTTTGTGGGGGAGGTGACGGATGAGTGGATCTTGCTGGAAGAGTTGCGGAGTTTGTCGGAACTACCTCAGCACTTAAGTGGTGATGTTTGACTAGATTCAATATTCATTTTCTACAGCCATCATTTACAGACTTCTCCCATCATGTCCGCACAACTTTGAAGGGTTTCTTTACCGCCTAGGCGATTGTACGTAAATAAAACCTAAGGGATCAGGTTTTATAAGATCCAAAAATGTTGTCTGCAGAGGCGTTCCATGGAACGCCTGTACGAAAGAAGATAGGAGCTAATTGAATCCTCATTCCTAAGTGTCTATAAGCGTTCTCCCCTTAGGTAAGGAGAGGACAGCCGATAACATAATTTCATGCTGGTATTTTATTTACTACTCCGGCAATGAAATAGAACCATAAGATTTTAGCCTAAAACCTATATCTCTAGGGTCTGGGCCAGCCGATGCTGCTTGTTTGATTGCCGGAGTAATAGCGGCAGCCTCTTAAGCTAAATTCTGCCTTTCCCACACAGCCCTGACCAGGCGAATTTCATTGTAGTCAAAGGTTTCGCCCAGTTCATCACGAATGTTTCTTAAGGAATGGGAGCCGACTTTTTCAATGGCTTCAAAAATAGGAACCTGTCGCTCTGGTGAAACGGTGCTGTTCAGGTCGATATCTTGACCCATTTCAATCAGCTGGCACAGATGTTCAATAATGGTGCCGAGTCTTAACCCCCGTTCCAGGGCAATCTCTGAGGGTGAAAGGCCCTGTTTGTGTAGAGTATGGGTGGTGATATAAGTAGACGTGAGTTCTTGGGCAGATTGTTGGGGAGTAGCTGTTGGGACGCTAACAATGTTGTTGGGCGTTAGATTATGAGACTGACAAAAGTGTTGAATTTCGTTGGTAAAGATCTGACCGTATTGTTCAAGCTTACGTTTACCCACACCGGAAATAGCCGCAAAGGCTGTGGTTGTAATCGGTCGCTGCTGGGCCATCTGCCGTAGGCTAGCATCGGCAAAGACAACATAGGGAGGCACAGATTGTTCATCGGCCAGACGCTTGCGCAGACGCCGCAGCTGTTCGAGCAACAGGATTTCATCAGCGTTAAGTTGGACTTCATTGCTGGCCTTCGTGGCTTTGGGTGCTTCAGCTCGTTTGAAGATATGAATGTTAACTGGAATTTGTTTTTTTAAGACTTGCCAGCTGCCAGCATTAAGCTTCAGCACAGAATAGCCGTCCGTGGTTTCTGCCAGTAGCTCCTGGTGTAGCAACGAACGACACAGCTGTCGCCATTCGTCGACGCTATGGTCCTGGCCAATACCGTAGGTGGAAAGCTGGTCGTGCCCCAGTTCTACTAGCCGCTTTTTACGAGATCCTCGCAGTACGTCAATAATATGATTCATGCCAAATCGTTCCTGACAACGGGCTACGCAGGAGAGAAACTTTTGGGCTTCAATGGTCCAGTCTTCTAGCGGTACGGGGTTTAGGCAATTGTCGCAATTTTGGCAGTTGCCAGCAAAGCTCTCGCCAAAGTAGCTCAGCTGTATTTTGCGGCGACAGATGGCACTTTCGGTATAGTTAATGACGTGGCGCAGTTGCTGCCGGGCAATGCGCTGTTCCTGCTCATCGGGCTTTTGATTAATTAAATAATCGACGGTGGCGACATCGGCATAGCTAAAGAATACGGTGCAGTTGGCAGGGTCGCCATCTCGCCCGGCTCGACCGGATTCTTGATAGTAGCTTTCGATGGTGCGGGGCAGATCATAGTGAATAACAAATCGCACATCGGGTTTGTTAATGCCCATGCCAAAGGCGATGGTGGCAACAATAATCCGCACATCGTCGCGGATAAATTGTTCCTGGTTTTCCTGGCGTTCCTGGGCGCTGAGCCCTGCATGGTAGGGCAGGGCTGAAATGCCATCTTGTTTAAGCCGAAAGGAGATTTCGTTGACGCGTTTGCGGCTGAGACAGTAAATGATACCGGCTCCTGGCTGTTGTTTAACCAGCTTGAGTAGATGGTCGTAACTTTGTTTTGTTTTAGGTTTTACTTCGTAATATAGGTTTTGTCGGTTAAACCCGGAGACAAAGATTTGGGGATCGTTAAGCCGCAGCTGTTGAACAATATCCTGCCGCACGCGCTCGGTGGCGGTGGCGGTCAGGGCCATGGTCGGTATTTGGGGCAGCTGCTGTTTTAGTTGAAACAATTGGCGATATTCAGGGCGAAAGTCGTGGCCCCATTCGGAAACGCAGTGGGCTTCGTCAATGGCAAAGGCACTGATGCCGATAGTTTGCTGCAGTTGTTCTAGCAGCGGCCAAAAACTGGGGCTCATTAGCCGCTCTGGGGCCAGGTAAAGCAGTTTGATCTCACCTTTGAGCAGGGCCTGTTCGCGATCGCGCACCTCGTTAAAGGTCAAACTGCTGTTGATAAAAGTAGCGGCAATGCCATTATCCTTGAGGCTATTAACCTGATCCTGCATCAGCGCAATCAGGGGAGAAACCACAATAGTGACGCCCACTCGCAGTAGGGCCGGTAGCTGATAGCACAGGGATTTTCCCCCACCCGTAGGCATAATCACCAGCACATCGCGATTTTTGAGGACGTGCTCAATGATATCTCGCTGATAGTGACGAAAGCCGTCATAGCCAAAGAAATGCTTAAGAGCTTTCTCTAAAGAGGGAAACGATGTGATGGTCGTTGCGCTAGCCATGGATGTATCAATTCACCGGCTATTTATTTTAGTCACCGGGGGGCCAATACTAACGATGATAGCTTTACAGTTCGTAACTCTAAGAGTTTAAGGATCACTGCTCTCCTGTCGATAAAGGTTCTTCTGGCCGCAGCATTAAGTCTTCATAGAAATGGGTGATAAGAAACCGCATTGAAACACTTAAATAGAACGTAGCTAGATTTATCCTTCGCGATGCTATCAATCAGCCAATTCAAGACGGGCGTAAACTTTTGGAGTAGACCTCATGCAGGCTCAACGCTACATTCTCGAAAACCAGGTGCCTGTCCCCTGCCATGATGCTGCTGCCTGGCGAGAGTTTATGAGGCATAAGAAGAATGTTCTCATAGCCCAAGATGTTATCGGTCAGTTCCGAGTGATGACGGTCTTCCTTGGTTTCAATCACGGCGATTCCGAGAAACCTATGTTTTTTCAAACCACTTGTTTTGGTACCAATAGCTCAAGGCCAAAATACTCGGGAACTTGGCAACGTGCTTGCTTAGAACATCGTGGAAAAATTGCCTGCGCCCGGGGATTAACTAAGTTTTCTGCCGAGAAGGCCGCTGGCATTGACCGCTCCTTTAAAGCTATCGATTGCATCCTTGAACCCGAAGCTGGTGAGATTCAGTTCATCTTGGAATCTGAAGCTGAGGCTATCCGCAGTATGCCAACCAATCGCAAACACTGGGAACGACGTGGTCGCATGATCGTCTTCCTCGTTTACCCTAGACAATCACTTCGCTTGCATCAGCCATGACGCAATGGGTTGCAATGTAGGCATGACGCAAGTACCAGAAGATTCCGAAGACCCACAGCACTATATTCTAGAAAATCAGGTACCTGTTATCTGTGACGACGAAACTACTTGGCGAGCCTTCATGAATAACGGCGATAACCTATTAGTTGCCAATGATCCAGCGGGTCAGTTTCAAGTCATCACCGTATTTTTAGGCTTTAATTTCGGTACTACCGAGAAACCCAAATTTTTTCAAACTACCTGTCTGGGTGCAGATAGCGAAAAAAATCCCCATTACTCAGCAACTTGGGAAAAAGCAATACTGCGCCACCGATGCTCCATCAAATGCGGCGAAATTTTAACTGACTTTGCAGCAGAACGAGCAGCCGGAATTGATCGAGCTTGGGAATTTATCGATTGTCATGTCGTGCCAGGTGAGATGCAATTCATTCTTAAATCAGAAGTCGATGCCTTGAAAGCTATGCCCCAAGACAAAAAACACTGGAAGCGCCGAGGACGGATGATCATTTTTTGCTTTGATGTTTAGCACGTGCCATTGGCGCACTACCTTCAGTTTTCTCAGCACATAACCTACAACTCTTCACAAGATAGCTGAGGAGCCTGAGCCAATTTTATCTTCGCAGCTATCGGCCTGAACTCATGGCGTGATGCAGGCGATGTATCCTTACGACTCTGCGATCAATTCAATACCGAGGTTTTGTAAAGCAATGTAAACGTTTTGGCGTCATAATGTCATAGCGGCTTGACGGCATCCGCTAAGGTCGGTATGTTATCTCCATGGGTGAAACGCCCCGTGGTTTAACTTCTATTCATTAAGGTTGGTATGCAAGGTAAGCAGAAGGTCACTCTTTATATGCCCGATGACCTGCACCGCAAGCTTAAGATTCGCGCTGCGGTAGATGGGGAGCCTATGTCTACCTTGGCTGAACGGGCAATTGGGTTCTATCTCGACCATTCTGATGTTGTTGATGGGGTCCAGGGTGCGGCTCATTTAGTGTATGAGTGTCCCTCTTGTACGACCTCTGTGGTATTGCGAGATGGTGATCTAATGGCGGTGGAAGCTCATGGAGACTTGCATGCAGAGTCTTTAACTGAAGTGCCTGATGTGGTTCCTAGCTCAGTGCGTTCTGACGAAGGAGAACTGGTTCCCTGCTAGGGAGCGGTTTGTGGCCCTTACGTAACGGCGCTAAGTTGCGGTCGTAGGGCTATGGGTTTTGGTTAGTCTGTTGGTGTCGGTCGACGTTGAGAGGATAAGCAATTATGAAAGAAGAGCTTCAGGTCCTAATTAAGGCTCAGTATCCTCTGATCTACTTGCTCACGTTTGAGGAAGAAAGGGCGGAGCGGACAATTGCGGCGCTGACTAAACAGCATCCTCAGAGGCGGTTGTTTACGTGGACGGTTACTCACGGTGTGGTCGAATATGGTCAGACCCGTGGCTCACAAAATGGTAATACGGTTTCTCCTGAGGCTGCTATAGACTGGGCAATCCGTCAGAAAGATCCAGGAATCTATGTATTTAAGGATCTGCATCCATTTATGGACTCGCCAGCAGTGACTCGGTGTCTGAGGGATGCGATCGCAAGCTTTAAAGGAACCCATAAGACAATTATCCTCATGTCCCCGGTGCAAGAGATTCCGGTGGAGCTAGAAAAGGAAGTAGTAGTCCTGGACTTCTCAATGCCTACTATGGGTGAATTGAACCAGGTATTAACGGCAGAACTCGGCAAATCCCAGGGGTCTAACATCACCACCGATGTTCGAGAAAAGCTGTTAAAGGCAGCTCTAGGTCTTACTGAAGACGAAGCCGAGAAAGTATTTCGCAAAGCTCGGGTAGTTGCCGGTAAGCTCACTGAATCTGAAGTTGATGTTGTTCTTTCTGAGAAAAAGCAACTGATCCGCCGTAACGGCATTCTGGAATATATCGAAGAAGATGAAACCCTGGATTCAGTTGGCGGTTTAGAAGAACTTAAGCACTGGCTGAGACAGCGGTCCAATGCCTTTACCGAGCGGGCTCGTGAGTACGGTTTACCACAGCCCAAAGGCATGCTGATTTTGGGAGTTCCCGGCTGCGGTAAGTCTCTCATTGCTAAGACGACAGCCCGACTGTGGGGTCTGCCCCTGCTGCGCTTAGATATCGGTCGAGTCTATGATGGTTCCATGGTAGGCCGTTCTGAGGCTAACCTGCGCAGTGCCCTACGCACAGCGGAATCAATCTCACCCGCCATTCTCTTTATTGATGAGATTGATAAAGCATTTGCTGGCGGTGCGGGCTCTGCTGATTCCGATGGCGGTACGTCCAGCCGGATTTTTGGTAGCTTCTTAACCTGGATGCAGGAGAAAGATTCACCAGTATTTGTAATGGCCACAGCGAACCGGGTAGAACGGTTACCCAGTGAATTCTTGCGCAAGGGCCGATTTGACGAAATCTTCTTTGTGGATCTACCCAATGAAGAAGAACGCAAAGAGATATTTAGAATTCATCTTAGTAAGCGTCGCCGCGACATCGAACGCTTTGATTTCGATCAGCTTACTAAAGTATGCGAAGGGTTTTCGGGGGCGGAGATTGAACAGGGTTTAATCTCGGCAATGTATGAGGCGTTTGCCCAGGGTCGTGAGTTTAATCAACTCGACATTATTGCAGCGATTCGGGCTACCTTACCGTTGTCTAAGACAATGAGTGAACAGGTAACGGCGCTTCGCGATTGGGCACGACAACGTGCTCGCCCCGCGGCTTCATCCGTCGCTGAATATCAGCGGATGGAGTTTTAACAGGCTTTTGTTAGGAGCACGTCTCCTAACAAGGGGCTAACCTCAGGGTTAGCAGTTTTGAGGCAATGGCTTAGCAAATAACAATCCCAAATTTGTTAATCTATTGGCTTTGCGTTTTTTGATCGACGAACTAGTTTTGTATCTCTCATTTCCTACTGGAGGAAACACCAATGTCACACTTTAGTACTCTACGCACTAAGATCACTGAAGCTGAAATTCTTACTTCTTCTTTGAAGGACCTCGGTATCTCGGTTAAGACTGATGCTGATGTTCGTGGTTACAATGGCCAGCGCGTGCGTGCTGACATCGTAGCTGTTCTAGAAGGTGAGTATGATCTGGGCTGGTCCCGCAATGCTGATGGCTCCTTTGATCTGATTGCTGACCTTTGGGGTGTTGCTAAGAAGCATAACCAGACTGAGCTAATCAATTCTATTAACCAGAAGTATGCGGTTAATCGTACTCTGTCCGAGGTTAAGCGCCCTGGGTTGCAGAACGCAAACGTGAAGCTTGTACTTCAGTAGCAAGACTACTGCTGCTTCCTATACGCGTTCCCGCGCAGTGTTTAAGCTGGCTCAATGAGAGCCAGCTTTTTTATTGGTTATCCAACGAGAAAGAGCCTGCAGATACTGAAAATCACTAAATCAGTACGAAAAATATAAAATTTTATTAAAACTAGCTAACTTAGATATATCAAAGCCGTTACTACTCTTGTAGTATGCCTGATTCTTTTGTTACTTTGATAATATGCGTTATTCAGTACTTAATCATCTACCTGTAGCTTCTTGAAAGTAATTTGATGAAACCTTCAGTGCTGGAGCAAAGAATAAAAGACCTGGATGATAATATCAGTGAAGATTATGAACTTCTAAAGGATTTTGAGGATGCGCTACGTTTATCCAGGGATCCGCTTGATAAACGTAGGTTTAAACAGGATATTAAAGAAATTCGAAAGCGTGCCAGTCGTTATCAGATCGAATATGAGTCACTTGTCACAAAGCTGACTGATAAATCAAGTGCTGAACAGGAGCAAGTTAGTAGCCGGTTAGATGAGATAGATGACAGATTAGATTCCCTACTGGTGGGACAGCGAGAAATAAAAAATGCTCATCGTGCTATCCATGCTGAACTCATTAAGTCACGAGAAATTCTTCTCAATCATTACAAAGATAATGAGAGGGAGGTCATTGCATCGATAACAGAGAATTTCAATAAAAATCAAACTACCTTAGTCAGGTTACTTCTAGATGGAATAGAGGCTAATCAACTATCAGACTCAGAGATGAAAACTATGCTGGCAGACCTGCAGCAGCATATTCCTTCCTTATCTGGAGATGATGCCGAGGCTGTCTTAGGGATTATGAATTCGCCAGAGGCCAGTTTCAGACATCGGCTAAAGGTGGCGGTTCCTTTAATTCCTCAGTTATTACCCTTTTTGCCTGCTGTTGAATATGAGAGTGAGGTAGAACTAGGCACCGGATTTGATGTTAAAGCATTTTGGGAGAAGGTAAAAGCAAAGCTGCCGGGAAAGTAGCCGCCACGGCTCTATCATCTAATTCTTCAGCAGAGTCGTGGCAGCATGCTGCTAATTCAGCACCGTCAAGCGTTAGCAAAGTTGCCTTACTAGTTGGTGTCAGTGAGTATGACTCCGGTTTTGCAGAGCTCCCTGGGGCAGTTAAAGACGCTCAAGCGATGCAGACTGTACTCTCTGCTCCATCCCTTGGCAAGTTTGACCAAGTTTTACCATTACTTGAGAATCCCGATTCATCTCAGATGCAACAAGCCATGTATGAGCTGTTTGCAAATCGTGGTGAAAATGATTTGGTGCTTTTATACTTTTCTGGCCACGGCTTTAAGGATATTAACAACAAATTATATCTGGGTGCTAAAAGTGCATCTAAAGACTCCTATGGAAACCTGATAGACTCTTCTGTTATATCAGCTAGTTTTGTTCATAATTTGATGAATGAGTGTCGGTCAAAGCGCCAGGTTATTATTCTAGATTGTTGTTTCAGTGGTGCTTTTCCTCAAGGGTTTGTAGCAAAGGATGATACGTCTGTTGATATTCGTAGTCAACTTGGTGGAAAAGGTCGAGTAATTCTTAGTTCATCTGGTGCCACCCAGCTCTCCTTCAGTGGCATGACTTCCGATCTATCTCCCTATACGCGTTGTCTAATTGAAGGTATGTGTAAGGGTAAAGGATCTGTAAATGAGCTGCATCAATATGTCAAACAGAAAATTCAAACTCAGTTTTCTACATTAAAGCCCGAAATATACACAGAACAGGGGGGAGAGAACATTCGAATTCTTGAAACAACAAACTTTTCTAATAATACAAGGTTGCTCATGAATACGCTTATCCATAGTGGAGCTGCTAGAAGTCAAACTTTTCTAAATGGAATAGTTAGACGGTTTAAGATACCAATGTATGCTCTGGCTGTATTTCTAAGCCTGTCTTATCTGTTTACAAAATGGGGATGTCAGACCTTAAACTATAAATGGAGAGTTGGCGGACCCAACAATTCTTGGGTTAGAGCAAGATATCATTCAACTACCATTGAGTATGCTCCAGAGGCAAAAGTATGTGATTGGATTGGTATACCGATTACACGTTCCAAATGAAGAAGACAAAGAGTCTCTGAGGGTAGACGCACGGATTCCTCTAACTAATTTTCTTTACTTATTTGAGGGTGCAAGAATGCCCCAAGTTAAACTCTGTACACTGCAAACTACCTTTGTCAACCCAAAGCTTCATATTGCGTATTTCAACTTTGACCCACTTCCCATCAGGATATTCTTCCTGAAAAATTACATCTGTTCCAATTTGAGCTAGGAGAATCTCACCCGCTTCTGTTGGATCTGGGTTCTTCGCATCAAACATCGATACTTTCAATGCTGGCGGGCCACCAAATGTACCAGATTGGAGTATTTCAACGTCTTCGGAACTACTGCAACCCAATGAAATTACTGAAATAACAACAGCCCCTAATAAGAGCTTTCTGCCGACCTTAAAGTCTTTCTTAAACATGCTGAAGTCCTTTTATAAGAATACAGGGCACTTCAATTTCCTGAGTTCACATCTTCATAACAGGAATAATAAATCTTTAAATTTTATTAAGCAATGATGTGGTATATGGTTCTGCATGAAATGTGTGGTTCAGGTAATGTGTAGAGTCATACCTTTTATGATCGATTAGATCGGCTAGTGGTTAAGTCTTCTTCTAAAGGGCTATGATCACTGATAAATCTAATAAGGGTTATGGCAGCAGCTATTTCAACAGATGTTTTGCCGCTTTTTCAGGCATTTTCAGAACCTTATCGCTTACAGGTGATTGAGCTATTGCGCGATCGCGAACTATGCGCCTGCGATATTGCCAACCATTTAGGCATTAGTGCCTCTAAGCTTTCCTTTCACCTGAAAACCCTGCGCGAAGCAGGACTCATCCAGGGCAGGCAAGAAGGACGCTGGATTTACTATCGGCTGAACTTGCCACAGTTTGTGGTGTTAGAGCAATATTTATCTGAGTTCCGACGGTTGAGCCCCATCTTGCCCGCCCGCATCTGTCCAGACTAGCGGGGTTAGCAAAGAAAAGAGCTGAGGTCTTGATGGGGATCTAGGGAGTTTCTGTATTCTCTGCTACTTAAATTGTAAAACGGTGACCTTACTGTCAGGTTGTTTCAGATACTGTTGAGCGGCATCTTCAATTTTTTGTAGCTGTCCTAGGGCCAAACTACAGGGAAAACCATATTTAGCTTTAACCCGATCGCTGGCAATTTGAAGCGATTCGCGAGACCGGTTGAGAAATTCAGTAATGGTGTAAGACTCACCTACCTGAAAGTAATCTTTAACGACTAATGAAGGGGAGTAACAGCTTTCCTGCTGACCATCTGGCCACTGAATCTGAAATCGGATCTCAGGCATGGTGCTTGGGGGAGGTTGAGTGTAGCTGGTGGACTGTGATTGATATCAATCTATACTATAGCGGAAACTGCGATTTCACTCTGATAACAGGCTCGACCGGAGTGAAGTCTTGCTAGACCATTAACAGCTGAAATCAGGGATGGATAAAGTATCAAATGTAGCAACAACGCTAAAAATTGTTGACGCTGCCCTTACTGGTCAGGATGGGCGCTGGTCAATCGCCATGGAAGGCGGCGTCATCACTGAGGTTGCACCCCAAATAGAGGCCGAGGCCCAGCTCACCCTAAATGCGAAAGGTAGACTGGTGATGCCCGGCCTGGTTGATGGGCACCTGCATTTAGACAAAGCGTTGTTACTAGCTCAGCATCCTGCCCAAACCGGTACGTTTCAAGAAGCCCTAACAGAAACGGGCAACCTTAAACGCGGCTTTACCGTTGAGGATATTCAATGCCGTGCTCGTGAGGTGATCGAACGCGAGATTAGCTTTGGCACCACCCTAATGCGCAGCCATGTAGAAGTTGACCCGATGCTGCAGCTCACGGCGATGGAGGCATTGGTGCCGCTCAAGCAAGAATATGCCTGGGGCCTAACGCTACAGCTGGCGGTCTTTGCCCAGGAAGGGATTACCAATCAGCCGGGTACGGTTGACTTGCTGCAACGGGCGATGACCCTGGGAGGGGATGTGATTGGGTCTGCCCCCTATGTCGATCCAGAGCCTGAACAAAATATTCGCATCATTTTTGACCTGGCCCAGGAGTTTGACTGCGATGTTGATTTTCATCTAGATTTTTTGGATGATGATGCACCATTGTTGTTACCTACAGTTGTCGCAGAAACCTTAAAGCGAGGTTGGCAGGGGCGTGTTTGTTTAGGGCATATGACAAAACTGGCTGGTCTGCCTCCTCCGGCTTTACAGGAAATGGCTGTAATGCTGTGTGATGCGGGCATTTCAATTTTGGCGTTGCCTGCTACCGATCTTTATATGATGGGGCGTAAAGATACACACAATGTACGACGCGGGGTGGCTCCGATTCATACACTAATGAATTATGGCGTTACCGTTGGTGTCGCTACCAATAATATCCAAAACCTGTTTACCCCCTTTGGTGATGGCGATGTGTTAAAAATTTGTACGCTACTGGCTCAAACGCTGCAGTTGGGGACTGCAAAAAGCCATATTCAATGTTTAGAGATGGCGACAACCGCTGCTGCTAAGGCTATCGGTGTTCAAAACTACGGGGTTGCGCCTGGTAATATTGCCGATTTGGTTTTAATTAATGCCAAATCGGCTTCTGAAACCATCAGCATGGTGCCCATAGAGCGCACCGTCATTAAAGGTGGAAAAATTGTTGCCGAGACTCACGCCCAAAGCATACGGTTCAGTCCTGAGTTGACTCAGCAGCTAACTCACCATAAAGCTCCAGGTGCATCTTAGCGGATTGTTGCCAGCTATAGCGCTCAACAATAGGACGGCTATGGTCGATCAGGGTTTGGGCGATATCGGTATTGAGTAGAGTCAACATAGCGGATGCGATCGCATCCACATTCCCAGGCTCTACCAACATCGCATCCTGCTCTGACAAAAACTCCGTAAACGGCGCTTGGTTAGAGGTAAGTACTGGCAGGCCAGATGCGATCGCTTCTAACACCACCAGCCCCCACCCTTCTTGCACAGACGGGAATACAAATACATCAGCCAATCGGTAGAGGGCTGGTAGATCCGCATCAGGTACTACCCCCGGTAGCACGAGTCCGTCGGCCAGGCTATAGGCCTCCACTAACTCCATAAACTCGTGCCGATAGTCTTGATAGTCAAACAGCGTGGCCCCACCTGCAATCACCAGCTGAGCCTCAGGTTCCACCTGCCTAACCTGGTAAAACGCTTTCAGCAAATTAATGGAGTTTTTGCGCGGTTCAATCCCACCGACGGTTAAAAACACAGGGCCACGTCCGATGCCATAGACATTGGCTAAAGCGGCCTCGGACCCATCGGGCTGGGCCGAGAATCGGTGACTTACACCGTTAATGACCCGATGAGCCTGAATGCCATAGGCTTGTGCCAGTACTCGCTGCCATACATCACTCACACAAAGACAACGCTTAGGCTGATGGATCGACTTCTCCTGACAGGTTTGGAGATAGGGGCTTTGAAAATCTTCGATGTGGTGGACAGTGCGTACAAAGTGGGGAATCTGACCCTGCTGTTTGAGGATAGCTAGAGCATTGGCACTGAGGCAGTCCTGGGCGTGGTAGATATCGTAGCGGTGCGGATGATGCTGAAAAAAGTTAACAAATTCACCAATACGTTGTTGGATCAGCTGGTCGATGCCTGCATTACAAGGGGTCGCAGACACAGGCCAGGCTTTAAACGACGTCGGACGATGAAAGCCCTGACCGTCTTTATCGAGGGCAAAAACAGAAGCCTGGTGACCCAGTTCAGTGAGCGCTTCGGCAAGTTCCAAGGTATGGATGACACTGCCACGGGGTTTAGTGGCATAGGTGAGCAGAGCGATACGCAGAGACATAGACGGCAGAGGCGAGGCGAAGGTTAGGGGATATGTCGTTTTTTCTCCCATCGGGTACTAGGGATCAGTAATGCCTCTGATATTAATACGAAAAACTCCGGTTCTAGAGGCGAACAATGTTTAAAGGGTCAGCTGCTGCATATTGTCCCGTAAGGGTGAGTATCGACTAAAATAGTCGACTGGCTCATAACTTAAGGATGTAGCAATAGATGCACGGCGCTGACCCCAACAACAAGCATCCCATGGAGGGATTTCCACAGATCTGTTTTATTAAAAATACGGTGTCAAATCCTAATATTATTATTGGTGACTACACCTATTATGACGATCCAGAGGATTCGGAAAACTTTGAGCGCAATGTGCTATACCATTTTCCCTTTGTTGGCGATCGGTTAATAATTGGTAAATTTTGTGCCATTGCCAGAGGTGTCAGGTTCATTATGAATGGTGCGAACCACCGGATGAGTGGGTTTTCTACCTATCCGTTTAACATTTTTGGCCATGGTTGGGAGAAGGTAACGCCTGAAGAGGATGAGGTGACTTATAAAGGCGATACGGTGGTTGGCAACGATGTTTGGATTGGCCACGAAGCGATGATTATGCCTGGGGTACAGGTGGGCCATGGGGCGATTATTGCGGCCCAGTCTGTTGTGGTCAAAGATGTGGAGCCTTATACGATTGTTGGTGGTAATCCGGCTAAAATGATTCGACCACGATTTGAGCCGTCGGTGATTGCAGCTTTGCTGGAGATTGCTTGGTGGGATTGGGATGGGGTAAAAATTACGCGGAATCTGGAGAAGATTGTCAGGGCAGATATTGAGGCGTTGGCGAACTGTCAGTGAGTTCTGAAAAAGCTGTCGTAGTTACTAGCGCTTAGTGTTTATGCAAAAGGTGGCCCAGTTAGGATGATCGACAAAGTCAAGTTGTGATTATGCCTAGCGCAAAGTTGAGATGTACCCTTGTGACCTCTCATTATTTCTCACTTATTACGCTGCTACATAGTACTCGTTTCAATCCCCGTTAGGGGAAGTGGTTGATTGTGACGAACAGCCGAATTAAACGCAATAAACACATTCTTTGTTGTTTCAATCCCCGTTAGGGGAAGTGGTTGATTGTGACCCTCTGATTAAAAGATACTTAGGGTTGGTGGGATTGTTTCAATCCCCGTTAGGGGAAGTGGTTGATTGTGACTAAAACATCGTAACAACGTGTGTCAAACTGCCAGGTGTTTCAATCCCCGTTAGGGGAAGTGGTTGATTGTGACTTCTTGAGAACTATTTCACCCTATCAGCCAAGAAGTTTCAATCCCCGTTAGGGGAAGTGGTTGATTGTGACAAAGCACTCGGTGATCCGATTCGCCTTGCAATCATGTTTCAATCCCCGTTAGGGGAAGTGGTTGATTGTGACAGGCAGAGTTTCAATCGGCATTAGAACGTTTTAGCGTGTTTCAATCCCCGTTAGGGGAAGTGGTTGATTGTGACGTAACTCAAACTCACTCACCTGCCCTACTAGGGAGTTTCAATCCCCGTTAGGGGAAGTGGTTGATTGTGACGTGGCCTGCGTTATCCTTGGCTTGCGGGCTAACGACGTTTCAATCCCCGTTAGGGGAAGTGGTTGATTGTGACAGAAGGATTAGCAAGGCTAGCTACCAAATGAGGAGTTTCAATCCCCGTTAGGGGAAGTGGTTGATTGTGACGTCTACAACAACGGAGGCAAGGAGTTCAGTGAGTGGGTTTCAATCCCCGTTAGGGGAAGTGGTTGATTGTGACTTCCTTCCGTGTCAGGTCTAAGGGTTTGCTGTATTGGTTTCAATCCCCGTTAGGGGAAGTGGTTGATTGTGACGCGCATTCGTTCACCTGGGTTTACCCATCGAGTTCTGTTTCAATCCCCGTTAGGGGAAGTGGTTGATTGTGACTCTCTATCCTGCTGGTATTGATCTGCGGTTAGCTGTTTCAATCCCCGTTAGGGGAAGTGGTTGATTGTGACGGCAGCCAATTGAAACGCTGGCTGCATTAAGTTTTCAAGGTCCATTTGCGCGAAGCATCTATATTCTAACCGCCATATCCGTAAAACCACAATTTTTCAGATTCCCTTAATCCTTCAAACCCTTGACCTGACTATGCTTTAGCATTTGCGCGAACCTAAAAAACATCCAAAAAGCACCAAGCGCTTATGCAGCAAGGGTTTCATATACTTCAGTCAGAGTCGTTACCAAAACCGCCTCCCATCCGCGCAGGGCAGTTTTGACCAAGAAGATCACGCTTCACCTACCCTTCAGCATAACCTATAGCAACAGCCCATAGGCAACCCAAATATGACCACCCCTGACGCTTAAAACGCCCCTAAAGATAACTGTCCCACCGATACCGTTGGCTGAGCGAAGTCGTTCGCGCAGCGTCTCCAACGGAGTTAGCCAACGGTATCAGCCAGCGTTCCCTATTCCCTTCGGGAAGGCTATGCCAACGACTTCGCTCAGGGGCCGCTTAGGCTTCCGCGCTTAAATAATTATCTCGTTACCCCATCACTCATCCACCCAGTACAGTTATTCGTTCAAAGGTGTTTCTAACGGTAAGATCCAATCTGCTGGCAATAACGACTGGTGTTCTTTCGACAAATCCACGGTTGGATCAATCAGCAGTTGTTTTTCTCGGCCATTCAGGGATGCTAAGGCTTCTGCTCTCACTTCAATAGAGTCTTGATCAGCCCCACCAACGTCCTCAGCAATAATATGGCTAAGCTGCAAAATCATGTCTGGTCGAGCGGCCATCTTGCGCACCTGCCAGCGAGGCATAAAATCGTCTGGGTCTAGATGGCTGACTGTACCATCCAGCTTGTTGGTAATCACAAATCTGATATCAGTGTTTTTATCTCTCAGCTTCATGTGCCAGGCAAACCGATGGCCTTCTTCGGTCCAGTTGGCATCGCCTGGATAAAGATAGTGACGGAAGGGAAGCACTAGCTGTAGAAACAGATAAATGCCTAGCAGCGTTAGTATCAGCCTATGCCTCGGGGTGAGGCGAGCTGGTGGAGCCTGGTTGCGATCGCAACTCCGCTGTTTCACCAATCGTCGAGGCCAGTCAGGGGAGAAAAAGATGGCCGTAGCCGCAATCATAAACCACGGAAAAATACCAATATTAAATAGCTGTACATTCATCAGGTGAAAGACTAAGGAAGCCCCAAATGCATAGACTCGCGTGCGTCGCCACACTAAAAACGGCACCACCAATACATCCAGCAACAGTCCCCCATAACTCAGAAAATAAACCATCCACTCCTGAGTAAACAACGAACCAATCAGCGGAAAATCCATGCGTTCTGCCATCCACATGCGCATGGGTTCCCCCTGTAACCAATCGCCGTTAATTTTGGCTAAACCACCATAAAAATAAGGAATACCGATTTGGATTCGTAAAAGCCATAGGGTCCAGGCAGGGGCTGTTGATGTCCGCATGCCAGGACGCCGCCAGGCATCAATGGAAAAAGCACGATGGGCGGGAATAAAAATTAGTAGAAAGCTAATTAGGCAGATCAAATAAAAATGGTTGAGGTACCGAGCTTTCTCCAGGAGAAACATGTAGGTAAATCCTAGGAAAAACAGTACCGTACTGGCACGATACCAAAAACCTAATGCGATGAAGCTGGCCAGAATGCCCAGACCGATAAAGTGCAGGTACATTCCCTGCCCTGGCCAGGGATGGAACCACTCAAAGCCAAAGTAGGGAAAATTAAGAATCGGGTCGATCCAGTAGCGAGCAATCCAACCCTTGTCAAAATAGCGCCACACTTCCCAAAGCATGATGCCACCAAACGCAATGCGAACGTAGACGAGAATAGCGATGTCCACTGGGGCAAATAGAAATCGCCAACCTGCCTGGTTAAAAAACTGTAGTACAGGAGAGCAGGTCTTGGGGTGATAGATTTTAGGTAGTTTTACCATGGACAGTGTATATCGGGCTCGTTACCTTTATAGCCCAGCAATTATTGAACGCCAGCTTGATAAGTAAATAGATAAAACTGTCCATCAATCCGGGCGTCGACTCCGCAGTTCGGCTGAGCGGTTCGGCCGAGCTCACCGTCGCAGCCGAACCGTTGCAGCCTCAGCCTTCACCTTCTCTCAATTAGCTGGTTGAGCGGTGTCGAAACCAGCGGTGTCAGGGACGTTTACTTGCGGCTATCTACTTAGCAATGCACACATCATGGCTGATTGATATAAAAATAACTCAAAGAATGGCAAATCTGAGGTGAATAATGAGCTTAAAATTCGTGACTGCAGTTTGTTTTTGGGTGAACTTATAAATCTCTTAATAAGGTCCGGAATAGGGTCCGGATAATTAACTGGATACTTAGGAAAAATTTGTAACCTTGATGTTTAATAATTTTCCTGCGGGCGGTGGTGAACAGGTATAGAAAATAAGAAAATCTCAGCGTAGATTTAAGTAGTCTGCTACTGATGTCCTGATGATCGGGAATTCTTAGAAAGTGTGGATTATCATGCTAAGGGGTTGTATGAAACGGACTAAATGAGTTGGTTAGCCACCTAGATCCCCCAACGTTGGGGGACTTTGAGAGCGCTCTCCCCTAAACTTGGGAGGCTAGAGGGGCTAATCTGGTGCTAGATGCTACCTTTAAAATACCCTCTAAGTAAGCCGATCCCATGGCTAAACTGGTTTCCAAACGGCTAAGGCTAGAGGCAAAAACGTGCAGGGATGTCCCCTTTCATGGTGAGTATCGACTTTAAAAAAATCGTTCTAAGAAATGAATACTCACTGATTCAGGATGTGATCAATGCCACAGCCTCTAATGTCAGTGTTGAAACGCCGGATGGCGAGTGCTTACTGGGCAATACCGAGGATAACGGTGGCAGCCGCTACCCAATCGATTTGAATGGACAGATTTTAGGCTGGGTCAGGGGTGATCAAAACGCCCAGGTGATTGCTAATCTGATTTCTCAACTGATCTATCGGGAAGCTGAGAAACGATCGCTGGCCCAGGAACTGATCGGTAAATATAAGGAAATTTCCCTACTATTTAAGCTATCGGAAAAAATAATTGATAGTTCAGATATTCAGGAGGTGGCTTCCCTAGTGCTAGAGGAGGCTCGCCATCTGCTGAAGTCTAGTCAGGGTACCTTGCTACTATTGCAGGATACGGAAGTGCTGGAGCGGATTGCGAGCTTTGGTGAGGAGGAGCTGTTCCCGACAGCTATTCCGCTGGGTAGCGATATTATTGGCGGCATTGTCCAGGTTGGACGAGGTGAGATTGTTAATGATTTGGCCGCTGATGACCGCTCCCAAATGACGCAAAAGGCGGCGTTGATGTGCGTGCCACTAAAAAGTAAGGAAGCGACGATCGGTGCGATCTCACTTAGCCGTTCTGTTGCCAAGCCCTACAGTGCCGAAGACCTCAAGCTACTGACCACCATGGCATTTCAGGTGGCTGGGGTGATCAATGCGCTGCTCCATGAGCGGCAGCTAAAAGAAAGCCGTCAGAACGATTTGATTTTTCGTCTCTCCAGCCAGATTCGAGAATCTTTGGAATTAGATATCATTCTGACTACAGCGGTGGGTGAAATCTATCGCACCTTGAATGTAGAGCGATGCTGTTTTCTTTGGGTGCAAACTGAGTCTGGATCAGACAGTACGCCCGGTGATGATTGTTCATTGTCCCCCAGCATGTGTGGCCTAGAAATTGTTACCGAATCCAAGCGTAGCCACCTGCCTCCTCTGGTGGGAGAGTATCGGGCAAGTGTTATCGGTGAGTTAGCCCAGTGGTTTGGTCAGCAGCCATTAGTGCAGATTAATGATGTGCATGAGTTAGCAGATGGTGCCACTAAAACATTTTTGCACACCCACGACTTTGCATCTCTGTTGGCAATTCCTGTGCGGACTCGCGCTGGACACATTGGAACGATCTGTTGCGGTACCAGTCAGGAGCCTCGCGCCTGGAGTGACAACGAAGTTGATCTCCTGGAGGCGGTCACTAATCAGCTAGCAATTGCCCTCGATCAAGCAGAACTTTATGACCAGAGTCGCCATGCGGCTCAGTTAGCCCAGGACAAAGCACAACAACTGGAAACCACCCTGGAAGCCCTGCAACAAACCCAGCTACAGCTGATCCAAAGTGAAAAAATGTCTGGCATTGGTCAGATGATGGCTGGGGTAGCCCATGAGATTAATAATCCTGTCACGTTTATCTATGGCAATCTGGAATTTGTGCAGCAATACACCCAGGATCTGGTCGACATGGTGAAACTGTACCAGCTGGAATGCCACTCTCCTTCTGCGGATTTAAAGATGGCTGTGGAGAACATAGATTTACCCTTTTTGCTAAAAGACTTGCCTGAGACCTTAAACAGTATGACCGTGGGCACGGAGCGCATCCGCGATATTGTGCTGTCTTTGAAGAATTTTGCACGTTTAGACCAAGCCTATGTGAAAGCGGTTAATGTTCACGAGGGTATGGACAGTACATTACTGATCTTGCGCCACCGTCTTAAGGCATATGATGGTTTCCCGGGTATTAAAATTGTTAAAAACTACGGTGACTTACCGTCCATAAGTTGTTATCCCAGTCAGCTTAATCAAGTATTTATGAATCTTTTGGCGAATGCCATTGATGTTTTGGAGGTTCCTCCGTTTCCCAGTTCGCCTAAGATTACCATTGACACCCGCCAGATTGATGCTAACCGTATCCAAATTCGGATTAGTGATAATGGTCCTGGCATCGTGGCTAAAATTCGCAACAAGTTGTTTGATCCGTTCTTTACGACGAAAGATGTGGGTAAAGGTACAGGGTTGGGGCTGTCCATTAGCTATCAGATTATTACCGAACGTCATAACGGGAGCCTGGTCTGTCAGTCTCAGCTAGGTCGCGGGACGGCCTTTGTGATTGAACTGCCGATTGAGCAAGATACGCTCAAGGTGCATCGCTCGGTGCAGAAAGATGGGACTGAACAGTAGTGTTTGTCGCAGGGATAATCTTTTTGGGGAACGCCATGCCGCATAGTTTAGGTAACAGTCATGGATAATGGTTTACTATCGTCTCAATGGTTTAGACGTAAAGCGGCAGCGACTCCCCGTAAACCCCAGAGTTTACGATATAAGGTGACGGCACTTGCGATCGCGTTGGGCACCTTGCCCGTATTGTTAACGGGCAGTGTGGCCTATTTGTTTGCCAGCCGTTCCATATACCAACAAATTATTCAAGAAAAACATCAGCGCAGCGAAATAATTGGTGAAACGTTAGATCAGTTTTTGGTGAGTCGCCTCCGTGAGGTTGAATCGTTAGCCGTCAATCCAATTTTGACTGATAAAATCCTGCGCGATCGCTCATCTTCAGATAAACAACAGCTATTACTAACTGAGTTTGCTAACGCGATTCAATACTTTGATAGTGTTATTCTTTTTGACGTTAACGGTAATCCTGTATCGCAATCGACAACAGGCAAACCTTTTGTCGGGAATTACGGCGATCGTCAATACTTTCAAGACGCCCTAAAGACTGGACAAACCACCATGAACGGACCGGGGCTTTCTTCTAGCTCCGGTTTATTACGAGTTGAATATGCTGTGCCAGTGAAGGACGTGGCGACAGACGACACGGTCTATATTATTAGAGCTCGGGTCCCAGGGCATCACATTAGTGACTTGTTTGACCTGTTTGAGAGTCATAAACGAGTATGGCATTTGCTTGATGCAGACGGTCTAATTTTTGCCAGTGCCCGACAGGATTATCTGGCTCAATCTGTTGAGAGTTACTACCCAGGTTTAATGGATAGGGTGCAAACTGGGCACTCCAGGGCTGATATCTTTGGCAATGCTCAAGAAGACAATCGACAACAGCTGATCTCCTATAGTCCTGTCTATCTCAGTGACACGTTTAATTCTCCACCTATTGGAGCCCTGCTGACGGCGGATACAGCTGTTGCCTTTGCCCCTCAATATCAGCTGCTCAGGATTTTTGTCGTGGGCACTGGCATGGCAGCGGTTTTGGTAGGAGCCATTACAGCCTATGTGGCTAACCGGGCCATTCGACCAATTCAGCATCTCACTCGCGTAGCCCGACAGGTGACCCAGGGAGGAGATTTCACGACTCGGGCTCAGGTAAATAGCCAGGATGAAATTGGTCTGTTAGCCAGTTCTCTAAATCAGTTAATCAGTTCTGTGGGGCAATACACTAAAGAACTGAAACAAAGTCAGGAAAGCCTGGAACAACGGGTGCAAGAGCGTACGGGGCAGCTCAATGCCATCATTGATAACCTGGGTGATGGCTTGTTGGTAATTGATGCAGCAGGCATTATTATTCGTAGCAACCCCATGCTGATTAATATGTTTAATTTGCATCGCCAATCTGTTTTGGGACAACCTTGTCATGCTGTTTTTAATGCCGATTTATCACAGCTGATTGCTCGTAATCAGACTGATCCGACCCAACTCTTAATCACCGATGTTGAGCTGCCTAATCAGGGCATTGGTCAGGCGTTAGTCACAGCTGTGGCAAAGGATGCTGCTGATGTTATTCCTGGTGGTACTTTTGATTCCATTGTGCTGATCCGTGACATTACGGCTGAGAAAGAGGTAGACCAGATGAAAACTGATTTTATCTCCACCGTGTCCCATGAACTGCGGACGCCGCTAACGTCAGTGCTGGGTTTTGCCAAACTGATTCAGAAAAAGTTAGAAGATTTAGTGTTACCTGCAGTCCAGGTTGAGACTAAAAAAACTGAACGAGCAGTGCGTCAGGTACGGGAGAATCTTGGCATTATCGTATCTGAAGGGGAGCGTTTGACTTCGCTGATCAATGATGTGCTCGATATTTCTAAAATTGAGGCGGGTAAAATTGAATGGAATATGGAGCCTATCGCTGTTGCCGAGATTGTTGAGCGGGCAATTGCTGCCACATCGGTACTGGCTGAAAATAGTGGGTTAGAGATTATTCAGGATATTGAGCCAGGTCTGCCAGCGGTGCTGTGCGATCGCAATCGTTTAATTCAAGTGTTAATTAATCTTTTATCCAACGCGATCAAATTTACCCCTAAAGGCTCGATTACCTGTTTTGTCCGTCGTCAAGATGCCGAGATCTCCATTAGCGTGATTGACACAGGCATCGGTCTGGCAGCAGACGATCTTGAAAAAGTATTCGAGAAATTTACCCAGGTCGGCAAAATCATGACTGATAAACCCAAGGGCACCGGGTTAGGTTTGCCTATTTGTAAACAAATTATCGAACACCACGGTGGTCGAATTTGGGCCGAAAGCGCCCTGGGTCAGGGTAGCACCTTTACCGTCACCCTACCTCTGAACAACCTGATAGCACCTCAGCCAGACAATATTAATTTGCGAGCTTTGGTGCAACAGCTTAAAGAAAAGGTACAGCTGAGTGTGGCCTCAACAACTGCAGCCGATACCTCCCAGAAGACAATTTTGGTTGTTGATGATGAGCCCCACATTCGTCAGCTTTTACGCCAGGAATTAGAAACGGCTGGATATCGAGTCCAAATCGCTCAAGACGGCATGGATGCCCTCAATCAGATCAAAATGACGCCGCCTGACCTGATTATCCTAGACATGATGATGCCAAACATCAATGGCTTCGATTTAACGGCTGTGCTAAAAAACAATCCAACCACTATGACAATTCCGATTATTGTGGTTTCCATTGTCCAGGATCAAGAACGTGGTTATCGCCTCGGTGTCGACCGCTATTTGAGTAAACCGATTGATACCGAGGTATTGCTGCATGATGTCAAAACCTTATTAGACCAGGGTACATCCAACCGTCAGGTGCTCGTTGTCGATATTGATATCTCCACTACCAAAACCCTAACCGAGGTTTTGGTTTCCAAAGGCTATGCCGTCACCAAAGCAACGACTGGCAAAGATGGCATCGAAAAAGCTCTGGCCCTCAAACCCGATATGTTGATCGTCGATTCGGCCATTTCGATGGACCACGACCTTGTCAACACCCTACGCTTTGAAAATGGTTTAGAAAATATCTTCATTATTATGGTAAAACATGCCCAGACTGAGATTCCTGAAAGTTCTGGATAAGATAGCCACTGACATGTATTTTTTTGTTATGACCCTAGGGCCTACGGGAGTAATTGTATGAATAAAACGATCTTAATTGTTGATGATGAAGTACATATCCGCGTTTTGATGGAACAAATCTTAGAGGATTTGGAAGATGAGGGAGTGGAATTACTGACGGCAACTAATGGTGTAGATGCATTGGAGATGATTCGTTCTGAGCAGCCTGATCTCGTCTTTCTAGATGTGATGATGCCTAAAATGAACGGATTTGAGGTGTGTCAAACCGTTAAGCAAAATGCCGCGCTTCAGGGGACCTACATCATCATGCTGACAGCTAAGGGGCAAGAATTTGACCAAAAACAGGGTCGAGAAGTGGGAGCAAATTTGTACATGACAAAGCCCTTTGACCCTGATGAGATATTAGAAAAAGCTGCAGAAGTTTTAGCTCTTGCTCTGTAGAACGCCCTATGAATCGCCAACCCTTGTCATCTAATGCCTTCCCTGGCATGCTGCCAGTCTGGCTCAAAGGCCACTTACGCCAACTCAAGGTCATCCAAAAGATTGGCTTGGGATACGCTCTGATTGTCGGTATTGTTGTAGCTGGAACGGGTATCGGTATTAGCCTATCTCGGCGTTATGCCGCTGAAGCTCATCGGGGTAATGAAGATGCTGTTGAAGAGATTCTTAGTCTGAGAAATTTAGAAAAATCGCTCAATCGATTTATTGCCTATGAACGCCAGCTGATTACCTGGCTCGAAAATCCAGACCAGTTTCTGGTCAACTACGATCTCTATCGGAGTAGTGGCAATGACTTTCAAGAAGATTGGTCTAAATTGTTGCGACAGTATGATGACGATTTGGCAGCAGGCGTCGAAGAAACCGATGAGGAACTCGAATTTTTAGATAATCTGATTGATAGCTATGACGGGGTTGTTGCAGAGAATATTCAAGATGTTGAGCAGTTTGTCGACAGTCTTGATTTGAATGAGCTACAGGATAGAAATCTGTTGGTGGCACGTCAAGAGTTTATTGATTTGAACCGCCGCTCGGCTGCCCTCAGGCTAGAACAGTTTGCTGGTGAACTTGCCGATCTTGCTGATTTTATTGAAGAGGACGAGCTGCGAGAGGCTAGAGAGATTATTCGAGAATCTTCTCGACTGCAGATTCAGGTAGTTTCTATTAGTGTTGCACTCTCACTGCTCTTGGCTAGTTTGCTAGCCTATCTCATCAGCCACACCATCAGTCGACCGCTGCGGGCCGTGGAAGAAACGGCCCTACAGGTGACACGGGATGAAAATTTCAACCTGCGCGCCGGGGCAGTCAACGATGATGAAATCGGTAGTTTAGCCCAGTCCCTCAATCAGCTGATTGAGTGGGTCGGTAGCTATACTAACGCGCTGAGAATGACCCAGAAGGATTTGGAAAATCAGGCCCAGGAACTCAATGCCATCATTGATAACCTGGGTGATGGTCTATTAGTCATTGACTCCCAAGGCATGATTACCCGTGTGAACCCGGCTCTAAAAAAGATGTTTAGATTCCATGGGGATGTGCTACAGGGCCAGCCAATGCAATCACTTTTTGATCCATCCATTACTGAGCTGATTATTCAGAACCAGCAAGCCCCGGAGATAAATCTGAGTGTTGAAGTCAACTTATTGGACGATCGTGTGGGTCAGGCGCTTGTCACGGCCATTACCCCTGACCGAGAAACAACCTCTAAGATAGAGCCCTTACAGGCTAATGGATCTGTTGTTTTAATTCGTGATATTACCGCTGAGAAAGAAGTTGATCAAATGAAGACTGATTTTCTTTCTACGGTTTCCCATGAGTTGCGGACGCCGCTAACATCGGTGTTAGGGTTTGCCAAGCTGATTCAAAAAAAGCTAGAGGATGTGATCTTGCCTGCTGTCAGTGCTGAGACGGGCAAAACGCGACGAGCGGCGCGTCAGGTGCGTAACAACCTAAACATCATTGTGACTGAGGGAGAACGTTTAACCTCATTGATTAATGATGTGTTAGACATCTCTAAAATTGAGGCGGGTAAACTTGAGTGGAATATTCAGGCTATATCGGTTCTAGAGATTATTGATCAGGCTATTTCAGCGACATCGGTGCTGGTGCAAAACAGCGGTTTGGAGATGCTCTGTGACATTGAACCTGGACTGCCAGGGGTGATGTGCGATCGCAACCGCTTAATCCAAGTATTAATTAACCTGCTGGCCAACGCGATTAAATTTACCGATCAGGGATCTGTTACCTGCCATGCCTATCAGCAAGATGACGAAGTAATTATCAGTATCATTGATACAGGTATTGGCCTTTCAGAGAACGATCTCGACAAAGTGTTTGAGAAATTCACCCAGGTGGGTGAAGTAATGACCAATAAACCCAAAGGAACCGGCTTAGGGTTACCGATCTGTAAACAAATTATTGAACATCATCAGGGCCGTATTTGGGCTGAGAGTACCTTAGGTGAAGGCAGTAAATTCTCATTTACCTTACCTATAGTAGATCGGGAAACAGCAAGCATCACCCATGGCAATTTACAATCTCTGGTGCAACAATTAAAAGAAAATGTGGACCGAGCAGTTACGCCAACGGACAAGTCCCATAAAACAATTTTAGTGGTGGATGATGAGTTACATATTCGTCAGCTGTTGCGCCAGGAACTAGAGGCTGCAGGCTATCGAGTTAAAACGGCTAAGGACGGTGTGGATGGTCTCAATCAAATTAAGGCAGACCCGCCGGATTTGATTATCCTAGATGTGATGATGCCAACAATCAATGGGTTTGACCTGGCGGCTGTGCTTAAGCATAACCCGGCCACTATGGGAATTCCTACGATTATTCTCTCTATTATTCAAGATCAAGAGCGGGGCTATCGTTTAGGGATCGATCGCTATCTGACCAAGCCGATTGATACGGAACTATTGCTGTACGATATTAAAACCTTATTGGATCAAGGAACATCCAATCGCAAAATACTTGTTGTTGACATGGATGTGTCTACCACTAAAAATTTGACAGAGTTGCTACTCTCCAGCGGCTATACCGTGACTGCAGCAACTACGGGTAAAGAAGGCATTGAGAAAGCACTCTCACTCCAGCCCGATATGATCATTGTTGATTCAGCTATTTCCATTGACCATGATCTGGTCAATACCCTGCGATTCTCTAATGGTCTGGAAACTATTTTTGTGATCATGATAGAAGACTCAAACCCTGACTCTATCAAAGCATCGGAACAAACCTGGGATGAGGTTGAATAAGCCCAATAGAGCCGCTCAGAGATAGGGCATCCCTGTTTGTGGTTTATTTTTGTTTAGCGAGAAACCACCATAGCTCTAATACAATTAGGCCCAATCCCATGATAGAAACTCCCAACTTGATCTCCAATGGTTGTTCAATGGCTTGAAAGTTGCTAACACTGGCCATTGCCGCCGTGCTAACCGTGATGCCGAGACTCACACCACCGATTAGTAGCAGAGATTTTAGTTTCATGGTCTTACCTCCACAGATTTAAAGGTTCTCAACCGTAGGGCATTGGTAACAACTGAGACTGAGCTAAAGGCCATGGCAGCTCCGGCAATCATGGGGTTGAGCAACCAGCCCAAAAGAGGATACAGTATACCGGCTGCAATGGGGATACCCACCACGTTATAGATAAAGGCAAAGAACAAGTTCTGGCGAATATTGGCCATGGTGGCTTTGCTGAGACGAATGGCGGTAACAATGCCACTGAGGTCACCAGAAATCAGGGTAATATCGCTGGCTGCGATCGCAACATCTGTCCCTGTGCCAATGGCAATCCCCACATCCGCCTGGGCTAGGGCCGGGGCATCGTTAATGCCATCGCCCACCATGGCAACTCGGTTTCCATCTGCCTGTAGCTGTTGCACGTGGGCAGCTTTCTGATCAGGCCGCACATTGGCAATATACCGACGAATACCCACATGCTGGGCAATGGCGGCGGCGGTTTGCGGGTTATCTCCTGTTAGCATTACCACCTCTAAACCCATGCGTTTCAGGGTACGTACAACGCTGGCGGATGAGGGCTTGAGGGCATCGGCAATGCCTAACAGAGCCTCTGCTTTACCATCCACGGCAACCCAGACGGTGGTTTTAGCCGCTGCTTCCCAGGCCTGTTGTCGAGCTTGGAGCGGCTGGGTATCAATCCCCAGGGTTTTCATCCAGCGTTCGGTACCAATCTGTAGCTGCTGACCATTGACGACGCCCTGGACACCGCTACCAACAATAGCCTCAAAATTGTGAACGGCTGGCAGTCTCTCCACTCCCTGAGCTTTGGCATAGTTGACAATGGCCGCCGCCAACGGATGTTCTGAATTATTTTCAACCGCCGCCGCCAACTGCAACAGTCTGACTTCATTGCGATTGGCTGTTCCCCGCACGGTGATATAGTCTGTCACCGTAGGTTTACCCTGGGTCAGGGTGCCGGTTTTATCCACCACAATGGTCTGTAGTCTGTGGGCCTGTTCTAAACTCTCAGCATCCTTGATCAAAATGCCGTTTTCAGCGCCTTTGCCGGTGCCAACCATGATGGATGTTGGTGTGGCTAAGCCCAAAGCACAGGGGCAGGCGATGATTAAGACACCGACGGTGGTCAACAACGACAGGGTGGTGTTACCAGTGAGGTTGAACCAGAGGAGAAAGGTGAGAAGTGCGATCGCAATCACCACCGGAACAAACAAGCCAGTTACCTGATCCGCTAGCTTTTGAATCGGCGCTTTTGACCCCTGGGCTGCCTGCACCAGCTGCACAATCTGGGCGAGCACCGTATCTTGGCCAACTCTTGCCGCTCGAAACTGGAAGCTACCGGTTTTATTAATCGTCGCCCCAATCACCTCATCGCCCGTCTGTTTATCAACCGGCATCGGTTCACCAGTCACCATGGACTCATCCACCGTGGAGCGACCAGATACCACATCACCATCCACCGGGATTTTCTCTCCAGGGCGTACCACTACAATGTCTCCCACCACCACCTGCTCAATGGCAATATCAATCTCGCTGCCCTGGCGCACCACCCTGGCCACATTAGGCTGTAATCCCATCAGCTGGCGAATAGCATCTGAGGTATGTTCCCTGGCACGGCTTTCCAAATAACGTCCCAGTAGCAACAGCGCAATAATCACCACAGCCGCCTCGTAATACACCTCAGGCTTGAGCCCCTGAGCAATTAATACATTTGGAAACAGAGTGATAAATAACGAATAGAAATAGGCGGTTCCCGTCCCCAGCGCTACTAGAGTATTCATATTAGCGGTCCGATGGGTAAAAGCTTTCCAGGCCCCCACAAAAAAGGATTGCCCACACCAGAACAAAACCGGAGTCGACACCACCAGCTGCAGCCAGAAATTATGCAAAAACATTGGCCAGCCAGGAATGTGCATACCCAGCATGGCAGGCATAGAGCCAACAATCAGCACAATCCCAATCATGTTGCTGACCACCACCCGCAATAACAATGACCGCTGCCGCTGTTGTCGTTCAATACGCTCTTTTTCAATACAATTATCACGAACTTCAGCCGCTTCATACCCCGCATCGGCAACGGCGGCGGCTATCGTATTGATGCTGGTGCTGTACTCATCAAAGTCAACATTGGCTTGCTCAGTCGCAAAGTTGACTTGAGCTTTCTGAACGCCGGGCACCTGGCAAATCGCGGTTTCAATAGCGTTGGCACAGGCCGCACAGCTCATGCCTTTTAGAGTGAGAGTAGCAGTAGTCATAAGGTTCTCCTAAGGGGGCTACCCTCTGGATAGAATTGTCGTAAAGCAACTGAAGGTCAAGAATCTAATGCAATAGCCAACATCTATCCCCTCCTGAGAGGCTACTGTGTATATACATCTAGAAGATAATGGTCTAAAAGGTACTGCTGGCCTTGAATTGGCCCTCACCCTAAATCCCTCTCCCCCAGGGCGAGGGACTTTGACTCTGGCACCCCTTCGCCTTGGGGGAGAAGGGGCTGGGGGATGTAGAGCTTTGCTCTTCTCGCAGAGTGGGCTCGAAAATTGAAGCTACTCTCCAACTTGTGTATACACGGTAGCCTCCTGAGAGGGGGGCGGTGTGGGTTGACATTTAGTAAGTTTGTTATCTGTTCTGAGCTAAGCTGAGGCTGGATAACCTGCCTGCTCAAGGGCTTCTCGTATGGCGGTTTCAGCCGTTTCTGTCTCAATATCTACCTGCTTAGTTTTGGGATCGGCGGTAACCGTAGCTTTGCTATCTAAAGCTTTGACGGCGTTTGTGATGTTCTTAGCACAGACATCACAGGCCATATTGGGAACCGTTAGCTGGAGTGTCATGACATTGCTTTCAATGGACTAGCATTAGCTTAAACCCTCTAGTTAACTAGAGAGTCTAGAGAGCTTAACAAATTTTAGATCATGAGGATCGAAGCATGATAGGAATCCTCGATCTTCAAACGGCCTAGCAGACGGTCATGGTTTTGTTTTTTAGCCTAGCTACGATTGCATTTTTCGATGACAATAGAAGTCCTTCTCTATCGTAGCTGTATGTATCGTCGTCAACTTCTTAGCTTTTTGGCGATTGCCGCTGGTGCGCCATTGTTGTCTCGATGTGTTCAGACAACTCGCCGTGTTGTCGGCACAGACGGGTTGCTGGAATTGTCTTTGACAGCTCAAGCTCAGACTAAAAGGCTAGCAGGTGAGCGTACCAGAATGTTGACCTACAACAATCAAATGCCTGGACCTGTTCTGGAAGCCCGCGCTGGAGACACGGTGCGTTTAACCCTAATTAATCAGCTAGAAACTCCCACCAATCTTCATTACCACGGTCTACACATTTCACCTGAGATCGACAATGTGTTTCGAGCGATACCCCCCGGTGAACGGTATACCTACGAGTTTCAAATTCCAGCTAATCACCCGGCGGTGACGGCCTGGTACCATCCCCACTACCATCTGGATGTGGCCCGTCAGGTCTTTGGCGGGCTGGCAGGTCCGCTGATTATTCGAGGTGATTTAGATGAGATTCCGGAACTACAGCAGACGGAGGAGGCTGTGCTGGTGCTCCAGGATTTTGAACCGACGTTGCTGCCGCAAGATCCCCATGCCCTGGCTAGAAAATGGGGACGACAAGGGGAATTTCTGCTGGCGAATGGTGGGCGCAATCCGGTGGTGACAATACCGCAAAATGGCTTGTTGCGGTTGCGGTTGGTCAATGCCTCGGCTTCTCGGATCTATCAGCTGCAACTTCAGGATCATCCCTGGTTTTTAATCGCGACAGATCGAGGTGCGATCGCAGCCCCTACCCCACTCGATACCCTCCGTCTCTCCCCCGGTGAACGTGCCGAGATCCTCATCTCCGGCCAGCAAGAACCGGGAGATTATCCCCTGCTCAGCCTGTCCTACGATCGCGGCATTGGCACCATGATCAACTCATTGCGACCCATCATTAACAACATGTCAGGGGTGGTGCCGCCCACTCAAACGACCCTGGCAACCCTACGCTATCAACCCAGCGACTACGCCGAGCCGTTGCCCTTGCCCTCCGCTTTAATTCCGGTGGAGCCCTTACCAACGCCTGCGGTTACCCGTGAGTTGGTACTTAATCATGGCATCACTGCAGACTCGAACGGCTTTATCATTAACGACAAGTCCTTTGACATGAACCGTGTAGATACCCAGGTGCGGCTGAATCAGGTCGAAGATTGGAAAATCATTAACAAAGCTAGCATTGATCATCCGTTTCATCTCCATACCAACCGCTTTCAGGTGATTGAACGCAATGGTCAGCCTGAATCTCTTCTCACCTGGAAAGATACCGTCAGTATTCAAGGGAGTGAAACCGTTGTCATTCGTGTGCGGTTTGAAGACTTTGTGGGGCGCACCGTCTATCACTGCCATATTCTTGATCACGAAGATCAGGGCATGATGGGAATTGTCGAAATCTCTTAAAGTGTACCAATCGCCACTGAGCGAGCAAACCAAAACTATTGAACAGGTGTTCAAGTGGTAATGATTCTCAGTATCATATAGAGAATGCTATTGATCTTCCCCATGCCTGCTTCAAGTCAGAAAAATAAAAAAGCGATTGGCGATGCTCCCAGTTGTGACGTACCGCTAGTGCATTTAGAGAACGTACGCCAGGTGCAGCCAGAGGTGTTAGAAACGACTAAGGCGCAGCGGATGGCGGAGTTTTTTAGCGTTCTTTCTGATCCTCATCGACTGAAACTGCTCTCTGCCCTGGCGCAACAGGAGCTGTGCGTGTGTGATTTGGCAGCGGCGGTCAAAATGGGCGAATCAGCCGTATCCCATCAGCTACGGGTGCTAAAATCTCATCGCTTGGTCAAATACCGCCGTCAGGGGCGCAATGTTTTCTATAGCCTGGCAGATGGTCATGTGGCGTCCATTTATAGAGACGTCGCCGATCATTTAGATGAGTAGCAGGGTCTAGCTGCTGTTTTACCCTTGTGTCTGTCCAGAACGGACTCTGCTCAGCCAAGGATAGCTGGAATGGCTACCTTGACGGCTACCTTTTTATGCAGCTGTTTCCATTTCCCTAGACTTGGATATAATATCTGAACAGTAATTCAGATATTCAGTTTTAGGGTGGCTACTATGGCAGGATCTCATTCCCACGGATGCTGTGGTCATGATCATGGTGTAGACGAGTTGGAAGGACGTTGGGCACCGGTTGCGGTTGCAGCACTGCTGTTTGTGCTGGGTCTTGTTTTTTATCAGCCGCTCCACAATACGCCCTTTGCTATCGCTGAGTATGCGGTGCTGCTGCCAGCCTATTTGATTAGTGGTGGTCAGGTGCTGACTACAGCAGGACGCAATCTGCTCAAGGGGCGGATTTTTGATGAGAATTTTCTGATGACCATTGCTACGCTGGGTGCGATCGCAATCCATGAGCTCCCAGAAGCGGTGGCAGTCATGCTGTTTTTTCAAATAGGAGAGCTGTTTCAGAACTATTCCGTAGGTCGAGCGCGACGCTCGATTAAAGCCCTGTTAGCAGTCCGACCCGATACAGCCAATTTGCAGGTGGATGGTGCTATCTCCACCGTATCCCCCGATGCTGTCAACGTGGGAGATTTAATAGTGGTGCGTCCCGGCGAAAAAGTCCCCCTGGATGGTGCGGTCTTGGAAGGCAAGTCTCTGGTGGACACCTCAGCCCTCACCGGAGAATCGGTTCCCCGTACTATCACCCCTGGCAAATCTGTTTTAGCCGGCATGATCAACCAGTCAGGGGGATTGACCGTGGAGGTGACTAAACCCTTTAGTGAATCATCAATTGCCAAAATTTTGGACCTGGTAGAAAACGCCAGTAGTAAAAAAGCCGAGACCGAAAAATTTATTACCCGATTTGCCCGCTATTACACCCCGGTGGTGGTGCTGCTCTCCCTGGCCGTGGCGCTGTTGCCCCCCCTGTTGATCCCAGGGGCTACCCAGGCAGACTGGACCTATCGTGCCCTGGTGCTGTTAGTGATCTCTTGCCCCTGCGGTCTGGTGATCAGTATTCCCCTGGGCTACTTTGGGGGCGTGGGTGGTGCAGCTAAACAGGGCATTTTAGTCAAAGGCTCCACCTTTTTAGATGCTCTGGCCCAGGTCAAAACGGTGGTGTTTGATAAAACAGGTACCCTGACCCAAGGGACTTTTCAAGTCACCGATGTGGTCACCCACAATGGTCTGAGTCAGCATCAGCTGCTAAAACTGGCTGCCCAAGTAGAATCACAGTCCAATCATCCGGTAGCTCAGTCTATTCGGCTAGCCTATGGTCAAGCGATTGAGACGGTGGATATAAAAAACTATGAAGAGATTGCTGGCCATGGCATTCGCGCTCAGGTGCAGGGACGCACAGTGTTAGCGGGTAATGATCGGCTGTTGCACCGAGAACAGATTCCCCACGATAGGTGTGTGGTTGAGGGGACCGTGGCGCATTTGGCAATTGATGGTGAATATAGCGGCCACATTGTGATTGCCGATGAACTCAAGCAGGATGCCGCTGAGGCCATTGCCGCGCTCCATCGTCAGGGGGTAGCCACAGCCATGCTCACCGGAGATAACCAGTCGGTAGCTGATACAATTGCCCGCAGGCTCGGGTTGGACCAGTACCGAGCCGAGCTGTTGCCTGAAGATAAAGTGGACGCGTTAGAAGACTTTTTACAACAGGCGCAGCAGACCAACAATAAGATTGCGTTTGTGGGTGATGGCATTAACGATGCCCCCGTAATCGCCAGGGCCGATGTGGGTATTGCCATGGGGGGGTTGGGGTCTGATGCAGCCATTGAAACCGCCGATGTGGTGATTATGACCGATGCCCCCTCCAAAGTGGCTGAAGCCATTCAGATTGCCCAGAAAACCCGACGGATTGTGTGGCAAAACATTATCTTGGCGATGGTGGTCAAACTTCTCTTTATTGCTCTTGGAGCCATCGGTGTAGCCAACCTTTGGGAAGCCGTCTTTGCCGATGTTGGGGTGGCATTGCTGGCGATTCTAAATGCCGGGCGAGTGCTTAAAAGTTAATTTGTTGGCTATCGCTGTCTGGTTTAAAGCCACAATCTGAACATTTAAGGATCTTTATCCTTCTCCTAGGGGTAGAAGGATTTAGGCTGTGGACGCCCAAGCGGCTGCTCACAGAGTGGGTAAAAAGCTGGACATTAATAAATTCTAATTCCTCAGTTTTCAAGTCGGATGTAGTTAATTAGACTGATGTTCTAACATATGAACTCGTATTTTTGCGATTTTCCAACCCGTTAGTAGATGTAAGAATCAAATGTAATTGTTGACATTATAAGCTGGAGTAAAGCTAACGGTTGCTAAGCCCCTCTATGACAGTTGCTTTTTCAATAATTCTCATACCCCTAATAACCCTCTGAAAGATTGACTTACTCTAAATATTTTTAGGAGTCATTCAAAGCGAGATGGTTTTGTCGTTGCTGATTTAGAGGATAAATCTATCGGTTAGAGATGCCGTATATCAGCATCTTTCAGATAAAACCAGACCGAGAATCAGCAGCGCTATGGTTTTTTAACTAAATTGAATCTGGGTCTTTAAAGATTTGTTATCCACAGATCATAGTGATTTAGTCAGCTTCTTTGCTAATGGTTAATACCAAAACCCATAACAGCTGATTCTTGATCTGACCAGAGCTTTCCAGTCTCAACAGCAAATTTGCTGTTGAGATACGCCTCTGCTCAGAATGTTATCCCATGTGTAGGAAGTCTATGTCAGATTCCATTTACAGCCGTATCATTTTTGTTGGTCGAGAAAAGGAACTTGCCTGGTTAACCCAAATGATGCAGGCTTCTTTGACAGACTCTAATCCCCAGTGGATACTCTCCATTCAAGCCTCTGGTGGGATGGGTAAGACTCAATTACTCAAGCAGTTTGTTGAGATGGCTCAAAAGCATCGAGACTCTACTAATCCGCAAAATGTTCTCATTACCCAATATCCCATTGACCTGTACCTGACCTCTCATCAGACTGAGCCGGGAATTCTCAGAAGCATTGCAGAACAATTAACCTCTGCTTCTAAAACCAACCCTTTTGCCCATTTTTTTACTGCGCTGGATCGCAGCTTTCAAGCTGTTGAAGAAGAGATTAACCTCAGATCAATCTTTTTAGACTGTTACGATACTTTGGATGCCGAGCAGGTAATTCTGCTGTTTGATACCACTGAGTGTACAAATCAAGCAATAAAAAGATTTTTTCAGGAAATGCTGCCTCAACTGGGGCCCAGGAAACAGAGAAAATTCCGTCCCTTGATCGTCACAGCGGGCCGAACTCCCCTCACTGACTACTGTCATCATCCTCAAATTGATTGTTTGGAGCTACAGGGTTTATCACCAATCGAAATCCGTCAGTACTTCGAGCAAGCACCGACAGTACAGTCCACATACGAAATTTCACCAGAATTTGTTAATCGCATAGCTACTCTCTCACAAGGACGGCCGATTTTAGTGGTCTTAACCATCGATTGGCTAAACAATGGCAGCAAACCAGAAGACTTAGATGCCGATAGTCCTGAGGCGTTTGAGAAAATGATGATTGAACGCATCAGCGAGCTGCGCTATTCAGAAGATCAAGTGATCCTAGCGATGGCCCAATTAAAACGTCGCTTTGATGCTGGTTTTCTAGCAGAGATATTGGGAGAGCCCGTGGCAAAGGCATCAGACTTGATTGAATCCGTCTCTAAATATTCCTTTGTAAAATCACATTACAGCACTGACGGCAAACGCCAGAGCTGTTTGCTGCATGACGAAATGCAACGACTGGTGTATACCCACATCTGGCAGCACGATGACCCAAACAAGGTTCTCAGGCGAGCATGGAGTGCTAAGGCGGTTGACTATTACGACCAGTTGCTTGCGGTTGAGAAAGATTTGATCAGCAGACAAAATCTTCAACAGGAACAACTTTATTACACCTTGTATGTCGACATAGATCAGGGTTTAGATATGTGGCGTAGTCTCCTGAAACAGGCCAATACTCAGGCCCATTCTAAGGAGTTTAAATCGGCTCTTAATGAAGAGGTTCAAAGCTTTAAATCTGAATTGAATCAAGATGAGCAAGGAGAACTGGAGTTAGAATGGGCAAATCTAGATTACGGTCGAGGCCGATATGGAGAGGCTTTGGTTAGCTTTGAACGTATTTTTGAAAAATTCCCGTCTCGAATTATTCAAAGTAGAGTACGCCCATATTTAGTTTACATCTATGCTCACCTAGATGACTTTGCCAGCAGTATATCTACAGGACAACAAAGTGAAACTTGGTTTCGGTCCGAACTCAAACTGTGTCACTGTTCACTTGAGGAATATCAACAACTTCTACAGAATTTTAGCCAAACCCTCAACGCCATGGGCTGGGCCTATCGTAAGAAGGGTGAATTTAGTCAAGCCATCATCTATTATCAAGAATCACTAAAAGTGCTTCAGCAAGTAAAAAAAGCCGATCTGGAGCGAGCCTCTACAAAAACTAATCTGGCCTATGTTTTTCATATTATGGGAAAAAACCGCGAGGCAATCGCCCATGGTAAAACCGCGCTCAAAATAGGTCAGCGCTCTGGAGACTTGAAACAACTTGGTAGAAGCCATAGTGTTTTAGGGATTATTGCGGCTAACTCCTTACATGAACAAGAGGCTATCAGACACTTCGAAGCGGCCCTCTCTAGCTTTTCCGAAATTGACTTTACTCCGGGGTTAGCCATGGTAAATATTGCCTATGGCAGACTCTATCGGCAAATTGGCTGGGATAAAGTTAAACCGCTCCGTACCAGTAGCAATGACGCTCAAGTAGATTATGACCAAGCAATGACAATGTTTGATCACGCATTTGAGCACTGTCAACAACGTCAGGAACTGTTGGCAGAGATCTACAATGAAAAAGGTACTTTATTGAGAGAACAAGGTCGGTTTGACGACGCTATTGATTTTTATCAGAAGAGTCAGTCAATTGCTGAAAAATTAGATAATCCCATCTGGAGAATAGACAACCTACAGGATATTGGGGTTGCCTACTATCTTCAGGACAAATTAGACCAGGCTCAAGCTGCCTCCAGTCAAGCCAAAAATCTAGCAGAAAAACAACTGTCTCCCCACCTTGTCAGTAGAGCACAACGCACATTGGCTAATATCCTATTTCAGAATGGAGAATATGAGAAATCTCTGGAAATAGCGCTAGAGTCCTGCATCAACATTTTAAAACTAGATCAATACAGCCTCAATAATAGTCCTGCCATGCGGGATCTACTCATAGAAGAATGGTTGGCATGGCTAACAGAAGAACTGCTGGAAAAGATAGAGGATGTCACCTTGAGAAAAAGCCAATGTCATTACCTAATTGCGCAATGGGATAAGGCCATAGCCAGTAATCGAGTCCTTGCCGAGCATTATCCAGGTTTTATTATTACTTTGGAAGATTTATTATCCGAGTTGAATATTTAAATAAATCAGCAATCGCAATAAACCAGCAGGCCATCTATGATTTGCAGAATAAATATTTGGGTGTTTCTAGCTCAACGTCACAATGGTTTTACGCATGTCTACTAGTTCACCAAACCTTAGGTTTGCTTTTCACAACCAAAAACGTGCCTTCAACCGAGTGAAAAACTCTTTGGGGGAATTAGTCGTCTTGGATGCCCTGCCTGGGTACGGTAAAACTGCTTTTCTCAATAAGCTTAGAACAGAGTATGAAAGTCTAAAATGGCACTGTTCTATAATCCCATTAAAGCGAGCACGAAGTGAATTGGATACGGTGACGGCTGCCATTGAAGCGATCGCTGCCAAGTCAATTGAACCGCCAGATAATCTATCCTATGCTCTTGAGATTTTGCTAGAGCAATTACAACCTGGACAGCCGCAGATATTGATGTTTGATGATGTTCAGTGCCTGGGGGTAGAAACACTAAATTGGGTCAAACGTACACTTGCTCCTGATCTTCAACGTGAGTTAAAAGATTTAACTGGGAATAACTTTTTGTTGATCTTTTCCGGTCACAGTATTCGTAGTGCAACCCCCTGGCCTTTGGGTAGTCGGTCTATTGAGTTGACGCTATTTCAGAGAGAAGCGATTAATCAGTTCATTGATGTCCTTGACATGGATGAACTCTGGCAGCGCCGGTCACAACACTATCGTCGTTTTGTAGTAGATCGAATTCTTCAGTTCTCCGGTGGTCATCCTCGAGCGTCCATTGGACTACTGCAAGAGCTAGAAAAAGGTTGGGCACCTTCCCGTAGCTTGGGACGCAAACAAGATCTCAGAGTCTTTGAAACGCATGTAGAAGAGGAATTAAAAAGATTTATAGAAAATCTAGATCCCGTTTGCAAAACCTATCTCTCGCATTTAGTTATTTTTCGCACTATTGATTTTGCAACCCTTCAAGTCATTGAACAGAAATATGAGCTATCAAGCCAGCAGAACTTACCCCAACTAATGAGTACGTTTCGTCAATGTAACCTTCTTCATTCTTATCGTCCTGCTCAGGGGGTAAAAGCTTTAAATCCTGTTTTCCGTCTAGGTTCGCTAGCGCGAATGTCACTAAAAGATCAAGAACAATATTCCAAACAGCACCAATTTGCTCAGAAAACTTACCAAGATTGGGCAGCTGACAACAACCGATCCTATGATGATGTAATCAGATGCTTGGGAGAGAGCATTTATCACTGTTTGAGTCGTATGGAAGAACAGGAACGTTTAGAACAATCTGAGCTTATTGATTGTTTGCGCTATGGTATTCAGATTTTGAATCGTAGACAGACAGAGACGATGGACACTCGATCTATTCTAGAAACACTTTTAGAAGATGATGAGGATAGTCAATCACTATTGCAAACCTTGAATTCAGACTGGATTAGATTGGTCGATTATGCTTTTGTCTCTTATTCAGATGCTACGACTGAGGATAATACTCGGCCACAGATGAAAACTATTCAAAACCAGTGTAAAGCCATCACAGTTGCCTTAGGCAATAAAATTGGTGAGGTGTCAGGTACAGGATTTTGGGTAACTCTAGAGCAAAAGCTATATGTGGTGACCTGTGCCCACGTGCTCAAACAGCTGCAATGCTCAGAAAGAGACCTAGTTAAGGCTAGAACCTTTGGACCTAATGTTCAAGATTTAGACCTGGAAGTCTTGTGGTACAGAGTGCCTGAAGACTGTAGCGATAGAGATTGGAGCTCTCGGCAGGACATTGCTATTCTGCGACCGGTTTCTACAACAGTCCCTCAAATATCTGTTTTAGATTTAAAGAATCTGCTGCCCCTGAGCCATGAATCCATGAGTCTAAACGGCTATCGACAGGCAACAACTCTCTATAGTTTTGGTTATCCTGCCCCCAAACGTCTGAAGGGTGAGAGTTTTGCATCCCTGGTGTTTGATGAACAGGTGGGGAATGGCTTTATCAAACTGCTCAACCTTGGACCTACTAAAGTTGAAGGAGGCGTCAGTGGTGCCCCCCTCTGTCATGTTGAAGGAAGACAATTGGTGGGTATGATTCACGCTAGGTTAGGAACAGATGTGGTTTATTGCATTCCTGCCACCACTATTTTAGGAGTTCTAGCCGATTTGCAGCTTACCTTGTGATGAGAATCGATGAATACGCACTCGTAGAAGCTATGTAAATAAGTTAGACAATAACAGAGAGAGGGGACAATAGTGAGAAGAGATCAGTTTTACATCAGCTTGGAATCTTATGAGGTAAAGTTATGAGTCATTTTCTATCGGTTAAAACTCCAGGAGGACCTATTTGGGTAGAGGTTCCCGATGGAGAGGACACTGATTCTGTGGAATTGGTAGCCAATCGTAGAGATATTCCTCATACTTTTGAGGCCTCTGCTCAGGCCCTGAAGAAAAACGCCCAGTATTTAATCAATTTAATGTCCAGCTTGGGACCTCAGGAAGTGGAAGTTACCTTTGGTATGAGTGTGGGTGTAGAAGCCAGTACGCCTGTATTTGCCCTAGCCCAGGTGAATGGAGAGGCCAGCTATACCGTGACCCTAAAGTGGCAGTCTGGGAATCAACCTGAGGGAAAAAATAAAAAGTCTTCTCAGGCTGAATGTGATATCAACCAAAATTGAGGCGATCGCTGTGTCCTGCTTAAACCGATTAGAAGATCTGGACGATCAAGCGTTGCAGTCGTCTGTTAACTCTCCTCAAACACCACAGTTGCTGACCAGTGCATCGGTTGGTAATGATATAAAGGGTAATGAAACAGACTGCGATTGTGCTTGCTCTAATACTCCCTTTGCTATTGCGATCATAAACCCGCAAGACACATCATTCTCTGCCTTGCCAGATACCTACACAATTCCCCTACGCCAGGGGTATCAGCTAGCATTTAGTCCTTTTGCTCCAGCTGGCCCTAGTGTTTTGAACCCAGCTGCATGGCAGCGGTATCAGATATTTCACCAAAAACCCCAGCCCCTAAAAGAGACAATTGATCATGAGCTGGCGCAACAAAATTTACTGGTTCCCACCGGACATCAGCCTCAGATTCAGCCTGCTTCACCCGATCAGCTAACAGCTTGGTTACACGTAACCAACGCCTGCAATTTGGATTGTCCCTATTGCTATGTGCGTAAATCATCTGCCCATATGAGCTTAGAAACAGGCTTAAATGCTATCGAAAATTTGTTTGCTGCTGCTCATCGCCAGAACTTTTCTCAGCTTAAACTGAAATATGCTGGAGGCGAAGCCACACTTCACTTTTCTCTGATTCAAAGGTTGCATGAGCGGGCTATGGAGTTAGCTCAGAAAACGGGTTTGGCGTTACGAGAAGTGGTACTCAGTAATGGAGTTGCCCTCACCCCCGCCATGGTGAACTGGTTTGAAGCGACTCAAGTACGTTTAATGATCTCCTTGGATGGGTTGGGTGCAGTCCATGATCGGCAACGCCCAAACAAAGGAGGTGGGACGAGCTTTAGCCAAGTGATGCACACGTTAGAAAAGTTGATTCAACCGCGTCAGATTGATCTACATCTGAGTGTGACAGTAACGGGAGCAAGTGCGCCCTATCTATCTGAGTTAGTGCAGTGGATCTTGAGTCATGATTGGCCTTTTAGTTTGAACTTTTATCGCCAAACTCCTTTAAGTGCTGATCATAAAGAACTCGAATTAGAGGAGAGCGCTATGATTGCTGGCATGCAAGCAGCCTACCGGGTAATTGAGCAGGCTATTGAACAGCCAACAGCACCAAGCTTACTGTCTCGTTCCTTAGTCAATGGTCTACTAGACAAAGTGCAATCCCAGGCTCACACCCATACCTGTGGCGTTGGTCAGACCTATGCGGTAATCACCCATACCGGCCAAATTGCCCAATGTCAGATGCAGCTGAATCAACCCGTTAGCGATGATCTCGATTCCTACCAGCTTTTGCCTGCATTGGCCCATGGCCCGATTCAAAACCTGTCTGTACAGGAAAAATCAGAGTGTCAGACCTGTACCTATCGTTATCGCTGTACAGGGGGATGTCCAGTGGAAACATTTCGCGTTACCGGACGTTGGGATGTGAAAAGTCCTAACTGTGCCATTTATAAAACACTTTATCCAGAACTGTTACGGCTGGAAGGACTACGGTTACTCAAATTTCACGGTTGCTAATTCTGTAATTTTACTGAGCTTGAAACCGAGTAGCATCCACTCAAAAGTCATGAGTTAGCGAGTCGTAGGTTCGAGTAAGAAGATGAGTGAGCCACTGCCATTATCGATGGTATGATCGACCATTGTGAAGCAGGGAGCAGCTTCTAGAGCATCTAGCAAAGTTGTGCTTAGAGTTTGCTTAGAGTTACCTAATAACATCCGCCGTGGTTGCCATGGCCACCGTGATGAGAGCCGCCTCGATGCTTAGGTGTGACCGTATCGGTTACATCTGAGGTATTGGCGTCTGTAGAGTTAGCAGAACCCAAAGCAACCGTTGGCATGAAGAGAACAATTGCGATCGCTAACACTACACTAATGAAAGCAGTCCGTTGCATAACGCTCTCCTTCCCCATTAAGTATTTGTACTCTGATCCTAATAATTCAAGGTGGAGTCAGGAAACGTAAATTCCATATATTTACAGGGCTTTACGTTACTTAACCTTGTTCTCGCTTGACACCATGGGCAAACCTAACCGCTAGGGGTATCCCTTACCCTGAGGCTTGACTGAAAGTTGTCGGAATTTTTTAGGATAAAGACATCTGTGAGTGTGAGTTAGATCGATTATGGAGCTGCCATTGGGGCTAAAGCAATTGTTGTCTTATCAGTCAGCCTGGTTAAGGGGGGATATCTTAGCTGGATTGACGGTGGCGGCTTATTTAATTCCCCAATGCATGGCCTATGGCGAGTTGGCTGGAGTGCAACCCGTAGCAGGGCTATGGGCCATCTTGCCAGCAATGGTGATTTACGCCCTGCTGGGGTCATCGCCCCAGCTTTCTGTAGGGCCAGAATCGACAACTGCAGTAATGACAGCCGTCGCCATTGGGCCATTGGCGACACCCGGCGGTAGCAACTATGCCATCCTGGCGGCGCTGTTGGCTCTGGTGGTGGGACTGATATACCTGCTCGGCTACATAACGCGATTGGGGTTTCTTGCCGATTTACTGTCTAAACCCATTCTGATTGGCTATATGGCGGGAGTTGCCGTGATTATGATGACAGGGCAGCTTAGCCAAGTCAGCGGTATTCCTGTCGATGCTGACAGTGTTTTTGGAGAGATTCAGGCTTTTTTGAATCATCTTAGCCAGTTTCATGGTCCTACCCTGATGGTATCGATGGCTGTTTTGGCCTTTTTGTTTGTTGTGCAATCGCGCTGGTCCAATGCCCCTGGGCCATTGTTAGCGGTGCTGCTGGCAACAGCGGCTGTGAAGCTGTTTCAGCTGGACCAGCTGGGGGTGGCGGTGGTGGGAGATATTCCAGCCGGATTCCCCCAAATGACCGTACCAAAACTGTCGATGGCTCAAGTGAATCCCCTGATTGCAGCGGCTATCGGTATTGCCATTGTTGGCTATTCCGACAATGTGCTGACGGCTCGGGCCTTTGCCACCCGCAATGGCTACAAAATTGATGCTAACCAGGAACTGCTGGCCCTGGGCGCTGTCAACATCGGTGCGGGTCTGATGCAGGGGTTTCCCATCAGCAGTAGCGGCAGCCGCACGGTGCTGGGCAATGCTCTGGGGAACAAAACTCAGCTCTTTTCCCTGGTGGCCCTGGTGACGGTGGTGGGGGTGTTGGTCTTTTTGCGACCACTGTTGTCGCTATTTCCCCAGGCGGCCCTGGGAGCCCTGGTGATTTATGCGGCGACTCGCTTGATTGAGATTTCGGAATTTGTCCGACTGTTACGATTTCGCAGTACTGAATTTGCCCTAGCCGTGGTGACCACCCTGGGGGTGTTGGCCACTGATTTGTTGGTGGGCATTGCGATCGCAATCAGTCTGTCTGTTATTGATCTCTTTGCCCGCGTGGCCCGTCCCCACGATGCCGTACTGGGTAAAGTTCTCGGTCTCGCCGGTTGGCATGATATTGACGATTGGGACGATGCCACTACAATTCCTGGCATCGTCATCTATCGCTACGATGCCCCCATTTGTTTTGCCAATGTGGAGAACTTTAAACGCCGGGCCATGGCTGCGATCGCAGCTGAACAGGAGCAAGTCGAGTGGTTTATTCTCAACACAGAAGCCATGGCCGAAATTGATATCACCGCCGCCGACATGCTGGCAGAGCTGCATCACGAGCTTGCCGATCAGGGAATTACCCTGGCCCTGGCGCGGGTCAAACAAGACCTGTACGCCCAACTCAAACGGTCTGGGTTACAGGAGCTGATTGGCAATGAGCACATTTATCCCACCCTGCAAACAGCAATTCGTGGGTTTGAGGAACGCTATCGATTTAAGTGAGAAACCGGTGAGCTGACCGTCCTAGCCCAGCTGCCCGGTCAGCTCACCCATGCCTTCACCAAAGGCTACTGTAACGAGACTGATACTTCAATTACAGTCCCGTGGACTAAAAATAGGATAATTTGGGGGTTCGTTGACAAACGGGTTCTACCATGGCAACAGCACAGCCACCTCGGCACAAGCATATTGTTCTAACGTCTCATCCCGGCCATTCTGGTCAAGATTCCATTGAGATTAAATGGGGTGAGGCGGACCCATATGAGCGCGGTCCCATTATTGCCACCCTGGGAAATCGTGCCCATCGGAATGTCATTGGTACCCATTCTGGGGGCTATGCGGTGTATCGAGCGTTGGCCATTGCCAGCGGTGATTTAGAACACGATCACCGGGCTGATTTAACTGACACAGCCCCCACCGTTTCCATTGGCCCCCATCCCAGCTGGACTGTCCCTGACAAAATTATTTCCCTCGATCCCTTTGGGGCTCTGGATCACGATTTATTTGCAGATCTCAGAACAGAGGGCTACGATATTCGCCCCTCCATTGCCATTACCAAGGCCCATATCAATATCCCAGAATTGCAAGAGGCCGTTACCCAGGGCCGTATCCGCGTTGATGGCAAAATCCTTAAGGAGGGGGGTGAGCTAGTGGTGACTAAAGCTGCCATTGAACCCGTGTGGTATCTCCCCGGCATTGCCCAGCGGTTTGGTGTCAGAGAAAGCGATCTGCGTCGCACCCTATTTGAGCAGACCGGCGGTATGTTTCCAGAACTGGTCACCCGACCCGACCTGCAGGTATTTTTGCCTCCCATTGGCGGCCATACGGTCTACATTCTGGGGGATCTAGAAGCCATTACTGACCCCGATCGCCCCCTGGCCGTACGCATTCATGACGAGTGTAATGGGTCCGATGTCTTTGGTTCAGACATTTGCACCTGCCGTCCCTACCTGGTCCATGGCATTGAAGTTGCCCTCGAAACTGCCCAGGTGGGTGGAGCCGGTGTGATTATCTATGCCCGTAAGGAAGGTCGAGCTTTGGGTGAAGTGACTAAGTTTTTGGTTTATAACGCCCGTAAGCGTCAAGAAGGCGGCGATCGCGCCGATACCTACTTCACCCGCACCGAATGTGTGGCTGGGGTGCAGGATATGCGCTTTCAAGAGCTGATGCCCGATGTGATGCATTGGTTGGGCATGACCCGGATCGATCAGTTTGTTTCCATGAGCAACTTGAAATACGACGCGGTGACCCAGTCGGGAATTGAAATTGTGGAACGGATTTCTATTCCAGAGGAGCTGATTCCAGCGGATGCTCAGGTGGAAATCAAAGCAAAAAAGGCGGCAGGCTACTACACCGAAGGGGATGTCCCTGATGCGACCGTGCTCACCCAAACCATTGGCCGTCAGTATGAGGATGGCCTATGACCCCGGCAGAACAGGCGGCAATTGCCTATTTGCAACGGCCTCAGGCAATTCGCGATCGCACCCACCAGCTGTTTGAACTTTGCCAGGCGGATCAGCTGGAGCATTTTGCCTGCGATCTTTCTAAGTTAGACAAGGTGGCCAACTATGTGGTGGATACCACCCAGCAGCTATATCCCGATTTTGACGTGCCGTTTCATAGTCGCTGGCGTCACTTTGGCTCCCGGTTAGCTCCCACCCTAGTGCCCACAACCCAGGAAACCATTGAGGGTGCGATCGCTAAATCACAGCTCGACCTGGCGATCATTAGTGTTTTGCTGGATGCCGGTGCCGGTAGCCAGTGGCAGTATCAGGACTTTGCCACCGACCAAATCCTGAGTCGTTCAGAAGGACTGGCGGTGGCCAGTTTACGAGCATTTGAGCGGGGCTTCTTTTCCACCGATTCCCAACGGCTCCATCAGGTTGATGCCGTGGGTTTACAATCCTTAACCGCAGCCGATCTGGCCCAGGCCTTTCAAGTCAGTGAAACCAACCCTTTGGTGGGCCTGGGGGGGCGGTTGACCCTACTGCATCAGCTGGGGGCAGCCCTCACAGCTCAACCGGAGCGGTTTGGGGCCAACCCTGCCAGACCGGGTAACTTGCTCGACTACCTGATCCGGCACTATGGGCAAACCCTGGATGCTGGGAGTTTGCTCACCGAGGTGCTCCAAAGCTTCAGCTCCATCTGGCCCGGTCGAATAGCCCTGGCGGACACTAACCTGGGGGACGTTTGGCCCCATCCCGCCTTTCCTGACCAGGGACCCGGCTCAACTCTGGTGCCGTTTCATAAGTTATCCCAGTGGTTAACCTATTCTCTGGTAGAACCCTTGACCGCTGCTGGAATCACGGTGACTAATCTAGATGCCCTGACGGGGTTAGCCGAGTATCGCAATGGCGGGCTTTGCGTCGATTTGGGGTTGCTGGTGCCCAAACATCCTGAGGTGACTCGCCAGACCCACCTACCCGGTTCAACGGTGGTGGTGGAATGGCGGGCGTTAACCGTCGTCATGCTAGACAAAATTGGAGCCCGTGTCCGCCAGTTGCTCGATAAAGCGTCTGACGAGCTGCCATTGATCAAAGTGTTAGAAGGGGGTACCTGGGCCGCTGGCCGCCGGATTGCCCAACAGCGACGCTCCACTGGCGCACCGCCCATTGCAATTCAAAGCGACGGGACTGTGTTTTGAGGACGGCAGCATGGGGAATGAGAGCCGAGAAATATAAAAGCTTGAGGCTCCCGCGCTTAAATAAGTCTCCCGTTACCCCATTACTCATCCACCCATCTATAGTCTCAACCTGGAACTTTATTTTTGGGCAATCCTCTTAGCGGACTCATTTTATGGCTCCCCTCTCTTTTCTCTCTCCTCTGCCCTCCCTGCTCTCTCTTTTTATTTCTAATGAACAAACAAGTCACACAAATTGAGCATCCTTTGATTCAGCATAAGCTGACCCTGATGCGTCAGAAGGACACTAGTACGGCTAAATTTCGACAGTTGTTGGAGGAGATTAGCCTGTTATTGGCCTATGAGGTTACCCGTGAATTGCCCATGGAGAAAGTCTTGATTGAGACTCCCTTTGCCTCCATGGAAGCTCCCATGCTCACGGGTAAGAAGCTGGTGCTGATCTCGATTATGCGGGCGGGCCAGGGAATTTTGGACGGCATGCTCAAGCTGATTCCATCGGCGCGGGTGGGCCATATTGGTCTCTACCGCGATCCTAGAATGCTGATGCCAGTGGAGTATTATTTTAAGGTACCAAAAGACGTCAGTGAGCGGGAGATGCTGATCGTCGATCCAATGATTGCCACGGGCAATACTGCGATCGCAGCGGTCCATCGGCTCAAAGAAACTCGACCCCAGTCAATTAAATTTGTTTGTCTGCTAGCCGCCCCCGAAGGGATTAAAAGCTTTCACCAAGAACATCCTGACGTGCCAATTTTTACCGCCGCCATTGACGACAAACTTGACGAACACGGCTACATTTTGCCAGGTCTAGGGGATGCTGGCGATCGCATGTTTGGTACTCAATAAAGAATCCCCTCCCAGGAGGGGAGATTTTTGGTTAGTGCATTCAATTTTGTATTCAACGTTTAGTTTCTGGGCTCTATGATGAAACAACTTAAAAACTATATTGCTGGTGCCTGGCACTCGTCCGCCACCACTGACTATCTCGATGTTGTCAATCCCGCTACTAAAGATGTCTTAACCGAGGTTCCCCTGTCATTAGCCAGTGACCTGGACCAGGCAGCAACATCTGCCAGCAAGGCCTTTACCACCTGGCGACGGATGCCCCCTACGGAGAGAATCCAATATCTCTTTAAACTAAAAACTCTCCTAGAAACCCACCGAGACGATCTGGCTAAAACCATTACTGCCGAGTGTGGGAAAACCCTCAAAGAATCTCAGGGAGAACTGCAGCGGGCCATTGAAAATGTGGAAGTGGCCTGTGGTATTCCCACCCTGATGCAGGGGATTAACTCAGAAGACATTGCTCGGGGCATTGATGAGATTATGATTCGTCAGCCCCTGGGTGCAGTGGGAATTATTGCGCCGTTTAACTTTCCGGCCATGATTCCCTTTTGGTTTTTTCCCTATGCCGTTGCCTGTGGCAATACCTGCATCATTAAGCCGTCTGAAAAGGTGCCCCAGACGATGCAAAAGATTATGGACCTGATTGATCAGACGGGACTACCCGCCGGGGTGGTGAATTTGGTGAATGGCAGCAAGACCGTAGTGGATGCCATGCTGGATCATCCCACGGTCAAGGCGATTAGCTTTGTGGGGTCGAGTCCGGTGGCACAATATATCTACCGTCGCGCGGCGGAGACGGGCAAGCGAGTGCAGTGCCAGGGTGGGGCTAAAAACCCGGTGGTGATTTTACCTGATGCGGATCTGGAGATGACCACTCGGATTGTGGCGGATAGTGCCTTTGGCTGTGCTGGACAGCGGTGTTTGGCAGCATCCCTGGCGATTACGGTGGGGTCAGTGCAGACAGACTTTACTGCGGCCATGGTGGAAACGGCTCAAAACCGGGTGGTGGGCAATGGTTTGGAGGATGGTGTGCAGATGGGGGCGGTGATTAATCAGGGGAGCTGCGATCGCATCGCCTCTCTGATCCAAGCTGGGATAGACGAAGGTGGTAAACTTCTCGTCGATGGCCGCAATCCCCAAATTCCCGGCTATGAGCAAGGCAGCTTTGTCCGCCCCACCCTGCTGCAGGATGTTCCCCCCCAGGGTCAGGTCGTCACAACCGAGATTTTTGGTCCAGTGCTGGGGATGATCCACGTCGATACCCTAGATGACGCCATTACCCTGGTCAACCAAAGCCGCTGGGGCAACATGGCCTGCCTATTTACCAATTCCGGTGCCGCTGCCCGCAAGTTTCGCTACGAAGCCGAAGCGGGCAATATCGGCATTAATATTGGCGTGGCCGCACCGATGGCGTTTTTCCCCTTTAGCGGCTGGAAAGAAAGTTTCTATGGCGATCTCCATGGACAAAGTCAACATGCCGTTGAGTTTTTTACCCAGACTAAAGTTGTCGTTGAACGCTGGCCCAAAGAATGGTCACGACAGTTTTAGGTTGGTGTATAAAAACACCACAGCATCATTTTTTAATAGCGTATACTTCTTCAGCTACTTAATGAATCCTAACCAAGACACAAATCAGACAAATATTACTGATATGCTCAGTGGCATTCTGAGCCAGGCCATCAGCCTTAAGCAAGATATTGACGAAAATCAGCTAGATGATAACGCTGCCACCATCAACGATATCTTACTAAGCACAGCCTATGAACCAATTCCGACCAAAGTCACTAATGCAATTCCAGGTCTGGAGATCTTTGAAGACAGTGATGACCCTGGTAGCTGGTTTTGGGAATGGGAGTGGGGGGAATGTCAGGATGGTCCCCATGATAATCAGCTAGAAGCGTTGCTCTCATTTGCTCGATTTGCGGCTGAGTTGGCGGTTGAGCTAGGAGATGATGGTGAATAACCCACGAGCAGCACTCGGCGGTAAAGTGGAATTGGCTCAATAGAAAAATCACAGACCCTATTCTGCCAGGTAACCACTGTGTCACTACTCCAGTCTCCATGGACAAAATTATTCGCTCGCACCTTTCTCAAATGGCAACGAGATGGCTGTTTGGAGATGGGTGCCGCTTTGGCCTACTACGCTCTATTTTCCATGTTTCCAATCATCTTGGTGATTTTGAGTGTAGTCGGTTTTTGGCTTGGTCCCCAGAGTAATGCTTACGATCAGATTCTGCTATTTGCCGGGGATGCATTGCCACCGGCTGCCTTTAGAATTGTTCAGCTTACCCTGGTGGAATTTCACCAGAAAAGTACCGGCGCTAGTATTATTGGTTTTCTCGTGCTGTTATTTACAGCCAGTAGCTTTTTTAATGCTCTGAGCCATGCTTTTGACAAAATATGGCATGTCCGTCCAGCTGCCCAAGAACATAGACACTGGTTAGAAATCATATTGCGGTTAATCTGGAAACGTATTCTGGCGTTTCTCCTGGTAGTGGGCTCAGCATTGCTAATTCTGTTGTCGTTGCTGACTCAAATTGCAATTGACATTTTGCTAGCCATTTTAGAACGTGTCAGTACCTATAGCGATCTGATTGAGCTGGATCGGGTGGTGCTGCTGCCACCGTTACAATGGGGGGCATCCTTTATTTTGTTGATAGCCGTGGTGATGATTCTGTTCCGGGTACTACCAACTACCCGAGTCACCTGGCACGATGTTGGTCTGGGTGCTGTTCTGACGGCTAGTCTTTTGATTTTGTTACAACAGTTAATCAGTAATAGCATCATCAGCCTGGGTAGTCGATTCCAGTCCTACGGTCTGATTGGTGGTGTGATGGTGCTACTACTGTGGATTTATCTAACCAGCCAAATCTTTTTCCTGGGTGGCGAGTTTACCTACGTTTATGCTCATATATTTGGTAGTCGCCGTTGCCATCAAAACGACTAAAATCTTTTTGTGGCCATAGAGAAACCATCCTACTAGCATCAATGCCCATAGGATGGTTTGCAATTTTCTATCTGAAGATCGCTAATGACCTCAAATCTCAGCCACTAGTCAACCTTAACTTTAACAGCCTCTGTTGTCTTCTCTTCGGATTTAGGAATGGTCAGGCTGAGGACACCAGCCTTATATTCGGCCACCACCTGGTCTTTCACAATTCGTGCAGGCATTGGAATCCGTCGCTCAAACTTGCCATAGTGAAATTCGGAACGGAATCCGCCTTTCTCCTCAGTTTTTGTTTCCGATTGCCGTTCGCCTTTGATGATAACTGCGCCATCGGTTACTTCAATATCCAAGTCGTCAGCTTCCATCCCTGGAACTTCTAGCTTGAGATGAATTTCAGTTTCGGTTTCATTGATCTCAGCGGAGGGGACAAAACCAAAGCCGTTTTCGTCTTCTGCCCAACCTGGCCTAAACTGATCAAACAGTTTGTCCATTTCTTTCCTCAGGGCGTCAAATTCGCCAAAGGGTTCCCATCGCTCAATGGAACCAAAGGGACGCCAGTGTGTGAGTGTCATACTAATTCCTCCAAATAACTCGAAAACTGCTAATGCGATAGCGTTCACCTGAAGTTTTTAGGTGCTTGAAGTGCTTCCCAAAGGAACCTGTACTTTTAGGATATGTCGACAATTTGAGGAAATTGTGAGGGATGGGCCAGGTACGGTTTGCGTTTTTGCTATGCTTTATTTGATTTAGGCCCAGCTGATGACCATGGGTCTAGAGAACACCATAGCCGCCGCCGCCAGGGGTCTCAATCACAATTGTATCGCCGGGCTGCATCTGGACGCTGGCTTTGCTGTCTAAGTTTTCTGTTGTGCCATTCTGTCGCAAGAGATAGTTGTGGCCGGTTTTGCCAGGAGTCCCTCCCTTTAAACCAAAAGGAGCAACGTGGCGATGGTTGGAGAGAATCGCGGCGGTCATGGCTTCCCTAAAGGTGACTCGTCGGATCACACCGTTACCCCCTGGGTGGTGCCCCTGGCCGCCGCTGCCCTGACGGATGCTAAAACTCTCTAAAATGACAGGGAACCGCCATTCTAAGATTTCTGGATCGGTGAGACGAGAGTTGGTCATGTGGGTTTGGACCGCATCGGTGCCAGGGTGATCTGGTCCAGCGCCTGAACCGCCGCAAATAGTCTCATAGTATTGATAGCGATCGCTACCAAAGGTGAAGTTGTTCATGGTCCCCTGGGCGGCTGCCATGATCCCCAGGGCTCCATACAGAGCATCGGTAATTACCTGAGATGTTTCGACATTACCGGCCACCACTGCCGCTGGATACTGGGGGTTGAGCATACAGCCAGTTGGGATAATAATTTCTAATGGTTTGAGACAGCCCGCATTGAGGGGAATCTGGTCGTCGACCAGAGTGCGAAAGACATAGAGGACGGCGGCTTTACAAACAGCAGCCGGGGCATTGTAGTTGGTGATCTGCTGGGGTGAGGTGCCCGAGAAATCAATGCGGGCACTGCGTTGAGTGCGATCGCAGCTAATTGCCACCTGTACCTGAGCGCCATCGTCCATGTGATAGGTAAATTGACCAGGATTGAGCACCTCAATCACCCGTCGCACCGACTCTTCGGCATTGTCCTGCACATGTTGCATATAGGCTTGCACCGTGGCCAGACCATAGTGGTCCACCATTTTATGCAGCTCCTGGACACCTTTCTCATTGGCCGCGATTTGAGCCTGGAGATCGGCAATATTTTGATGGGGGTTACGCACAGGATAGGGGGCCTGGGTCAGTAGCTCCAGTAGCTCATTTTCTCGAAACTGTCCCCGATCCACCAGCTGAAAGTTGTCGATTAGTACGCCTTCTTCAATCACCGTTGTACTGTTGGGGGGCATAGAGCCGGGGGTGATGCCGCCAATGTCGGCATGGTGGCCACGGGAGGCGACGTAGAAAAGAGGGGACGTGGGGGAGATGGCAGCGGGAGCAGAGCGAGGAGGAAAGACGGGGGTGATGACGGTGATGTCGGGGAGGTGGGTGCCGCCGTTATAAGGGTTGTTGAGCACATAGACATCGCCGGGTTTCAGGTGTTTGCCTTTGGCGGCGATCAGGCTTTCGACGCTTTGGCCCATGGAGCCCAGATGCACAGGGATATGGGGGGCATTGGCGACCAGCTGACCCTGGTGGTCAAAAATGGCGCAGGAGAAGTCTAATCTCTCTTTGATGTTGACTGAGTGACTGGTCTTTTGTAGGGTAAAGCCCATCTGTTCAGCGATGGCCATAAACAGATTGTTAAAAATCTCTAGCATCACTGGATCAGGGGTGGCCAGGGACTGACGGGAAGGGGCTGATCGCTCTGGTTTGGCTGTTCTGCCGGGCTCTGTTTGAGCTGTTTTATGAACGGTGTCCTTGGTGAGCAAAAGGTGGTTGCGATCGCTAACCTCTACGACCCAGCCAGGTTCGATCACATTGGTGCCGGTGGCTTCGACGATAATGGCAGGCCCTGGAATCTGGTCTCCTGGTCGCAGGTCATGGCGCTGAAACAGGGGAGTGGGCTGCCAGACATGGGCGGTAAACATCGATACGGTGGTAACGGGGACGGGAGGATGGGGGCGCGGTGAGTCCTCGATCGGTTCTTGGGGCATTGGCATCTTGCCCACAACTTCCACTGAAACGGCTTCCACCATCAGCGGTTTGGCTGGCATGGTAAACCCGTAGCGCTGCTGATAGTCCTGTTCAAACTGGGCCATCATGGCTGACAACTCACCAAAATTGACGATCAGAGCGGTGTCTGTGCCAGTGTAGCGAACATGCACCCTGGCCAGGACAACGATGCACTCATCGGCAACCTGCTGGCGTTTGACTTCGGCCAGGGCGGGAGCGGTAATCTCGTCTAGTGTTTGTTGCAGTACAGGGATAATTTCGGCGGTGAGAGGTTGTTCTATGGCGGCTTGTCGTAAGGCCCGCAGATCTGCTAACCCCATGCCGTAGGCGGATAATACCCCCGCCAAAGGGTGAATAAAAATTTGTTGCATGCCCAGGGCATCGGCGAGGAGACAGGCATGCTGGCCAGCTGCCGCCCCAAAGCAAGACAGGGTGTACTCCGAGACGTCGTGGCCCTGCTGCACTGAGATTTTTTTGATGGCGTTGGCCATGTTTTCAACGGCAATGGCAAGAAAACCAGCGGCGACTTGCTCAGGCGATCGCACATCGCCCGTCTCCTGGTGGATCTGCTCAGCCAGGCTTACAAACTGCTGTTTGACCACGGCTACATCTAATGATTGATGGCCGTCTGGGCCAAAAACCTGGGGGAAAAATGCAGGTTGGATTTTTCCCAGCATCACATTGCAGTCGGTGACCGTCAGGGGGCCACCTTTGCGATAGCAGGCTGGACCCGGATTCGCCCCGGCAGAGTCTGGACCAACCCGATAGCGGGCTCCGTCAAACTGGAGAATAGAGCCCCCCCCGGCTGCCACCGTATGGATGGCCATCATCGGTGCTTTGATGCGCACCCCGGCCACCTCCGATTCAAACACCCGTTCATACTCGCCGTTGTAGTGGGAGACATCGGTGGAGGTGCCACCCATGTCAAAACCAATGATTTTATGCAGATTTGCGATCGCGCTTGTCTGCACCACACCGACTACCCCCCCAGCCGGTCCGGACAAAATGCTGTCTTTGCCCCGAAACAAATGGGCGTCGGTGAGTCCCCCATTGGACTGCATAAACATGAGCTGAGGCTGCTGGGTTTGGGCGGCTGGTCCCGTCTTGTGATTGGCGGTAGCCCCCAGGGCCAACGCCACCCGGTCAACATAACGCTTGAGAATGGGCGATAGGTACGCATCCACCATGGTGGTATCGCCCCGACTCACCAGCTTCATCAGCGGGCTGACGTCATGGGATACGGAAATTTGGGTAAACCCAATGTCCTGGGCCAGGGCTGCCACCTGATTTTCGTGGTCAGGATAGCGATAGCCATGCATCAACACAATGGCACAGGAGCGAATGCCGGCCCCATAGGCCTGTTGCAGCTGTTTGCTTAAAGCCGATAGCTGCACGGGGAGCAGTTCTTCTCCCTGGGCACTGTAGCGTTCTTCCACTTCAATTACCCGTTCATAGAGCATGGCTGGTAAGACAATTTGACGGGCAAAGATATCCGGTCGATTTTGGTAGCCAATCCGCAGCGCATCTTTAAAGCCCTGGGTAATCACCAACACGGTGCGATCGCCTTTGTGCTCCAACAGAGCATTGGTCGCCACCGTCGTGCCCATTTTCACCACCCCAATGTGGTCCGTCGGCAGCGGTTGTTCTGGGGCTATGGCCAAAATGTCTCGGATACCCTGCAGGGGTGCATCTTCATACTGTTCAGGATTCTCAGATAGAAGTTTATGAATCACCAGACTACCGTCGGGGCGCTGGGCTACCACATCGGTAAAGGTGCCGCCGCGATCGATCCAAAACTGCCAGCGATTGCCGAGATTAGATGACTGCTCCATGGGGACAATACTATGGGCCAAAGGCCTATGGTATCGGGTTCAGTAGTCCTTGGGTAGGGCACCTCCGCTGACCAAAATCTATGGGTCAACATAAGATCTACATATTCTTGATCTACGTTAGACAAAAGCGTTTTACCTAGAAACCTGATGTGACCACAGTATTGAGGCCTCCTGCACTCAATACTGTGGCGTTTTCCATTCTCGCAGGATCGCCCTTGAAGCTTTGATAGGATGTCGATAATAAAATGCCAAAACAGATTATTAATTTAACCCGCCTGGTGGCCAAGATATGGATTGACCAGATTTTGGCCACCTATCCTGAAAACCCACACCAGCTTGCTTTTCAGGATGCCGACTTTCGCAGCAAGCTGATGCTGTATGTGCTCAGACGTATTCCCAACAGTCATATTGCTGTTAATGCCAGCCAGGAAGACCTTTTGTCAAATAAGGTTGCTCAGCTATCGTTAGGACAACAACAGCAGATTAAAGAGCTGATCCATGAAGGGATTCGCTACATGGTGCCATTAAATGTCATCAGGCACATATACCAGCCGTTTGATACACCTGGTGATGCGGCCAACTCATCCATCAACTGAATACTGGCAACTGAATACTGGATCGGTAAGTGCTGTAATCGTACCTGAATCAGTTATTTACCATTCAGCCGCAATGGCAGTTTCAATGAATGAGACGGATGCTATCTCGCGGATCGTGCGCAAGGTGTCACTCTCTATAGAGTGGCTTTTCACCGGGTTCATGGCTGGCTCAAAGGGAGGAATTTAGACTATGGTCCACTGGGGTAGTGTCACGTTCTCTGGTGACCAACTGTTTAATACGAGTTGCTGTTACTTGCACGCCTCGCAAGCAGAAAACGTGTTGATGGGGATAACGACTCAGGGCTTCTAAGATTTCAAAGGAGAAAAGAATAGGCTCTAGATCATGTTCAACTATTTTAATAATCTCTAACTCTGCCAAACGTTGAGGGCACAGTCTCTGGGTTTGATTTTTATCTGCTGGCAACGGCAACAACATCGCTGGCACCCTGGTTTGCAACACATCCAGGAGAGTATTATCATTTGCCATACCAATAAATAAATCGGCTTGGGCCATGACGCTCAGGAGATCACAGTGATAGCGCTGAACTGTGAGATTGGGTTGGTCTGCTGCCAGTGTCTGTAGGTGCTCATAGACGTCCATAGGAGTAAATATCCCTGTAACCATGTGAATATGATGAGGGATTTTATCCTCCAGATACTGACTGACCTCAGCAATGCAATTGAGTAATGTATGGTCCGAACGTCCGTCACCTATACTGACAAGAATGGTTGGAGGAGCGGTGCTGACTTTGGGGGCGAATCCTCGGTCTATATTAGGGACTACAAAACCGGTGTAGTTGATTTGACAGGTGAGGTTTCTAATGGGTACCAAGGAGTAATCCAGAGAGATTAAGTTGGGATCGCTATGGATGAGCAGCTGATCAAAATACTGATTGAGCAGCTGCCATAGTTGAGGATGGTGATGGAGCGGATTGATGGCCGGGCCTATGACATCGCGCCAACTGCAGATTGTTTTGGCACCATATTGCCTGGCCCGCTCTAACAGAGGGATAAGTTCGTTGGTAAACCTCTGATGGTTAAAGGGAAATAGCTCCAGCAAAACTGCACTGGGCCGGATGCGATCGCAAAGTTCCAACAGCTGCTGCCGCCGCCGTACAGCCAGGCAGATATCCAACGAATCTTCCACCCATGACAGTTTACCAGGGGTCTGCTGCCCAGATTTAGCAGCTGGCAGATTAACAACTTGAACCCCCTGGGGCAGATAAAAATCTTGAATTACATTGCCACCGTTAACAAAATAAACCTCAAACTCTTGGGCCAGACCATGAATAATGGTCATACTGCACTTCAACTGATCGACATCAAGACCAGGCTGGCAGTAAAACAACAAAGTTTTTGAAGCGTTTTTGTTGGACCACTGATCAATCATGGCTCAACTAAAATTTTGAGGAAGACAGGATACTTTTCTGACAACAAGAGCTGCAGGATACAAAAGCTTCTCCCATCTCAAAGGGTGCATAGTAGGTTCGTCTTACTCATTAAGGGTCTGTACCCCTGCCTGGCGAATATTGTTAAAACCTAAGTGAACAAAATCTTAAATTTCTCTCATGAAAGCAGCTTTCATGAGAGAGCTCTCATTATCAGCTATGGGCTAGAAGGTAATCACGTTACAAGGTAGCGTCTTATACAAAATGCCGTGAATTTCAACGTAGGTCAGACGATTTAAATTAGACTTTCAATGAATTCCTATGAAGACACCTGAGTCTGGGTTGTCGCCGTGTTTACAGCCCAGTAAAATACTGAAAATCTATAGGAGGCTAATTTTTTAGCCTGCGGGCATCGGTGAACAATTGATTGCTCTTGAGCCATTCAATCTCAATCAGTTTGCCCTGATGGCGGTGATTTAAGTCTGAGTATTATTATTGGTTAGCACCTTGAAACCTGATTCCTAACATCCTCCTGGAATCTAACGTCAATTTTGAAATCTAGCTTCAGGACCCATAGTAGTCACAGTAGTTCACCTTGCATCCATAGAATTCGAGTACGCCTGCATCCATGACCAGGATAGGGCAACTATCAGCCTTGCTAGATTGCCGGAAAAATTAACAATGAGACAGATTTTAATTGCTGAGGATGATTCACGGATAGCGTTATTTTTAGAACAAGGCCTACATAAGCATGGATTTCTCACTAAACATGTAGCCGCAGGACATGATGTGCTTGTTTATGCCCTGAGTGGTGAGTTCGATTTGCTTGTGCTTGATTTAGGATTGCCAGGTAGGACAGGGCTATCAATACTGGAAGAACTTCGTGGTCAAGGTTGTCAGATTCCAGTTGTAATCTTAACGGCGCGTGATGATATGTCGGATAAACTAACCGGCTTTGAATTAGGAGCTGATGACTATGTCACTAAGCCGTTTCGATTTGAGGAGCTGTTGGCCCGAATTCGGGCTCGCCTGCGTACCAGGGTCGCTCACGATCCTGAGAAAGAATGGATACTCAACTATCATGGCATCCAACTCAATTTACGTACACGGTCAATTCAGGTGGGTAAACAAGTCGTTGAGCTCTCAGCCCGTGAGTTTGCGATGGTAGAAACTTTTATGAACCATCCAGGACAAGTTTTGAGTCGTGAACAGCTACTGGACCAAGTATGGGGATACAATCATCTTCCAGGGTCTAACGTGGTGGATGTGTATGTGGGATATCTGCGGAAGAAGCTTGGCAATCATTTGATTGAAACTGTTCGTGGTATGGGATATCGCATGCCCATATGACATTTTTATGTCGATGGGCGTTTTTTAGAAACAATCATAGATGGCAACTGGGAAAAAATTAGCAGATCATCACTGGTCGTTAGTCACAGCGACCAGGATGGGATATGCGATCATCTTGCGTGGCTCCTCAACGGATAACTTGGAGTCTTGAAACCATGGATGAACGTTTGCAAGTTCTATTCATTGCCGATTCAGAAACGGATCTGCTGCCGATATTGCAAGCGTTGCACAGCGGTGGACTTCATCCTATTTGGGAATGGGTCAGTACCGCTGAGTCCCTGTACCAGGCTATTACTGGCCGTTTTTGGGATGTGATTATCTCAAACTATAGCTTGTTGGAGTTAAACGTTCTGACCTCTCTGGCTGTAGTTGAGAGTAGCCAGCTCAAGATACCGCTGATTGTTATTTCGGATGTAGGTGGTGAACGTTTAGCAGTGGAGATGATCAAGGCGGGTGCCTTTGATTATTTAGTAAAGTCCGATCTACCCCTGTTGCCAGACATTGTCCAACAGGCCACTAAGGGGCTTGAAAAGCGCTTAGACTATCAGCAGACTTGCTTAAATTCTTTGGCAAGAGAAACAAACTACCGTTCTATTTATAGAAATGCGGCGCAGGGTATTTATCAAAGTACCCCTGATGGTCAATATTTGATTGCCAATCAGGCTCTGGCCGAGTTGTATGGCTATGCTGATCCTGAGGCATTAATCTCTCAACTGAATACAAGCAAACACCAAATTTATGTGGCCCCTGAACGACGTGATGAGTTTGAGAAAATCATTGCAGGGCAGGGATATATCTTTGGATTTGAGTCAGAAGTTTATCGCCGGGATGGGACAACTCTATGGGTGTCTGAAAGTGGGCGACTCGTGCTCGATGAACAAGGTCAGCCCAGTTATTATGAGGGATTTGTTCGCGACATTAGCGATCGCAAACGCCTCGAAGCTGTCCGTCGCCTTAGTGCCGCTCGCACAAAAACATTCTTTGAGCAAGCAGCCGTAGGTCTGGTCGAATCCAATACGCAAACGGGGCAGTTGACCCTGGTAAATCCCTATTTTTGTAAAATGCTCGGCTATAGTCGGGCAGAGCTGCTGACGATGACAGTTCAGGAGATCAGTCATCCTGACGATGTAATCACCTCTATTGAAACCGTACAGCAGCTGTGCTCAAGACAGCTTGAAAGCTATAAGTTCGAAAAACGATATATTCGCAAAGATGGTAGCTCCTTTTGGGCTGAAATAACTCTCAATTTTGTCAATCACGATGGCAGTGAACGCAAACGCTGTCTGGCAATTGTGCAAGATATTAGCGATCGCAAACAAGCTCAAAAAGAGCGAGAGAAATTTTTCAACTTATCTCTTGATCTCTTATGTATCGCCAGTTTAGACGGTTACTTCCTAGAAGTTAATCCAGCCTGGGAAGGCGTTTTGGGGTACAAAACCGAGGAATTAGTCCACCTTCCCTTTATTAACCTCGTGCATGCTGAAGATCGAGCAGCCACCATAAAAACATTTAACTGCTTAAAAGATGGAGATATTGTTCTAGATTTTGAAAATCGTTATCTCTGTAAAGATGGCTCCTATCGATGGTTAGCATGGCGCTCCATACCTGATACAGAATCAGGTATTGTTTATGGAATCGCCCGTGACATTACCAATTTAAAGAGAACTCAGCAACACCTTCAACATCTAAATAAAGCGCTAGAAGTTAAAATTGAAGAACGCACAAAAGCCCTAGCGATGACACAATCAGCTGTTGATTTTGCAGCTGACTGTGTGTATCTGATTCGCTCAGATGGTAGTTTTCACTATGTGAATGATACAGCTCTTACTAAGCTGGGTTATGATCGCGCAGAGTTTCAAACACTCAAAGTATGGGATATTAATGCTACCGTTTCACCAGATGACTGGAACAACATTTGGCAAACCATCAAACAACAATCTGCATTAACGCTTGAATCATTTCATGCTACGAAAGCCGGGCAGGTATTCCCTATTGAAATTAACACAAAGTATTTTGATTTTGATGGTGAAGAATATTGTTTTTCATTTGTTAGAGACATTAGTCAAAGAAAACAGCTCGACACCGAACGTAAGTTAGCAGAGGCAACGATTCAAAAAGAAAATAAGTTTCGTCAGCAAATCCTCGAAAATATGGCTGAAGGGCTCTGTGTTTGTCATCAAATCCATGAGTCTCCGTTTATACGCCACACAGTCTGGAATCGTAAAATGAAGCTGATCACAGGGTATTCCCTGAAAGAAATCAATCATTTGGGTGTCATTCCTGGCTTAGTTCCTGAAACAATGCCTCAAGCAGCCTATGTCAACAGCTTTATGCAGCAGTTGCAGACAGGAAAAGCTCCTACCACTATAGAAGCTCAAATCCAGCGTAAAGATGGCCAGCACCGTACCGTTGCTATCTCTATATCTGTTTTATCCGACTTTGAGGGGCAATTTACGGTGTTGGCCATGATGCAGGATATTACCGAACGCAAACAGAGTCAGCAAAGCGCTCGGTTGTTAGCCAATGTAGTTGAATCAACCGATGATGCCATCATCACTAAGAACTTAGATGGCATCATCACCAGCTGGAATCCAGCCGCTGTTGACTTGTTTGGTTATACAGAAGCTGAAGCCATCGGACAATCCATAGGAATTCTGTTCCCCCCCGACCGTCTTACTTTGGAACCTCAAATCCTGGAAAATCTCAGACAGGGAAAACGGATTAATAATTTTGAGACAATTAATCTCCATAAAAATGGGACTCCTATAGACGTTTCTGCAACAATTTCACCCTTGAGAGATGAAACCGGCAAAGTAGTCGGTGCTTCAAAAATTGTTCGCGATATTACCAGACGGAAACAAGCGGAGCTAGAACTCCGACTGACTAACGAAGAGCTGATGCAGGCTACCCGTCTTAAAGATGAGTTCCTGGCCAATATGAGCCACGAGCTACGCACCCCGCTTAACACGATTCTAGGCATGACCGAGAGTTTGCAAGAGCAGGTATTTGGCCAGATTCATGAACAACAAATTAAACCATTACAGATGATCCGGCGTAGTGGCAATCATCTACTAGAACTGATCAATGAGGTTTTAGATGTTGCTAAAATTGAGTCTGGCCAGATGACGCTAGATCTCAAACCAACAGCAGTCATCCCTCTATGTCAATCTAGTCTCGATTTTATTCAACAACAAGCTAACAAAAAAAATATTCAGATTGAAGCTCTATTTCCATTCTATGCACCCACCGTCCGGCTAGATGAGCGACGTATACGACAGGTTTTACTAAACTTGCTTAGCAATGCAGTGAAGTTTACACCCGAAGGTGGACGTGTGACCTTGGCCGTTAGTCTGCACAATCCAGCATCCAGCAAAGCTCAGCTCCTGCGCATTGCTGTTAGTGATACCGGCATTGGCATTGCTCGTGAGGATATTAACAAGTTGTTTCAGCCCTTTATCCAGATCGATAGTGCCTTAAACCGTCAATACTCAGGTACTGGTCTAGGGTTGGCTCTGGTCAAGCGACTTGTTGACCTGCACGGTGGAGACGTAAGAGTTACCAGTAAAATCGAGCAGGGCAGTTGTTTTACCGTTGATCTACCCTGCATCAATACATCTAACGATGACCCAGCAAAACCTCTCCAAACATTTTCTAAGGATGATGGTGATCACCCCACATCCTCGGGCATTTCTTTAATTATATTGGCTGAAGATAAAGCCGCTAATATAATCACGATTATGAGCTATTTGAGGGCTAAAGGCTATCGCATACGACCTGCAGCAAACAGGCAGGAAGTGATCACACTCAGTCAGTCTGAAGTGCCAGACTTGATCTTGATGGATAGTCAAATGCCAGGACCACATAATCTAGACGTAATTCAACAGATCCGCCTGGTTCCAGCATTGATCACTGTGCCTGTTATTATCCTGACGGATCCAGTAATGCACAGTGAACAAGAGCAATATCAGAAGCAATATCAGACTATCGGAGTCTATCAACATCGCAAGCAACCCTTTAAGCTCACACAGTTGATCGATACCATTCAACAGCTTTTACATTAGGGCTGAGCTCATCCAGATGATGATGTCAGCGCCAAGACAGGTCACCACAGATATCCGCATCTGTATACAAAATATCAGGATTAGTAAAGTTTTTATAGCTTCTCGCTAACATGTGTCATCCGCACTGGAAAATTAAGGATTTTTCACGATAATAGTGAGATGGCCTGGCGTAAACCAGTATTTAAGACAGTGTCTATCGGGAGATTAGCGAGTGACAGTCCCAACTATTTTGATTGTTGATGATGAGCCAGATAACTTTGATGTTATTTCTATCCTTTTAAGCAATCAAGATTACGAGTTCCATTACATTGGTAATTCTCAGGAAGTCATCGCTTCCCTTGACATTGTTCAACCTGACTTAATCCTATTAGATGTAATGATGCCGGGGATTAACGGCATTGAGCTGTGTAAACAGATTAGAGCAATCCCCGCATGGCAAGCTGTCCCAATTACGATGGTGACAGCCTTAACCGGGAAAGATGATTTAGCATGCTGTCTGAATGCAGGCGCTGATGATTTTATTAGTAAACCGCTAAATGGATTAGAACTTCGAGCCAGGGTTAACTCGATGCTCCGGATTAAACATCAGCATGACAATCTACAAACCCTGCTGCAATTTCGAGAAGACATGGTGCATATGCTAGTTCACGATTTACGTAATCGTCTAACGGATGTTTTGCTAGGTGTCGAATTTCTCGAGATGGAGGTGAATTCATCAATGCGACAGAGACTCGAAAAAATTTACGAGTCAGCTCAAGGATTACAGCTTTTGATCGATGATTTGTTAAAGATTGCATTATTAGAATCTGGCAATATTCGTCTAAACCGTAGAAATGTAGATATTTGTCAGCTAGTACAATCTGTGATGGATAACTTTAAAACGATTGCGACTCAGAAAAACCAATCGCTCATTAGCCAATTTTCCAGTACCTTAACCAATGAGATTCTGATTGATGCAACCTTAATGTATCGGGTGTTAGACAATCTCTTATCCAATGCCGTTAAGTTTGCTCCAGCAGATAGTGACATCATTATCAAAATAGACAGCAATCAAGCAGAGAAAGTGATAATCCAGGTAATTGATTCTGGTCCTGGTGTGCCTGAAAAACTACAGCAAAAGATTTTTGAAAAATATGAGATTGGCACTTTGATGCCTAATGTGTCTCAAATCGGGTTAGGGCTGGCCCTATGTAAAATGATTGTCCAGGCTCACCAGGGTGAGATCTATGTCAAAAGCAATAAGCCACAGGGAGCTATCTTCGAAATTATCCTCCCCCAAACTCTGCCAATCGTAGCAACAAGCTAAGTTAAATTATCTCCGGCAAAGCCAGAGGCTTAGGTTCCCGCGCTTAAATAATTCTCCTGTTACCCCATCACGCCTCCACCCAGCTATGGCCTCAACCTGGGACTTTATTTTTGGGCAATCCCCTGATTATCTGTTAGCTCCTCAAAGGGGCAGGTTCATGAGGCATGATGATTAAACCCAATCAACTAGGCTTCAATGATCAACTGCTTTGCAACCGTAGCCCGTGGCTTGGAAGAGCTAGCTGCCCAAGAACTAGAACAGCTAGGCGCAGCAGGCGTAGAACCAGGCTTCTGTGGCGTCAGCTTTCGGTGCGATCGCACCCGCCTCTATATTATTAACCTGTGGGCCAGACTGCCTTTTCGTATCCTGGTCACCATTAGCCATGTACCCTGTCGCGACGGTGAGGCCCTCTATCACGGCATTCACGGTATCGACTGGGATCGCTATCTTTCTCCAGGCCACACTTTGGCCGTCAAAGCCACCGGTAAAAATCAGCGTCTTAACCACAGTCATTTCACCGCCCTGCAGGTCAAAAATGCCATCGTCGACCAGCAACAGGATCGCCATGGCGAACGCTCCGATGTAGATACGGAATATCCTGATGTGCAGATCAATGTGCACATCAAAGACAACAAAGCGACGGTAAGTTTAGATAGCTCTGGTAACAGTCTCCATCGCCGTGGCTACCGTCCTGCCATGGGTACAGCCCCTTTAAAAGAATCTCTGGCAGCGGCCCTAGTGCAACTGACTGGGTGGTCTGGTGAGGTGGCATTTCTCGACCCTATGTGCGGTTCTGGTACGTTACCGATTGAGGCCACACTGCAAGCGTTGAATATTGCCCCTGGGTTGTTTCGAGATGCCACCAGTCAGGGATTTGGGTTTCAAACCTGGCCTGATTATGACAAAAACCTTTGGCAGAAGCTGGTGGCAGAGGCTAAAAAACGGCAGAAGGCAGAGCTAGGGGTGCCGGTGGTGGGGTGCGATCGCGACCTGGACATCCTCAGCGATGCTCGCACCAATGCTGATTTCAGCGGTGTTGCCGAGCATATTGAATTTAACTACACTGACTTTGCCGATATTGAAGCCCCTGCCGACAGCGGTATCCTCATTTGCAATCCCCCCTATGGAGAACGTCTGGGCCAATCTGAAAATCTGGCCCCATTTTATAAACTCATGGGGGATATTCTCAAACAGCGTTTTAAGGGTTGGACCGCCTATATTCTCAGTGGTAACAAAGCACTAACCAAGTGTATCGGTCTCAGAACGGCCCGGAAAATCCCCATTTATAATGGTTCTATTCCCTGTCAGTTTTTGAAATACGAAATGTATTAAAAAATGCTGTACCCACTAATTTCTTTCCCCATAAGCCTTATCAGATGTCTGAATTGATACAACATGAAGCATGATTACGCAAGTCAGATGGCAGAATCTCTCTTAAAACTTTGAGATAAAAGCCAACAAAAGTTGGTTTTTTAGTGCATGATATCGGACAGGCAATAAGCATTTGCATTTTCATGCGTCTGTATGACGGATCAATTTTTTGACAAGCCGATTCTCAATTCTCCTTACGAGTATCCTGCTTGTCACTGGGAGCTAGATAAGGATGGTCAACCAACCAACACGATCATCACTCTTTGAGCGGGTTGGTGAGGATGGTAAAGTGACGCCCTACCCAGAACGCTTAGACTTATTTCGCAACACAGATAAGTATGGCAACCCATTAGCCCGTCCGCGAACGCTACTGATTGACAGTGAGCAGCTAGAGTCTGGTGATGCACTGGATAAAACGTTTTGTGCTGAGGCTTCTGAGGAAATCGAACGGTTTCGACAAGATCTGGTGCAACGTAGCGGTGACCAGGCCGCTGGCCAAAACATTAGCGAACAGGACTTGCTGCGGGAAGTGATGAATACCGTTGGCAAAGAAGGCCAGCTGGGGGAGTCAATTCGCTGCGTGGTGTCGGTATCCATGCTGACTGAGGGATGGGACGCGAATACGGTGACCCATGTTTTGGGTATGCGTGCGTTTGGCACGCAGTTGCTTTGTGAGCAGGTGATTGGTCGAGCGCTGCGACGGCAGTCCTATGACATCAATGAGGAAGGCAAATTCAATGTGGAATATGCCGATGTCTTGGGTATTCCCTTTGACTTTACAGCGAAGCCTGTGATCGCGAAGCCGGTCCCGCCCAGGCAAACGGTGCATGTGAAAGCGGTATGCCCAGATCGCGACCATCTGGAAATTCAGTTCACCCGAGTGGATGGCTACCGGGTAGAACTGCCAGATACTCGACTAACCGCTAAGTTCAGTGCGAACTCAGTGCTGGAACTGCCCCCCGCTATGGTCGGTCCTTCAGCCACTCGTAATAAAGGCATTATCGGTGAAGGGGTGGATTTGAATCATGCCAATTGGGTGGTGTGCAATAGCGATTGGGAATCGGAGTTTTGCCGGGTAGCTGAAGCCCACCCTCGGGTGCGGGCCTACGTAAAGAATCACAATTTGGGCTTGGAAGTACCGTATCGGCTGGGATCTACGCCTAAAAAGTATTTACCTGATTTTATTGTGCAGGTGGATGACGGTCGTGATGATCCACTGAACCTGATTGTGGAACTTAAGGGCTATAGGGGTGAAGACGCCAAGGTGAAGGCTGATACCATGCTGCGTTACTGGGTGTCAGGAGTAAATAACCTGGATAGCTATAGCCGCTGGGCATTTGCTGAGTTTACCGAGGTTTTTGAGATTGAGTCGGACTTTAGCAAGCTAGTTGAGACGGGGTTTGATCAGCTAATTGGTAATACGGTAAATGAAGCAGGCAATGGTGACCAGCCGCAATCAGGTTAACGTCTGGGATTGCTTTTTACAGGAAAACTATCGTTCTCAAGTTAGGCAAGGTTTATACCATTTGAGTAAGAGCAGGAGGGCTAACAAATGACTATCGCAACACCACAGACAAAAACCTACACCGCTGAGGAATATCTGGCTTTAGAGGTGAAATCAGAGACACGCAGTGAATTTCGCAATGGAGAAATTGTTGAGATGACAGGGGGAACACCTGAGCATAATGAGATTATCCGAATGTTTGTTTTTCTGCTAACAGCGGCATTGCGAAGGCAACCTTACAGCATTTTTGTCACTGATCAAAGGCTTTGGATTCCCGATACGAACTTATACATCTATCCAGACGTGATGGTGACAAAACGTCCACCAGACCTGAAGCCAGGGCGAAAGGACACGGTGATGAATCCTATTTTGATTGGGGAAACGCTCTCAAAATCTACTCAAAATTATGATCGCGGTGACAAGTTTGAGGCCTATCGCACCATCGAGAGTTTTGAGGAATATGTGCTAATCGATCAGTATCGGCCCCAGGTGGATCATTATGCCAGGCAGTCGGCAGACCAGTGGTTATTGACTAAGTATCGGGGGTTAGAGGCTAGCTTTCGACTGGAATCTGTTGGTGTGGAGATAGCCCTGGCGGAACTCTATGAAGCGGTAGAATTTGATGAACAATAATGCAGTCCACCACCGACCAGTCACCAATCCCCCCTTTCTAAGGGAGATCTTGAGTTAGCGGATAATCTTAACTCAGGAAAAAACAATGCGAAAACAGATTATTGAATACACCTCACCTATTGATGCCCTAGTTTCGCTCACAAATCAGCTCTACGAGTATGAAATCCAATATAAAATGGACTCAGCAGAGTTTTTTACCAAATATAGCCAGGGCGAAACTTCCGATTATGAAATTTTTGTCGAATGTGCTGGAAACTATCAACACTATCTAGCCATACACCAACAATTAACTACCAGCCAGTAAAATACTGCACAATACTTTTGCGTAATACTTTATCTCTAAGATCGAAGCGATCAAACAAGTATGAGATGTATTAGGATTTCAGCTATCTCATAAAACTAGCGTTAATACAATCCCTAAGATTTGGCACAATAGCGGGGAGCAACTCACGAGGCCAGGGCTCATGGAACCCGACACCATCACCTTCAGTATCGTCATCACCACCTACAACCGATTAGAGCTACTCAAACGCGCCATCGCCACCGCCCTCGACCAGACCATCCCCTGTCAAGTCATCGTCGTTGATAACGCCTCCACCGACGGCACCCAGGAATACGTCAAAAGCCTGGGTGAGCGTGTGCTTTACCACCGTAACGCCACCAACACCAACCACTCCGGCGCAGTCAACGCTGGCGTAGAGCAAGCCACCGGCACCTGGATTAAGCTCGTCGACGACGACGACTACCTGGCCCCCAACTGCATCGAAGCCATAACCCAGGCCATCCAGCAACGTCCGACGGCGGTCATTTGTTCTTGCCAGGCCGCCCAGGTCGACACCAATGGCCAGGAACTCAGCCGGACCCCCATCACCGGACCAGGCCAGGCGTTTTATATTCCCCAGGCCGATATCCATTACGGCATGTTTTTAGAAGTCGTCCCCTTTGGTACCCCGATCCAGGTGGCTGTCCGCCGCGACGCTTTTCTTAAATCAGGCGGCTGGGATCTATCTATGACCGGCTTTGACGATATCGACTCCTGGATTCGCGTTGCTGACTACGGCGATGCCCTATTTATTAATCAATGTCTGGCCTATCGTACGGTCTGGCCAGGCGGTTATGACCAAAAAATCACCCTACAGCGCCGCCTCGATACTAATATTTTGATCAAAGAACGCATCTACCAGCATGTTAGCCCCAAACACCAGGACAAACTACCCACCCTCACCACCATCCGTCAATACCTCAGCCTTCACTGGATGATCGTCGCCCTCAAACAAAAACAATTTCCCATTGCCCTCAGCTTTAGCATCCCTGCCATCTTCTCCCCCAAAGCCTGGCAGCTGCTCCGCCAAGCCGTAAATTTTCGCAAGCAAAAAACCACTCCACCCATCGCCAAACTAGTACTTGAGTAATTCATAAAGTTCAACAAACTCCTCTACTTTCTACTCTCTGCCCTCTTCCGCCCTCCCCTCCCCTCTCCCATGCTCATCTCCCCCTCCCGCTATCAAGTCGGCGGCAGTCTTCACGCCCAGGCCCCCACCTACATCAAACGCCAGGCCGACGATCACCTCTACGAAAGTCTGGGTCGAGGAGAGTTTTGCTATGTGTTTAATACACGGCAAATTGGTAAATCTAGCCTGCGGGTGAGAACTAAACATCGGCTCGAACAGGACGGTGTCCGCTGTGCCTCCATTGACTTGACTAACCTGGGCAGCGACAATATCACGGCGGAAAAGTGGTACATGGGCATTGCGGCAGAATTATGGCGGAGTTTACAGCTCAGCGGTGATTTTCAACAATGGTGGCAACAGGGGGATAGCCTATCGGCAGTACAGCGACTGGATCACTTTATGAAGGATGTGATTCTGCAACAGCTGGTGGCGGAAAAGATTGTTATTTTTATTGATGAGATTGATAGTGTTCTGGGGCTCCCCTTTGCGGCTGACGACCTGTTTGCACTGATTCGGTATTGTTATAATCAGCGGGTCGATAGCCCAGATTACCGTCGTCTTACCTTTGCATTGTTTGGTGTAGCGACTCCAACGGACCTTTGCCAGAATCCAAATCGTACGCCGTTTAATATTGGCACGGCGATTGAACTGAGCGGCTTTACGGTTGCCGAGGCGATGCCTCTGAGCGACGGGTTAAGGCCAACGGTAGCCAATGCGGATGAGACACTAGAACATATTTTGGCCTGGACCAATGGCCAACCGTTTTTGACTCAAAAACTCTGTCAGATGGTGGTGACGAATCTGTTGCCCCGAACAGAAATTTATGCGGAACCGATCTGGGTGGATGCGCTGGTGCGATCGCAGCTGATCAAAAACTGGGAATCCCAAGACGAACCGCCCCATTTACGCATTATCCAAGATCGCCTGCTCGCTCGCCCCCAACTGATTAGCCGTTTGCTGGGCCGCTACAAAAAACTGTTATCAGGTCAGCCCCTATCCCTCGAAGACAATCATCTACAAGAAGAGTTGTTACTCTCGGGTCTGGTGGTCAAACAAGCCGGGCAGCTCACCATCCGCAACCGGATTTATCGAGAAGTATTTAACACCCACTGGGTTGACTATCATCTAGTGCGCTTACGTCCCTATTCCCAAGCCTTTGAAGCCTGGATTCAATCGGGGCAACAGGACCGCTCCCGATTGTTGCGGGGGCAGTCGTTAACAGAAGCCCAGGCCTGGGCCAAAGACCAACAGCTCAGCGACCTGGACTATAAGTTTTTAGCAGACAGCGTTGCCGTAGATCGGCAAGAGGTACAGCAGGCATTGGAATCGGAACGGCTGAAAGAACTTGAAGCCCGCCTCGAAGCCCAACAACGCAATGTGACTTTACAACGCTTTTTGTTAGTGGGCATGGGAGTCGCCTTTTTGAGCATTACCAGCATCGCTATGCTGGCCTATCGCCAGTCTCGGCAGACAATGTTAACTCGACAAGATAATCAAAACAATCAGGCGCTTTCCATTAGCTATTATTCCGATGCGCTATTTAACCAGGACGATCGGCTGCAATCCTTACTGGAAGCAGTGCGGGCCGCCCAGCAGCTGCAGCGTTTACCCGTCCCTGAACCGAGGGTAAAACAACAGGTTGAACAAACTCTGCGGCGCACCCTCCAGAGCATTACCGAAGCAAATCAGCTGCGGGGTCATGGTGCACCTGTCTACGGTGTCGCCTTTAGCCCCGATGGCCAATACCTGGCCTCAGCTGGCTGGGATAATACCCTGAAGCTCTGGCACGCCAACGGTCAGCTGATTACCACCCTCAGCGGCCATACCAATGCGGTTTGGGATGTTGCCTTTAGCCCCGATGGTGAATATCTTGTTTCCGCCAGTGCTGATACCACCGCGAAAATCTGGCCCATCAGCTACGACAACGACATTCCTACAGTAGTAGCACCGCCATTGACGCTGCGCAGCCACGAGGGGCGAGTCAATGCCATAGACATTTCCTTGGATAGCCAAACCCTGGTGACCGGCGGTGAAGATGGTCATCTGAAATTCTGGGATAGAACAGGTGAACTGTTATTAGATATTCCAGCCCATGAGACCAGTGTTAGTCAGGTGGCCATCAGTCCCAATGGCTTAATATTGGCCACCGCCAGCGCAGACCAGACCATTAAGCTCTGGGAGGCCACTAGCGGAAAGCTGTTAAACGAACTCAAGGAGCATCAGGCACCTGTCTACGGTCTGGCGTTTAGCCCCAATGGCGAACTGCTGGCTTCGGCCAGTGATGATCAAACCATTAAGCTGTGGCAGCTGAACGCGGATGGCAGCCTCAATACAGATGCTGAAAAAGATGCTGAAAAACCCACCGGGGAAAGCGCGACTATCACCTTACAGGGCCATCAAGATCGGGTTTGGCAAGTAACGTTTAGCCCCGACGGTCGACAGCTAGCCTCAACCAGCCTGGACAATACCATTAAACTATGGACCAGCAGCGGCACCCTGGTCGCCAGCTTAGATGGCCATGATGCAGGCACCTGGGGCATTGATTTTAGCCCCGATGGTGGGATGTTGGCCTCCAGCAGTGACGACAGTACGGTGCGGCTGTGGCGATTAGATAAAATCCCACAAACCCTCCATGGCTATGAAGGTCCGGTGACCAATCTGGCCTTGAACCAACAGACCATCGCCGCCGGTAGCTGGGATAAAACAATTCGGCTATGGAACTGGCAGGGCAACCTCAGGACTGTTTTGGAGGGCCACACCGACCGCATCTGGCAGGTAGCCTTTAGCCCCGATGGTCAAACCCTGGCCTCTGCTAGTTGGGACCAAACCGTTAAACTGTGGCGGCCTGAGGGAGCGTTGTTACAAACCTTAAGGGGCCATCGCGATCGCGTCTGGAGCGTCACCTTTAGTCCTGAAGGCGATGAAATTGCCTCCGCCAGCTGGGACCAAACCATCAAAATTTGGCGACCCAATGGCGACCTGATGCACACCCTACGGGGCCATCGCGATCGCGTCTATGGCATTGCCTACAGTCCGGACGGCGAGTATCTGGTGTCCGCCGGTTGGGACCACACGATCAAAATTTGGAATCGGCAGGGGGAGCTTCGTAAAAGCATCCACGGCCATCGTGCCCCCGTTTGGAGCGTCGCCGTCAGCCCCGACAGCCAGACCATTGCCTCCGCCAGTGCCGATCATTCCATTAGACTATGGTCGATTACCGGGCAGCCCATCGCCGTCCTGGAGGGCCATCGCGGCCGCGTTCACAATGTGGCCTTTAGCCCTGATGGCAAATTGCTAGCATCAAGCAGCTATGATCGCACTGTACGTATCTGGCGACAGGACGGTACCCTAGTTACCACCCTATATGGCCACAACGGCGCGACCTGGGGCGTCGCCTTTAGTCCCGATGGTCAAACCCTGATTTCCAGCGGCGATGATCGCAGAATCATCCTTTGGAATTGGCAGGATAATCGTAGCTTCGAACAGCTGCTCGACGATGGCTGCCGCTGGCTTGACGACTACCTGAGCTATGGTGCCAATCTATCGGATGCGGATCGCCAGCTATGTAGTGGGGGTATCTAGAAAGACGGTTAGAAAGTTCTTTTAAATTACTTTTTTCACCTTACACATTTTCCGTGTTTTCCCTTAAATTGCTTTCATGGTGAGTTAGTTCATAGGATATCTTTTGATTCACACCCTAGTCGCACACGGGTTTGCAGTCATTAGAGAAATTAGATTATTACCGCAGCTGAGCAAAATTCCCTAGGGAAGCTTTTTGCTCAAGCTTGTCGTTTTTGTAGTTATAGTCTCTGCTTTTGAGAGACTCTCTGCCCACGTTCCCAAAATCGTATCAATATTGCCGTCAGTATTACCAAGCGATTGGCAGGATCACAGGAGATAAGATTATGAAGGCTATTGCAATTGTTGGAAGTACTGATCAGTCTCAAACACTACTGGCAGATTTGTTGCACTGGCACGGGTTGTCAGTCTTTCAGGTGGATATTAATCAGGCATTGCTGCCAGTGCTAAGCTTTGTTTCACCTGAGTTAATTATTGTTGAGTCGGCAATTGTCTCTACGGCGGAGGCAGTGTGCGATCGCATCAAGTGCAGCACCGTTTTAGGCAATGTACCGGTCATTGTCTGTGCCGACCATGATACTGACCGTAGCCGTCCAAGCGGGGCCGACGCCCATCTCTATGCCCCTTACACCGCTGAAGACATCTTCGCCCACATTCAGGCCCTGCGACCGCTAGTCACGCCCCTGGACAGCATTGCGGCCCTCAACCGCTCCCTAGACGTCAACCCGTAAGTCGCCCGCCAAAATACTGTCTGTACAAATTACAGCTAGCGGTGGCGGTATTCCCCACCAGGGTAACCAGCCCCATACTTTCCAAACGATAGGCGGTCATGGGCTCTAGTTCTGCGGCCGTCTCCTGTTCAATCACTCGATAAAATGTACGCGCCAAATTCGGTTCAGCCTCAAAAATGGCTAAATAGCTACGTAGATGGTCGCTATAGATCCCGCTTTGTTGAGGTGCTTCATCGAGTAGCTGCTTCAGATCCATCTTATGCACACTCAAGTTGTACAGAGCCAGATGGATCAGATATGGATGCCCTTCCACTAGAGTATGGAGCGAGATTAAGCCATGATCCCAGCCAATCCGATAGCGCTGGGCCAGCTGCTGGGTTTGCTCTAGGGTAAAGGCCGGTAACCGCAGCGGCAAACCCACATTAAACGGCGATTGATGGATTTGTAGCGGGATAAAAGCCTCAGTAGCATAGGCAACCAACAGTCGGAGATAGCCCCACTCAGTCAAATTTTTGGCTTCCTCGTGCCACACCCGCAACATAGGCAAAAATTCCTGGGCCATGGTGGGATGCTCAAACACCGCCTGGAGATCATCGATCACCAATAAGAGCGGCTGCTGCAGCGAACTGAGCACACTCATTTGCATATAGTTAGTACAGCTGACCTTACTGCCTAGATCCATGTTCCACACATCATCTAGCTGCACCGTCAGTTTGAGCTGCTGGGCAATGTTGGCACAAAACCAACGTAAAAATTTATCAAAATTGGTCAGTATGCCCCCATCCGCCTGCCGGAAATTGAGCCGCACGACTTTGAAATTAAGGGTTTGAGCCTGGGCCACTAAGCGGTTAACCAGGGAGGTTTTACCCCAACGTTCCGGGGCACGTACCCTGAGTAAGGCACCGGGTTTTAACAATTCCCCCATGGCCTGGGTTTCCACCGGAGGCCGTTCAATGTATAGGGGAGAGCCTAACGGCAGAGGGCTTCCGGGGAAGGTGGTATCCGCTTGATCCAGGCCAGGCCACCAGGGTCCGGGCTTTTCCGGCTGATGCAGCTGATAGGCCTGCTGCCGTAAAACCGCATGAATATTCTTTTTTGTAACTCGCTCCCCCAATACGTGGGAAATTTTTTGCCAGAGACGAGAGCCCGTAACCCTGACATAGTCAGCATCGTAGCCCTCAGTGGCAGCAATTTGCGCGTAGGTTGAACCTTGCCAGCATCGTCTAAAAACGACCTCTTGGATAGCCGTTAACCGATACGGGGAAAGGAGTTTGTCGACCAGTGTGATGGCATCTTCAGGAGACATGGGCCGCCACCATCAATAAGATGTATAGGAAATCACTGTTAGTGGGTATTGCTCCTATTAACCATAGACATTAGGAAGCCACTAATATATCAGGCTGCTTGCGTCCTATTTTGTCATCCAGTGTGTAGTTTTGATACGGCATTTTATGGAAACCTTTGTGGGATAAGCATTTAGTAGTTATTCATTAGCCATAGGTCTAGCTTATCGGACTAAACCTATCAATATAAATAAGGGGGGACGTTTTAATGGACTTACGGACATTCTTAGAGTCAGCTTGACTAATGATGCTGCAAATGAGTCAAAGGGTAGGCGAGAGCCACTACATAATAACGAATGGGCAAGCTAACAGATATTTGCAAAGGTTGAGGGAGCTCACGTAAAAATGAAAGGCGTCACGCTCCCTACTCTGGTTTTCCCTCCTATTACTCTTCTTGTGCGCTAAAAACATTTAGTCTAGACTATCTTATCTCTTTTTAGCTGATCAGGGAGATAAAAACAACAGTCTTTTGCTTCTATAGAAATACTGAGAAATAAAGTAGCTATCGGACATTAGATTATCTCAGTGGAACCGTCAAACCCAGCTTTGATAATAAACAGACTTATCCCACCTTTGTTCTCTTTTAAAGCAACAGGCTTAGGAAGATTATTTTCAGCGTGGTCAGAGATGTAGCTATACACCGTTTCTATACCCACAGAATTGGGAAGACTGATGGCGGGCTATCCGATATGAGACTTAGGCCCAACGAATAGTGCTCTATGGGTATGCAACATCTTTTTATTATTGAAGACGACCAGGGTAAACGGGCGGTTAGTTTACAAGCTGATTCCGGTTCCATTGGGCGTGATGCCAGCAACTCAATCGTCTTACACTCCAAAGAAGTGTCCCGCCAGCATGCCATTTTACTAAGGGTGATCCACCCTGGTCAGGACGATTATGGGTTTCGCATCATTGACGGGAATTTGCAAGGTAAACCTAGCACCAATGGGCTATTTGTCAATGGTCGACGCTGTAGTTCCCAAAACTTGCACCACGGTGATGAAATTGTGTTTGGGGCCAACGTCAAGGTTCGCTACCATACAACTGTCGAAGATGAGAACATGCAGTGGTTGCTGTCCGGTGGCGAAGACGCCGCCAAATATATGGCTACCTTGATTGCAGCCCCCGTAGATGCATCGCCTGTTCCTGAGTCAGATCGGATACAGGATGCTGCGATTATCCGATTGGCCTCCTTTCCTGAGCTTTTCTCCCACCCAATTATTGAGCTATCTCTCACGGGTGAGCTGACCTATCTCAACCCTGCTGCCGTCAGCCAATTTCCCACCATCAACCTGGCCAAATTGAGTCATCCGATCTTAGATGGAGTTATTGACACTGTTAAAGCCCATGAAAAACACAACTTTATTCGCAACATCTCAGTGGGCGATCGCATCTTTGAACAGACGTTTCACTACATCCCTCAAAGCGACCTGATTCGTTGTTATCTAGTTGATATTACAGACCGCAAACGTGCAGAAGCTGAACTCCAGCTCCTGCACGACGAGCTAGAAGCCCAGATTAAGGAGCGCACCACCCAGCTACTGGCTACAACAGAACGGCTAAAACAAGAACAAACCGCTCTCCAGGCCAGCTATGCTACTAATCGGGCACTGCTTAATGCAATTCCAGACCCTATGTTTCGCATTAGCCACAGCGGTCAATTTGTTAACTTTAGCGAACCCAAACACCATACGCTTCCCTTTTCCCCCGCTAGCTGTCTACATCATAATTTGGCAGATGTGCTAACACCATCCGTAGCAGACGCCATGCAGCAGCGCATCAATCAAGTATTAACAACTGGAGGCATTGAAATACTTGAGTTTCAGCTCACTGCCGACGACAAAATCCTCCATTTTGAAGCACGCATTGTCCACAGTGCCACTCAAGAAGCTATGGTGATTATTCGCGACATCACTAAACGAAAACAAGTTGAAACAGAGATCCGTTACACCCTAGAACGAGAGCGAGAGTTAAATGAGATGAAGACGCGGTTTGTGTCGATGACATCCCATGAGTTTCGCACCCCCTTAACAACAATTTTGTCATCAGCAGAGTTGTTGGAGCACTATGGAAACAAGTGGACTCCTGAAAAACAGCATCAGTATCTCTATAAAATTCAAACAGCCGCTACCCATATGACAGAGCTGCTCAATGATGTACTCCTAATTAACAAGGCAGAAGCAGGTCGTATCGAGTTTAATCCACAACCGTTGGTGTTAAATGATTTTTGCCAGGAAATTATTGAGGAACTGCAGATCAGTACAAACAGACACACCCTGGTGTTGCGATCGCAACTCTCCAGCACTCCCCATCCGATCGACCGCAAACTAATGCGTCATATCCTGACCAATCTACTGTCCAATGCCATTAACTATTCTCCCAATGGTGGTGAAGTCCTGGTGACACTAGACACCGCAGACAAACAGCTTGAACTCAGAGTGCAGGATCACGGTATCGGCATTCCCGAAGACGCTCGATCTACACTGTTTGAATCATTTGTACGCGGCCCTAATGTCGGTACCATTTCAGGTACCGGATTAGGATTAGCCATCATCCAAAAATCTGTTGAACTTCACCAGGGTCACATTACCTTTGAAAGTACCGTTGGCAGCGGTACCACATTCATTGTCACTCTTCCCATCCTCACCTCTGGTAACCCTACAGCTTTCTCGGGCAATCTGGTAAAAGCCTAGGGAACGACTTGTGTATCTACTTAGAAATGTCACGTTTACAAAAAAAATATGGTTAAGTTACTCATAATTGAAGACGAAGTAGAAATCCGAGCAAACCTGCTAGAGCTGCTCAAATTGGAGGGTTACAGCGTCGTCGGTGCAGACAACGGTATGACTGGTCTAATCGGGGCCATGGAACATACTCCAGATTTGATCATCTGTGACGTAATGATGCCCAAACTAGATGGGTATGACGTGTTACGCGCTCTACGACAGGAACCCAAAACCATGGGAATTCCCTTTATTTTTCTGACCGCACTGACCAATAAGAGCGACATTCGTCGGGGTATGGTGTTAGGCGCTGACGACTATCTAACCAAACCCTTTACCCGTTCAGAAGTCCTGAGCGCTGTTGAAAGCCGTTTACAAAAACAAGCGATTTCACAGGCTCAAATATCAGAGTTACAAAAAGAGAGCCAACTGCTACACGCAGGATTAAATAACGACCAGACCGCTTTACTCAAAGATATGAGACAACAGTTAAATGATGCTGTTGTCAAGCTAGACATTGTTATCAATACTCTTAAAACGTTGCCTCCCTCTGAACAGCGTGAGCGCAGTATTGCTCTGGTACAGAACGTCTGCGCCGCTGAAATCAAAATGTTGGGTCGAGTTCCCAACCTTGAGTACCTATTGGAAACAACTTTGACTTAGGAATGAGGATTCAATTAGGTCCTATCTTTTACCGTGCAGGGGTTCCATGGAACGCCTCTGCAAACAACATGTTTGGGGATCTGATAAAATCCTGATCCCTTAGCTAAACTTGGAGCCTGCAACAGCTACAATCACAATCACAATCACCAACGCCCCAAGCATTAAAAGTACGGTTGAATACATAATTTAAAGGCCTAATTCTTCTGTAGCAGGTTATACCATTTACTACAATATCAATATTTCCCACGTTTGTCAGGTCTTCATCAAATTGAAGATTGCAGCTTTATCATGTCTTTTTATCCGTAGAACCCAACACTGTAGATGCTTTCGCTACCCGCGTCAGCGACGGGTCATTCTCTTTTCCTTGTGCTGCAAAATGCTCTAACAACAGTCGGTGAACAAACATATAGCCACCCCCGACCTTTTGCAAAAAGATACTGGCCACAGCATAGTCTAAAAATTTACTGTAGTTCCAGGGAGTGGCTCCGCTCATGGTCAGCATCATCCTGAGGAGAGTGTGTTTAATCAACGCCTCACCGCCGCCTGCAGCAAAGCCAAACGCCAGACCAGTAGCGGCCCAGAACGACGCTTTAGTATTACCCAACAGAAATCCAGGTACATAGAGAGTGACCATGGATACCAGGGCAAAGAGGGTAGAATTGCGGACAGACTGCCAGATCCCCGCGTTGGGTCGACTAGTATTCCCCACCTGTTTCCCACTCAAGCCCCGAATCAGGCCAAACGTCAGACCGAGGGTGGCACCAAACGCTAGGCCAATCAGGCTGTGGTTAGCAAGACAGGTGCCATTGAGTAGACAGGGACCATCGCCAAATATAAACCCAAAACCAACTTTAAGACTCCAGCCGATGGGCGGCCCCAGGGTGAGACCCAACAGCAAATTATTGCGCGCCTGTCGCCACGACCAGCGCAGGGTTTCAGCTGGGGTAATACGACTAACACCAAAGATGCGACTGCAAATGAGCCCCCCCAACACCACCGCCAACAACAACCGATCGGGAGCCAAGACCTGGGCTCCGAGCAGAATTGCGATCGCAAAAAAGCTACACCACAACCCCGCCACATATACCCATCTCAGCCCAGGCTGCAGCCAATCCGGTTGTATGCGCTCAATCAAAAAGACAGTCTGGGACGTCATGACCAATCGCTGCGCCAGAGACCGGAGCCATCCCTTAATTTGCTCAGGCCGATAGGCACCGGGCGGACGTCGCTCCAACATCCGCTGAATATAGGCATCAAACAACTGATGTTGATAGTCACGGTAGTCTTGATGCTGACCCAGGCGTAAAATCTCTGCTGAAGATACACCTTGATAGGTCAGCACCATAATGTTTAAAATCAAGGGCGAGCGCGCCAGGGACCGCAGAGAAGTTGTCGTATCTTGCACAGCCGCATTCTGTTCCAACAACGACTTTAGTCCCGTCAATCCCTGATCTGGACGATTGAGATAGGTCAAAATCTGTTTGTCTGTCAGAGGGCGTAAGTAAAGCGCTGCCTGGAACTGTAGCTTATGGGGAAGAATCTCATAGTCACGAATGCGACAGCAAACCACCATCTCGGGACCATAGTCTTGATGAAACTGATTGAGAGCCGCCACACAGGCAGCTCGACGGCCGAACCCCACCTCATCTAGACCATCTAACAACAACAGCAACTGCTGTTCATCCACCCAGCGGCGGCCAATGGCCTTAGGTACCTGATATTTACTATTCAGCTCTTTCACCAGCCACGGTTCAATGGGACCATTGAGCCACGACGACAAATTAAAAATTACCGGCAACCGCTGAGACGGTCGCTCTAACAACTGACGCGTCAGACTCAGCAGCGTTGTCGTTTTACCCGCCCCCGGCTCACCCAAGATCAGCAACGTCCGCCCCTCACCAATGGCCTCAAATACATGACTGACCTGAGTACCTGCTGGCAAAGGCTGAGGCGACTGCCCTGGAGTCCCATAGGTAATCTGCCAGGGAGGCGCGATCGCATCAGGCCGTTCCTCTAAACCAAGATGCAGCAGCACCTGACCATGGAGAGAACGATCAAGCACACCCTCAATCCAAAAGCGACGCACCTTATTCAACAACGCCTGCCGATTCCGATCAGCCTGTTGAGAATAACCAGACGCAGACGGAACCGTAGGTTGGGTTGAACTCCTGAAACCCAACGCCCCCGCCCCCAACTTCCCACCAGAAGCATCTCCCAACAACATCGTCGCTTGAGTCGACCTCCCTGATTCACCCTCTCTCCCACACAACGCCCGCAGCGCTGCCGCCGCCGTCCCAAAACGCTCACGATGATCCAAACACACCAGCCGATCAATCACCCCAGCCAGCCAGCCCGGCACCCTCACCCCCACCCCAGCACAGGTCACCGGCATCTCAAAACCCATAGGATGACGACCCGATAGCCCCTGGAGAACAACCATCCCCAAGCTATACAAATCACTACCAAAACACGGACGAGCCGCCTGCTGTTCCGGAGCCATATAGCCCAGAGAACCAATCGCCACCGTCAGATCGCCACTGGGTGCCGCCTGCAGCGCCTTCACCGCCCCAAAATCAATCAGCACCAGCTGTCCGGTCCCCTGCCGCCGCAAAATATTACTCGGTTTAATATCCCGATGAATCACCTGTTGACTATGGACAGCCGCCAGCACCGTCAGCAAATCCTGCAGAAAGGCAATCGCCTGGTCCACACTGAGCCTGCTCGTCCTAAACTCATCCGCGAGAGACTGTCCGGGAATATACTCCTGCACCAGGTACAGCTCCCCCGCTTCCTCAATGTGGGCCAGCAGTCTCGGAATTTGAGGATGTTCCCCCAACCGATAGAGCGTTTCCGCCTCCAGATTAAACAACCGAGTCGCTGTCTCTAACGCCTCGGTATGGATCGGATTGAGCTGTTTAACAACACACAGAGGGCTGCCCGGTAATTGCTGATCATGGGCCAGGAAAACTTTACCAAACCCCCCCTGACCCATAAATTTTTCAATGCGATAGCGATGTGCCAGGAGTTGACCCATAGTCAGAGTTTGGGTGAGTGCAACTCTATCTATACCCCACGTAAGGACTCATAATGCAGCAGGAACCAATCATAGGTTTTGGCAATCCCGTCTTTCAGCGACGTTTGCGCTTGCCAGCCCAGGGCCGTCAGCTTGGCTGGGTCCATCAGCTTGCGGGGAGTACCATCGGGCTTACTGCTATCAAACACAATCTCGCCTTCATAGCCCACCACTTCCTTAATAGTCAGGGCTAGTTCCTTAATCGAGACTTCCTTGCTGCTACCGATATTGACAAATTCAGTACCGCTATAGTTATCCATCAGGAATAGCAAACCATCCGCCAGGTCATCCACATAGAGAAACTCACGCAGGGGGCTGCCGCTGCCCCAGACTTCTGCCGACGGCTGGTTGGCGAGCTTGGCTTCGTGGAATTTACGCATCAGGGCTGGCAGTACGTGGGAGTTGGCCAGGTCAAAGTTATCGTTGATGCCGTACAGGTTAGTGGGCATAGCGGAGATAAAATCTACACCATACTGCCGACAGTAGTTTTCACAGAGTTTGAGCCCCGCAATTTTTGCGATCGCATAGGGTTCATTGGTCGGCTCCAGCGCCCCCGTCAGCAGGTGTTCTTCCCGCATCGGCTGTGGCGCTAGCTTCGGATAAATACAGGAGGACCCCAGGAACAATAGCTTTTTAACACCAACCTTGTAGGCACCATGAATCACATTGGCCTCAATCATCAAGTTGTCATAGAGAAACGAGGCGCGATAGGTGTTATTAGCATGGATACCACCGACTTTAGCCGCCGCCAAAAAGACATAGTCAGGTTTAGTCGTCTCAAAAAACGCCTCCACATCAGCCTGACGGCACAGGTCCAGCTCTTTGCTACTTTTAAGAATTAAATTTGTATAGCCCCGGTCTTTGAGCGCACGAACAATTGCACTACCAACAAGGCCATTATGGCCAGCAACGTATATCTTGGCGTTAGTTTCCATAATGGTGATGATATCGGTAAAAAATGAATACGATTGCTGATCTAGGGAATGAACCGATCTAGAAGCGTTGCTATTCAAAAGCTGCTCATATCTAAAGCCATCCCAAAAATCAGCAATGCCGAACCAATATAGGTGGCTGCCATTCTAAGTTTATCCTCAGCTGACAGGTTCTCCTGAGTGGACAAATGACTTTAATCAAAGCCAGGGGAAAACCACCTATTTACTTTATTTACCCTTCACTCGGACAGCCAAACTTCAGAACATTTTCGGATAAAACCCTCAGAATGCTGGAGCCGACCGCATGGCGAACGGGGATGGACTACGGGCAGCACTTACAAAAATAGCCTGGCCTCCTCGTTTAAAGAAGCCAGGCTATTAATGATTAGGCACAGAGTCCTCCCCTTACCAAGCTACTGTGTATACATATCTAGAAGATTAGACTGAAAAGTCGCTCTAGGTACTGCATTGGCCCTCACCCTAAATCCCTCTCCCTGTGGGAGAGGGACTTTGATCTGACTCCCCTTCTCCCGTGGGGAGAAGGGGGTGGGGGATGAGGGCCTCCGACAAATGACGCAACTCTCCGATTAGAGATCGCCAAGCCTCTTAAAACAGTAGTTTATTTGTCTGCACACACACCTTAGTACTTGTAGCTATCTGTCTTGTAAGGACCTTCTACAGCCACATTGATGTAATCCGCCTGGGTCTGAGTCAGTTTGGTGATCACACCACCAAAGCCTTCGACCATATAGCGAGCCACTTCTTCATCAAGGTGCTTCGGTAGTACCTCTACCGTAATTGCATTGGCCTTCTCGGACTCTGACAGATCAGCAAACTTACGCTCAAACAAGAACATTTGGGCCAGTACCTGGTTGGCAAAGGAACCATCCATAATCCGGGAGGGATGGCCGGTGGCGTTACCCAGGTTGACCAAACGACCTTCGGCTAGCAACAGCAAAAAGTCTTGAGGATCATCACTGCGATACACCTTGTGGACCTGAGGCTTCACCTCTTCCCACTGCCAGGCTTTACGCATATAGGCCGTGTCGATTTCGTTGTCGAAGTGACCAATGTTGCAAACAACTGCGCTAGGCTTGAGCGCTGCCAGCATATTGGCATCACAGACATTGACATTGCCGGTAGATGTGACCAACAGATCGGTAGTGGCCAACAACTCTTTGTTAACGCTAGCAGCAGTACCGTCGTTGACACCGTTGATGTAAGGCGAAACGACCTCATAGCCATCCATACAGGCTTGCATGGCACAGATGGGATCAACTTCAGCCACCTTGACGATCATGCCTTCCTGGCGCAAAGACGCGACTGAGCCCTTACCGACATCGCCGTAGCCAATCACCAGGGCTTTTTTACCGGCCATCAGGTGATCGGTACCGCGCTTGATGGCGTCGTTGAGACTGTGGCGGCAGCCATACTTGTTATCGTTTTTGGCCTTAGTGACTGAGTCATTGACGTTGACCGCCGGAATCTTGAGTTCGCCTTTTTCCAGCATTTCGTAAAGGCGATGCACACCGGTAGTGGTTTCCTCGGTCACCCCGTGGATATTGGTGAGCATTTCGGGATAGGTTTCGTGGATGTAGCCGGTGAGGTCACCGCCATCGTCCAAAATCATGTTGGCATTCCACAGTTCGCCTTCAGGGGTACGACAGGTCTGCTCAATGCACCACATGTACTCTTCTTCAGTTTCACCTTTCCAGGCAAAGACGGGTACACCGGCTTCGGCAATGGCGGCGGCGGCATGGTCCTGGGTTGAAAAGATGTTGCAGGACGACCAGCGGACTTCAGCACCCAGCTCAATCAGGGTTTCGATCAAAACGGCAGTCTGAATGGTCATGTGGATGCAGCCGATGATCTTGGCTCCAGCCAGGGGCTTGCTTTGGTTATACTTGCTGCGAATAGCCATTAGGGCTGGCATTTCGCCTTCTGCGATCGCAATTTCCTTACGACCCCAGCTAGCCAGATTGATATCAGCGACCTTATAGTCCCGTGTAAGTAAATTTGCGCTCATGATTTCCTAGTGCTTAATTTGACAGACGTGATCTGACCGTACATTTCATTATGCCGCCAGACCAGTTTATAAGCAGCCGCTACACCGACTGCTCATGTACGTAAAGTTGTCCAAACAGGCCAGCTGTCGTCGTTGCTGCTTGGGACGATGAACCGAGCGCTTAAAAGCGTCACCGATCGGCAGCTTGCCAATCGAGTCAGACCGAGGAGCAGCAACGACAAACATCCTACATAGCAGCCTTCAGCTGCTCAGCCTTATCCGTTTTCTCCCAGGTAAAGTCAGGCAGCTCGCGCCCAAAGTGACCATAGGCCGCCGTGGGTCCATAAATAGGCCGACGCAGGTCGAGCATATTAATCAGTCCCTGGGGACGTAGATCAAAATGCTCACGAATCAGCATGGCAATTTTGTCGTCTTCCAGTTTGCCGGTGCCAAAAGTATTGACTGAAATCGATGTCGGTTCCGCCACACCAATCGCATAGGACACCTGGATTTCACACAGGTCCGCTAGGCCAGCAGCAACAATATTTTTAGCCACATAGCGACCGGCATAGGCCGCCGAACGGTCTACCTTGGAAGGGTCCTTACCGGAAAAGGCACCCCCACCATGGCGGGCCATACCGCCATAAGTATCCACGATGATCTTCCGCCCGGTCAGCCCGCAGTCACCCACGGGACCGCCAATAATAAACTGGCCCGTCGGGTTAATGTGATACTGGGTTTCAGCATGGAGCCACTGGTTAGGCAGCACCGGCTTGATAATTTCTTCCATCACCGCTTCACGGATGTCGCTTAGGGAAATATCTGGATCGTGCTGAGTCGACAGAACTACCGCATCAACCGCCACGGGCTTGCGATTTTCGTAGCGTAGTGTCACCTGGCTTTTGGCATCAGGACGTAGCCAGGGCAGCACTCGGTTTTTACGTAAATAAGACTGGCGTTCTACTAACCGATGGGAGTAGTAGATCGGCGCTGGCATCAGCACATCCGTTTCGCTGGTGGCATAGCCAAACATCAGGCCCTGGTCCCCTGCTCCCAGGTCTTTGTTTTCGCCTTCATCCACACCCATGGCAATATCAGCAGATTGTTTGCCAATGGCATTGATTACTGCACAGGAAGCGCCATCAAATCCAACATCGGAGCTGTCATAGCCAATGTCTAGAATGACATCGCGGACAATATCTTCTAGATCCACATAGGTGCTAGTCCGCACTTCGCCAGCAATGATGGCCATACCGGTTTTGACCATGGTTTCTACGGCCACACGGGAGTGGATATCATCCCTAAGCAGCGCGTCAAGAATGGCGTCAGAAATCTGGTCAGCCATTTTATCGGGATGGCCTTCGGATACGGACTCTGAGGTAAATGTACTGTATAAACTCATGATGGCAAATAGCAGTTACAGATAGGAGGTCAAGCGGTCTAAATGTAGGCCTATCGTATAATAATTGATACGTGTCACCATGAATTTGTAGATCAGACTTTTGGCGATAGTTTGCCTCTCCCTAAGTCGGCTAATCGTGTACGCAGATCTAAATTTCAAGCTTTTGCATTACCTTACTTGATGAGGTAATGAGCATGCTGATGAGGCGATCGTAACCAGCAATGCTGTTTTGCGATCAGTCAGTAGTTTGTAGACAGGAAATAACCGTTAGCCAACGGCATAGTCTGACAGTTCACGCATATAGCTGGGGTGAAAGCCCAGAACAATGTCTTGTTTAGGTACGCCTTGCTCGACAAGTTCTTGAGCTAGATCGTATTCAGTGGAGTTGGCAAGTAGCCAGATTTTGTTGTTGCGGATAGTAAAGTGCATCGGGCAGTGATGGACCCAGCGTTTTTGTAACCAGCCTGTGTGCCAGATCTGATAATGATGACGCTCGGCATCGAAGGAAACGTCTACTTCGATATCTCCATAAGCTGGTTTTGTCTTAGCGTGTTCTAGTAACAGGTCCTGGATGATTGTTTGATACTGGTTTAATTTATCCATTGCACGATCTCCTGGGCTGAAACATCATAAATTAAGAGCTTGAGAGTATTGTTTTTGACAACTCTTTTCGGAAAATCGAGCTGAAAAAAGCTGTTGAACGTTAAATCTGGCACAGCTAGATAGAGAACTCGATCTGGTTCGTAAAATTCAAGAGCGGTTCGATAGTTTATAAACTGTCCGAGTGCTCGATGGAATTCGCTAATTGCAGAAGCTTGGCTTAGAAAACTTTTAATTTCGACAGCAATTTTTTGACCTTGCCGTTCTGCAGCTATTATCCTTTCTGCACCCAAGTCAATTTCCATGTCGACACCACCCACTTTCAAGTCGAGGGGATCATGGGTGATTTTCCACTGTTCTTTTAGGAGTGCTGTCCTGACAACGTTATGAAATGTGTCCCTGGCCACAGCGGTGCTCCAAACCTTACACAGTCATTATAAAGCTCACTTCAATATCTAGTTGAACTGGTGCTGTATGTGAAGGCGACCGAACCTGAAATGAAGCAATCTGAGTAGGCCCCGATAGCAAGTTGATGACGATATTGATAGGCAAATCAAAAGGTGTTATCCTCCGTCAGATTAAATCGCTCTAGCACTCGCGACTGAACTCCCCCATCACCCCATCCACAGTCCCAACCTGAGATTTTAGCCGCTGCTGATTTAGAGGATGAACCGATCGATGAGAAACGCTACACAGCAACATCTTCAAGACAAAATCATACCGAGGATCAGCAACGCCAGATTTTATCTATCTCCGTACAATCTCCCCTCTCTCCTCTCAGGAAGACCGAACTGGCGGATCAGGGTCCAGGCTGGAGCCAGTGCGACCGGTGATGAGCCATAGCCAGCTGCGGGCAACGTCTCGCAGGATTTTGTGATACGGCTCCGGTGGTGTGTTGGAGGGAACAGTGACCGGACTGTAGGCAATGCCGCGACTGCCGAGCACCCAGAAGGCGATGGCTTTGGAGCGGGGCATGTGAAAGTCGGAGGTGACTAAATAGATATGGCGAATGTTGTGGGTCTGTAGTTCGGCAACCAGGGTTGTAAAATTTGTTACGGTATCGGTGGCGTCATAGTCCAGGTTGACCCGAGTTAGGACAACGTTCTGGGCTGAGAAGATTTCGTTTGCTTGGGTGGGACCTAGGCCGCTGGATACCCATATGTCGAGATCTGGATTTTGGGCGGCTAGTTGGGCGGCAGCAGGCTCTCGGGTATTACCGCCACCCAGCACCAGGATGGCCTCAGGGCGGGGGGATTGATAGGCTGAAATCTCCAGCCTGGCTTTGATCGATAGGACGATCAGCAGGCTAGTAGTTGTGAGTGCGATCGCGCTATGAATTAGCCACTGCCGCCAAAACTTAGCCATGATTCTGAATACCGCAGCAGTCAATGTACATAAATGTACTTTAACCCAGACAGTGTGTTAGTGGCTCCTGGTGAACGGCTAAAAGCTAGGATGCCGTGTATGAGCTGCTTTGTCTAAACAACCGCGTAATCCAGTATGCTGGCGACTATGGAGAGGGCGAAACGCTAAAATGATTTGTTCTTTGGAAACACTAGCAGCCAGCCAGTCTTCAGTAATGCCATGATTCAGGCCATCGTGGTGGAGCCAAATTCTGTCGTTGCGGATTTCGGCATCGAAAACACATAAGCGTCCCCTGAGCGGAGTCGTTGGCTGAGCGGAGTCGTTGGCTGAGCGGAGTCGTTGGCTGAGCGGAGTCGAAGCCAACGATATATGGGACGCTTACGAAAATTCAATTCCAGTCTCTATACTTTACTATCTAAACTTTACCTAGGCTGGAATTATGGTCGCTCCAGATTATCAGCACACGGGCTTGACTCCAGGTTTTAAGTTAGACGACCTTCCCACCATTGAGGAGGTTGATTTCCTTAACCCCAAAATTAAGCAACTATTGGGTGAGTTCAAGCAATTGCTAAAAAAATTGTATGGAAAGCGCTTAGCAAAGTTAGTGCTTTTTGGTTCGTTTGCCCGTCATGAGGAAACGCAAGACTCTGATGTAGATGTCTTGATCGTTCTCAAGGGTATTGATGTTTCCAGTGGTGATGAGATTTGGCGGCTGGGTGATGCTGAAATCGAGCTGTTACTAAAATATGATGAGTTGATTTCGGTGCTTCCTGTATCAATCAATGATTTCTTATATCGTGATTCTCCATTATTGAGAAATATTCGCCAGGATGGCATTGTTATATGAGTGAGGCTGCTCAGTTTCTAGATCTGGCAGAGGAGGAGTTAATCGCTTCACAGCTTCTGTTACAGAACACATACTACCGTGCTTGTATATCCCGTGCATACTATGCAATGTACTATACTACACGGGCGGACCATCAGGGATATAGGAAGCCGTACCCATAAAGGCGTTCTTCAACAGTTTAGTCAAAGTTTTGTCCAGGCAGGTGATTTGCCTGTTAGCATGGCTCAAAATCTGCAAAGGACCTATGGTTTGCGTCAGCTAGGCGATTATGAAGCTGCCGTTGTTTTGACTGAGGAACTGGCAACGCAGGCGTTAGAGGCTGCTGTTGAGTTTGTTGAACAGGTGAGAGATTATCTGGAAAATAGTGATCAGGTGTTTTTCCAAAAGAACTTAGATGCTACCACTACCGAGCGCCACAATGACTCCAGGCTAGGAGATAGGACAACCAGGAGGCTGGTGGTTGTAAGTGCGAGCGCGCCATAGAGGCTACGTTGAAGTCAAGACATCATAATAACTAAATGCTTTTGCTCATAAGCGTTTATTAACCATTCTTCACTTTGCCAAACGTTCTCGAACAAAGTCAAGATGGCTATCAGCAATCGCTAGGGCATTCTTCCCTTGTTGCTGCTTTAATCCAATTGGTTTCAAACAATTATGAGCTGCATCATAATCATAAAGATGATAACCAAAGCTATTCAATAAACTGACAACGTCCTCTTCTGTATGGTTGAAATTCTTGATAGTGTTATTAATCTCTAGAATCCAAACATATGGAAGATGTTTCTCCAACAAAGACCTTGCACCTTTAAAGGCCAAGAATTCAGCCCCTTCAATATCAATCTTAGCCAAGGTCAGTTGCTTTAATTCTCTACCTCTAAAAATATTATCCAACGTATCAGTAGGAACAGTTATCGAATTCTCTTCTGGACTTGAAGTGATAAAAGGCATAGAGTCGCCTTCCGCCAAATTTAATGCTATTTCACCTTGAATATCTGAAATAGCTACCGAGTGAATCTCAATGTGATCAAATTTGTTTAACTTACAATTTTCCTTTAGTCTATCGATATTTTTTGGAAGAGGCTCAAAACTAAACACCTTTCCAAGGCTAATTCTAGATGCCGCTAAAATGGAGTAGATACCAACATTAGCCCCAATATCCAAGAAAGAATCTTCTGGTCGCAAATATCGCAGTAAGAAATTCATCTCATTATAATCATAGAGCCCACAGTAGAGTACAGAAGCTGCAGAATAACCATTAGGATAGCAACGGATTTTAAATTTTGGAATAATTTCAATATCAACAGGCTTCTTAAAGATTCGCTTATAAAATTGCCAACCCAAAAACTTTAAGATCCCTTTTACTCTCCTATTTTCAGAGTTCGGATGCATCCAAATATACTTGAAAGTATTAGCAGCTAAGAAGTTAGACATAATAGTATATGGCAAGTAATTTTTAGGAGGCTAGACTTATTCTTATTTTTCTGAAAAAAGATTTATTATACAAAATATTTTCGACATAATAAATAGTTAATCGACATCAAATTATGAGCTAAAAATCCTCTTTTTTTTCAGTTCTCTGTCCTCTAAAATTGAATGGTATAGTTGAATTAACTTCTTAGCTGATTTTTCCCATGTATAATTCTGAAAAATGAATTGCTTAGCTAAATCTCCCATTTGTTGCGCTTTTTGAGGCTCACGCAAATATTGCAATAGCCCTTGCGCTACAGATTCTGAATCTGGCTTAACAATATGAGCTGCATTTGCTTTCTTAGCTTCCGGAAAATTACAATTTTCGCTAATGATGCATGGTAATCCAGATGCCATCCCTTCTAAGACAGACATGCTAAAACCCTCAGAATAAGAAGGCAAAACATAAAAATCAGCGGCAGCTAGCGCAGAATATTTTAATGAGCCGGAGAGCATACCAGTAAAAGTTACAGACTCTAAGCAACCAGCATCAGAAAAATATTTTTCAACAGTAAGCTTATAGTTGATACTGTCTGGCCCAGCCAAGACCAAATGTGTATTTGGAAAAGATGCATTGACTTTCGAAAATGCTGAAGCAAGTATATCTAAACCTTTTTTAGGATCAATACGACTAAGAAATAAAATAAGTTTTTTTGAATATAATTCAGGAAACTTTTGATAAAATATTTTTTCATCAAAAGTTTGATTAAAAAATGAATTAGGTATACCGTTTGGTATTAAACATCCTTGCGGATAGCCTAATTTTTTAATTTGCATTGCTTCGGATCTTGCTAAAACATGAATTGCATCAGCATTTTGGAGCAATTTTTTCTCAGCGATTGAATAATAAATAGTCTTTTTTTGAGCTTTATAGGATAAGGCCCATGGATCAAGCATGCCATGAGGTGTGATGATATATGGTTTGTTATATAAATTACAAACCATAGTTGTAAAAGAGATTATCGGTGCAAAAATAGTATGAGTATGAATCATGTCATACCTTTTAATTGACTTAAGAAGCCATTTAGCAAGCGGAAGACTGACAATTAAATCGTTACGATACCAAGTTGGAAAATATTGAATACGATAGTTCTCTTTCTCAATCCATACTCCAAGCTCTACATTAAGAAAATTATCTCCATTAGCATTGGTGGATACCACATCAACATTAATGGAAGAAGATACGGAATTAATAGATTTTGCTAACTCTAATACAACTTTTGAAGTACCTCCATAAGTAAGACCTAGATATGGGGCAACTAGCAAAACATTCATAACTAATCATGTAGTAATTAGATATTCATATATTCCAAAGCTTCATTAAAGCCTTGTGCAAAACGAGCTGGAGAGAATTGTTGAATATGAGATAAAGCAGCTTCACCCATCTCATCTAGATCTACATCACTAGAACTAACTTTCAGCATGATGTCAGTAAGCTGATCTTGACTATTGGGGTCAAAGCCAAAACCATTCACGCCTTCAATAACAAGATCTTCGAAACAGCCGCAACGGTTTGAAACAATAACAGGTAGTCCAGCAGCCATAGCTTCATTCACAACAAGGCCCCACTGCTCTTGAGCACTAGCATGTATGAAACAGGAAGCATGAGCTAAATATGGCAGAAGTTCTTTCTGTTGAAGAAATCCAGTAAAATGCACAACAGATTTTAAGTTTAGAGATTCTACTTGTTTCTCAAGTGCATGATAAAGTTCACCATCGCCGGACAAAACTAATTCGTAAGGACAGTGTCTACAAATCTGTCGATATTTAGCATAGGCATCAATTAACGTATGTAAGTTTTTTTTAGCAATAAAGCGGTTAATCGTAAGAAAAAATGGCTGCTCTATAGGTGAAGAAAACTTCGAAAGCACCTTAGGATGAAAGTTATCATTACCTACAACGTTGTAACCAGTAAAAATACTTTCAGCAGATTTACCAAGAGCTAAAAGATAACGTTTTTGAGGTTGACCGCCAACTAACGCAGTCCTAAATAACCTTAAGATCGCTTTTTTAATGAGTTCAGTTATGAATATACGTTTACTATCATCTGCTTTAGAAGCAGACATAAGTATAGTGTGTTTCCGAAATAAAGTAGCCCACAACAAAGATGCAAGCATGGGTAGTTCAGCATAACCTGCAATGGCAATAGTATCTGGATTAATATCATTCAACTTACTGAACAACTTTGAAATAACTTTAAGAAAAGATGATTCTTCAATAGAATCATCTTCTATAACTGAGACTAGGTTTTGAGGTATCTCTTCAGTACCAACTTCCCAAGCATACTTCTTTTGAAATCGGCCTATCTCCATAGGGATAACTTCAAAGTCTGTGCCAGAGTAGAGCTTTTCTAAAGCCGCTAACCTGGCCATATGGTAAGGACCATAGTTTTCAAAGAGTAATGCGATTCTTTTCATTAGGCTAGTCTAAAATCACTAGTAAGCATTAAACCTAAAGCTTTGTGGTCATAAATTCCACTAATTTTTCAAGCAGTCAATGATCATATTTTCATCCAACTACTTAAGTCTCGATTAATTAGTTTTTGCAGTGCTTGGATATCATCTTTATAAAGATCTATAAGCTCACTCCTAATTATTTTTGATAGAGATGGTTTTTCGCTCGCAAAGACTTTTGATAAGATAACCGAATCAAAACTTTTTAAGGTGTAAGAAATAGCGCTAGCTAGGATGTTTTTTCTTTTCCACAGGCGAGTCTTTTCATCATTATATTGATAAACAAGCGAGTTACCAGCTCTCAAGAATTTAAGCCGAGAAAGGTTATATACAACAGACATAGGTCTGTGTCCAATAGAAGATGGTACATATTCCTCATGAACATCAAGATATTTATATATAATCTTAGTTACATCATGCTTATTCGCAATAATATCTTCGTGTAAAATGATAAGAATATGGCTCTCTTCAAAGATATCCAAGTACCCTTGGAGGCCCTTATAGTAAAAGCCATAGTCAATGATTTCTTGAGCTCTCTTGTACGAACACTGATATTGATTGTCAAGTATTTTTTTAATTCCAATTTCTGGTTCTTCAATTGGAATAAATCCATACCGCATATAATGATAGTATGCAGATACGAAGCGATCTACCGGATTTCGTAAAATAGCTATCAATTTAGCATTAGGTATTAAACTGTTAATTCTTCGAGGTACTTTTGGATTTGTTAAATAATCAGGCCTCTTGATACCTAATATCTTTTCTTTCCTATTTTGAAAAATCACTTCCAGTGACTCTTGATATTTGCTTGGATAATCTATTGATTCAAAGAAGGATGTTTCGCCGTAAGGCATAAATATTTGAGGATGATCTGCCAAACAAAACTGTATGAAAGTTGAGGCAGACTTTTGAGCGCCAATCACCACAAAATCAGGTAAAGCCATTTGTTGATTCCATCAATAATTACATTAAACTCCCAAAAGTTTTCGGTATTTCAAAAACATCGTATCTAATGAAAATTTTTGTTCGGCAGTCTCTCTGGCACCTTTACTAAAAGCATGCCAGTCAGTCAAAACTTGAGCTATGGCTTCTGAAATAAGCTCAAAATTTGGTTCCTCCAGTTTCCACGGATTCCCGTCATATGGAACTAGAACTCCAGCATTTGGTGGTACTAACTCTCTAAGCGCCCCAGTATCGAAGCCAACTACAGGCATACCTGATGCAAGTGCTTCAATTACCGAATTTGGGCAAGGTGGATTAATTTCAAGAACAAGATAAATTCCATATATGGAAAAGCATTTAGACATTTCGTCTCTAGGAACTTTACCTCTAATTGAAATCTCACTAAACCTACTTATGTACTTTTGACTATCTTGAGAAATCTCACCACAAACCCAGGTTTCTTCTATCAGTTTTGAACTAGCCAGCTTCGTTGATGCTTCTGTGAGAGTTTTTAAGGTAACTATGTCATCTTGTACATACCCTTCAACACATAAAATTCGAGGTAGCGAAGTCGTATCTTTTTCTCTAGGATAGAATTCCTCTAAGTCAGCACCATTATAAATAATGTTTTCTCTACAAGATGCTTTTCCGTACTTCTTATGCCACCAATCTTTGATAAATTCACTTTGATAGACAACTTCGTCAGCCAAAAAGTTACGAATAAAGAACTTAAATAAGTCTAAAACCTTATGCTTCAACTTTATCGACAGCGAGACATTATCCAGAGCTTCAGATCTCCAGAACAGTCCATCTAGTCTATGTACAATTCTAGAACCACGTAGTTTTGAGAGTAAAACCCATAAGATTTTTGAAGTCGAATTAACTACTAAAATGACATCAGGGTGGATATTATCTTTAGGGTATGTAACCTTACAACCAGTTTCAATTAGCTTACGTTCTAAACGACTCTGAAAACTACTAGGTCCACCAATGTCTCCAGGTTGTCTTGGGAAACCAATTATCTTCTGCACTTGCATACTCAATTGACTGATAGAATTATCCGTGTCGTTGATTTGATTTGACATACAATATCTCAGGGTTTAAGGCTAAGGAGGTTAGTCCTCCTAAAATCGCAAAATAAGCTCTAGAATCATGAACTTGATTGTTAAAAAATGATGTGACAGCCGCACACAATAAAAACTGCAAGATTATTCTGTTGCCTAAGTAGTACTGTAACTTTGATTTTTGACTGGTTCTATACAGATATATACACGTGTATATGTATACAATCAGATAAAGTACACCATAGTCATATAAAGCAGACAGATAAGCATTGTGGCTACTAAGAAACAGTACCCCCTTCTCAACATCATGGACACTTGAACCCAATCCTCGACCAATAAGAGGGTGCTCATAAATTCTGTGGATAAATTGTTTCTGAGCTCTTAATCTAACCTGCGCTGAATCAATTGACTGAACTTCGTCCAACGAATCAAGCGCAAAAAAGTCTGTTGTTCTAGATATAACGCTCTCGAACTCTCTGATTTCGATGTCACCAAATAGATTGGGAGATAAGTGCTGAAAGACAAGAACAGAGCATGCTAGAAATAATAAATAAATGAAAATGTTTTTCTTAAAATTTAGAAATGATTTTCGTTGCCATTCAGATATTTTTTTCTTGGTTTTTCCTATAACATACAGATATTTTTTACCATTCCACTTATATAAAGAAAAATCTAGAAATATCAAAAGAATAGCTGCAATTGATGTTACCAACCCTCCTCTAGATGCTGTCACTAAAATCAACAACATCCAGAGTAAAACTTTAGTAAAAACCTTAAAAATATTACTAAATTGACTACCTGAAAGCCAAATAATACATAAAAAAGCTATATTAGCAGCAGCTCTATTAGGCTGCATGAAGAAACCGAAGGCTCGTCCTCTATAGTATGAACGTGCTCCAGAAGCTAATCCTGCTGCAGTAAATGTTTCCGGAAAGATCAAGCTTAGAATAAGTCCTATTGCTGACAATACAACACTCCAAAGAATAAGAGCATGAAACTTTCTCCAGCCATTCACGGTAGTGTATATTAGCGCAAGTAAAAATAGTGAGCAGAAATATAGGGCTAGCCCTATATTTCTTGGACTAGCAGACGCAGAGTATAAGCTTGTTAGCAAAGGCCATACACCTAGAGTAATAACCCAGCCAATAACAATTTTCTTACGCAAGAGTATCAGTAATTGTTTTTTTTGTAGATAAATATAAAGGAAATTAGCAGCAAGCAATGCTTGAGTTGCCAAGGCAACTGGTATACCTATTAAAGGAGATGCAAAAATGAAAAAATAGGTCGAGTTTAAAACAATTACTAGGCCTGCAATCGTATCAATCATATAAAACACCCCAGGAATAAAATCCTTTAAATGTCATTGCTTCTCATCATGCCAGTCATAAAAAACTAAAGAAACTTTAGAGAAATAAAGAATCAAGTCTTGAATACGACAGAATATGCTTGATCTTCTTCTTAATTCCTACAACATATTTTTCCTCAAAATTCCTTCTCCTGTAAAAACGATCAAGCTTTTCAAGCTGCTCTACACCAACTATATTTTTGTTTAAACTTATTTCATGATAGATATCTAAAAGTTTGATCACTCCTTCTTTGACATCAAAATTCTCTGTAAATATTTTCCAACACCACTCTTCTAAGATTTCCTTTTTAGCTGTTTGACTCAAAGTGGTGATAATCTCTTCAGTCTGTTTATCTGGAGAAATAAAGCTACTCTTCTCTGCTCTTAGAGAAAAATTTTTGTCAAAAAAGTGACTAAATTTTGCTTCATTGAGTAATGCAGGATACTTGGATCCTTTAACTGGAACTAAAATAATTTTTCGTGCAGATAAGCCGTCGACAACTGATCTCCCAGTTCCTACAACTACATCTGCATCAAGAATATAATCTGATGCAGAGATAGTCGCATCCTCGGATATGTAAAAACTAGTTTCTTGTCCAGCTACATTCCTTAAACGATTCAGTACAGCCTCAGACTCCACATATCCGACGATAGCAAGACTACTAGAAAGCCCTCTACTATTCAAAAGCTGGGTAATATTTATAGCTTGTAGCAGAGCGCCTTCATATCTTGCTGTTATTGAACCAATCCTCAAGACTCGTAAACAGTTTTTGGCTACATTCTGAAAAACACTTTCCCTATTTAACAACCTTCTAGTTAAAGGCTTAGCTCTATGAGGCAACATCCAAACTTTCTTTGGATAATCTAAACGCTTTGAGAAATCGTCTAGATCTTCACGATGAAAAGCTATCATTGCCGGATACAGAGGAACTGAAGGAGGTAGGCATGCTCCACCTGGTTTGGTAACTATGTAAGGATAGCCATATTTATGATTTAAATGGCTAGCTATGTAGCCTGACTTTGGATCATATGCATGCAAAATATCAGGAACTATTTCTTGCAGCTGTGAATGTAGTTTTTCAACAATTGAATCTAGATTCTCTACCTCACCAAATTGATGAAAGCATAGCTGATTTCCTTTATAAATAGATGGTTGTTCTTTGCCTACAGAGACTATTCTCACTTTGTGATTTTTCGACAGCTCTTCAGCGATAGATAAGCATGAATAGTAATGCCCTCCCTTTCCGGTATTACTTCTAAAATTTCCAATAAGTTGAACAATTTTCATATGACAGGTAATATTTGAATTAGATACCAACTACAATTATTCTTATACTTAAAATCACCTCATACAAGCTAAGAGCTATGTCAGGATGCCTTAAAATTTATTTTCAACGAGCCTTTTTATGAGTTAAGATTTTAACCTTTACGTAAAGATTAGTAAGCTCAAAGCTTTGCTAGTAATTTGATCTCTAAAGATTAAAATTCAGACCGCTGAGAACTTTACTCCTAACTGAGATAATTTTTCTTGTAGCCGATCATAGCCTCTAGAAATTTGCCACGCGTTCTCAATCGTTATACATTCCTTAGACACACAGCCCCCTATGAGTAAAGCTGCACCAGCCCTTAAATCAAGAGCTTGAACAGTTTCTCCTCCTTTAAGAAGATGACCTCCATCAATCATAAGCAGGTTATTACTTACTTTATATTTCATTCCCATTTTCGATAGCTCTTCTGCATAAGCATAACGACCGGGAAATCTTAAATCTACAATTCGACTTTCTCCTTTCGCAACTGCACCTAGAACAGCAAAGAGTGGTTGCATATCAGAATTAATCCCTGGGTATGGACCAGTACTGATATCAATTGGATAGCAGGTTGAACCTCGAACAATTAGATGATTTTCCATTCTGTAAAAACGAACACCACTTTCACGAAGATGGATAAGTGGAATTTCTAAGTGCTCAAAAGGAAAATCTGCTATCTCAATATCCCCATCTGTAATAGCTGCACCAATTAACCAAGTAAGCGCTTCGACGTTATCAGGAATGACCCTATGTGTAGTTTGGCCAAGTTCAGTGACACCCTCAACAACAATACTTTCTTGACCATAAACTGTTATCTTTGCACCAATAGAATTTAGAAAATTAACGAGGTCTAAAATCTCTGGACGTATATGAGGCCCCCATACGCGAGTCACACCTTTTGCCAAGCAGGCTGCAATGATACTATTTTCTGTTGCTCCTGTAGAACGGAGCGGTAGATAAATATCTGTACCTATCAGCTGTTGACTTACTTTTGCTTCAGCGCAGATATATCCTTGTTCCTCCCATACATCAGCACCAAGAGCTTTCAAAAGCATTATGTGTAGGTCATATTTCCGATTACCAAGTTTACACCCTCCAGGTAAAGGAACTTTTCCCTTGCCTGTTCTAGCAACTAACGCTCCAAGAATTAGCAAAGTATTGCGAATTGAGCGCTCAGACCATACTAATTCAGAAGAAGGTACTTGCTCTTCACTTATGTCAATAGTATTCTTGTCAAGAAGACGGCATTTTTTACCGAGAGCCTCCAACATCCTCACATGTAGTACAGCATCAAGTAAAGTACTTGGGTAATTTTGTAGGCGGATAGTGCCAGAAGTTAACAAAGATGCAGCCAAAAGCCTTAGAGCAGAGTTTTTAGCTCCACTAATTCTTACCTGGCCGTTCAGAGATGAAGGATAAACAGTAAGTTTTTCCATAACGTTTTCAATAATTTCCTGATAGATTTACTAATCCAGATAACAGATCTCGGGTTCTAACTCGACTCCCATACGGGATTCAACAGTCTTTTGAATATAATCAATCAGCTTACAAACATCCTCCGAAGAACCCTTGCCCAAGTTCTCAATCCAATTAGCATGTAACAAACTAACTCTTACATCTCCGATTTGAGTTCCTTTAAGCTTAGCTTGCTCAATATACCAACCAGCACTTTTGTTGCCGGGTGGTGACTTAAATGTACTCCCAGCTGTTGGAAGTTTTAAAGGTTGTTTACGTTTACGCTCATTAAGATGCTCCAATGTTACTCGCCGTATTTTACTGGGTTCCTCTTCTTCTTCTAAGCGAAAACGCGCGCGTAAAACTAGAGATTGACGATTTAGTAAGTCTGTATAACGATATCCTGCTTTAACATCCGCCATAGTTAAAGTCTCGATATTTCCATCTGGATTCAGGACATCAAAATCTTTGACAATAGATGTCATTTCTCTTGGTTTAAAGACTGTTAAACCTGCATTCATAACTATTGCCCCACCAACCGTGCCAGGTATTCCGATAAGAAATTCAAAGCCCTTAAAACCTTCACGTGCGGCAAACTGAGATAATTTAGGCAGTGACACTCCACTATCTGCAACAACAATGTCTCCTTCACGACGTAATTCTGTCATTGATTTAGAGGTCAAAATAACTAAGCCATTCAAACCGCTATCATTAACTAAAACATTAGAACCTCTACCCATAAAGTAAGTTGGAATACTATAGTTCGATGCCCAAAGAACTAATTCTCTAACTTCATTTATAGTAGGTTCTGCTAACCATCTAGCTGGCCCACCAACATTCCACGATGTGTGCGGAGCCAGCAAAACATTTTCTTTAACAAAAGATGGAATACGCATTGCTCACGAGTTAAATATTTTTGGAACAGCTTTCTAGCCTCTCAGATTTTCACTTTCTTTTGTAAGGAACTCCTACAGCTAGAGAGTTTTCAGGTACGTCACTTAAAACTACACTGTTGGCTCCAATCACAGAATTCTTACCAATCCTGACACCACCCACAACTACAGCTCCTGCATATATTCGAACACCACTTTCTACATATGGATAAGATTGAGAAGTATTATCTTTTCCATGACTGCCCAAAGTGCAATTTTGCCATATAGCTACATCATCTTCAATAACAACGCCATCTCCAATTACTATGCCAATAGGATGAACGAGACGGACATGTTTCCCAAGCTCAGATTTTCGAGAGATATAGCAGCCATACTTATTTTGCCAAGAATTAATAATGTAAGACGATTTATGAAATTTTTTCTTATATAACCAGTGAGATAATCGATAGTAAAGTAAGACTCTTATTGAGGGATTAAAAAGCAATCGAAATAATGACTCATGAAAAGATTTAGAATTTCTTTGGAGATCAGACCTGATATCGGAGAATAGACCAGAAAAAGTGTATTTCTCAAATTGCGTCATAGAGTTCCTAAGAGTTGATTGCATGATCCACTCATTAGCTGATTACCTAGTTTAGAGCTTTACAGTTTATAAAAACTTTTATAAATGATTGAAAAATCCTAGTCAGGTTCTCTATATCTCTTAAATGTGAGTATTAAGCTCTTCATCTATTTAGAAGTTTAAATGTTTATGTTTTAGAAACAGAGGCTTCGTCTAACAAATTCTGAAGTTTACCTTGCGCTACAATTCTTCCTTTCTCTAAGGAAAATACACAGTCACATGCTGAAACTGTAGTCAATCTATGGGCAATCATAATCACCGTATACTTATGACTCAACCCGTTAATTGCCTCCATAACTTCTTTTTCCATCTCATTATCTAAAGCACTAGTTGCTTCATCAAAAACTATGACAGAAGCCTGTTGATATAATGCTCTTGCAATACCAATGCGTTGCCTTTGTCCGCCCGAAAGACGTACTCCTCTTTCACCCACATATGTCTCATACTTAGCTGGAAGCTCCCGTATAAATTCATCTATCTTTGCTAATTGAGCAGCCATGTGAACGCGCTCAAAGTCAATAGAATCTTTTCGAATGCCAAATGCAATATTTTCTGCAATTGTTGCATCACTCAGGAAAATACTCTGCGGTACGTGAGCAACATTTTTTTGCCACTGACGTAAGTTTTTATCTGTTAAAGGTTTATCGTCAATTAGAATTGAACCTTTTTGTGGTTGAAGTAGACCAAGAATTAAATCAATAGTTGTACTTTTCCCACTGCCTGTACTCCCAATAAAGCCAACTGTGCTCCTTGCAGGTATATATAGATTGAGGTCACGTAAAATCCAGTCTTCTTTTTCAGTACCATAACGAAACCAGATATTCTTTAGATGGATACCTTCTTCAAATTCTAAATTAAAAAAAGAATCCTTTCTAGAAAATGTTTCAACACTTCGCTCTAAGCCTTGTATTACTCTTCGAAGAGATTCGCGTGAACCCTGAATTGAGGCCAACGCCGAAAAGGAATGCTGTAACGCTGGCAACAACCGATTGGCTCCAAGGGCTAAGCTGCCTAATACAGGTAAAGTGCTACTGAAGTCCCCATCTCTACTCAGTAGTAAAGCGAAGAGACCAATTGCAGTCATAGCTATACACTCTATGACATACCGTGGAGTCAACCCTATCACTTTATTTGAAGCTGCAGCATGGCGAAATTTTGTATCCGCTTGCTGATAAGTAGATTGATAATGGCTATGTATGTCTCCAAGCAAAACATCTCGAATGCCACCCAAACTTTCTTGTACAGTCTTTATTTGTTGTTGACTACACTGGACAAGTGTTTGACTGTTATACGCCAAAAGTTTACGGCGTACACGATAAATGGTAATGTAAGCTCCCCCCAGCAAGACAGCAGCAGCCAGAGCAATCCGCGCATCAATCAAACATAATCCGATGATAAGAGCGACAATGACGAAACTGTTAGTAACAATGCTCAATAAAGCTACTAAAACAGTAGTTAGTGCACGACTATCTACCGTTACCACATTCACAAGTTGACTGCTGTTATGTGATACATGAAAGCTATATGGTTGTAAGATAGTCTTCTTATAGAGCTGACAACTCAGATCACTAGATATGCTAGCTGCCAAATGAGTTTGAATATTTATTGTTAAAATTCGCAGAGCATTAGCTGTTATGACTGCAAAGATGAAGACAGCAGCGAGTACCGAAATTAATTGACTTGGAGTTTGAATACTAAATATTTCAAACCATGGGAGCAAGTATTTATTCTCAAGTAGCTTATCAGCATTTCCCAAAGCTCCTAAGAAAGGAAGCACAGAACCTAGGCTGACAACTTCACTCAGAGATGAAAAAATCATAATGAGTAGAAGAAAAAGCAACTGTCTTTTTCTCTTTTGATTAACATACTCCAAGAGTTGTTTGAGCTCAAAGAGCAAATTATGGTTATTATTTTTTGCAGACATTTTATCTACGTACAGCTAAATTATTGACTCATTCTGACTTGCGAAAATACCCTAGTTAACCTCTAAGTATATTAGTAGACAAACTATCGAATAACTGATTCACAGCTTTTCCCTATCGGTTATACCAATAGCCTATTCTTATACATTAAAAGCATTAACTATAATGCTTTTAATGTCCTAAACTCGCTTTACTGATGCATAATGTCCACATAGTTACGAGCAACTAAATAGGGTGTGTAGTTTTGGATCAGGTGCTCTCGTCCCCTTGCCCCCATAGTCTTTGCTAAATTTGCATCATTATGTAGCGTCTTGAGAAATTTCGCCAACCCTCTAATATCCCCATTTGAAAAGGCTTTTCCACAAGCAGTTACATTCACTAACTCCTCTATATAATTTCCTTGAGGTCCAATGATAGCTATGGGCCGTTGTGATGATAAGGCCGGATACAACTTACTCGGAGCCACTAAACTCTCCATCCCCTTACTCACACTAACCAACGACACATCACAAGCCGTCATCGAATATGGAATATCCTTCTTATCCTGATAAGGCAAAAACAAAAAGTTTTTCTCCAAACCCTCCGCCTTTACATCCTCAATCAGTGTCTTACGCTTTGCCCCGCCCCCAATACATACAAACTTAATTGGCTCATTCCGTAATAGTTTTGCCGCCTCAAAAATCGTATCAATATCATGGCAGCGGCCCATATTCCCCGAATACAGCACCGTAAACGTATCCACCAGACCGTGCTCACGAGCAAACCAATTATCCTTCTTCTCAATCGGCTTGATCAAGTCTGGGTCCGCCCAACTATGGATAACCTCCACCCGATCCACAATATCCGGACAGTGGCCCACCACCCGCGCTTTCATCGATGGACTCAAGACAACCAGCGACTTTGCCCGTCGCCACACCCGCTGATTTAACCACCGCCAAAACTTAGCAACCGGATGGTTGTATTTCACTACATTGAGTTCTATCGCAATGTCTGGATATAGATCGTACAAAATCACCACATAAGGCGTATTAAACAACAGACTAATTAAATAACCAATCACCGGCAAAAACGGCGGAGCTGTCGTTAGCAACAGCACCTTATCCTTTTGCCAGCCATGGCGTAACAAATGCAAAAATGCCCGGATCACAAACAACAAACCATTCAACGCCTTACCCCGCACACGGTTAGACCATAACCGCGTCATCCGCGAACGACGCACATACAGGTTCTGGCTCATTTCCCGCTGGGGTGCTTCAGCCTCACCATAGGCATACCCCGGTTGTCCAGTAAATACCTCAACCGGGATTCCCTGCTTTGCTAGCTGTTTCACTAGCTCATCCAGTAGCTGACCAGTAGCGGCATAGTCAGGAGCAAAAAACTGAGTGATTAATTTAACAGTTTGTTGAGTCGACCGAACATCAGTTTGATCATCATAGGAGACTGTTTTAGTAGGTTGGTATAGGTTGCCAGGTACCATAAAGCGTGAGCACTAGTAAACGATAGAGCAATGAAACAAAACTGTTGCCAAAAAATAGATAAGTAGGTAATCGTAAAGATCTACAGCGTCTGAAGATCATCTTTTCCCAATACTAGGAGAGACTGAATCAAAGCCCCCAAGGTTGGGAGTTTGGGGGCCTGAACAACCTGAAACAACTTGGGCAGCTGCTTGAATATAAAAGACCTTTTAATAGGCGAATTCACCCTACCCAAGCTTCGACGTGACCTCAGCCAAGAAGGCTTGTGAATAACAGTTGCATCCCTAAGAAACCTGCGCCACCCGCCAGGCCCGCCAAGAAGCAATCCCAAGAATCGGCGTAGAAATCACCATGGCCAAAATGCCATTGGGAATCGGAGCCAGGGGAAACGCCCAGCTGCCAATCCATAGGCTAAGGGCATAAATAAACAACACAGCGCCACGATGGGAAAACCCAACCTTCAGCAGCCGATGATGTAAATGACTTTTGTCCGCCACAAAAGGAGACTTACCCTGCAGCAATCGTGAAACAATCACCAGCGTCATGTCAAAAATGGGCACGGCTAATACAATCAGTGGAATCGTGACAGCTGTTGCGCCTTTCACCAGGCCAGCGATGCTAATCACCGCTAACATAAACCCAATAAAGTAAGAGCCACCATCCCCCATAAAGATACAGGCCGGGTTAAAGTTATAGACCAAAAACCCACACAGGCTACCCACTAAACCCATAGCCAACAGCGCTACCGAGGGTTCTCCAATAAATAAACAAATACCCACAGTAATCAGGGCAGAAATTGCACTGACACCTGAGGCTAAGCCATCCAAGCCGTCAATCCAGTTGATGGCATTGACTAACCCAGCAATCCATAACAACGTGATCGGCAAGCTCAACAATCCCAGGTGTACCACGCCAATACCTGGCACATTGAAAAAGTCAATGCGAATGCCGTTTTGCCACACTAGGGCCGCGATCGCCAGCTGGCAGATCAAACGAAACTTAGGTGACAGTCCCTTTAAATCATCGAAAAAGCCTAAGAAGAAATAGCCACTACCACCTAATAAAAGGATCAATATCTCTTTTTGAGCATTAGGCAACAGGTGACTAAAGCCATCTAACTGCCAAAGACAGATCGCTGCCGCCAGCATACCAAGAAAAATAGAAACGCCACCCAAGCGCACCATCGGGCGTTGATGCACTTTGCGATCATTGGGCAAATCTACATGGTTACACCGGATCGCTAAAGATCTAACAATGGGTACACTAACAACAACAACAACAAACGCAACACTAAAGGCAAGAAAATAAAACCCGTAGCCGAAGAACAACACTGACAAATCAAGCATCACATTAATGCCAACATAGATCTAGAGAGCAGTAGATAAGTAGGTTGACCCAATTAGCTATCAGATATCGAGGCTCCCTTCCGTCCCTCAATCCTGGGGGAGGCTAGACTCAAAGCCCCCAGGATTGAGGGTTTGGGGGCAAAAGCTACAAAGTTAAACAGCTTGTTCATATCTTATAGAAGATTGAGTTCACCCACTTAGTTGGTATTCGCAAATAGCAGACTCTCAGGTTTAAATCTAGATTCAGCAACCTTCAAGAAATCTTGATGCAACTCCGCTTGGATAAGTTAGAGATTACATCTGTAGTAGAGCCCGCTTTTGCTGAAATACAGCAGATACATTGATTTAATGTGGACAATTATCAAGCACCAACAATTATCAAAAATTTGTAGCTTCCAAAGGCCGTCCGTAAAAAAGCATGATGTCAATCAGAAAGCCTATGACAAACTACTCGTAGCACCCATCAGACTCGGGAGTATGGAATAGTTGAACATAGAAAATAAACAGACGGTTCAAAGAAATAATAACTCATTGCTATTCAACGGTATCTCACAACGCAAGTCATCCCGAGAATTAGCAATGCCAATAATAATTTACACCTATAAATAAGATCGTTATTTCCCCACCATCTGAGCAGCACTACAAGTGAAAAAATCATGGCTTTCTATTGTCACAAGTTAAATAGCCTTGATAAAACATTCGGCAGATCCACTTGATAGTCCCCCTCAAAATACTGACAACATAATCCCTGTCCGGATAAAACGAATACCCTATTTCCAAGCAAACCCCTGATATACAAAGGATACAGACACTCAGTATAATCACGGACAGCAGTAACGAATCACACAGTCAATTGTCGTTCTACACCAATCTAATTGCCTGAGGGTCAGCCGTTAAATAGAACAGCAGCGTTCAGTTATACCCCAAAACAACAAGCAGATCATCCCAATTAACCTATATATCCTTGGCCGAGCCGAACCGAAGCCAACCGTCCCATACATCGTTGGCCGAATCGTGGGCCGAGCGGAGCCGAGGCCAACCTTCTCAGCCAGCTCCTAAATTTTGCAATCAGCCATTTACGACCAAATATTTATAGATAATCAATAAAACCAAGCGTTAGATAAATTTCAACCGAATTATCGCCCCAATCAAATCTGTCGTGCGGAGTTGACTTGATGGAGAATGGATAACAATAATATCAGGCTGTATTTTTGTCAATCATTATCTGCCAGTCAATATTCTCCATACTCTCTCGGATCTTCAAACTCCGTTTAGACAACGACTGCATATAACGAAAAGCTCAGTCGTAATACTGTTAATGCCCTCTTTCTTACCGAAAGAGAACCGCAACCAACATCGATTGGCAAAATCCCCTAGAGCTGGAAAATCTGACTACCTCTAACCTCTGCCCTCTCCCTAAATCCCTCTCCCCCAGGGCGAGGGACTTTGACTCGGGCTCCCCTTCCCCTGGCGGGAGAAGGGGCGGGGGGGATGTAGAGCTTTGCTCTTCTCGCAGAGTGGGCTCGAACTCTAGAGCTATTCTCCGACTT
>NZ_AWNH01000007.1 GCF_000482245.1 Leptolyngbya sp. Heron Island J | reverse complement strand
AGCTTTGCTCTTCTCGCAGAGTGGGCTCGAACTCTAGAGCTATTCTCCGACTTATGTATACACCGTAGCGCCCTGGGAGAGAAGGAGCGGGGAATGGAAAATCTGACTACCTCTAACCTCTGCCCTCTCCCTAAATCCCTCTCCCCCAGGGCGAGGGACTTTGACTCGGGCTCCCCTTCCCCCTGGGGGAGAAGGGGCGGGGGGGATGAGGGCTACCGCTTATCATCCCCCAGCCCAAATCCTCATAAATATCCCGTAAAAATTCATACCAAACTCTCTCAGGCTTTCTACCCTTTGCTAACTCTATAAAACACATAGAGCAACGTTATAAATTTTGGGATTTTCCGGATATTACAGGCGATCACCAGCATTTCTCTAGAGGGCGGCAACAGCTTTCTTAATAGTGTTTGTGGTGTTCAGATCTACCTACGTTTATTTTACGCATTTCAGTATTTCCTTGCATCGTTTCTAGCCTTCTACGTTTCCTGTCATGACTAAGTCCAGATATTTGAAAACGTTAGTTCGAGCAGCTCTAATTACAGGTTTTGCCCTGGGGACTAGCGTAGGTAGCCCCGCCCTGGCAGTACTGCCCACTCTATCTGTTCCGGCCGCATCGGTTTCAACCTTAAATGATGTTTATTTGTTAGGACCGGGTGATTTGATCACCATTGAGGTATTTAATGTGCCTGAGTATAGTGGCGAGCAGCGGGTGCTTGCCAATGGCAACATTAATCTACCGGCTGTGGGCCAACTATCGGTCAGTGGCCTGACCCTGGCTCAAGCAGAACTCGCCATCAGCGAAATATATCGCTCAGAAGTTCGTTATCCACAAATTACTGTCAATCTTTTGACACCCCGGCAGCTGCGTATTGCCCTGACCGGAGAAATTCATGCCCCCGGACAATACACCCTGCCCGTAGGCGGAGAGGGACAGTTTCCCAGTCTGATCGAAGCGATTAAGCTGGCGGGCGGCATTACCCAGGCGGCGGATCTAAAGCGGGTGGAAATTCAACGTCGGGTGGAAAATGGCGGCACTCAACGGGTCGTCAGCGATTTAGCCGCCTTGCTGACCCAGGGAGATCTGACTCAAGATTTTCCGTTGCGAGATGGTGATAGCATCACCATTACTCAAATGGATGAAATCGACCTGCAAATGTCACGACAGATTGCTCTGTCTAACATTGGTCCTGATGATGAAGAAGCCATTAGTGTCGCAGTTGTCGGTGAAGTCTTTCGTCCAGGCACCTATAACTATGCCTCCCGCACTACATCGGGCCAGTCTATTAATAATGGCGATGCTAACATCGTGCAGCAGCCGGGGCGCTTGACGGTCACTCGGGCTTTGCAGCTGGCCGGTGGAGTTAAACCTTTAGCCGACCTGCGGCAGGTCGAGGTCAGACGCACCACCCGCTTGGGAGAAAGTAATACCATTTCCCTTAATCTATGGCAGCTGGTTGAATCTGGCGATCGCGACCAGGATTTAATTTTGCAAGAGGGAGACACGATTGTAGTACCGACCAATCTAACCGCCAGCTCAGAGGATATTAGTCTACTCACAGCCACTAATTTATCACCGGATTCTATCGCTGTTAATGTGGTCGGTGAAGTCGAGCAGCCGGGGCCTGTCGCTGTTGCTGCCAGCACCACGCTCAATCAGGCCGTCCTGGCGGCGGGTGGCTTTAATCGTCGCGCCAAAGAGACTGTCGCTCTGATTCGGTTAAATCCTGACGGCACCGTCACTCAGCAGTCTTTTGAAGTGGATTTAGCTCAGGGCCTCAATCCTGAGGGCAATCCTATCCTGCAACACAACGATATTGTGGTGGTTGATCCCAATGCCGCTGCCCGTCTAACCGATGGGCTCAGCAATATCCTCGGTCCCTTCCTCCAGATTCTACCGTTCGGCAATCTGTTCTAACAGACGCACTATATTAATTATTTGCCGTTGCTGATCCGAGCTATGTTTTCATCTGAAAGATACTGACATGTAGCATCTCTAGCAGATCGGTTCATTCTCTAACTCAGCAATGGTAATTATTTTTTCTACTCATTTACTCTCACTAGCATCCTAGTCTCTTTCTTTAAACTGCCCTATGGATAATCTTGCTTCAGCCAACGGTGCGTCTGCCAACAGTCTGGTCAAAGCATCCCAGCTACCCCAAATGCCATGGGCAAACGATGATGATGAGCTCGATTTGGCTCAGCTGCTGACAGTGCTCCGGCGACGTTCTCTCATGATCACGGGGGTGGCAGCCGGGGTGATGGGCACGGTTATGTTTAATACCCTGCGTCAGGAACCGGTCTATGAGGGTAGCTTTGAAGTTCTGGTAGAGCCGGTTAACGCCGATGATAATTTCACAGACTTAAGTGGTCTACTAGCCGAAGCCGCCCCGGTTAAACAATCGGGCCTGGACTATGAAACCCAGGTGCAGGTTTTACGCAGCCCTGAACTGATTGATCAGGTAATAGCAGAGTTAAAAACTATCGATCCAGATCTCGATTATGAAACCCTGCTCAAAAATCTCACCATCAAGCGAGTAGGGGAAACCAAAATCATTGAGGTGAGCTACAAAGGCACTGACCCGGTGGAAATCCAGGCTACATTGGATGCACTTTCGACCGTTTATTTAAAGTACAGTCTGGATGAGCGTCAGACCAATCTCCGCCAGGGGATTCAGTTTGTTGACCGGCAGCTGCCTGAGTTACAAACACGAGTGGATGAGCTGCAAAGTCAGTTGGAGCGATTCCGCCAGGCCTATAACTTTATTGATCCGACCACCCAAAATCAACAGATTAATGTCCAAGCTCAGCAGCTCAGCACTCAGCGTTTGGAAATAGACCGGCAGCTGGCCCAGGCCATCACCAACTACGAGCTGTTGCAAAGTCAAGGCGGTAGCGAAGTGGCGCTGCAAAGCGCCCCCGTTTATCAGCAGCTGATTCAAGAGCTGCGCCAGGTGGAAACAGAAATTGCCACTGAGCTAACTCGGTTTCAGCCCGGTAGCCTTGCCATCCAGGTGCTGCAGGAAAAGCGAGACCGCATGCTGCCGGTGATTGATGCAGAGGCTCAGCGGGTGTTAAATGCTAAATATGCCGAGGCTGAAAATGCGATCGAGCTGTTGGCCACCCAAAATGACACCATTGCTGCTGCCGAAGCCCAGCTGCAAAGTACGCTCACCCAGCTACCCACCCTGGCGCGAGAGTATAGCGACCTGCAGCGGGAGTTAGAAATTGCGGTTGGTGCCCTGAGTCGATTTTTGGAAACCCGCGAACAACTTCAGATTGAAGCAGCTCAAACGGAGATTCCTTGGGAATTAATCGAAGCGCCTACCCAACCGGAAAAGCCGATCTCGCCCAATCCTAGACGTAGCTTTGTGCTGGGCTTGGTAGCCAGCTTATTAGTCAGTGTTGGAGCTGCATTGTTACTGGAAAAAATGGATACTGTGTGCCGCACGGTAGAGGAACTGGAACGGGTAGTGAAGCTGCCGCTGTTAGGCACAGTGCCTTATCAGTCAGATTTTGATACTGAGCAAAAACAATCCAATGGTGTGGGTCAGTGGCTACAACAACGCCTGAGTAAAAAGAGTACTTCGGCTACCGATGGATATTACGGCTATAGTGGCTCACAGTTTTTGGAATCAATGCGATTGTTGCAAACAAACCTGTCGCTAACGGGTGCGGATCGGGCCATTCGCTCAGTAATTATCAGTTCGGCCATGCCCAATGAGGGTAAATCCACTATCGCTCGCCATCTGGCTCAAACTGCTGCCACTATGGGCAAACGGGTACTGCTGGTGGATGCGGACCTGCGACGCCCTACAGTTCATCACCGGCTGGGGCTGACCAATGATAAAGGTCTTAGCGATTTGCTCTCGGGCAATGCTACGGGCAATGAGGTCCTGCAAAAGGCGATGCCGTTTGTGGATTTCTATGCGATCACAGCCGGTACAGCCCCCCCCGATCCGGTGAAACTGCTGGCGTCTAAGCGGATGCGGCTATTGATGAATCAGTTAGATAAACAGTTTGACCTGGTGGTTTATGATACGCCACCGCTGGTGGGTCTGGCGGATGCGACGTTGATTGCGGCTAATACCGATGGTTTAATTCTGGTTTCTCGGCTGAACAAATGCGATCGCAATATTCTCCAGCACGCCATGGATAACATCAGCTTTACCAAAGTGCCGGTATTGGGGCTGGTGGCCAACGGTGTTTCTCCCAGCAGCAATGGCTACAAATACTACTCCTACGGCGGCTATGGGTCCCAGTCAGAACCACCCAACCCAACGCCTGACACCGCTGATGAGACTGCCAAAGTCCTCACCGCCGCCGCTAGCACCAATGGCAGCTCACCCGACAAAAACAGCCTGAGCATCTCCGATTTCCTCAAGCTTGGCAAATAGTAGGTGGTTGACGGCTTAAAGTAACGATAGCTGCTGAAACCCAACCGTTTCAGCCGGTACCAGGTTTGCCATCGCCACTCCCAACAGTCTCACCTGAGGGTGCGGCTCAAGATGATGCTCCAACAACGCCTGGGCCAGCGGTCCCATATCAGCAGCCCGCTGCATTGGCACATCCACGGTGCGACTGCGGGTAATTTGATGATAGTTGGCATACTTGATCTTTAGGGTCAGGGTATAGCCCATTTTCTTGGCCTTCAGCAGCCGAGCTTCCACATCATCCACAATGGTGGCCAAAGCCTGACTCATCGCCTCTAAAGACCGTAGGTCTTCAGCAAAGCTGCGTTCGGCCCCGATGGATTTACGAATGCGATTGGGGTCCACCCGCCGATTATCCTGAGCATTGGCAACCCGAAAATAATGATGGCCTACTTTACCAAATTGGGCCACTAAGTCAGTCTCACTCCACTGTTGCAAATCGGCTCCACTAACAATGCCCAACTGCTTCATTTTGCGGGCCGTGGCCGGACCAATCCCGTGAAATTTTTCGATTGGCAGCGTAGCGATAAAGGCCATGGCATCGTCTGGCAAAATCACATACAGCCCATCAGGTTTATTCACATCCGACGCCATTTTGGCCAAAAACTTATTGATGGAAACACCAGCGGAAGCCGTCAGTTCAGTGGTTTGGGTAATCCGCTGTTTGATCGCTTTAGCCGTTGCGATCGCAGACTCACAGCCAGTCACATCCAAATAGGCTTCATCCAGAGATAGCGGTTCAACCAGCTCAGTATAATCCCGAAAAATCGTCCGAATTTGCTCCGATACCCCTCGATACACATCAAACCGAGGTCGCACAAAAATAACATGGGGACATCGCTGTATCGCTATCCGTGACGGCATCGCCGAATGAATCCCATAGCGTCTAGCCTCATAACTCGCCGCCGCCACCGCCCCCCGCTGTTCTGGCCGACCACCCACCACCACCGGCTGATCTCGATACTCCACATGATCACGCTGTTCAATCGATGCATAAAACGCATCCATATCCACATGCAGAATTTTGCGATGGTCTGCCCTTTCTGTCATCGGGTCTACAGCCGGTGAGAAGTTGGTTAAGACAATTAATTTAGGATATTTCTGGTCAGGAAGTTACCAATGATCCAGGTCCTCAAAAACCCCAACCCCTTTCTCCCTGAGGGAAAAAAGAGGCTGACCTCAAAGTCCTTCTCCCTGGGGGAGAAGGATTTAGGATGAGGGCTCGAAAACAGGAACTACTCTCCAACTTATGCATACACAATAGCCAGGATTGGGGCAGCCCCAATATGCCTGATTTCAATATGCCTGATTGGGAAAACATAGATACTTCCATAAAGGGGGACCTTTAACTGGCATAGCCTTTTCGAGAAAACACCTTAGAAATCAGAATTTATTAGGCTCCACTATTGGATGTACAGACGTTGCATGCAACGTCTCTCCAACATTAATTTTTGGATCTTATAAAATCCTTACCCCTTAGAACCTGGCATCGTTACTGCTGCAAGCATCTTCTTCATTCTTTCATCCTCACTCTTCCGTCCTTAGCAACATGTAGCCCTAGCTTACACATTCTCTCCCAATAATTGCCATTTTTAATCCATAAAAAATACGGTCAAGAGATCTCCCTTAACCGCATTGATTACCTGTTGTTAGAAACAGTTGCCCATAGTAAAACTGCTGGGTATCCCCTTTAAGGCGTATCCCATTGCAGATAGCCACCAATACGAACAATGAAATCATCATAGTCATAGTCAGTATTGGCATCACCCACCAACAATGCCCCAGAATCTTCCCAACGGAGCAATAAACCACCGTCGATCACATCTTCTACCGGACCCTCAAACCTGGCATACTGACGATTACCTGCATTTTGACTACTGGTTGAATATAAAACACCAGCCGGTCGACCGTTAAACGAAGATTCTAGATAAAAACTGTAGTCAGTATTGGCGGCAAACCGAAACTCTTCCAAAGGTTGAGGCACGGTCACACCGGGAGTACCTTGGAAATCATCCCGATTTTGAATACCGGTATCATCTTGAAAATCCGAAGGTTGATTCACCGCTTGAGGCGTATCAGAACTCCTCACTTCACTGTAGATGGGAAACTTCTCTCCAGTTTGTAAATTGACGATGCCAAACGTAGATTGATAGCTGCCGTTAGATTCTAAAAATTCAAACTCGACAACAGTATCTACCGCCAGACGAATACCGCGATTATCAAAGGTTTCTTGAGCTTGCGCAGCTGTAGACAACAGGCCAAACACAGTCGCTGTAGTTACCAAACCCATGGCGGCATTACCGCCAGAGCGGGTCAAACACTCAAAATATCTGCTCATCTTTTGACTCTTTTATTTTCCTGGGGATGTGTGCATGGAGATAGGCTCACCACAAGCGCTGCTCAACTGTGTTGGCTTGCGGGCGAGATTGTGGATATTCGTCTAAAGACTGTCTGGCTGACTGAACTAGACGATTAAACTCCTCACAGGCTAACGACACTGGCGGGGCACTATCACCTGGATTACGGGCAAACCGGCGAGTACCACCCGTACTTTCGGCGGAGCATCCTCGCACAGCCTGTCTTAATTTGTCAGCCAAACTAGCGTTAGGATCAATCCCTAATTCTTCACCATAGGTATCAAAAAAGTCTTCGAAAAATTCAGATAGGCTGACGAAATCTCCATTAGAATTTCTAAAAGTTTGTTCTCCGTCAATGCCTGTATTGTCCGACTGGTTGGGGCCGGTCACATCGGAAAGATTTGGACCGGTCACATCGGATAAATTCGGGCCAGTAACATCGGATTGATTCGTTTGGGCCAAACCAGCTGCAGGTTGCCAAAGGGTTGCGATCGCGACCACACTGGCTAACGTCATTTTCCAACAGGGGCTCGTTGAGGTTGCTTGTTTTTGCAATAACATTTTGATCTTGTGCCTCTATAGTGGTCTCTATCTAAAATTGAAATGAAAAACCAGCACCCATCACAAAACGGCCACCATCCCCTGCTCCAGCAATGTCTCGAACAGCGGGTAGTAGTACAATTGGTACATCCCTAAACGGTGTAATGGACAACCCTGCTGCCAGATCCTGTCCTGTCCACTCCACAATGGCACTGACAGGTTCTGCCACACGGACAGCCATGCTACCAAACACCCCCACACTATCGCGATCGTCAAAAACATCGTCTTCTGTACGAAAACGACCGCTGCCCACTCCAGCCGTCAACGCCACCCGGCTAAATGGCTTGGTAATGCTGTCGCGGGTACGGATCAGATGAGAAACAGAGCCATAAATTGAATCTTCAAAGTCAACAAATCCAGTTGTAGCAAAGCCTTCCCAGCCCAAGGCCACTGACCAATCATCAGCCAATCGCTTATGGAGCTTGGCATTAAAACCACCGGTGCCAAAATCTCGACTGCCGCCAAAACTGGCCACCGTATAGGATAGCTGCACACCAATATTTTCACGGGCATCACCCAAACCAATACCCACAACTAACCCACCATCATCCTTGTTGCCAAAGCGGGTTCGTTCTTGATAGCCTACACCCACAAATCCTGTAAAGTTGTCAGCACCAAAACCAGAGGGGTTAGAAATTGTAATTGCCGGCGAACTACGATAAGGCGTAGGAATATTTGTACTCGCTGGCACACCGTCAAGTAATTGCTCAATAACCTCTTGATCTTGGGGGCTTGGCGTTACAATCGGCGGCTCTAGCGGCAACTGCGCAATTTCAGTAACGCTATCTGACTCAGACTCGACAATTCTAGCTGCCACAATAGTCTCTTTGATATCGCTCTGACTAACAGCCACATCCTCCACAACATCAGGCGTAATCGCATCTTCTGAAGGTAAGCCATCTGCTTGCACCCTAGACGAGTTCTGTTCAGACTCCTGCACAGAATCTTCATCCCTCAGCTCATTGATCGTTTGTTCTGCAGGAGCTGTTACAACGGTTTCTATAAGTGTATTACTATCACCCACCTCTGTTGAACGATCCGCGTTCAACAGGGAGTTTCTAGCAGACACATCACGGCTGACAGTACTGACCAGATTTTCTAATCTAGTAGCTCTGGTATCCTCTTGTTCTGTAGGTGTCAACTCGTCTGTCCCACCACCACTGACCGCAATCGATTGAGAGGCAAACGCTGGTTGCACTTCATTATCTGGCATAATTCGCTGGGCATTAAGAGCCTCACCAGAAGTTTCTGTAGCGTCTGATTGCTGAGTGACCGCTGGGTCTAGAGTATTATCATTGGGCGTGTTATCAGGGTCAACACTGACTTCTGCAGCACTAATATAACCTAAGTTCGCTGAAGAATAGGTTGTTAATAGCGTTAAACAACCAAGTAAGGCTTTGTTTGGGGGCTTGGACACAATTTTTTTCTCGAACAAATATTATTGAATAACATTCAAATCATCACGGTAGATACCCAATCACTGAATCAGCATTATTTTCTTTGAAATTTTCAGGCAACAGCCCAGGAAGTCGGGACAATTCTGAATAATCATTGATGAATAAGAATGACTGCTTTATAAATAAACACCAGCCTGGAAGAGACTCTTATCTCTTCCAGGCCAATCATGACTGTAGTAAAGAACGCAAGCATGAGGACGCAAGCATGAGGGTCAGATACGACGCCCTCCGTATTTTCCGAACCTATAGTCGTGTATATAAGGTTTGGTTAAACCCTAAGTATGGCCTGTAAACTCATTAAAAAATACTGGCACTCTGAGGCTAAGACATTTAATGAATCACGTTTAAATGTCAAAACCCACGCCCTTTGATTAAGGTGATCCTATGCCAGTTCTCAATGTTGGTAACATTCTGTCGAGTTTATTTACCTGGCTCAAACTCGGTGTCTCACTAGCACTCTTGGTTGTGTTAACCACTAAGCTGATAGATATTTGGCAAGAGACTTCTCAAACTCCAGCCCAAACCTCAGAAGGACACAACCGTCTACCCAGAAAATCTATAGACCTGCTGAATCCATGGAAATAATAGAACAACTTTTTTCTCTATACTCAGAGCGCGCAAGAGATTTAAATCATCCCTTACGCGCTCTTTACCTGATAGCAACACTTAAACTGCGCTTGCATAGCAGGTGACGGATTGTTAGAACAATTTCGATTCTTGCAACTTGACTACTTCTCTCAAATTGGAAAGATTGATCAACTAGTCAACACCTGAGTCCTGCCCGCCTTGACTTAAAGACCTGGTTCTAGACCTTCTTCAGCCAGCTAAACATAGCCCGCAGATCCTTACCCACTTCCTCAATGGGGTGCTCAGCTTCCCGTCGCCGAATCGCATTAAATCCTGGATTACCCGCCTGGCTCTCTAGAACAAACTCACGGGCAAACTGCCCCGTTTGAATTTCCTTGAGGATCTGCTTCATCTCTTTCTTAGTATCCTCGGTGATGATGCGGGGTCCCCGAGTGTAGTCACCATACTCAGCTGTATTGGAAATGCTGTGGCGCATATTGGCCAAGCCGCCTTCTACGACCAGGTCCACAATCAGTTTCACTTCGTGGAGACACTCAAAGTAGGCCAACTCTGGCTGATAACCCGCTTCGATCAGGGTTTCAAAACCTGCTTTAATCAGTTCGCTAAGACCACCGCACAAAACAACCTGCTCACCAAACAGATCAGTTTCGGTTTCTTCGCGGAAGGTAGTCTCTAAGATGCCAGCCCGAGTACCGCCGATCCCTTTAGCGTAGGCCATTGCCATATCGCGACCCTTACCAGAAGCATCCTGGAAAACGGCAAACAGCGCAGGCACGCCTTGACCTTGCTCATAGGTGCGACGGACCAGATGCCCAGGCCCTTTGGGGGCAATCATGACCACGTCCACATCGGCAGGGGGAACGATCTGAGCAAAGTTAATGTTAAATCCGTGGGCAAAGGCCAGCACATTACCAGCGGATAGGTTAGGAGCAATGCTCTCTTTGTAGACCGTCTTTTGAACTTCGTCAGGCAGCAGAATCATAATCATATCTGCCGCCGCCGCCGCATCAGCCACCGATTTAACGTTCAGACCTTCAGATTCTGCTTTGGCCGTAGAGCGACTGCCTTCGTAAAGACCCACAACGACGTTGACGCCGCTGTCTTTCAGGTTAAGAGCATGGGCATGACCTTGGGAACCATAGCCAATAATGGCAACGGTCTTGCCATTGAGTAAATCTAGATTTGCGTCACTGTCGTAGTACATCTGGGCCATTAGAAAGCTCTCCTTGATTTGCGGCGGGTAACCAAATTTAAAATTCCAATTCAGCGCCGGCATTCTGAATCAGTAGTGCAGCCTTCCATCCTACCAAACCACCTGCCACTGATGTATCCATTCACATAAGTCTTTAGAAGATGCGTCAGCAACTGGCCCAGACACTGACGCATACATTGATGACTAAAAGCTTTACCTGAGAACTGATTTATAGCTTGGCGCAGCCTCTCCTTTGGAGAGATGCCTTCGGCTGCTATAACCCTAAAAACCTGTATGGCTTCGATCTTCAAAGCCATACAGGTTAAACAGTCGATAAAAAATCTATGAGAGGCTGATCAAAACACCTATGCCATCAAACGACGACGAATCATCATACCAGCGAAAGCAGTCAGCCCCAACAAAATACCAGGTTCCGGGGTTTGAGCAGTGTCTGTACCTTCTTCAAAGTCAAAGGACTGGTCACTAAAGCGGAAGGAGTAGTTATCGGTCTCAAAACCGCCACCACCACTCTGAGTAATTTTGATCCGATTAAACAGACCATCAGTTTCATTGGCATAGAAGTGTACGTAACCGTTGTACTCGTTATTATGATGGGCTGCTTGTGTGGGCAGCTTTGAGTCACTCGAACCAAAGACATTGTTGTAGTCAAACAAACCCAGGCTAGTTTCAACGCCATTGTCGTCAACGTGCAAAAATTCAAACTTGTTCTCAGGACTCAAGGCTCCCCAGTTCATTCCAAAGTAGTTAAGACTACTCGCTAAATCAACAGTGACCGCATTACCTTGAAAAACAGCTAAATAATCGGAGGTATTTTTCTCAGCATTGGCACCAGTAGGTGCCCATTTGTCACTTTTAACATCTGTTCTATCAACACCCAGGGCCTTATCAAAGGTGAAGATCATCGACTCATCGCCAAAGGTATAGGCGTTGGTTTTGCCCGCAACAGACTCACGGACACTGGGATCATTAAAGTCAATGGTAACCACACCTTCGTTGTAGTAAAAATCAGAAAAGGCTCCCAGGGTACCGTTAGGATCATCGAGCAGGTTAACGCCCTTAGTCACTTTAGCGGTGATGCCATCAATGGTGAACTCGCTGTAAACAGGCAAAGACGCATCATCGAAATCGTCTGCCTGGGCCAGGGGGACAATGGTTAGAGGAGCTGCCACAGCGACGGTTGCAGCCAGCAACATCTGATAAATACGCTTCATGGAGAGAGTGCCTGCTTTGATACTGAATGAATGCTTTAGAGTGCATGTCGCAGATGTGCGTTCTGCTACATGCTTGTGATCAGTATCACCAGTAAGGGGCTTCACCCCTAACGGTGAATACCCCTAAAATAGAAGCATCAAAATTTTAGTTGGTTTTTCTGGGGGTTAACCTTAAATTGAGACAACAATTTTATATTTATCAGTAAATATACTTAGAACAGATTTCAAGTAACTGGTTGATTAACTGGTTTGTTCTAGTTAGCTGACTGAGTTCATAGCATTGGCTTACGTCTTACTTCGGAATCGGGTTAGGCATCTTCCAGAGCCAGCCGTGCTACTCGCATAAATTTTATTCAAACCAAAAGCGTAACGGATGAAGAGAATTAACTCTTCATCCGTTACGCTTCATCAACCCATACGTCTAGTTTTTGGTTCTACGTTGCCCTAGACCTGGGGCATCTTTTCATGCCAGGGTGTGGCTTGTTCGTAGGCCGATGCTACTTCAAATAAGGTGTCTTCTCGCAGAGCATTGCCAATTAGTTGCATACCAATGGGTAACCCTGACTCATCAAACCCACAAGGGAGACTGATACCGGGTAAACCCGCCAGATTCACTGTAATTGTCATCAGGTCAGACAAATACATGCTGAGGGGGTCGTTGACTTTTTCTCCTGCTTTAAAGGCGGTACTGGGCACCGTGGGTGTCATCAGTACATCGACGTCTTTAAAGGCAGCTTCAAAATCTTGCTTGATCAGGGTGCGTACTTTCTGTGCTTGCAAGTAGTAGGCATCGTAGTAACCTGCGGATAGGGCATAGGTGCCAATCATGATGCGTCGCTTCACCTCAGGACCAAAGCCTTCAGCCCGCGTCTGCTTATACATCGACAGTAGATTGTCGGTATCTGAGCGCATGCCATAGCGAACGCCGTCATAGCGGGCCAGATTCGATGAGGCTTCTGAAGGGGCAATAATGTAATAGGTGGGTAGCCCATAACTAAAATTAGGGCAGGAAATCTCGGTAATCTCTGCACCTAGTTTTTTTAGTTGCGCAATGGCGGCATCCATCGCTTTGGCTACGTCGGAGTCTAACCCTTCGCCAAAGGTTTCTTTGACCAGGCCAATGCGCTTACCCTTGAGATCGGTTTTTAGGTGCTGGGTGTAGTCTGGGATTTTGACATTAAGACTGGTGGAGTCTTTGGTGTCATACCCTGCGATCGCACCGAGTAAAATTGCTGCATCTTCCACCGTGCGGCTAAAGGGACCAATCTGATCGAGGGAGGAGGCAAAGGCCACCAGACCGAAACGCGACACCAAACCGTAGGTAGGTTTCATGCCAACCACACCACAGTAGGCAGCAGGCTGCCGGATAGACCCGCCGGTATCTGAACCCAGGGAGATGGGAGCCTGATCAGCTGCGACCGCTGCCGCTGACCCTCCCGACGAACCGCCAGGCACACGGGCCGTATCCCAAGGATTGGCGGTAAGCTGATAGGCAGAGTTCTCGGTAGAGCTGCCCATGGCAAACTCATCCATATTGGTCTTGCCCAGAAAAATTGCGCCAGCATCGGCTAAGCGCTGAGTGACGGTTGACTCGTACGGGGGAATAAAGTCCTCTAGAATTTTGGAAGCGCAGGTGGTGGGAATACCCTTTGTGCAAAGGTTATCCTTAAGAGCAATGGGGATACCGGCTAAGGAACCAATGGGTTCACCCGCTGCGATCGCAGCATCTACCTGCTGAGCCTGAGCCAACGCCTTATCCGCCGTGATCGCCAAAAAGCTATGTAATTTAGGCTCTAGCGTCTGCAATCGTTCCAGATATGCTTGAGCAATTTCAACCGCAGTCCGTTCTTTTTTAATGAGCTGCTGCTGCAACTTGCGGATGACTGACATTCGGGCTCCTTCAGTACGCCTAGCAATTCCAACCTAACAGTATAGGTGCGAATGGCAGGAATCGGACCAATGACATGATTAATCCCAATCCGGGGTGTTGCTAGCAGGTTTTCCAGGAAATGTGTAGCTGAGTACAATCCTGTACATTTCTTCCGTATTATTTTTTCTGTAGTGAGTACCTGGTGTATTTAATAACTAAGGGTTATCCGTGAGCAGACGTCGCTTGTCCTTCGTTCATATCTGAAAATCATCTGCGTCATCGTTGTGCCGGTTCATAAGCGTATATGCTCCTTTTTAGTTCCACTCCTAAACCTATCTGGCGTCAGACCTGGTTACGTCTGTTGTTGCTGTCGGGCAGCACCCTCGGGGCGTTACTGTTAGTCATGCCTCGATTATCATCGGAGTGGTTATCTGCCTCTGAAAACACCAATGAACCTCCAGTTGAGCTGCGTCAGGTTAATCCTGATGGCATCATCAGACCGTATTTAGCCCTGAGTCAGCTGAGTCATGGTCTGACCGAGCGTGTCCTCGAAAAAGCCCATGCTGCCGCTAGCTACAGAAATGCGATCGCGCTGGCTGAACAAGCCCTGGCCCTACGCAAACAAGGCAGCAACCTGGAACTTAGCCAACAGGAAAAAGCCCTATGGCAACAAGCGATTCAATCACTTCAGGCCGTTGATAGTCGTGCTGCACAGTACCCTCAAGCTCAAGCAAAATTAAAGGAATATGGCAACGTTGCCACCTTTGTCAGCCACCGGATTAGTCAACAGCGCTCCGACTTTTTGATACCGATCGCCTCTGCCAGCGGCAATCCCAACATGGTCCGGATCTCCCTATGTCAGCTTGGCACCAGTGAATGTCGATCATTTCGTGGCGATGTCCCCCCTGCTAGCCTCGCCAGCCTGGTAAAACTTCCCATCGCTGTGGCCCTGATGCATCAGGTAACCAACGGTCAGGCCAATCTAGATGAGCAGCTCTATATAGACCCCAGCAACTTCACAGAAAATGCCCAGGGGGCCAAAATCTTCGTTGATAAAACCTATACCTTGCGAGAGGTTATGGTGCGCATGATTACTGAAAGTAATAACATTGCTACCAACCAGCTCATCGACTATATGGGCTACGAAACCATTAATTCAGCCCTTAAAGCAGAAGGATTTGCTAGTACCACCGTGGGCCACAAACTAGTTGGCGACAGCACGTATCCCAAGCGCATGGGATCAGGGAAAAATCGCAGCACAGCCGATGAGCTGACTCAAATGATGATGCGCATATATAGCTTTACCAAGGCCAGTGATGAAGAAATTCTCGATGCGCTAGTGGGCCAATATGACCTGGATTTTGGCTACAGAGCCCTAATTAAGGAAAAACCCGAGATTTTTTGGATCGGTGAAAAAACCGGCCAAAACTCTTCAGTCATCGGCACTACAGTTGCCTTTAAAGTCAAGGAAGAGCGCTATGTCATGACGGTCACCATTGATAGAAGTGCAAATCAAGGCAGGCTTCGACAAATCATCCGAGACGTGGCCCAATACCTATTAGAAAACGGTCCATTGAACCAGCAGCCAGCCCCTACACTTGCCAGGAGACTTTAATTAGCAATAGCTAATTAAATATCCGTTTGTATTAGAAAAAAGCCCGTATAAAGAGCTTTTCCACACTCATATTTTCTATAACTAACGCTCTCTTAATTAGGCTCTTTTTGGATGTAAAAGAGCCAGTTTTGATGAAATAAATAGAGTGCCTTAAAAAGCAATGGATTTACTGAGTAACTCTGTAGATTTGTTTGGCTTATCAAGCCCATAGGCAAGGTGTGGAGCGCTCTTACCGATTGCGTATCTCAGAACACAAAGCAAAAATAATTTGTTTCAACCTCTTGTCAAGGATTAGATACACCCTCAAACTAAATAGTGAATTAATAAACTGCGCTAGTGAGACGATCCTGTGAAAAGAGTTCTTTCGATTATTCTCGGCGGCGGGGCTGGCACTCGCCTCTACCCTTTAACCAAGTTTCGTGCAAAGCCCGCAGTTCCACTAGCCGGTAAATATCGACTAATTGATATTCCAGTTAGTAACTGTATCAACTCAGAAATCTTAAAAATCTACGTCCTCACGCAGTTTAATTCAGCCTCACTCAATCGCCACATTACTCGCGCTTACAATTTTTCCCAATTTAGCGATGGTTTTGTTGAGGTATTGGCAGCGCAGCAAACTCCCGAAAGCCCCAGCTGGTTCCAGGGTACAGCTGATGCTGTCCGTAAATATCTATGGTTATTTGAGAGCTGGGATGTCGATGAAATTATCATTCTTTCCGGCGATCATCTCTATCGGATGGACTACAGCCTGTTTGTAGAACGTCATCGCAGTACTGGCGCAGATGTAACCTTATCGGTGGTGCCTGTAGGCCATAAGGTGGCTTCTAGCTTTGGTTTAATGAAGATTGACAGCGCCGGTCGGATTGTTGACTTCTATGAAAAACCTAAGGGTGATGCCCTTGAATCCATGAAGGTTGACACGAGCACCCTGGGATTAAACCCTGAAGAGGCCAAGAAGAATCCCTTTATTGCCTCCATGGGTATCTACGTATTCAAAAAGCAAACGCTGATTGATCTGCTACGACGGTCTCCTGAGCAAACTGATTTTGGTAAGGAGATTATTCCAGGCGCTGCCCGCGACTACAACATTCAGGCTTATCTGTTTGATGGTTACTGGGAAGATATTGGGACTATTGAGGCCTTTTTCCATGCCAACCTTGCCCTAACCCAGCAACCGCGTCCACCGTTTAGCTTTTACGAGGAAAATTCCCCCATTTATACTCGGGCTCGCTATTTGCCGCCTAGCAAATTGCTCAACTGTGAGGTAACTGAGTCAATTGTGGGTGATGGCTCTATCCTTAAGCAGTGCACCATTAAACGCACCGTGATTGGATTGCGTCAGCGTATCGGTGCCAACTGCGAGATTGAAAATGCCCTACTGATGGGAGCCGACTACTATGAGTCTGCCACCGAAAGCCATCAGCATCTCACCCGTGGCAAAGTCCCCGTAGGTATTGGTGAAAGCACCATTATCAAAAACGCTATTGTCGATAAAAATGCCCGCATTGGCCGCAATGTAAAAATCGTCAACAAGGAAAATATTCAAGAAGCGGAGCGGGAAGATCTCGGTTTCTATATTCGTAGCGGTATTGTCGTTGTTCTCAAAAATGCCGTGATTCCCGACGGCATGATTATTTAACCCGTAGGTTGGGTGGGCGGTACCTAACCTTTCACAGATATTCTCCTTGGCAAAGGGCTTCCAAAAATGGAAGCCCTTTGCCATAAATGTCGTTATCGAATCTTGGGTTTATTCTGGTGGTAATGTGCCAGGGCAATTTCTCTGCTATCCATGGCCTACCGGTGGGCAGTGCCCACCCTGCCCATTAATGATTTGCCTTTTACCTCTTATATGGATTTTCGCGAAAGTCTCAAAATGGCAATCAAAACTTTGACTGCCAGTAAACTTCGCAGCAGCCTGACGATGTTAGGCATCATCATTGGTAACGCCTCCGTCATCTCCATGGTTGGTTTGGGAGAGGGCGGTCGCCGCTATATCAATGAGCAAATACAAAGTCTGGGGCCTAATATTTTATTCATCGTGCCGGGAAATCGGGAAACTCGCGAGCTGGGCGGTTTGGAAATTACCCGTAATTTAGTCCTAGCAGATGCAGAAGCGATCGCAAAGCAGGTACCGTCAGTCGTCGATGTTGCCGCTGAGAATACCACTCCAGGCATCGTGACATTTCTCAATCGCAATGCGAATGCCAGTGTGATTGGTACAAATCCAGGCTTTATCAGCGTCCGTAACTTCACCACGGAACAAGGGCGGTTTATTTCTGATTTGGATATGAATCGCACCAGTGCCGTGGCGGTTCTAGGCAATTCCCTGGCTGAACGGCTGTTTGAAGACGAAATTCCCCTAGGTCAATCGCTGCGAATTAATGACATTAGCTTTGAAGTGGTGGGAGTACTGGCGGTTCAGGGCTCCAATCTGGGGGTGAATTACGACGATGCAGTGATGATTCCACTCACCACCCAGTCCAGTCGCATTGTGGGGCGCACCTCTCCCTATGGCATTGAGGTGGGCTTTATCTCAGCCACCGCTCGTGATGGGGAGAGTATGCAAACAGCAGAATTTCAGATTGCTAATCTGCTGCGGCTGCGCCATGGCATCACCGATCCTAAAGACGATGACTTTTTTATCCAAAACCAGGATACGTTGCTCACCATTGCCGATACCATCACCGGGGCTTTAACCCTGATGCTGGCTGCGATCGCAAGTATTTCTCTCCTGGTCGGCGGCATTGGCATCATGAATATCATGCTGGTATCCGTCCGCGAACGCACCCAAGAAATTGGTCTGCGCAAAGCCGTCGGGGCTTCCCAACAAGATATCCTGATCCAGTTTTTAATCGAAGCGATTATTCTCTCCGCCGCTGGTGGTGTAATCGGCACACTGCTCGGCGTCAGCGGCATCAGTCTACTGAGCCTGCTCACCCCCTTCGAGTCCTCCGCTTCCATCAGCGCCATCGTCCTGGCGGTTGGCGTTTCCGGCAGCATTGGCCTATTCTTTGGCGTTATCCCCGCCCGTCAGGCCGCTAAACTCGACCCGATTGTGGCGTTGAGAAGCATTTAGCAGCAACGGATTGAGTCAAAGAGTTTTGAATTTTAAGCCGCTTCTCTCACACCTACTCCCCAGTCCCCAATGCCAGCCCTCATCAACCTCCAACACATTTTCAAAGTCTACGGCAGCGGCAATACTGAAGTCCGAGCCCTATGGGACGTCAGTTTAAGCATTAACCAGGGAGACTACTGCTCCATCATGGGGCCATCCGGTTCAGGTAAATCTACGGCCATGAACGTGATTGGCTGTTTAGATCGTCCCACTAAGGGTCATTACTTTTTTGATGGCCAGGATGTGGCCCAGCTAGATGATGACGCCCTGGCAATTATTCGCAATCGGAAGATTGGTTTTGTATTTCAGCAGTTTCATTTATTGCCTCAGCTGAGTGCGCTAGATAACGTTGCCTTGCCCATGGTCTACAGCGGCATTCCAGCCGCTGAACGCCGAGAACGAGCTACCAAAGCTCTGCATCAGGTGGGTTTGGGCAATCGATTGACCAATAGACCCAGCCAGTTATCGGGGGGACAACAACAGCGGGTAGCCATCGCCCGTGCCATTGTGAATCGACCGCTGCTGCTCTTGGCGGATGAACCCACCGGGGCGCTGGATACCACGACCACCGAAGAAGTGATGAAGATTTTTGCCGAGCTCAATCGTGGCGGCATTACCGTTATTATGGTGACCCACGAGCCAGCCGTGGCTCAGCTCACCAAACGAGTGGTATGGTTCCGTGACGGTGAAATCGTTGATGCCCACATGAGCCCGGACAAGGTAAGCTATGGCACATTAGTGGAATAAGGGAAATTACTGATACACTCCTACTCAAATCCCCAGAATTAGGTGCTAGGCTATGAATCACTTCCCTGTATCATTTAACATCTCTAACACTGATTGACCTGGGATCATCCACTGGGGTCATCAATATTCTGTGGATCTCACCTACTCACTAGCTCAGCCAGTCACTAGCCAACACGGGGGAAAATTTAATGAATCTAGGTCATCGCTATGGGCTGCCACTCCTAATCGCGCTGAGCCTGAGTGCGACCAAACCGGCCCTCAGTCAAGAATTTCGCAGTGCTGAAGCCGCCGTTGAGCAGGGTGTGATCTATGTTCAGCAGGGACAGCTTGACGATGCGATCGCCGCCTTTCAACGCGCCATAGACCTTGACCCCGACCTGGCTGTGGCCCACTACAATCTGGGGCTAGCCTACCGAGAACAGCGCGAAATGCAGGCCGCCGCCGATGCCTTTTGGAAAGCCACCCAAGCAGACGCCAACTTTACAATGGCCTATGTCAATCTCGGGGCAGCTTTGCTAGACGGCGGCAACCTGGAGCAAGCGGAAAGCTATCTTAAACGGGCCGTTACCCTCGAACCTCGCTTAGGGATCGGCCATTACAACCTGGGTTTGGTGCAACGTCGCCAGGGCAATCTAGCCGTCGCCCTCGATTCGTTTTTAACAGCGGTAGAACATAGCCCCCAGGCCCCGGAAGTGCATTACCAAATTGGTTTAATCTATCTGCAGCAAAGCCAGCTAGAAGGTGCTTTACAGGCCTTTGAAACGGCAATTGACATCGACAATAATTATCCTGAAGCCCATTACAATTTGGGAATTACCCACTTTGGTCGGGGTGAGGCCGAACTCGCCCTCAATCATTTTGACCGAGCAATTCAGCTATATCCCAGCTTTGGGCACGCCTACTACTCTAAGGGGTTAGCCTTAGCGGAACTTGGACGTACTAGTGAAGCCGAACAGGTATTGCAGCAGGCCCTGAATCTTTACATCAATCAAGGTCGCAATCAATGGGTCACCAACACCCAGGCCCAGCTAGAGCGAATCCGCCAGTAGGGGCAGCCCCTTGTGGATTTGTGGCTGCCCAAGGCATGAAGTCTGTCTCTGGGGCACACCCACAAAGGGATGTCCCCAAATTCCTTACCAATACTCTGTCTAGCTAAAGAAGTCTAATTCAAACGCACGGGCCTGACCACTCTCCAATAGCGCCAGGTTGCTTTTTAGCTGTCGCCAAACCAGACCAGCACTGAGAAATGTCAAGGGGACAGCTGCCGCATAGGACAGCCATGTGGGAGTGCCAAAACAGCCTAGCCCCGACGCCAAAAAGATCGCCGTTCCAGTGCAAATACCTAGAAATGGCAGCTGGATGCTCAAACCACCTAGCTTAGCCACAACTGCCGAAGAACGAGTTTCACGCCATACTGCCACGATCTCCTTGAGAACAGCACTAAACGCGGCTCCTGATGTGATGGCGATAAACAGACCAGCCACCATAAAAAAGTAGGGGGGCGTAAAGAAATAGTAGTAGTTCATGGCTGAGCCGTAGCTTGTAAAGTTCTATTAACGCTACTTATTATACGCGCAGATTATACCGACAAAGCGGCTAGCGCTATGTCCCCGCTTGTCGCTAGTCTGTAGTCAAAGAGTTCGTCAGCTCTGTCGTCTAGCTTCCATCACACTATGACTCAGGCATCCATTGGTGTTGCTGTTGTTGGCACAGGGTTTGGTCAAAAAATCCATATTCCTGGGTTTAAGGCCCACCATCGTACCGAATTGATAGCGGTTTATCATCGCGATCGCAACCAGGCCCAAGCCATCGCCGAACGTCATGGTATTTCCCATGCCTGCGACACGATCGAAGCCGTTGTCAGCCTGCCTGAAGTGCAAGCCGTTAGCATCGCCACCCCACCCTTCACCCACCATGGGATGGCCGCAACCGTGCTTAAAGCCGGTAAACATCTGCTATTGGAAAAACCGACAGCCCTGAACCTACAAGAAGCCCAGGATCTCCATAGCCTCGCCCAGCACCACAACGTGGCAGCTGTGATGGATTTCGAATTTCGTTTCATTCCCGCCTGGCAGCGGTTAGCAGAATTACTCCAGGAAGGCTACGTCGGCCAAAAGCGCCTGATCAAAATTGACTGGATTGCCGGCAGTCGAGCCAATCCAGAACGAGCCTGGAACTGGTACGCCCGCAAAGATCAAGGCGGTGGCGCATTAGGCTCCATTGGCTCCCACATGTTTGACTACATTAGCTGGTTATTTGGACCGATCAAACGTTTGTCTGCCAACCTCAGCACCACCATTATCCAGCGACCAGATCCAGTTTCCGGTGACTATAAACCCGTTGATTCTGACGACACCTGCAGCATTACCCTGGAACTCGTTGATGGCACTCCAGTGCAGGTCACTCTAAGCGCTGTCGCCATGGCCGGTCGAGGCCACTGGGTTGAAGTGTATGGCGACCAAGGCACCCTTGTCCTTGGGAATGCTAACCAGAAAGACTATATCCATGGTTTTACCCTCGCCGGCAGTCAAGCTGGTGCCCCCCTGACCCCACTTGAGATCCCAGAACGTCTGGCGTTTCCCAAACTTTACAATGACGGTAGACTAGCGCCCTTTATTCGCGTGGTTGATCACTGGGTAACCTGTATTGAGCAACGGAACATCTCAGCCCCCTCACTCAAAGAAGGAGTCTATTCACAGCTACTCATGGACCTCACTCACCAGGCCCATACTCAACAAACTTGGATCACGGTATCCAATTAAACTGCAGCAAAGCACTTTCTACGGGAAATTGCCTAAACACTAAGGCATAAAGTGCCTAGACAAAGCCAGCTAAAGCATTCGATTATTACAAAAACGCATACCGCTTCCAACTCAGCTTGTTAGTTGTCCCCTGACAATTGAAAACCTGGGCTAAGCGCTTAAATCAATTGATGTCCTGAGTAATGTACATTAAAGAGTGATGCGTAGCACGTTGAGGATAGAAGTCGTCCACAGCCATGTCGTCGCAACAGTTTCCCATTAATTCCTTACAAGCCCTCAGACGTTCTCTCAAGCAGCAGCTCGTATTGCCAGCCTGTGAGCATGCTCCTAGTGTCACCGATGAGAATATGCCCGAACCCGACTCGTTGGCTAGCTTAAGCAATTTGTTTCGCAAAGGCGGTTTTAACCATACAGAAGGGTCCACCCCTAACACCAACGGGCGCTGGTTTATTAGTACTGCTGATGCCAGTGTGGCACTCAAACGCTTACCAGGCATTGCCCTCAAGCCCAATTACTGTCTCGTCACCTATCTCTATCGCATCAGACGCGCTAATACTAATCATGGTGGCGCAGTCACGTGGGCCATGGTTAACCAACTCAGCACGACCTCCCATTTGGAAGCCGCTCTGACTCAAGCCGGTGACCACAATACGCCTCCGTATCCTGAGGGAGCCTTGCGCAACTATATGAATGCCATTACCGGCAATCTGACGACCACGTCATTTCTAGTCGCCTCAATTTTCCAGCGAGAACTCCAGGAGTTTGGCCGCTGTGGTCGATTTCACCGCTGGCAACACCATCGTTTAATTGGGACTATACCCCACCAGCGCCACTGGCAATGGCGCATGGAAGTACCCGCAACCTTAACTCCAACGGTACGTACCCTCCCCAATGGCAGTGTAACGGTTGAATTCTATACCTGTCGTATCATGCCGCCCATTGGTATTTTTCGCCATGTTGATCGCTACCAGGGCAATAACTATGTGGCTAGGTCCAGTAATCAAGCCATTGCTTCGGTCGCCAAACAAAAAACGTCCCAATTAGTTTAGCTCAGCCAGCCCGGAACTCGCGCTGGCCCAAAGCAGTCAGTCAGAACGTTCAGTCAATGCTTAGAGAAGACCTTTAGCGCAGGAAGCTACTGATAAACCACAGTAGAACCATGGTAATAATCCCAACTATCGCATTTGCACGTTCCAACGTCAGATCAAAGCTGGGCTGACCAATCAAGTTAATGGCTAGAAATCCTAATAAAACGCCCACCAGCAATCCACCAGCTGCAAAGGCAAAAGAACGCCAGAACTTCCGTTCCTTGCGGTTGATAAAGAAAATGGTGGCGGCCACGGAAAAACCCAAAGCCGTTGCTGCGCCATTGACCACAAACCAGGCCAGGGCGGCAAGTCCTAAAAACACGACCGATGGCCATAGAATATCGTCGCGACTGGGGGTGTCCAACCAATCCTGCAGCCAGCCAGGAGGCTGAGGTGCAGGTAGCGATACCCTGGGCGTAGATGACAAGGATTCGGCTGATTTTTCGGCAAACCGAATGCGGTCAGGCACTTTGATCTTGCCCTCCTGACGCATTCGCAGCCGCTCCATCAAAATGGCGTCGTAGGCAGCCTCAATGGCCTCTTTTTGCTGAGGATTGCTCTCACATTCTTCTAGGAGACGTTTACGAGCGACCTGTACCTCTTCAAACGAGGATGACTCATCTAATCCCAACGTTTTATAGTTGCTCTCATTCATGTCGACACCTAGTATGCACAGCGGCCATTACGACGATTATAAAGATGATATGACGTACACCTGTGGCAAATAGTGTGCTGCACATCAAAAACACTATTTGCCATGATAACCACCAGTTTAACCATCCTGACAAAAAAACAGGCACAGCATAACAGAAATGTCAGATAACTTTTTAGAAGTTTCCTTGTCTACTGGGGTGTCATCCTTATAATTACTGGCAGTTCTGATACTTATTCTGAAGAATTAGTGCAGACGAGTTGTACTGCGCAGCGTGTATGCACCACTAATAAACTCAAGATATTTCAATAAACTTATAGATATGGCATCTACAGTGCCAGTTGACCGGCTGTAATTAGCAGAATTCTTTGATAAGGTGTGGAAGCCCTGTAAAACTTCTCTGAAGTTATTGAAAACTTGTGAAATAGGACTTTAGACGGGCTTTCACAGGCAGTCTAATTTCAGTAGGATTTATGCCGTTGCTGATCTACAGAATGAATCGATCTAGGATGGAGGCAAATTGCTAAACCCTCTCAGATTAAGTCCTCTCAAGGATCAGCAATGTCCAATTTATGCCGTTGCTGATTTACAGTATGAATCGATCTGCAAGCATTGCAACTAGCACATACTTAGCAGATGAAATCATACCGAGACTCCGTAACGTCCGATTTATTTTTACCTTTTTACCTAGACTCGTATTTTTTGGTGTAAGGATTATGACCACGGCCTCTGCCAAAATTTTAGTTGTTGACGACGACCCAGCCATTCGCAATCTTATTCATCGATTTTTAGCGAAGCAGACCTATGAAATGGAATCTGCTGAGGATGGGAAACATGCCCTGGCTGTATTTGAGCAGTTCAATCCAGATTTAGTTATTTTGGATGTTAATTTACCCGACGCTAATGGCTACGACCTGTGCAAAGAAATGCAGTCCCGCACAGGTGTTTTTGTGTTGATGCTCACCAGTCGTACGGATGAATCAGATAAAATCCATGGTTTTAACCAGGGAGCTGATGATTATATTACTAAGCCATTTAGCTTAGGCGAACTTGAGGTGCGCGTGGGGGCAATTCTGAAGCGCCAGCGTCCAGTGACAGCAGCTGAGCAGCAGTGTCTGACCTTTAACTCTCTGGCAATTGATCCGATCCGCCGAGAAGTCACTCTGGAGAGTCAGCTGGTGCCGTTAACGGCTCTGGAGTTTGATCTGCTGCACTTCCTCGCTAGTCACCCCGGTCGCGTCTGGCGACGTACTGAGCTGATCCAAAAGGTTTGGGACTATGAATATGTGGGTGATCAACGGGTGGTTGATGTCCATATTGGTCAGATTCGTAAAAAGATCGAAATTGATACTAACCAACCCACATTGATCCAAACGGTACGGGGAGTTGGCTATAAGTTTGAGCCACCTGCCACGAATGCCGAGGCCAGCGAAGGGTAAGCCAACGGGGCCACAGCGGAGTTAATTGCTAATGACATCCCCTTACGGGGCTGAGTAACTCAACAACTAACTTTTGGCAAAACGCCTAAGAGCTACAGAATTATGCTGTAGCTCTTCTTCTTATGGTCGCGAAAACCAAAGGAATGAGGACAGAAGACTAAGGACACTGCTTTAAGTAATCCCAAATCCGAATTCAGTAACCCCGATTGAACATGGATAACTCCGTAGGGGCAATCCCTTGTGGTTGTCCGGCGATATCGGGGGCATATAACCAGGATTTCGTAAAATTGTCTTACCTCACCTTGCACGTGCTACACATTCCCTGACATACAAAAAAAGGCCTCCGCAAAGCGAAGGCCATGGACGTGCACTCAAGGAAATAGTGTGGGAGCGTTCGCTTATGCGTCCACCTTCGCTACAGGTTTAACTGAGCGGTTGGTGTTACGAAGTTTCCAAGCACTCGATACGATTTGACTCCAGCGGCGCTGTACCCGTTTGGGGGTCCACCCTAGGTGCTGAGCAATATCAGCATCTGATGGTGTCGAGCGTTGCGGGTCTTGCATTTGCTGCTGCTTCAGGGCCAATAGCTGTTGCTGATCAGCCGTTAGTTCAGCCGTAAATGCGGTCCATTCCTTGGGAGATAATCCAAGGTTTTTATCGAGATCTGCTCCTAACCATTGGTGGACTAATTCCCAGTTATGAGACTGGGCAAATTTTTCCACGTGGTACTTAAAACGCTGCTGTAGATAATCGCGCTGTCGTGGTGTTAGCCCCAGCACTTCATCAATTTCAGAAGCGGCCATGTCCTGTAGCCTCAAAGCCAGGTAGTCGATACAGGCAGGCTGATCTTGATCTTCAAGGTACTCGACTAGCTCGCGGATGATGCGATCGCGCAGTACCGCTTCAGCCGGATCAGTGACATCGGCCACCATCTGCTCACGAATTTGCTGCAGGGCCGAAGACCGAGAGTCAGCATCATCACTTTTGGGTGAGTCAACCGCCATCTCAATATCGACACAGGTTTCTGCTGGCAGCCGCTTAGCAAAGCTTTGAGCCCGCAAAACCAGTAGCTGTTGGTTATAACAGCCAGGCAGTGAAATCCGCCGCTTGGCATACTGCTCGGTAAATGCCATATACTCAGCCAACTCCAACCGGGTTCTAGGAGTGTAGTCAGCTTCGAGATGGTTTTCCCGACGAAAGGCCTTGAGTACTTCGATGTAGAAGCTTTGGAGAAAGTCTTCTAGTAGATTGCAACGACCCTGAAAACCTAGCTGGGTTTTAGCAGGTGCAATATAGCGATATGCGATCGCACTCAGCCGACTTTGTAGTTCCACCCGTCCTTGGCGAGAGCCCAGACGGTAATACTCCAAATACTTCTGAATTCGATTTTCCGCCAGGGAATGTTGCCAAGCATTAACTTCACCGGAGGCTTGAATTCGGTCGCTTTTGCGGCAAATACGAGCCACCTCGATAGCCAAACGGTTGGCCACAGCATTCACAGTACGAGTACTGCCTTTCACCTGCTCTTGAATCATTTGAACCAGAAAACTTACCAGCGCCTGATCAACAGGACACAGCTCATTTTCATGGGTTGAATTCACAGTGTCATCCTTAGTTGACCGGATGGAGCCAGCCGTGGGATGAAGAACGACATTATTAGATGACTTAGTTAGGTTTAATACGTTTGTAGCGGTAGATTGAGCTTTCATAATTCCCTTAGTGATGCACGCCCCTACAATTCGAGGAGCTGTTCAATTGGCAGTTGGAGCTGTAGGCCTGTCCATTAGTGGACAGTTTCACTGTAGAGGGACTCAATCTGGAATCGAAATAACAGTGTGTCACTATCCAAACCAAATGAACCAAAAGTCTGTCTAAAGACCGAAATCTGCTCGAAAGGGTGGGGCATCAATAACTCTAAAATACTTACTGTGTAATCGTTTGGCAGACAGCTCGAACAGGATGGCACACGCGTAAAGGCGATGTCCTTGACTGTGACAGTTGAGTAGATAGTCTATCCTGTAAGTCCATTTTTACCCTTGTGACAGTTGTATGAGATTAATGAGTTTCAAGCCATCAATTCTCAATGCATCAACAACAATTGATGAACTGTTGAATGATCGAAATAGTTCCCTGACGTATTGCACTATTTAATAGCTACGCCAATGTCTGAGCCTGTCCGGTGTTTTTACGGCAGGCCTGAATGAAGTGTGTGTAGGGAAATTTCGCGCTCAGGGGAGATTCTATAAAGCTATGGCAAAGATCGCCTATTTCGATTGCCCAACGGGCATTGCTGGCAATATGTGCCTTGGTGCAATCTTGACGGCAGGGATGCCATTAGACCAGTTGCTGACTCAGTTAGCTGGGTTAGGACTAGAGGCTGAGTATGAATTTACAGTCGCTCAAGTTAGGCGTCAGGAACAAGCGGCAACCGCAGTTACGATCAATCTCAGCAATACGGTCCACACCCATCGACATTTGCCTGAGATCGAGCAGCTCATCCGTGAGGGGAATTTACCCACTCGGGTAGTGGACTGGAGTTTGGCTATTTTTCAGGAATTAGCTGCGGCAGAAGCCGCTGTCCATGGCATTCCAGCCGAGCAGGTGCATTTTCACGAGGTCGGTGCCACTGATGCTCTAGTCGATGTGGTCGGCACTTGTTTAGGGCTGCACTGGCTGGGAGTAGACCGCATCATCTGTTCACCTCTACCCGTCGGTGGAGGCACCGTAAAAGCAGCCCATGGGCGTCTGCCAGTGCCAGCACCGGCTGTGTTGGAACTGTTTAGACGCGCCCAGGTGCCGATCTATAGCAACGGAATTGACCGGGAACTGGTGACACCAACAGGGGCTGCGATCGCAACCACCCTTTGCGATCGCTTTGGTCCTCCCCCCGCCATGACCCTCCAGCAGGTCGGCTTAGGCGCAGGCAGCCATGATTTACCCATCCCCAACATTTTGCGCCTGTGGATCGGCACCTCACCAGAGTCAACGGATACCCACCACACTCACCACACCCACCACACCCACACTCACTCACATCCCCCAACCATCCATAGCCACCCACACCCCCTCACCCCC
>NZ_AWNH01000006.1 GCF_000482245.1 Leptolyngbya sp. Heron Island J | reverse complement strand
CCTGATTGACTGACAAAAGATACTGTCTCTAGTGTTGAAGTGACCGTCAGTTCTGGATTGTAGAAAATTGAAAAGGAAGTGGGAGTCCAGCACTCTAGAATTAGATACCACTCAAATTATAGAAACGCTGTGAAAAAAACTCCCGTCTCTACGATGCCTTGAAAGCCTGGCTAGGTCAAGGCGAAAACTGGGTACATCTCACTCATTTAACGACATGTCTATGGATGGTCGTTGCGCTGATTCATACCGGTGAAGTGAACCTAACGAAGTGGGCCAAGTATATTCCCTGCCGAGGGCAGTACGCGCAAAGTCGCCAACGTCGTATACGTCGCTGGCTCGGGAATCCACGCATCAATGTACATCGGTTGTACAAGCCAATCATTCAAGCTGCGTTGGCGAATTGGGAAGACGAGTGTCTGTATGTGAGCTTAGACACCACCCAGTTTTGGGATGAGTACTGTCTGATTCGGTTAGCCGTGGTTCACCGAGGACGCGCCCTCCCGTTGTCTTGGCGTGTGCTCAGGCATTCGAGTGCAACCGTTGCCTTCAGCGAGTATCACGAGATGTTAATGCATGCGGCTCGATACCTGCCGAAGGCCGTGAAGGTTGTTCTGCTGGCGGACCGAGGATGTATTCACACTGATGCAATGGAAGCCTTGGGCCAATTGGGTTGGCACTATCGCATTCGACTCAAGAGCAACACGTGGTTATGGCGCTCTACCGGAGGCTGGATACAAGCGACCTCAGTGCATCTGGCAGCTGGTGACGTGCGCTGTTTCCACACGGTTAAACTGCACAAGCGACAGTGGTATGGTCCAGTCCATGTCATCGTCGGTCGCAATCCTCTCAATGGCGAACTCTGGGTCGTTGTCAGTGATGAACCCACTACGCTCAAAACATTGCAGGAGTATGGCTTTCGCTTCGATATCGAGGAACTTTTCAAGGATGAGCAGTCCAGCGGTTGGAATTTGCAAAAGTCCGAGATTCGTTCGGTTTGTGACCTCTCACGTTTATGTTTCATCTTAGCGCTCGCGACACTTTACGTGACCGCGCAGGGCGTTGCTGTCGTTGAGTCAGGCAAGCGGAGATGGGTTGATACTCATTGGTTTCGCGGCAATAGTTATTTTCGTATTGGTCTCGATTGGATTCATGCGGCCTTACTCGATGGCTGGCAGCTAGTGAATCGTGTTTTATTCTCGTCTAACATCGACCCTGACCCGGCGATGGCCTCTCGCTGGCAGCATGAAAAACGCTCCTTTCAGTTTGAATTTCAGGTCTTTACTACTCTGTTCAATCCTGACTAAACTTTTGTCAGTCAATCAGCAATAGATCACCAATGCTGCGCATTAACAAAGACATCAAAATTAATTGAGATCCAACTGTTGGCTGTATAGACGCAACACATTCAGGCCTTTAAAGGCTAAATCATTAGAGCACTCTCCTACGAGGACTACAACAACCTCACTCAACGATCATAGAATTGGACAAAGCAATGACACAGTCCCGACCATTATTTTTAGCATGGTAAAGTGCTTGATCAGCACAATTGATTAAAGTTTGAGGTGACTTAGAAAAAGCAGGAACAATAGCGACTGCCCCAATGCTTACAGTAACTATAGACTTTACTTTAGATGAAACATGAGGAATAGCAAGATTTCGCAGTTGCTCTTGTATTAATTTACCAACATGAATAACACCTTCAAGTTCTGTATTAGGCAAAATCAATGCAAATTCTTCTCCTCCGTAGCGAGCGGCCAGATCAGCAGGACGACGAGCACAATCATTAATTATTTTGGCAACTTGACATAAACACTTATCCCCATTTAGATGGCCATAAGTATCGTTATATGCCTTAAAATAGTCAATATCAATCAGGATAAGTCCAAGTTGTGATTGTTCTCGACATAACCTCTTCCACTCATCCTCAAGCCTTTCATTAAATACACGACGATTAGTAATACTAGTAAGACCGTCAATTGTCGCAAGGCTATGTAGTTGCTGATTAGCAATTTTAAGTTCTTTAAGGAGTAATCTTTCTTTCGCTAAAGCTTGTTTAAGCTTTTGATGAGCGAGATGAGAACTGATAGCTTGACGAACACGCCCAAGGAGTACAGCCCAATGAAAAGGTTTTGTTACGTAGTCCACGGCTCCTACCTTATAAGCATGCTCTACCGAATCGGTATCATTTAAGCCTGTAATCATAAGAATGGGAGGACAATTTTCACCATACAATATATGTAGCGAGCGACAACAGTTAAACCCGTTCATAACAGGCATAACGGCATCCATTAAAATAATATCTGGCAACTCTTTTTGACATGCGATTAAAGCAGCCTGGCCATCTTCAACTACTGAAGTCTTATAACCGTCTTTGTGTAAAACTTCAGAAAGCATCAAATTCGAAACGGCATCATCGTCTACGATTAGAATTAATGGAATATGCTCTGAGGAAGGAGTTATATCTAAGGCTGCATCCATAGTATTTTTAGAATCGTGGCAAGTATAACCACGGCAGATTATTTCAGCTTAAACCAGATAACTTATTATTAAAATTCCCTATTCCGCTTACAATCCTGAAAATATCTACTAAAACTAACAGATGATAGTTGATTGAAGAATAGATGCTGTATTACTTTAGTTAAAATTACAACACAAAATCAATTTATTCACATCTGTTGTTAATACAATTTTTATTGTGCGATATTCGTCATGCAAGTCTTCTAAAAGTTTTGTTGCATCATCCATCTGGTTCTCACGACCTATTTTTTCCAATCTTGCACATAAGTTAGACAATTCAAGTGCCCCTAAAGCATGACTACTTGATTTCAAAGTATGGGCATTATGTTCTAGGGCCAACGCATCATTCTGTATAACGGCCTTATCCATCCTCTGGATAAGATCAGGTGACTCACTAATGTAGGTGTCAACCAGTTGCTTCAAGACGGCTACTTCGCCTCCCATCATAGATACCAAATTACATAGTTGATGATGATCTATAGCTGATTCTATAGCCCGTACTTCCTTATCAATCTGTCTCCCATCCTTTACTGAAGAAGCTTCTGTTAATTCTTGAGCAAGCAACTGAACATCCTCATGCTCTTGAACTTTTGCATCAGCTTGTATTGCAGATTGTCTTTGGAAATTTTCTCGAGAACTACGGGAGGGCACTTGCTGTAAAGCTGTCACAAGTTCTTCAATTTGAATAGGCTTACTAATATAGTTATCCATGCCTGCTTTTAAGCAAGCCTCACGATCACCTTGCATCGCATTTGCAGTAACTGCAACAATCCAAGGCCTAACAGGAGCAGGCCAACGTTCACAAATCTTTTGTGTTGCTATTAAGCCATCCATCTCAGGCATTTGTAAATCCATCAAAATTACATCATAGGATTGGCGCTCTAACGCATTAATAACTTCCAATCCATTACCCACTACATCTGCACGATAGCCCATCTTTTTAAGCAACTGTGTTGCAAGTTGTTGATTCACACCATTATCTTCAGCCAACAAGATTTGAAGCGGATATTTTTCAGCCAAATGATGATCAATCGTTGTCACTAATTTTTTAGGTTGTTCAAACTTGATAGATTCACCTTCACAAAGCCTAACTAGATTTTCTAGCAACTGAGCCTGCTTAATGGGCTTGTTTAAAAATGCCACAAAATGTCTTTCAATGTCCGCTTGAGAAATTTGATACTTTCCCACAGAGGTTAACATCATCAAAGGCAATGCTTTTTGAGCTGGGAGAGCATGTATTTCTTGAGCCAGAGTCATTCCATCCATTTCAGGCATTTGCATGTCCAAAATCGCTAAATCAAAGACTTCCCCTCTTTCAAAACACTTTAGAGTTTCCGAGCCTGAGGCAGTTGTCCGGGTTAGCATCCCCCAAGTTTGAGTTTGTTTTTCAAGAATCTGGCGATTAGTAGCATTATCATCAACAATTAGTAAGCGTTTACCAACTAACTGAGCTGGAACTGTAATACTTCTATGGCTTCTTTTTTCTAATACGGTCTGCACGGTAACGGTGAAGAAAAAAGTGCTACCTTGATCGACTTGACTATCAACCCAAATATTTCCTCCCATCATTTCAACTAACTGCTTGCAGATAGCTAAGCCTAGACCTGTACCACCATATTTACGTGTAGTAGACGAATCTACCTGGCTAAATGCTTTAAATAATCGTTCTATTCTTTGGGCAGGAATACCAATACCTGTATCTTTAACCGCAAAGCACAGACTCTGATGGGTTTCAGCCAGCGATTGTGAACCTGGCTCAGCTAGTGATGAAGATTTCCAATGAGTCACAGAAATGGAAATCTCCCCTTGATGGGTAAACTTAACTGCATTTCCTAAAAGATTGACCAAGATCTGACGCAGACGGGTAACATCGCCCATAAATGTATTATGAACAGCTGAATCAATATGAAAGGCAAGCTCTAATTGCTTTTCAGCTGCTCTTGCAGAAATTAGATCAAACGCTTCTTCAATACATGCTCGTAAATTGAATGGATAGGCTTCAAGTTCAAGGTGACCAGATTCAATTTTAGAAAAGTCTAGTATGTCGTTAATCAGTGATAATAATGCATTGCCACTATTGCGAACAGTAGTCACAAAATTACGTTGCTCATCTGTTAAAGCTGTATCTAGCAAAAGGCTAGTCATACCGATAACAGCATTCATAGGCGTACGAATTTCATGACTCATCGTCGCCAAAAATTCACTTTTAGTCTTAGTAGCTGCCAGGGCATCATCTCTTGCCTTAGCGAGGGTAATTGCAGCTTGCTGACGTTCTATTTCTCGACCAACCCATTGTGCCATCAGCAGTAAAAGTTCTTTATCAAGAGCACTAAAAGCCTCTTCTCGCTTTATCTGGCTTGAGAAATTAAGGGTGCCATAAATTTGACCATCCACTGAGACAGGTGTTCCAAAATAAGCTTCTAACTTTAGGCTTTGGTAGCAGGCACTATTTGCCCAAGATGTATCTCCTGCCGCAAGAATACAAAGAGTTTTATTACTTGCAATCACATCTTGGCAATATGTATTCTCAAGATTTAAGAGTACTCTTTGAACAGATTTTCGAGTAGGTAATCGAGCCAGGCATACTTCATACTGCTTGTCTTGAATCCTAGACAAAACCCCTATCGGCAAGTTGAATTGCTCACAGCCAAAGTTGAGTAATTCTTCAATTGCCTGGTCGAAATCTAGTTTAGGAGAGGCTGTGACTTCATAAAGAGCACGAATCGCGGCTTCACTTTTAACTAAAAGTTTTTCAACTCGCTGACGTTCTAATAGCTCAGCCTGCAAATGCTCGTTAACATTACTTAGCTCAAGCGTTCGTTGCTCCACTAAGGACTCAAGCTTTTCTCGATACTTTTCAAGTTCTGCTTCTGCTTTTTTTCTTTCCGTGACGTCACGAATTGCTAATACTGCACTCGTTGATTGCGCATCTTCAAATTGAATCGAAGCCCAAGAAATCTCAAGAATTCGTAAAATGTTTTCCTGACAGAAATCATAGAAATTAGTGCCCTGACATTGTTGCGATAAAGCTAAATTTCCTGGGTGTTCCGTTGATGATAATACTTGATTGCTTTGAGAAAGCGGTAATACATCAATTAGGTTTTTACTCAGCAGCATTAGCTGCTGCTTCTGAACTAGCTTCTCAAATAAAGCATTACACCACTGTATTCGCCCTCGTTCATCTGTCCAGACGATAGCATCAGTCACAGCATCTAACGCCACTTCCATCTTTCCCAAGGTTTTACGTAGCGTGTGTAGTTGGTTTTCTAATGCCTTAGGATCAGCCTCTACAGACATTTAGGAGATCTCTTTTACTTTAAAGTGATAAGCTTGGACAATTATGCTGACTTAATTGAGGGGAGTAAGCATAGCGCCAAACAACCAATCATCTTCCACTTTCTCTGCAATGATGTAGTGTTCGGTCATAATCTCCTGTTGACTTTTCGTGATGGTCATTAATTCTAGGGGATGATTTAATACAGTAGCCTTTTCTGACACTTGAAATCGAGAGAACGCCAGATTATGAGAGTCTTTAAAGCTACTAGGAAGAATCATGGTAATCAATTCTCCTAAGAGATCATCTCGGGACCACCCTAAAACCCTTTCAAAACAGTCGTTGATATAAGTGATTAAACCTTGGCTATTGGCAATTACAACAGGCACTTCTTGAATCACTTTAAGGTCTTCAATGTTTTGAGGTCTAACTGCATTAGTCATCATTGTTTTCCCTATTTTCAGCAGTATGTTTGCCGCTAATTTATCTCTGCTTGTGAGAGTGCATTACAGTAAAGTTATGAGCAAAAAATTGCATCACTCAATTCTGACTTACGGAATCGAGCACCTGTCAGATTAGTCTTCAAAAACTTGGTATTTTTAAGGTTAGCTCCAGTTAAATCTGCACCTCGTAAATCCGCATGAGTCAAATTTGCTCCAGTTAAATCTGCACCTCGTAGATCCGCTTTGTAGAGATTTGCTTGACTTAGATCAGCACAGCATAAATCAGCTACGGTAATGTCTGAGTGACTCATATTAACTTGACATAATTTAGCATCCGACAAACAAATTCCTTCAACAATAGAAATAGAGAGATTAGCACCACTTAAATCTATGTCGCTCAAATTAGACCAGCTTAGAATTACATCGTGCAGATCAATATCTCGAAAATCTCGTTGCCCCATACTGTAACGGTCAAATAACTCACTAATTGCCAATCTTGTTTTCATAAAAAGTTTGATAAATTGTTTCCTAGTTTTTTGATCTCTCATGTATTTTTTTGACACCAGCACTCTTAAGGGGTAAAGTTGTTGCCTTCCTACTTCATTCTTTCTCTCTCAACATTGAGATGAAATCTATGTAATCAGTCAAATGCATGATGCTCTGACGTAGAGAATATTTTTCGAAGAATTGTTTGAGTTCTCGAAGAAATGGCTATTTGAAAGCCTCTGAACTTAGCGATCTCAATTTCATTAAAGACCTGCGCTGAACAAACAGCATCATACTGCATGCATAGTTATCCTGAAAAATAGTGAACGATTTCAAATTTATTAGTTTCCTCTAATATGCAAAGTTACTTAAGTCATAAAGATGATGAGTATATCCACCTAAGGAATTATGTTGAGAAACATATTTCTAGAACTGAAAAATCATCTTCTAAATTTGTCCCGCCATTTATACTAAAAGCTTTATCTGACAAAGGTTTCAGGTTAGTAGACTTAGTCTTTTTATGCTCCCTTAAAGCTTGTGCCCAAGCATCTAACCCCCAAATTTTGTGGTCATCTCCTACCGGAATCTCATAGACTCCATCACTAAAAAGATAAAGACTACTACCAATGGGAATTTCAACTTTCCTTACATCAAACGGAAAGTCAGGTAACAATCCAATGGCAATGCCATCACTGTCTAAATAGCAGGTCTTATAGTCGTCACCCTCAGGCATAGCCAACACAGCAGGGGGGTGACCAGCAGAAGCAAATGTTAATTCTCGGTTGATAGTGTTATAAATCCCATACCAGAAAGTGAAATAATCTTCACCATTATCACTAACTTGAAAAACATCATTCAAAGCCGTCAAAACTGTTTCAGGCTTATAAAAATCAGCTCCTTGCAATGTTCGTTTCCGCAAGATATTCAGAATCGAGACTGATAATAGTGCAGATTTAACTCCATGTCCTGCCACATCTAACAAATGAAACATCAGATGATTGTCATCTAACCAGGCATAGTCAAAAGCATCACCACCTAAGGTATGCGAAGGCTGATATTGAACATTAATCTGAATATTTGCCTGAATATTCTCCTTTGATTTCCTAGAATCATCGGTATTAGGAAGCAAAGCTTCCACATATTCAGCTGCTCGACGCAACTCTAACCGAAATCGTTCATTACTTTCCCGAACTTCTTTCTCAGCCTGCCAAGCCTTCAGTAAATAACGTACACGCCCTGTTAAAATCGGCATTTGAACAGGTTTAGTTACATAATCAGTGGCACCAGAGGCAAAGGCTTGATCCACTGATGATTGATCCTCAAGTCCAGTTACCATCAGAATAGGAATATGCTCTCCGTCGGGAAGTTGCCGAATTTTGCGACAACAGTCAAACCCATCCATGCCTGGCATCTTGGCGTCTAATAAGATGAGGGAAGGAGAATTCCTTTGACAAAGTTCTAACCCCTTCTCACCGCTATCAGCTTCAACAATTTGACAACCTACTTTTTGCAGCATTGCTTGCAATAGCTTGCGTGAGAAGAGATCGTCATCTATTAGTAGAATTTTAGAATCACTCTTTTCCATCTATAGTTATATTTGAAGCTCAAAAAAAGGGACTACTTTTTTCTAGACTTTGTAGATACTACTTTAGATATACCCGCAAGCCTAAGATGCTGAACAAGATATATCACTTTGCATTAAAAATAGTTGAAATTACTGATTATATATAGTGAAGGTAAAAGTTAATTTAGAAGCTGCCTCTTTCTGTCTACTACGATAGAGTTCACTAGTTGTTGCAGATCAATTGCTGTTGCATCTGCTGAAGTGGTAATGCATATGAATGAAGAAGACTTTATAGGGCCTCCAACTATTTGGGTAGTGCTCACAGTGCTTGGAGGTATTGCCACAGCATTGGGGTTGATCATCACCTTGGAGTATGCCATTAGACGTTTATCTCCAAAAACTGGTTCGGCAACCAAATTATCTTTGATCGTTTCTGTAGAAAGTCATTTAGAGAGAGAGTTTATCCGTTTTTAATTGTTCATTTAAGCGCATGGCAACATTCCGCTTCTAAGCAAGTGGAGCATTTCATCTTCTAGAACATCAATTAGCTCAACCATTAAGTTAATTTGAATCTGTATTTAAATAAGTTGTTCCTGTAGAAGTGTTAACACTATTGGCTCGTCATCGATTCTGGATCAGATTGATTGCCTATTGGCTTGTAGGCATATTTATTGCCCTACGTATATCCATTTTTCATATCTCTCCCGTTGTTGCACAAAACGGTCCAGAACAATGTGCTGCTATTACACAGCCCTTGACCCCCGAAGAAACGGGCTACGCTCAATCGGCCTGGAATTATTTTGTGGATAATGTTCAAGAATCCACGGGGCTTTCCAATTCTGCAGGCGGCTATCCATCAGGAACTCTGTGGGATTTAGGTAATTATCTGGCAGCCATGAATGCGGCCAGGTGGATGGGGTTAATTGATCAAGCAGAATTTGATAGCCGATTAAATAAGTTTCTCACTGGCTTGGGACAGCTGCGCCTATTTGAAGATACGCTACCTAACAAGGTTTATAACAGTGCTACTGGAGAAATGGTGGATTATGGCAACAATCCATTGGAGCGAGGCATCGGTTGGTCAGCCCTGGATATTGGACGCCTGTTAGCCGCATTTCATATTGTGCGTACATGTCATCCCCAGTATTCTGAGTGGCTAGCTGGCATTCTTTCCAGTTGGAATATTGCGGCTTCGGTCAGAGATGGTATGCTCTATGGAGCTGCTGTTCTGCCAGACGATAGCACGCTCCCAGTCCAGGAAGGACGATTAGGATACGAGGAATATGCAGCGAGAGGTTATGCATTGTGGGGATTTGATGCGTCTCAAGCTATAGCTTACGATCCGTTTGATTTCGTAGATATTTATGGTCTACAAATCCCATACGATACTAGAGATTTTCAAACAACGAATGCTAACAACTATGTTGTAAGTGAATCCTATATCCTGGATGCCATTGAATTTGGGTTGGCAGGTGATCAGGCGGATTATGCACGTCGAGTCTTCGAAGCTCAAAAACGACGCTTTGAAGATACAGGTCTGTTAACGGCTGTTTCCGAAGATAACATTAATCAGGCTCCTTACTTTCTCTACAGTACGGTTTACTCCAATGGTGTGCCTTGGGCCGTTATTACGGAGAATAATGAACTACACCCTGAACTGCGTACTTTAAGCACCAAGTCTGCGTTCGGATGGCGCTATGTCTATCCTGATGATCCCTATGCCCACAAAATTTTCGATCATGTAAAGGATACAACTAACTCTGGTCGGGGCTACTATGCAGGCATTTACGAATCAGGGCTGTACGACCCTCAGCCACCTATCAACGACATTCTCACTGGGAACAGTAATGGACTGATTTTGGAGATCCTTTACTACAAAGCTCGTGGACATGTACCGATGTTGGCAAGCGATAGTGCTCCTATTTCAGTGCCCACTGTTCCACCAGGGGAAACGACAGGGGATTTACCGCATCCTCCAGAAACAGCCAGTAATCCCGAGCCACCGATACCTGCTGAGCCACCGCCTCCTACACTTTCTCTAGAAACAGCCAGTAACCCTGAGTCATCGCCATCGACTGAACCATCATCAGCGGCAGCACCGCCGCCTGAAGCCCCTGAAAAGATCACTGTTGCGGCTATTGCTCCTGTTGAAAAACCGCGTTCATCAGCTTGCTCATCCGTAGCCAGTCCTTTAAATGTTACGGATATGCGTTATGCCAAAACAGCCTGGCAATATTTTGAAGCTAACCATACACCCTCAGGGCTAGTCCCTGATCGCAGCGACCTGGATGGTGTCACGCTTTGGGGGATAGGAGACTACCTGGCTTCACTCCATGCTGCCCGAGCTATGGATGTGATTAATGCTGAAAAGTTTGATGAGCGAGTCCGACATTTGTTAGGGGCTCTGCAGGAAATTGAACTGTTTGCAGGAGAACTCCCCCATCGTTCCTACAGCACTTTGACTTTAGAACCTATTGACTACGGCGGTAACTCCCTCCCTCAAGGAAATGGCTGGTCTGGCTTAGATATTGGGCGTCTATTAGCTTCTTTGCATACACTCAAAACCTGTCATCTTGAATATGCCGACGTTGTAGATCAGCTGGCCTTAGACTGGTCTTATCTGCGGGTAGTCAGAAATGGTCGTATTGCTAATGCGCGTTTAGCCCAGGATGATCGGGGTCGAGATCGCATCCGAGTCAAACCAGCAGAAATCCTCGGCTATGAAGAATATGCTGCCCGTGCTTTTCAGTTATGGGGATTTGATGCCTCTCGCTCAGCGGTGGGTGGCAATTATGTCACCGCTAAACTGGAAGAACAAGCGGTTCCCACCAATCGCTCTCAACCAGAGCAGCGTCGTCGAAACGAACTATTAAATACCACCAGCACACCATTCATTTTGTACGGTCTAGAATTTGGGTTTGACCCCCAAATCCGTTCTCTAGTAGAAGCGATCTACCAGGCTGAAGCCAACCGATATAGACGGACAGGTACATTTAGTGCCTCGGGAACTACCCTGGTGAATCAAGCCCCTTATGTGGTTCATAGCACGCTTGTGTCCGATGGCCGTTCTTGGGTTGCTGTGGACGATCAGGGCAACGTTATCCCAAACTCCCGCATAGTCAGTACAGCTGTAGCGTTTGCCTATCACACCCTATTTCCCAATAACGATTATGGTCGAGAACTATGGCTAGCAACTCTAGATTTATACAATCAACAACTAGGCTACTATGAGGGCTTTTATGAGAACGGTGGTCGCAGAGCCATTGGATTTACAGGTTCGACTAATAGTCTAATTCTTCAGGCTTTACTCCATAAAAATACTCGACAACAACCTCTTATCTATCCCCACGACGATATGGACTCTCCATGGTGGGATGCAATTCGTAATGGAGATGAGTTGGGGTTAGGTCTTCCCGAAAGCTCTCGACCAGCGATTGAAATGGTGACTAATGAGCAAGGGGCATACTGGATTGCAAAAGATACAGAAGTAGACATGGCCTTATTGCCCAGAGATCTTATTGAGGAAGTTCTTCCGGCAATACCGCTTGAGGAAAAAAAAAAGGCTCCTTCACAATCTGAACTATCTGAGTTAGTTAGTCCGACTCTACCTTTGGACAATGTGGAACAAATGGCAGATTCCCTAGATCGAGCAGCGGCTCAACGGGCATGGACGTATTTTGAGAATAATTGGAATCCCGATACCGGTATGGTTAATGCTGTTGACGGACTACCTTGGGCTACCTGGTGGGACCAGGGTAGCGCTCTTTTGGGCATCCATGCTGCTCGTCAACTGGGGCTGATTTCTGAAACAGAGTTAAATGAAAAGTTATCGATTCTGTTACGTACCCTGGAACAGTTGCCCTTACCAATAACAAGGTTACCAAACAAAGCCTATAGCACTGACACAGCTACAATACGGACATTGAGTAACCGGCCTGACCCCAATGGGACCAGTGGCTGGTCGGCCTTGGATCTAGGCCGATATCTGGTAGCTCTATACACCCTCAAAACCCATTATCCAGAGTTTCGCGATCGCATTAATACTATCGTAGCCAGCTATGATTTAAATAAGTCTGTTAAAGATGGTTGGCTGTGGGGCAGCGGAGCGAGTCGCAATGGATTGCAGTACTGGCAAGAAGGACGCCTAGGCTACGAACAATATGCAGCCTATGGCTTCAAACTTTGGGGAATTGAAGCCGATAACGCTCTGTATCATCCGCCTGCCCAGAGAGTTACCGTGGAAGGTGTGGAGCTGTTGGTAGATCAGCGCGATCGCAGTTCCTCAGGAGCTAGCAATCACCTCACTAACGATCCTTATCTACTCTGGGGTATGGAGTTAGGATGGCCCGATACAATCTTACCACAAATTGAAAATCTCTTGCAGGTTCAAGCAAATCGATATATTGACACGGGCATACTAACCGCAGTAAACGAAGATGCACTTGATCGCAAACCCTATTTCCTCTACTACAGTGTTTACGCTGATAATCAGTCTTGGCCAGCGACAGATGTAAAAGGAAAGAATCACCCAGACCTACGTTTCTTAAGTACAAAAGCAGCTTTCGCTTGGAGTAGTCTTTTACCTGACAACAACTACAGCCAAATCCTTAGACAAGCGGTGCAAAACCTTGCCGATGAGCACAAAGGATATCTATCAGGGCGATACGAAAACCCAGACCTTGGTCCCAACAAAGCGATCAATGTCAACACTAACGCCATTATCCTTGAAAGTTTGTTGTACAAAACCCAAAACGGACACCCACTTGCGCATACCTTTTAGAAAATATGAATTTCTATCAATCTCGAACTTTTATAGGTTTGTTTGCTAGCCTTCTAGCAATGGGTAGTTTGACTGCTTGTGCTAGTGGCACTATTGGTAGTGGGGGCCAAAAGTCTGATTTTCAAGCCGTCACAACTGATGCACCCTCTAACAACCTTTGTGGTCAGTTAACCGCTCCTCTAACCGAGCCCGAGCAAGAGTATGCTGCAACAGCCTGGCAATACTTTGTCAACAATCGACAACCAGATACTGGGTTTATCAATTCAGCTAATCAGTTTCCCTCCGGTACCCTTTGGGATCAAGGTAATTACCTAATGGCCTTGAATGCGGTTCGGTGGATGGGTTTAATCGATCAAGGTGAGTTTGATCTGCAACTCAATCAATTTTTAACCTCACTTGGTGACCTACCATTAGTAGAGGGTGCTCTCCCCAACAAGGTGTATAACAGCGCTACTGGAGAAATGGTAGACTATGGCAATAATCCTACCAAAAAGGGATTGGGCTGGTCGGCTCTAGACATTGGTCGCTTTCTCACAGCGCTGCATATTGTTCGCACATGCCACCCCCAATATGATAATTGGATCTCTGGTCTGATGTCAGGTTGGCAAATTCCTCGCTCCATCAAGGAGGGACAGCTCTATGGGGCAGTCTTCAAGTCTAATGGCCAACTTCTGCCAGTACAGGAAGGCCGCCTAGGGTACGAAGAATATGCAGCAAGGGGCTACGAACTCTGGGGATTTGAAGCTCCAAAAGCGTTAGAAACAGAACCGATGAAGTTGGTGAACGTGAGCGGAGTGAAAATCCCCGTAGACCAGCGTAATTTCGAAGAAACTGATGCCAATAACTACGTAGTTAGTGAGTCCTACATTCTAGAAGCCATTGAGTTTGGCTGGGATGAAACCCTGGCTGAGTATGCAGAAGCCATATTGACTGCTCAGGAAAACAGATATAAGGAAACAGGACATCTAACCGCTGTCTCTGAAGATAACATCGATCAAGTGCCTCATTTTCTCTATAGCACTCTCTATGCTAATGGAACTCCATGGGCTGTGATTACAGAAGAGAATGAATCTCACTCAGAACTACGTACACTTAGTACGAAAGCAGCCTTTGGTTGGTACTACCTATTTCCCCAAAAGCCCTACACATTAAAACTAATAAAGGCTGTAAAAGAGCTACAGGATCCCGATGGGGGTGGTTTTTATGCAGGTCTCTATGAAGAGAGTGACGAAATCAATGCCATCCTAACCAGTAATACTAACGGCCTTATTTTAGAAATCCTTTACTACAAAGCTCTTGGTAATAAACCTATATTAGATGTCATCGAACATTAAAAGTATAGTTTGACATCTTTTTAGCAAGCTTTCCAGAGCTTATTTCTTTGAGAACCGTCAAAAGGAAAAGAGCTGTATTCGATGCGGAATACAGCTCTTTTCCTTTTGATAAATCTCGTAACTAGACAGTGACCATCTTCTCTTGGAGAAAGCTCTGAATTTGGGATAGCGCTTGCTCCGCTACTTCTGCTGTAAAGTTTAAGTGGATCATCAAGTTTGGATTACTACTGTAGATATGAAGAGAGCCATATCCAGGCTGCCAACCAGAAAATCCAGCAATTTCTGTGTAGGGAATAAACTGAAAAGCGCCACTGTCTATGTTATGGTAATGCACCCCTGAGTTTGTCAGTTTAAGTGCGATTTCATTGGAGACGTCCTTAGGGTGAAATCCCTTGAATTCAAGCATGTTGGTTTCCTCAAAATGAGTATTAAGGCGATATTATCTATCGGGCTAAGATAGGTAGACTGGCTAACAACTTATATGTGGGACGTTCATGAACAAGAATATAGAAATCGGGAGTCAGAACCCATCTCATTAATGACTTCTGACTCCAAGATTCTAAAATTCTATCTGACTGAATGTTCCCGACTTAAGTAGACCACCATCGATCAAAGTTGTTGACTACACGTACAGAATTGATGTGTTGGATAGATCCATACCTAAAGTTCCCTCCAATGTAGCAATCAATTCATCCGATCCACTCAAGCTGCCGGTACCATCACTATCTAGATAGATGTTAGTGCTGGATCCAGAAGAGCCAAGGACATAATCACTAGCTGCACCGCTCAACTGAAGAATATCCTCTGAACCATTGAAATCTGTAATTAAGGCGTAATCAGACGTGCCAGCCGTTAGTAGGTCACCATCATCATAAAAGACTTGTCCTGATTCACCGAGGATAAAGTAATCGCTACCACCACCTCCAATGAGAATATCTATTTCACCTGCACCGTCTGTAGCACCTCTAAGGACATCAGCTCCCCTGCCACCTAGTAGGGTATCATTACCTTCACCACCAAACAGGCTGTCGCTACCTTCGCCACCATCTAGCGAATCATTCCCAGCATCTCCATAGAGTTGGTCATCACCAAGCTCGCCAAGGAGCTGATCTTTCCCTATGCCGCCAAAGAGTTGATCACTACCCTCGCCACCATGGAGTTCATTTTCGCCAGCAACACCATAGAGTTCATCGTTACCAGAACCACCGTAGAGGAAGTTATTACCGCTACTGCCATAGAGTTTGTCATTACCCGCTCCCCCATCAAGTAAGTCATTACCAACTTCGGCATTAAGGGTGTCATTGCCACCACCACCAGAGAGGATGTCATCTCCTAGGCCACCAGAGAGAGAGTCATTACCCTCACCACCGTAGAGAGTATCGGTATCATTACCACCTAGCAGCACATCATCCCCAGCACCACCTTCAAGGATGTCATTGCCTGCACCGCCATCTAGAGTATCCACACCGTCTCCAGCAGTCAGAGTATCGTTCCCGTTACCACCTTTCAGGGTGTTGTTGCCCCCAGTGCTGAGCAGGGTATCGTTACCGCTCCCACCTTCAAGGATGTCATTGCCTGTACCGGAAGTAAGCTGGTCATCACCAGTACCACCTTTCAGAGTATTGTTACCACCAGTAGTTGTAAGAATATCATTGCCATCACCACCCTCTAGTCGGTCATTGCCGCCTTCGGATGTGAGGATATCATCACCGTCCTTACCGTATAGTTTGATTTGGTTATTACCAGTGGCTGAGAGCTGATCGTTACCACTGTTCGCATAGAGCCTCTCAATGCCAGCATCAGTGACATTGATGTTGAGATCTGTATTGCTCTGGAAATAAGCGGTATCGGTACCGGTCCCTCCATCAATAACAGTATCGTCAGCATCAAAATAGAGCTTATCGTTACCGCTGCCAGCGATTAGTTGGTCGGTACCGCTGCCACCATCCAATGTATCATTGCCTGCACCCGCATCCAGGGTGTCATTGCCATCACCGCCATTTAGGGTATCGCTGCCATCACCGGCGGTGAGAATATCATTACCGTCACCACCGAGTAAAGTATTTTTGCCGCCACTGGTAGTCAGGACGTCATCACCGGTACCACCTTCCAGGATGTCACTATCATTACCACTGGTGAGACTATCATTACCAGCACCACCGATGAGAGTATTGCTACCACTACCAGCGTCTAGAACATCATCACCGCTGCCGCCTGCTAGGGTGTCATTACCGCTACCGGTGGTAATGGTATCATTGCCACCATCACTGTAAACGGTGAAATCCTGGCCACTGCTGGCGGTGATAGTATCGTCACCCACATTACTGTGGAGTATTTCAATACCGGTAGCATCTAAATCGATGGTAAGAGCATCACTACTTTCGTAATGGGCTATATCCTCAGTACCAACACCAGCATCAACACCAGTGTCTGCCGCATCAAAATAGAGGGTATCATTACCAGCTCCTCCAATGAGGCTATCGGCACCAGCTCCTCCTTTTAAGACATCATGGCCGTCTCCAGCAATGAGAACATCATCTCCAGCATCGGCAACTAAGGTATCGTTACCATCTCCTGTAGTAATAGTGTCATTGCCAAGACCACCCTCAATGTAGCTGTGACCACCTGTGGATGTAATGGTATCATTACCTTCGCCACCAAAGAGCTGATCGCTACCGTTACCAGTTTCTAGAGTGTCGTTGCCAGCACCGCCGAACATCTTTACAGCATTACCAGCGGTTGAAGTAAAGGTGTCATCCCCGACATTACCGTGAACTTCTTCCAGACTTACATCATCAATATTGAGATTAATACCTGTAAGCCCCTGGTAAACACCAACGTCACTGCCGCTACCACCATCTAGGGTGTCATCTGCATCAAAATTCAGGGTGTCATTGCCTTCGCCACCGGAAAGAATATCAGCACCTTCACCGCCTGTGATGGTGTCATTGCCACCTTCTCCTTGAACGACATCATTTCCAGCACCGCCTAGAACGATGTCATTACCAGTACCGGCTGCGATCGCATCATCCCCAGCACCACCATCCAGAATCTCATGCCCAGTCCCTCCAATGATGGTGTCATTACCCCCGTCACCATGAATTTCTACACTGTTGTTACTGGAGTTCGTAAAGACATCTGCTGCGTCAGTACCGTAGGCTAACTCAATCTGACTAGCACCCAAATCCAAAGTGACACCCACATCTCCCTGAGCTCTGGCAACATCGTAACCATCGCCACCATCTACAGTATCTGCTGCATCAAACTTCAGAGTGTCGTGACCATCACCACCAAGAAGAGTATCCGCACCATCACCGCCATCTAGAGTGTCGTGCCCGTCACCACCATCCAACGTATCATTGCCAGCGTTACCCTCTAGCAGATCGTTACCCGCATCTCCACTGAGGACATCAGCGCCATCACCACCCAGAGCGTAGTCATCACCCGCTCCACCACTGGCAACGTCATCCCCTGCACCAGCATCTAAATAATCATTAGCCGCTCCGCCAGTCAGAGAATCATTTCCGGCGTTACCAAACATGGCAACACTTTCACCACTGGCAGCACCTGCTCCATTCGTATTGGTAAATGTGTCGTTACCGGCATTACCATGGGCTTCGTTAAAGCTGTTAGCGCCCAGGTCTAAGCTGGCTCCCTCAGAGGTTTCCACAATGGCAACATCGTAGCCGACATCTCCTTTGACTACGGTGTCAGCAGCATCAAAGAATACAGTGTCATTACCAGTCCCCCCTTGCAGTTGATCGGCACCAGCCCCACCGCTCAATACATCATGGCCAGCACCGCCATCAACGATATCAGCACCTGCTTGACCAGATAGCCAGCCATCATCACCAGCCCCACCATAGAGCGCATCGGCTCCGTCGCCGCCTTCTAGGACATCAACGCCGTCACCGCCTTCTAGGACGTCATTGTCAGCACCGCCACTCAGGTAGTCATCCCCGAGACCACCCTTAAGAGTGTCATTGCCAGTCTCACCAAACAGGGCATCATTGCCAGTTTGGCCCTGGAGTAAATCGTTACCAGCGCCACCCTCTAAAACGTCGTGACCAGCACCACCATCTAGACTGTCGTCTCCGGCATCGCCCTTAAGAATATCTTCCTGGTTTCCACCACTAAGGGTGTCACTACCGTCGCCCCCTTCCAGAATGTCATAGCCGTCACCACCGTCGAGGGTATCGTTGTCAGCTCCACCCTGAATGGTATCGTTGTCGGCTCCGCCAATAAGAGTATCGTCACCTGCACCTCCAGCCAGGTAGTCATGACCAGCGCCGCCATCAATGGTGTCGGCCCCAGCATCACCCAGCAGGCTATCGTCACCGAGATCACCAGTAATGTTATCGTCACCTGCGCCGCCCTCAGCGTAGTCAACACCGTCACCGCCGTGAATTAAGTCAGCACCGTCAGCACCTTTAAGGGTGTCATTGCCAGTCCCCCCTTCGAGGAGGTCAGCACCGTCACCGCCATCAAGAATGTCATCGCCTGCGTCACCAAAGAGCTGATCGTTACCGGCATCCCCCAGCAGAGTGTCATTACCAGCACCACCGATAACAACATCGTCACCAACTCCACCTGTGGCGACATCATGGCCAGCACCAGCGTCAACGGTATCATTGCCTTCGCCACCATCAAGCCAGTAGTCATCGCCTTCGCCACCTAGGAGAACGTCATTGCCCGCATCTCCCAGGAGAACGTCATTGCCGGTGCCGCCCTGGAGCTGGTCATTATCGACCCCACCAGACAGGACATCGTCACCGGCATCACCAAAAATCTCATCTTGGCCCACACCACCGGATAACCAGCCGTCATTATCAGCACCACCACGAATTACATCGTTACCAGCACCGCCTTCAATGGTATCCATACCAGTGCTACCATCCAGGGTGTCATTACCCTCACCACCGTCAATATAATCATGGCCCTCGCCGCCATCAATCAGGTCATTACCGGCATCGCCGTAGAGGATGTCTTGACCGGTACCGCCTGCGATCTCATCATCGTTATCTCCTCCGTGGATGTCATCATCCCCAGAGTTACCCTCGATCACATCGGCCCCTGCGCCACCATCGATACGGTCAATGCCTTCACCACCATAGATCCGGTCAGCGCCCTCACCACCTAGCATCACATCGTCTTCACGGCCACCATACATGAGGTCATTACCGGTACCGCCATCCATAAAGTCATGGCCAGCCTCACCGTAGAGGGCATCATTCCCGCTGCCACCGAGCATGGAGTAGTCATCACCGGCTCCACCAATGAGAACATCTTCGCCATCCCCACCATCTAAGGTGTCATGACCGTCTCCACCTAAAATCTTGTCATTACCAAGGCCACCGGTCAGCTGATCGTGTCCAGCCCCACCGTCAACTAGATCAGCACCTTCACCACCATCAGCGATATCTTCACCGTCGCCCGCATAAAGAGTGTCCTGACCTGTATCACCGGTCAAAATATCGTTGCCATTACCACCATTCAAAAGGTCGTTACCAGCTCCTCCCTCTAGAATGTCGTTGCCATCATCTCCATTAATAGTGTCGTTGCCATCTCCACCTGCCAGCCAATAATCATTACCAACACCACCGTTGATAATATCATTACCTAAACCTCCTGAAATAGCATCATCCCCCCAACTACCGAGGATGATGTCACGACCCAAACCACCAAATATTAAATCGTTATAGATGGCTGAATTATCGCCAGGTGGAAACGCCAGGTTTTGTCTATTGCTTTCCGTTGAATTAACAGAAAGACTTAAGGGGTTATAGGAATAATTACCATCAATACCTAATTCCCAACCACTTCCCTCCGAAAAATCTCCATGCAATAAGTCATTACCCTCACCACCTGACAAAATATCATTACCAGCACCACCTGCTACCAGATCGTTACCAGCTTCACCACTAAGCCAAACATCATTACCCTCATATCCTTGAATTTCATCGTTGAATTCTAAACCGATAAGGACATCACTGAGGACACTGCCCTTCAGGACATTATCAATAACAGAAGAGTTTGATTTTGAGCTCATGATTAAAGATCACTGAATTAACAGGTTGAAATTGGCCAGAGTTTTCCTGACAGGAAATGTCAAACAAAACAAGGAAAACAAACCTAAAGCACAATAGCTTTGAGATTTTCTAGCCTCCTCAAACCATCAAAGTTTTGTTTTGAATTAGTAGATGCAAAAGACACCACAAAAGAAATGTGCCTTCAAATACCATATTGCTCCAGTAAATCTTCAGAGAGAACGACAGTTACACTGAACAGTTCCAAAATTCAGTAATCCCCATATCGCAGGACTCTTGAAGTGAAACGCCCTACAGAATGATGGTCATGACTTAAGCTTCAAAATTTAGCACGTACCTGTCCTGTAATTGTACGGTTATTAAAAGCACTACCCCCGGTTTGACCGATCACATTACTAAAGGCATAGCCCAAATCCATCTCCAGGGATTCTGCTATCTCAAAAGTGCATTTGGCATTATAGCTATAGGCCGATGACCAACTGCCGTTCAACCGCTGACGTCCCCAGGAAGCTACTGCGCCACAGTCTAACCACTCTAAGACTTCTCCTTGCCAGCCTATTTCAGCATTGGCAACTAAAAAATCAGGAGGCGAAAAGTAGCCACTCGTAGATTCAGCATCTTCTCGATATCTCCAAGTAAATAGATTACCTGCGACATAAAAATCCCCAAGTTTTTTTTCTAGTCGACTAAACGATTGTTGTTCTCGATTACCATCGTTATAGCGCCCCCAACGTGCTAACGAGAAAAGATACATATCGGGAGTGATCTGCCAATATAGGTTCGGCCCGTACCGCCAGGCTGTTATTTGATTATTTAAGGTAGTGGTATTAAACTTATACGGCCCATGATCCACAAAGAAGGAAAGTACGGCTTTCTTACCTACTGGAACAGAAGTACTCGCAATAAGATTAAGCGCAACTGGTAACTGATTAAAGAGATCAACACCTCCTCCAGCCGTTGTGGTAAAGTCCCCCATTTCCCTAGTCCATGAAGCTTTGAGAGGCACATTAAAAACGGTATCAACATCTGATTGAGCATATCTATTAAAACCCATCATAATTGCAAGTTGATCGCCATTAGGTAAAGAACCTGTCATAGTCGGTTCAATAATTCGGTTACCCTGACCAAAATTACTAAAATCGTCTGATAAATTGACTGTCAAATCATCAATTTCCCAAATTGGGACAGAGGTGTTTTCAATAGATTCAGGTTCTTCAAAATCCGGAGCGATTGGTTCTGGAGTAATCGGTTTTGACGATGGCTCAACTGGCGTTGGAATATAAAGGCCTGGATTAAGATTTTCTGGTGCTGCCAAGTATAATACATCAGAACTAATTTCTCCATGAGTAAGTTCTGAATGGATGCTTTGAGAAGTTTCTGAATCTTCTAAGGTGTATGAACTAACTGGAGAAGAAGTTGGGCTTATTGACGTTGTCTGCAGCACCGAAGCCAATAAATCCATAGAATCGGAGTCATCTTCAGGACTTGTTTGTAAATTACGTAACTCTAAATTAAAGGGGACAGATATTCCCCATGCTGCTTTTGGCAATTCCGCAGCAAAAAGGAGTAGGCACCAAATTGCATGCCGTCCCCAAGAATAGTGAATAAGTCTGAATAATTTGAGGACGCGATTGCTAGACAACATCTGTTTACTTTTACCTATGTTCGATACTACAGACCTATGCGATGTTTCAGGAAACTCTGTCAAGAAACCGCATAATTTTCGGTTCTTAAAAATCCAGTATTCAGGTTGGCAATAGAGATTTTTAAAACAGACTGTGACCATTTCACTTATGTCTGCCCACTACCCCCTTACTAGCTAATTGCTGTAACACTTCTGTTAAATCATTTATGTAAATTGTTATGAGAGTCTTATGATTTTATTGATTTTAAGTGAAATCACGCATCTTTCGAATATTTCAACAAGTTATACTTTTATATGAAAAATTCATATGTAGAGGTAAAATTGCCATTTCTCTTGATTGAAAAGAATAATATTTTCCCGGGAAAAATAAGTACTTCCAGCTATTATAAAGGCTAAAATGGTTGATGGATTCACTCGCAAACTCACGCATTGCGGGCAACGAATAGCAATAGCACTTGTCACAATTTTAGTTGTTCTAGGTATTAATTTTCAATCAAATCCATGGGTCGATGCCCATTTTATGCCTGATATGGGAGAGAGTAGCAATCACTTTTCTCTAAATGGAACTTGGAGGATTTGGCCTGAAACGATTGAACAGCAGAATAGACCTTCTCATGTAGCAGCTACCAACAACACAAAAGTTTTACCTGATTTTTCAAATATTACTTGGCAAGATATTTACGTGCCTGCCAATTGGTATCTACAGGGGCATGATTTGCATGATGTTGTTTGGTATCAGCGTATTTTTGAAGTGCCTCAGAGTCTGATCAATGAGAATAATGTCGTCAAGCTTGTATTTGAAGGTATAGATTATGAAGCTGATGTCTGGCTCAACGGTCACTATCTAGGCTCGCACCAAGGCTATTTCGAACCCTTTGACTTTAGAGTTAATCAACTTCTAAACCGAGATAGTTCCAATATTTTAACGGTTCGAGTCAATAGTCCCTTAGAAGAACAGGATCAAGATTGGTCTTTGCATAAACGTTTTATTAAAGGAATTTTTGCTCATCATGATACTCGTCCAGGTGGGGCATGGACAAAGCGTGGTCAAGAAAAAAATACTGGAGGTATTTGGGCTCCTGTTTATCTACAAAGCTCAAATACGCTAGCAATTGATAATATACAAGTAACCCCCAAACTGAATCATGACGGGAGTCATGCAACAGCAGATGTAGTCGTAGAACTTGACTATCAAGACACAGAAAGCCAGGAAATCACCTTAGACTTTCAACTGGTTCCTGAAAATTTCCTAGGAGATGCCGGGGAACACGTACGTATCCAACAGCGTATTCATCCTGATAACAACTCTTTTAGGATTCACTTGGAACAAAATAGCCCTAAACTATGGTGGAGTTGGGAACATGGTGATCCTAACCTATATCGTCTTAAATTAAAAATTACTGACTCTACACAGCTCTTAGATCAACATGAAACTGTATTTGGCTTTCGCTCTGTGGAATGGGACCACAAGCAACAGATTTGGAAGCTAAATAATAAGAGATTATTTTTACGTGGGACTAACTATATCGCAAGTCAGTGGTTAAGCGAGATGACTGCGGATAAATACCTGTTTGATATTGGTCTTATGAAAAAAGCTAATATTAATGCAGTAAGAGTGCATGCCCATATTACAGGTCAAGAGTTTTACGAAGGTTGCGATCGCAACGGTCTCCTAGTCTGGCAAGACTTCCCTTTACAGTGGGGATATGTGGATGACAGCCGCTTTCGAGAGGAAGCAATCCGCCAAGGGAAAGCCATGATCCAGACCTTATATAACCACCCCTCTATCTTTGCCTGGAGCCTACATAACGAACCTCCTTGGGATGCGGACTGGATGCAATACAAGTATAAAACCTATGACCCTCAGCAAAACTATCAGCTTGATCAAGCTCTGTTTAATGGGCTTAAGGGATATGATCCATCACGTTACTTGCATCAAGCTTCTTTAACATCTGAACATCCATGGTGGGGTTGGTATTCCAATACGTTCGAAAAGTATGCCGAACCTACGGAAGAACCTTTAATTACTGAATTTGGGGCTCAGGCTTTACCTGATATCAATGTACTTCGTCGGATATTTTCTGAGGATGAGCTCTGGCCAGATAACAAAAGTGACTGGGCTAAATGGGAATACCATAATTTTCAACAGCATGAAACGTTCAATCTAGCCCAAGTTCCTATGGGAAAAACTCTTAATGAATTTGTCAACAATACTCAACAGTATCAAGCCGTAGTCAATCAATTTGCATCAGAAGCCTACCGTAGACAAAAATATCAACCGGTTTCAGGGATTTTTCAGTTTATGTTTACTGAAAATTGGCCCTCGATTAACTGGGGAATTGTAGATTATTGGCGGACTCCAAAACCTGCATTTGAAGCACTCAGGCGTGCCTATCAACCGTTACTGCCCAGCATCGAATGGACTCAACAGCGCTGGCATCTTGGCGAAAAGGTTAATTTACCCGTTTGGCTGATTAATGATTTGTGGGAAGATTTTCCCAACGCTCAGATCACATTTTCTCTCAGTCATCAAAATAAAGTTATTGACAGTAGGCAATTTACTCATAATATTCCTGCAGACAGTAGGCAGCGTTTAAGTGTTGCAAACTATGCTCCCACTCAATTGGGTGAGTATGAGTTTATAGTGACTCTACGGGATCATCACGGTGATTTTCTCGCAGATAATTTATTTTTGTTTCAGATTGATCCGACCGCTGCTAGTAATACTGACAGATAAATCATTCGTTAACAAAAGAAGTCACTGCATAAGCTATGCAACGAGTTTACAGACTTCTTCTTTCAGTACTCATTACCAGTCTTTTAATTACTTGCGGTGCGCAATTCGGAGGACAAACCCAGACTCTAGACTCTCCAATGAAAGTCTTGCTAAACCAAGTAGGATATCATCTGCAATGCCCAAAGTGTCCTTTCTAGCGGATGCTCCCCATTGAAGCAACGGATCTGTAATTATTTTGAGTGTGAGTTATTGCCACCTTTTGCAAAAAAGACTGCTTGATTATGCATTAATAAAGTAATATTGTTTATCCATTCACACTAGCGGGCAAACTCATTAGTACTGCCCCACAAACGATTGCCAGCTTAAACATCTACTACCTCCATCAACAGAAAATTGAATTCCAGCCTCAGCACTCTTTGGCAGCTTGAGAGTTCATAGAAACATGAGGCAATTGGATTAGAGCAACTAGCATAACTTCATATAATCATTATTGTTGATCATGAGTAGCTTAATTGGTCAAATCGGCCAGAAACCAGTGATGAGCAATATTCAAGTGCGTCTGCGCGATCGCACCTTGCTTTTTCGTTATTTGGTTTTAGTGAATCTAATCGTTGGGGCATGGTATCTACAATGGCGATTAACCCAATCCCTTAATATAGATGCCCTTTGGTTTTCAGTCCCTCTCTTATTAGCTGAAATATATATGTTTGTAGGAGGAGTACTGTTTTTAGTTGGACTATGGCGACCCATTGAGCGTCAGGTCAAAAACCTTGATCAACTCACTCCAACGTTACCAAAAGCTGACTACCCAACTGTTGATATCTTTATTACCTGTTATAGTGAGCCCGTTGACATTGTCAAAGAAACGGCAGAAGCGGCTCTAAAAATAGACTATCCTGCCAACAAGCTTCGCGTTTATATACTGGATGACGGAAATTCTCCAGGTATGAGGGCTATGGCAGAACAGCTTTGTCTTGCAGATCTTAAATCACCAATCTTACAATTCATAGCTGAACAGATAGAATCTAAACGCTATTACTTAAGTAGTCGTCTAGAACAATTGCAGTATCTACAACAAGATTTAGAAACTGTTGAAAAGAGTCTCAGCTGTCAGAAAATTCGAGTCAAAACTGATTTTAATGAGTTGGATTCAATCATGGCTTGGTTTAGCACTCTGAAACAGCCCATGATTCCTGACAATGCTTGGTTCTCAGTCCAAACCTTATTAGGTGAAGGATTTGATAATGTAGTCAGCCATGCCCATCAGCATCTGGCATCGGAGACCCCTATTGATTTAGAAGTTGTCATTCTCAACTTCGCCATTATTATACGCATTTGGGATCAAGGTGCTCCCTTTGATTTTGAGAAACATTTGAAAACACTCCCCAATGAAATCGATCAAGATGCGGAACGTGGACGTGGCATCAGCATCTTGAAGCAGCTTGCAGATCACCTGGCCTATGTCCGTGAACCAGATGATCGTAACTGCCTAGTAATGATTAAGACATTTGTTTCCCAGAACTCCTCAGAAGGGTCGCAAGCTTCACAAACACAAGGACACCTACAAAGCTTACGACAGCTATTGTTGCTCAGTCAGTCAGAATACTCAACTACAACCGTAACGCTGGACTCTGAGATTCGTAAGTTAGAAGCACAGATTGATGAAAAAACATTTGCTTTGAGTGCTTTAGCACGCTGTCGCTATATTGCTCGACACAAGCCTAAAGATCGCCCACACCATGCTAAAGCAGGCAATATTAATCACGCTATTTTCTGTGGTGAAACCCAAGGAGACTTTATCGTTACGCTAGACGCAGATCACGTTCCTAAACCACAGTTTCTACAGCGAGTGCTACCCAACTTTTTTCGATTTAACTTAGATCAAGGGCGTTATGAACTCAATAAAGTAGCATTTGTGCAAACTCCCCAGGCATTTTACAACTTACCGAAAGGCGATCCCTTTGGTCATGAGGCCCACTTTTTTTATGGCCCCATTCAACAGGCAAAGGATGGTATGAATGCCGCATTTTATACCGGAACTAATGCAGTTTTACGGCGAGAAGCATTGGTAAGTATGGGTTTACAGCACTTTGCCGACGACTTTGCAGCTGATGAAAGCCGATTAGACGAATTTGACCTGATTGGTGGAGTATCCAGTATCAGCATCACAGAAGACATGAATACAGCTATGCGACTCCACTCAGCTGGCTGGCAGTCTGTTTATCATCATGAAATTTTAGCAGAAGGGCTAGCTCCAGACGACCTCAGTTCAACTTTGACTCAAAAATTACGCTGGGCTCAAGGAACCTTACAGGTACTAGTCCGCGATAATCCTTTGATTAAGTCAGGTTTAACATTCTGGCAACGACTGCAATATTTTCAGACAATGTATAGTTACTTTGCAGGCTTTTTCGTAATCATCTTTATAACCTGCCCGATTATATCTTTGTTCACAGGGTTAAGCCCTGTAAGTAGTTACGGCCCTGCATTTATACTACACTTTGCACCGACCTATGTAATCAACCGCCTAAATTTGCTAGCAGCAGGCTGGAAGGTACCCAAAAAGGAGTTATGGCGAAATGAACAATATGCCATTGCTCTTTTTCCACTACAAATTCAAGCTGTCTGGAGTGTTTTGACTGGCAAGAAAGTCTCATTTAAGGTCACTCCCAAACAACGACAGTCTGGAGTATTTTGGGGACTTGTACGTATGCAGTTAGTTGTTTTCGGTCTTACTATTGCAGGTATGCTCTGGGGGCTAATCCAATTGATCTTGGGGAACTGGCCAGATCCTTTAATATACCTAGTTAATGTTGGATGGGGATGCTATCACTTAGCGTTACTTTGGGTTGTTATCCGGGCAGCCTATTGGCAACCCGAGACAACCTCTTGAGACATACAGATTTAAGCCTGTGGTTTATACTACTATTTACCTCGAAGGTATTCTTGCAATTGCTGTAACCACAACTAAGCTCTGTGATCAACGGTAGGCATCAAATTCTCAATCCTATAAATTTCGAACACATCACTGTAGCAACTTAGGAGATTTTCTTATGGCAATCAACCTTAAAAAACTTGAACCAACAGGCATCTTAGATGGTGCGACAACCAACGAACTTAAGCTTCAAGTAAGCGACTTGCTGCATCAGGACATTGATATTGTTTTGTTAGATATGAGACAGGTCACCTTTATGAACAGTACTGGTATTGGTGCCATGGTTGCTATGCTAAAAATTGTTCGTGCCAAAGGAAAACGGATTTATCTTTGCGGTCTGACTGAGCAAGTTCAAATCATCTTTGAACTCACAAAAATGGATCGGGTATTTAAGATTTTTGCTGATCAACAGGATTTTGAGACCAAGGTTTTGGTAGCTTAAAGGAAATTGAAGCCTAATTTGTACTTTTACAAGGAATAGACGATAGAATAAGCCATTTTAGATGGCAATTTCAGCCGTATAATACTACTTGAAATGATCTCGGAGAATTACTTCTAGCTGTTCGTTTAGCTATGCTATCTCTGCTTAAAAAACTACTCGGTCCTTTCAAAGCACGTCTTTCCAGGCATATTGCTCTGTGGGTTTTTAGTAGTATTGTCTTGATAGAAGCTTTGATTGTTATTCCCTCTTGGGCAAAAAAAGAAAAAGATCTACTGCAACAGCTTGAAAATACAGGACTTGTTTCTATCTATCCTTGGGCAAGCATCAACAGTGTTGATATTGAGAGACAAACATTAGCAGAATTTCAAGAGGATCTTACTCTGGCCCCTTTAGTCAAAGGGGCCACTCTTTATGATCTTGATGGTCAAATCCTCAGTCAGCTAGGAGAGTCCCCTACTCTAACCTTTGATCAAGTAAAACCAGATCGTCCTCGACAGCGACGCAGTACTGATCGTCAAAGATATGATGTAGCATGGCCTGCCAATAGTCTAGGAGGTGAGTATATTGTCATCGCCAGACTCGATGCATCTAATATCCAGCCTGAAGTCATAGATTACTTTTGGCGCATGGTTTTTTTTGTTCTGGTAATTTGTTTGTTTGTAACAACAGCGACGATGTTGGCCCTAGGACCGGCAGTGATTCAACCAATTTTGCGTCTTCGGGATGATCTACTGCTGGCAGCTGAACAAGGAATAGATATACAGCAACAACAAACCGCTAACTTTTATTCCTTATCCGTAAAGCGTCAAGATGAATTGGGAGAGGTGATGGCCGCTTTTAATACCATGTTGAGGCGGACTTCAGAACATGTGACTCAGCTGAAAGATCTGGAAATCAAAATGTTAGAGAGGCGAGAGCAAGAAATTGCGATCGCACGAGATGAAGCCCTTGCCGCGGTACAATCAAAAAGCAATTTTCTTGCTAACATGAGCCATGAGATTCGCACTCCAATGAATGGAATCCTTGGAATGTCTGGCCTCTTACTCGATACCGAACTTACCCAGCAACAGCGTAATTTTTCAGAAACAATTTGGAACTGTTGTAACTCATTAATAACCATTATTAATGATATTCTCGACTTTTCCAAAATCGAATCTGGCAAACTTGATCTGGAAGAATACCCCTTTGAACTACGTACTTGTGTTGAAGAAGCGCTAGATCTGCTAGCCCCAAAAGCATCTAAAAAAAAACTAGAGCTCGCCTATATTACACATCCAGCTATACCCAATCGATTAGTAGGTGATGTTACTCGGTTAAGACAAATTTTAGTTAATTTGATTGGCAACGCTGTCAAGTTCACCCATGAAGGAGAAGTATTAGTCAAAGTTAACACAACTCCTTTAGAGACCTCGGTTCAGTCAAATACAGATGATGATATCGAAAAAAAATATGTCACTGTTCATTTTGATGTGCAAGATACAGGAATTGGTATTCCTGCCGACAAAATGGATCGTTTATTTAAATCATTTAGCCAAGTAGACTCATCCACGGCTCGTCAATATGGTGGTACAGGATTGGGGCTAACCATTAGTAAACAGCTCTGTGAGCTGATGGGGGGGACTATGACTGTAAAAAGTACTATAGGAGAAGGCTCTTGTTTTTCCTTTTCAATCGTGGCAGAAGTTTTACCTACATTAGCTAGTGAACAGGTATCAAACCTAGTACATCAACTTCAAGATAAACGGGTATTAATTGTTGATGATAATGCAACTAACCGTGAGATTTTGACCCTCCAAACCCAATCCTGGAAAATGCAACCCATAGTGGCCCAATCAGCCTATGAAGCCTTAGGCATCTTAAGTTGTCAGTCTTCTTTTGATGTGGCTATTCTAGACATGCAAATGCCAGAGGTTGATGGTCTCACCTTAGCCCACAAAATTCGTTCTCAGCCCTATGGGAAAAAATTACCTCTGTAATGTTAACCTCCTTAGGAAGGCCTGAGGTTGGTTCTGAGCCACTTAATGAGGCCAACTTCAGTGCATTTCTAAACAAACCTATTAAACAGTCACATCTCTACAATGTTCTCACTCAAGTATTTGTTGACCAACCTATCAAAATACAAAAGTCCACATCCGAGCAAAAATCTGGACTAGATAGCACTCTGGCTCAAACTTATCCTCTCAGGATATTGGTCGCAGAAGATAATCTGGTAAATCAACAACTTATCCGTCAATGGCTAGATAAGCTGGGCTATCGCCCAGATATTGTCGGGAATGGTTACGAGGTCATTGATGCGCTGAAACGACAAACTTATGATGTGGTTTTGATGGATGTCCATATGCCTGAAATGGATGGTCTGACTGCCACAACGAAAATCTGCGAGGAGTGGTCTGTTACAGAACGGCCTTATATTATTGCCTTAACTGCCAGTGCAATGAAAGGTGATCGTGATCTATGTATAGCCACTGGAATGAACAATTACATTAGTAAACCTATTCACGTACCAGACTTAGTTGCTGCTCTAAAACAAGTGCAACCTTTAGAGCCATCTCACCATAGTCCTTCTTTAGATAGGAGTCTACTTGAACCAACATTAATAGCTTTAGGTGGCCTAGAGTCTGACACCTTCTCAAACTTTAAACAGCTCTTTATAACTGAAGCATCAGACTTAGTCTCAAAAATTGTAGAGGCCATCGAAACAAATAACCATGAACAGCTAGAACACAATGCTCATGCATTAAAATCTAGTAGTGCTGCACTAGGTGGAATAAATCTTCAAACTTTATGTCAAACTCTAGAACAAACAGGTCGACATAAAAAAACTATGGAAGCTCATTATATTGATGAGATAACGTCAACATTCACAACATTCAAAGAAGCTTTAGCAGGCCTTTAGTGGCTTATCTTCCTAATGCACTTACTATCTCTAATACAATTTCTGTTAGTTTTCAAAATAATGAAGGAATATTTTATTTATAGAACTATGCGGCAATATTGTTGAATAGCCTTGTCCGCTACAACTTTATATACTATAACTCTAGGTATTATGTATTTTCTCTCGTCTAAGTCTGTCAACCTTAAAGTAATTCCTCTATTATTAACGCTACTCTGTGCAGCATGTAGCTTAAATAGTTCGGTTTTGAAAGACACAGACATTAATGAACTAAGTACGGTACAAGAGAATACCTTTGTAAACGAGGAGCCTGTTTATTTTGGAGTTTTAGCGATTGATAGTGCTGTATCAGTCAATGAACGATATGGTCCTCTTATTGATTATCTATCATCTGAAATTCAACGTCCAGTAGAATTAGTGATTCTTTCACAAGACAATCAATTTACAAAAGTAGAAGAAGACACATTAGATTTTATAACCAATAATCCATTGGCGGCTGTCCAAGTCCAGAGGCTTTACGAAACAAATTTCTTATTGACTCACACCCGCCCTAAAACCGGCACGAAATTCAGTGGCCTGATTATAGTAGACAATGATAGTAAAATTACTAAGATCGAAGATTTAAGAGGTAAGCGTGCCGCTTGCGTTAATTTCCAGACGGCAGCAGCAGGATGTACATTTCAAATTTACCATCTGCTCCAAAATGGTTTTGACCCTTACAAAGATTTCAGCAGCTTTATTGAAAACAAATCTCAAGACAACATAGTCTTAGCCGTACTCAATGGCAAAATTGACGCTGGGTTTATCCGCACTGGCCAACTTGAAAAGATGGTTAACAAAGGTTTGCTTACCAGTCTAGACGAGGTACGCATTATAGATGTTGCAGAAGATAACTTCTTCTATTCTCACACGACAGAACTTTATCCTGAATGGCCAATTGCCGCTTTACCAGATACTGAGCCCGATTTAGTCCATCAAGTTCAAGCAGCTTTGAGCAAACTTGCACCCGATCATCCTGCTTTAGCAAAGCTAAAAGCAGATGGCTTTGTCCCAGCAGTAGACTATAACCAACTACATGACCTGATTGAAACTTTAAAGCTAAAGAGTTGGGACGCTGGTAACAATGCTCGATAATGCTAATCTTGCAGGCATCTATACTAGATATGGCTTGTAATGCCTGCTCACGAATCTCCCTTCAATTTAATATGAAGACTTTGCCAGAAGAAATTTTCTGCCTCTATCTGAAATAGAACGTATCTTTAAAGTGAGCGATCTCTATTTGTTTATTAAAAGGACTTATCTGTTATGAACAGTTTGCAAAAGCAGATTTTGCGACGGTTTCAACAAAGTCTGGCACTACGCTACTTAACTATTGCAAGCTCTTTTGTGCTAATCATACAATTGGGTTTCGGTCTAGTTCAGATTCAGCGAACCCAATCACGCCAAATAAAAAGTTTACGTCATCAAGTACAAAACAAAGCTGATTTTCTTAGTAATGTTGTTCCAGAAGCAATACTGAACCTCGATCTTCTGTACTTAGAAACGCTAATGCAAAAGACTACAGAAGAAGTCGATATCGTTTACAGCGTGATTGTAGACAATGAGGGAAAGGCAATCACACAATATCTTGACCGTGAGAGATCCCTAATTGTATCTACATTAGAGAAAACTAGGGCATCATCTGAAGACATATTAGGTATTACTGAATCTCTCAATTCTCTACCTCAAGTACACCACATAAGAGCCCCCATTGAATCAAGTGGGCAGCCTTTAGGGGAAATTCAGTTAGGTTACTCACATCAAAGATTACGTCGAGAAAGTACCCTAGCAATCTTATTTAATATCAAAATAGCAGTATTTATAAGTTTGTTATTAGGCCTACTTACAATCATACTCTTTAACCGGCAAGTATATACTCCCCTAAGAGCTTTAAGCAAATTTGCCCAATCATTTGAAGAAGGAAATTTAGAACAACGAATCCAAATTAAGTATCCAGATGAAATTGGGCAAGTTAGCCAGGCTCTCAATCGAATGGCTGATCAACTACAGGAAAACTTAGTTGGGCTTGAGGTCGCAAGAGATGAAGCACTTGCTGCTGCTCAATCCAAAAATGACTTCCTTGCTAATATGAGTCATGAAATCCGCACCCCTATGAATGGGATTTTGGGTATGTCTGGCTTATTACTCGATACTAATCTCACCCAAGAGCAGCAGAATTTCTCAGAAACAATTCGAAATTGTTGTAATTCCTTAATCACTATCATTAACGACATTCTTGATTTTTCAAAAATTGAGTCAGGTAAGCTCGATATGGAAGAATGTCCTTTTGAGCTTCGAACTTGTATTGAGGAAGCTCTAGATTTACTGGCTACTAAAGCCGCTGAAAAAAACCTAGAACTAGCTTATCTAGCTGAATCAGGTACACCTAACCGATTGGTAGGCGATGTCACGCGCCTACGTCAAATATTAGTAAACTTGGTTGGTAACGCAATCAAGTTTACCCACGAGGGAGAAGTACTCATTAAAGTACACACATCACCTTTTACACCAAAGCCTCCATTAACAATAGAACAAAATATCGAGAAGGATTACATTACTGTCCATTTTGATGTACAAGATACAGGTATTGGTATCCCCGCCAATAAAATGGATCGTCTTTTCAAATCCTTCAGTCAGGTAGACTCTTCTACTGCTCGAAAATACGGTGGCACAGGGCTTGGCTTGGCGATTAGTAAGCAACTCTGTGAACTTATGGGAGGTACCATGAGCGTAACTAGTGTTGTGGGAGAAGGCTCTTGTTTTTCTTTTTCGATTGTTGCTGAAGTTCTCCCACCATCAGAACCTGAAATAGCTTCCGTTCCGCATCAACTTAAAGGAAAACGAGTACTTATCGTAGATGATAATGCCACTAATCGTAAAATTTTAACCCTTCAAACTCAATCCTGGGAGATGCAGTCAACAGTAGTCCAGTCCGCTTATGAAGCGCTAGGTATGCTAAGTTGCCATCAGGATTCCTTTGACGTAGCCATTCTTGATATGCAAATGCCAGAAATGGATGGGCTAACACTGGCTAATGAAATTCGCACTAAGTCTTATGGCAAAACTCTCCCTTTAGTGATGTTAACGTCTGTAGGAAAACCAGAACTCAATACAGACGCCCTGAAGCAGGCTAATTTTCAGGCATTTCTTAATAAACCAGTTAAACAATCCCATTTGTATGATGCTCTTAATCAGGTATTTGTTGATCAGCCTGTTAAGATTCAAACACCTGAATTAACAAATAAATCTGATTTAGATAATACTCTAGCCCAACAACATCCTCTTCGGATTTTGGTCGCAGAAGACAATCTAGTAAATCAACAACTGATCCAGCAATGGCTTGGGAAAATGGGTTATCGCCCTGATTTAGTAGGAAATGGCTATGAAGCCATTGATGCCCTAAAGCGACAAACCTATGATGTAATTCTGATGGATGTCCATATGCCAGAAATGGATGGACTGACTGCTACAGCTGAGATCTGTAAGAGCTGGTCTGAAACTGAACGACCTCATATTATTGCCTTAACAGCCAATGCCATGAAGGGTGACCGTGATCGGTGCCTGGCTGCTGGAATGAATAACTACATTAGCAAACCAATTCATGTACCTGATTTAGTTGCTGCCTTAAGACAGGTACAGCCATTGATTACCTCTTCCCAACCTCCAGCTTTAGATAGATCGGTGCTTGAATCAACGTTAGTAGCATTGGGTGGGTTAGAATCAGAAGCTTTTTCCAGTGTTCGTGAACTTTTTATCACTGAAGCTTCGACATTAGTGGATAAAATTGTTAAAGCTATTCAAATCAGTGATCATGAACAAATAGAGATAAATGCCCATGCATTAAAATCGAGCAGTGGGGCGTTGGGAGGTGTAGTGCTTCAGAACATGTGTCAAGCTTTAGAAAAATCAGGTAGACAAAAAGAAGCTATAGATCCATGTCTTACTGATGATTTAAATTTAGCATTTTCTAATTTCAAAACAGCTCTAACGAGCTTATAAGAGCAAATAGCAAATCCAGCATTACATCATTAAGGGATGAAAACAAGGTAAGTTACCCTGCAATCAGGGTTGGTTCATTGTGATAGGATAAAAAGTAGAATAGAGAATATGTATGACTGTTCTTTCTGATGCCCCTGATAGAAACCTTACAAAGGATTCCCGATCATTACTCGTCACAGACATAGCGTTGTCGAGCCGAATAGGTCGTATGCTTCCCTCCCTGAAAATGGCTTTCGCTCCACACTCAATGCAGAGAACGCTCTCAGGCCAACGCATTGTGCGAACAATCTCGTAGCATTTGTCCTCATCGATTAACGTAGAAAGCGTTATCAGAGGGGGGCTGATAGGGGGCTTTATTCCCTGACACTACTCTGCTCAACTTGAATTTAGCAACCTCCCTAAAACAGCTATTGAGCCAAAGGACAGAAGAGCCGACGTCTGTCATTGATTCTGTCCTTCTTGTGGAGGGCGGTATCCTCCTGCTTTTTGGAGAGGATTAGCCACTTGTTAGTAACCAAACATTTTCTATCGCTGCACATTTTCCTTTTAACCCACCTGGTACGTCTGTGCTTTGCAGGAGAGTTAAATCATAATTCTTTCCATAGTGCTGATTGACCTCCTCGTTACTAATGGAAAAAGGAGGGCCTGCTATCAAAGTTTGATCATAGTCATAGGTGACCAGCAGCTGCGGCACGTTATCTGTGATTGCCATCAGATGTGCAGTATATCGCTTGCGCATGTCTGTGGGCAAGGCTACCAAAGCGGCTCGGTCATAAATAGCATCGACTGGGCCAAGCATTTGGTTAGACAAACCAAAAATATCACCTACAGAAATGTCGATATTGGTTGCACTGTAGTGTTTTGTATCACCAGTTTCCGATATTGTTGGCTCCACTCCAAGCTCCATAAATAATTGCTCAATAGCTATTTCGATCAGCTCAGCTCCGACCACACGATAGCCATTGGTAAGTAGCCAGGTAATATCGAGGGTCTTTCCACATAACGGCACAAATACGCGATTGCCCTGATCTAAGGAAAGCTCTTTAAAGTGTTGCACCAGTAGGGGGTTGGCTTCACTTTTGTGAAAAGCAATATTGTTGGTTTCCCACCTCTGCAGCCAAAATGTTGTATCCATACTCACTCCTTTAAAGATTTGCTTAGCAATACTAGTGCTAACAGCGAATGTAGACCAAATGCTATTGTAGTCCGTTATCTTGGCATTATTAGCCGGTTACTGAATGCAGGCTAGCATCGCCTCATGGTAAGGGATTCCTGATTACTTTTAACCACTTCAAACCCAAAACGCCGGTAGAGCCTCACGGCTGGATTATTGGCTGAGACGCTTAATGAAATCGATGATTGTTCAGATGCAGCAAACAGATGCGTGAGCAATTGGGTGCCGATACCCTGACCACGATACTCAGGAAGAACCGCAATACTCAGTTCCGGTGTGTTGTCATCTATATGGCCATAGCCTTTGTTATTACTGATGAGTAAGCGTAACCATACTGCACCGATAGACTCCCCCGTTACCGGGTTGCTGGCGAGAAACCCACAATCTCCCTGATCGCCCCAACCGTTAACGTAGTGAGCAATCTCTGGAATTTGAACGATTTCCCGTGGCCAGGCAGGATGTCCTGCAGGTACGTAAAGAGCCTGATATAACATTTCCCAGAGAAACGGCTCATCTTCTAATGTGAGTGGTCGAATGATGCACTTCATAGTCTACTGACATGTCCTCATTTACTTGACCATGTTATTGAGATGGATACAGTCTCACGCAGGGAAAAATAATTATTAGGGGTATCAACTTAACGCGAAACATTTTCTTTAGGATAGGAATTAGTATCTAGAGATCAGCATCCAAGCTTTTCCACTTTCCATTTGCCGCTTTCTTCCCTGCTACGATTTTCTAACTTAAGTTGATTGATGCCCATTAGTAGTTAATCCTAACCAATTTAGAAATAGCTATGGCAAAACGAATATGGTGGCAACGGCCTTCGCTGCGCACAGATGAAGAAGAAGGCCGAGAGCGCTCAGTGGGTTGGCTAGAGCTGTTTTTTGATCTTTATTTTGTGGTGGTGATCGCAGAGCTAGCCCATCACTTGAAAAACCATGTATCTTGGTCAGGAATCGGTGAATTTATTTTTCTCTTTCTCCCTATCTGGTGGATTTGGATTGGGGCTACCTACTATACAGAGCGATTTGAAACGGAAGGAATTGAGCAACGGCTAATCGTATTTGCTCAAATGATTCCCATTGCTGGGCTGGCCGTATTTGCTCATGATGCACTCGGCGAAACGTCGGCAGGATTTGCCTTGAGCTATGCAGTGTGTCGCACATTTCATATCTTTTTATGGTGGCGTGCGGGACGACATGACCGAGGGTTTAGGCCAATATCTAAGCGCTTTGTTCTGGGCTTCTCAGTCAGTGTAGGGATCTTTTATTTATCAGTCTTGATGCCACTGTCTGCACGTTTTTGGCTATGGAGTGCAGCACTGCTAATTGATATGATTACTCCATTATTTACACTCAAGCAACAGGTGCGTTTGCCCAAGCTGAGCACGTCTAAGCTACCTGAGCGCTATGGTTTGTTTATGATTATTGTTTTGGGTGAATCTGTGATGGGTGTGGTTGCTGGTTTGGCTGAGCAGGAGGAATTGTCTCTTTTTGTGGCGATCGCAGCAATTCTAGGCATAGCGATGGCCTTTGGTCTCTGGTGGATTTATTTTGATTTTGTCGGTCGTAGACTCTTCAAGCCGGGCATTGGGTTTACCTTTGCTTGGAACTATCTGCATTTACCTTTAGCGATCGCAATGACGGCTGCGGGTGCTGGTGTTCTCAATGTAATTGCCGCTGATGAAAATGGACTAGACTATGGTGTTGGTCTCTTGATTGCAGGAGCTATTGGTAGCGTTTTAATTACCATAGGGCTGCTTGAAATAGTATCGCGTCGAGAGCCTGATGAGCCGACACATCCTGTTATTAGTCCTGCTTTGAAGTTTGTGGGGGGTGCGATCGCATTCCTGATCGGTATGATCAGCCACGGCTTTAACATTGTCGTCCTCGAAGGGCTACTCCTCATCCCAATTTCAATCCAAATGATTTATGGGCTACATGCATGGTTTACCCAAGAACTGGAAGCAGAAAGCCTGGATGTCATCTAGCACTTGTTAGATGCAGTCCATAACTGGATTTAGGCAGATGAGAAAATTGAGGTATTGAGAGTTTCTGCTGAGTCTTTGAACATAATCTCAAGTATCCACTTAAAGGACATTTTTTCAGGAAAGAAGTCGGTATTGGGAGGTCAGAACTGAGTGTTGTTCCAACTTCCCACTTCTTCCCTGACCCAGATCTTCGAGCCTAAGGGATCAGGATTTTATAAGATCCAAAAATGTTGTCTGCAGAGGCGCTCTATGGAACGCCTCTGCAGACAACAGATAGGACCTCCTCATTCCTAAGTTAATGCTCAAAATGTGTATGGAGCTGATTGAATCTACAAGAATGCTACGGTTTACGATCTGTATTACGCTGTCGTAGCGTTTTTGCTTTAGCAGTAAGGTCTTGAAAGAAATCAGTTTCTACAATCTTTTTGACCTGCTGTTGCTGCTTAACATCATCGATTTCAATTTTTAATGCCGTTACCTGTCTTTTAAGCTGCTGCTGCCGCGCAGCTACTTGCTGAGCCATCTTTTGAAATACGCGTGCGAGCTGACCAAACTCATCGTTGCGAATGGACAATTTGGTCAGACCCTGCACTTCAAAAGTCTCAGACTCAAGATCAGAGGCTGCCTGAGCCACGGTTAAAATAGGCTTAGCAATCAGCCGATCGGATAAGAAAACTGCCAGTCCAGCCGTCACTAGAATAAAAAAGATATTCACAATCAGCAAAATCTGGCGGCCTCTCTGGATTTTTCCTAAGTATGCATCGGTTGGCACAACAGTACCAACCATCCAATCTAAATAGCCTAAATCAGAAAGAGAAATATAGTAGCTTTGTCTAGATTCATTGTCTGTATGGAGAAAACTATCTGATAGCAACATTTCATTGCTCTCAGGATGGGACAGGGCATCATCCACTTGTCGTAACAATGGATTGTCCGCCTCACTCAATAATTTCAGCTCAACATTGTCGCCATCAAAGCTTTTTGGATGTATTTCCGTGACATCGGTGGATGCTAAAATTTCGCGATTTGAATTGATAATAAAAATTTCGCCACCCGACTGAATGGATAATTCTTTTCGCAAAAACTGTGAGAGTTGTTCCAGGCCAATACCAACGCCAACAACGCCAAAAAGCTCATTATTACGAGAAAGACTTACGGTGGCATCTAATCCAGGACGCAATGTAGAGCGATAGATATATACGCTCCAAACCTGCTCACCCAGATTCTCTACAGCAGCTTTATACCAGGGGCGGTCAGGTGCATAGAATGCAGGCTCCATCGGCTGAGATGTTTCGAAAATCTTAGAGTCTGGAGCAGAGGTCACATATGTTTTAACATTTTTTTGAGTGGTTTGAGTCTCTTCGTCCCAATCTCTAAAATGAGTTCTGAGATTACCATCATATAGCCGCTGTGCCCCTAAGAAGTCACCCTTTTCAAACCCTAGCTGTATCCAAGTAAAATCGGGATTAGATTCTAAAAGATTTAAAAAGAAAGATTCACTGGCTTGAGGATCTTCAAAATCTATGAGTTCATGTGAAAAGCTTTTTTGAATTAAGCTGTTGGCAGCACGAGCACTGCCTAATAGGCGTTTTACTTCGTGAGAAGCACCTAATACAATCTCTTCATTATTTTTCGCTACCATGGTCTTGAGATTGCGCCTGGAGGCGATCGCCCAGGGAATATATACAATAGCCGCCGTTAAGGTGACAGTGACCAAAACAGCACCTACCAGGGAAGCCTTTATTCCTAACGTTTTCTGAAAGTCTAAAGGCTTTTTAGTCTGTGATGCTCTATCCGGCATAGGGTCATATGATTCAGCTTGATCTAATATTGTCATGGCACGTTTTAAGGGCTTCGGTAGTATAACCAATTAAGCATTAGCGTCAAAGATAAGCTCACTGTTATAGTGAACAGATGATGGAATAAAAGCTACAGAGAAGACTAGTAAATCTAGGGTTTGATCGCGTTCAGGATAGTAAAGATATTATGGAGAGAGATAGATCGGAATTATTTAGGAAATAGGCTTTTGTAAAGCGTCGCTCATTTTTGTAGAGGCGTGCCGATGGGTATTCTTTGAGATGTATGCCAATGCCCAATATTCTACATAGGGAATAAGCTAGACGCTCCTAGCACCCCATGCAGAATATGATTTCTCTAACACAAAATTCAGAATTCGGAGTGCGGTCCCTTGCCGAAGGTCGAACTCTAACCTGGCCTGGATTTCTTGGCTTCAGTTGATGCCCGATTCAATCACCAATCATATCCCAAAGCTTTTCTGCAGAAGGTCTTTGAGGACGACTGCTTATGGCGATCTGATAGCTATCACTCTCAAGGTCTTTTGAGAGAAAGCCGTCGGTAACCAGTTGATTTAAGATAGGCTGTATATCCGCTACAGTTTTTTTGAAGTGATGAGAAAGCTGTGCTGGCGTACTACGCCGCTGACGCATAATATAGTGTACTACGGATCGTTCTACGTCTGCAAGTGACAGCACATCGATCATAGTTCGACGATTTTTCACATTGTGAGTCATGATTGCATCTGAAGTAATTGTTGTGCAACCTGCTGTACTTCTTGAGTAAACGGATGATCGCGATAGTGCAAGCCAAAAATACCGCTGCTAGCTAACTGAAGCATTTCATCATTTTCGTAGAAAAGCCCAGCCATTGGAGCGCCATAGCGTTCAGTTACCTGTTGTTCTAACGATCTACGCTCAAAAGATGGGGAGGCCTTGTTGAGTAGTAGCATGAGATTGGGCACGTTGAGTTTTCGAGCGACTTCCAAAGTGACGGCTGTACCCATAAAGTCTTGGCGATCGGGACGCAAAACGATCAGGGCCGCATCTGAAATGGCAATAGAGAGTAAGGTCTCTTCATTGAGCCCAGGGTGGGTATCAATAAACAGAAAGTCTAACTCCAAGGTATCGATCAGTTCGTGGAAGCCATCGTTAAGTAGACCGACATCAAAGCCCTGGCGGAGAATTCTAGCAATTTCACCTGCTTTTATACTGGAAGGTACTAAATAAATGTTGCCAGCAATATTTGCGGGGTTGCCTTCACCATCTACAAGATTGCCCCCGACTTCATAAGCTGTTTCTTCGACAGTACACTTACCCCAGAGATAATCATTGAGTGAGAAGGTGAACTTGTCTTCATCTAAACCAAAGATGACATGGATGCCAGGCGATTGAATGTCAGTATCGACAATGCCGACGCGCTTACCCTGTTGAGCAACAGCAACGGAAAGATTAGCGGTCAGGTTCGACTTACCGGTGCCACCTCGGAATGAATGAATGGATATGATTTGTGTCATGGTGAGAAATCTTATCGTATTGTCTGATGTTGCAGCGGGAACTGAATCTCAAAGTCGACGGACGGCTAACATAGTGATGTCGTCAAACTGGGGGGCGGTTGAAATGTGGTGTCGAACAGCTTTTTCGATTCGGTCTATGGTGTCTGTAATGGAGTCAGTGGGATGAGCTAACAGCTCAAGGATACGTTCGTCGGAGAACATTTCACCGGAAGGTGCATGGGCCTCAGGTACTCCGTCAGTATAGGTAAAGAGACTATCCCCTGGGCAGAGCTGGACCTGTTCTATCTTGAACTCCATGTTTGGCATCATGCCGACCGCAGGGCCTGTGGAGCCAAGATGCGCTTTAATCGTGCCGTCTGAACCACAAATCAGAGGAGCTTCATGCCCCGCATTAATGTAGATCATTTGGCCATTGGCCGGATTTAAAACGCCGAAGAACATAGTAGCAAACATGCTGGTGCGAAAGTGGGTTTCGGCAATATAGTTATTTGTTAGGGTAATAGCATTTTGTAAACCCTGGGTGCCGGTGCGTGGTAGATGAATGCGTGATCCGGTTTTTCGAGCGTTAGCTGGGCGCTGAGGTGTTTCGCCCGTGAGCTGATCTATCAGGCTCAAAGAATAGTTTTGACGCGCTAGTATCCGCACCAGTGTACGAAAAAGAGACATAAAGAGGGCTGCACCCACACCTTTGTCACAGACATCGGCAATTACCAGACCAATTCGACCGTTGGGCATGGGGAAGGCGTCGTAAAAATCTCCAGCAACGTCACGAGCAGGATGGAAGGTGGCGGCGATTTCCCAGCCGGGAATTTTTGGGAGGGTTTCGGGTAGAAAGTCGAGCTGAATTTGACGGCCAATTTGTAAGTCGCGTTCGCCCTTAAGAAAGTTAACCTGCTGTTGGAGAAGTTGTTGGTTATTAAGGGCGGCGGTAGATTGGGCTGCTAGCCACTGGATCACGTGCTGCTGGTAATCGCTGAAGGGAATAATGTCGCCGCTGGGAGTTTTGCTGTTAAAGAGTTGAAGAACGGCGATCGCACTACCATCAGTGTCGTTTAGCGGTACGGTTAAGCAAGAAATCGTCTCATAGTCATACTTAGCATCAAATGCTCGAATAACGGATACTTCAGCATCCTGTAGCTGCCTAGCATCGGCTATGTGTAACGTTTCACCGGATTGGGCTGCACGAACGACCAAGCTACTGGCATGTGTAGCAGCATCTTCTAATGACACTGGCTCGGTAGGTCTGTCTCTTTTTATAGAGTTACCTTTTTTTTCAATATTGAGCGTGTTGTTGTATAGGGCGACTAACTCTAAAGTATTATCTCTGCGCAGGTAAAAACAGCCCGCGTCGGCGTAGCAAAGTTTTCTGGCGGCTTTGAGCACGAGTTCTAAGAGGCGATCGCAATCGGTCTCTTTAGATAATGCTACGCCCAGAGGTAAAATTACTTCGGTGAGATCGGCAGCAAGCTTTTGAGCCTCGGGGGCTGTAAATTTTAACGGGATAGAAGGAGGGGGAGAGAGGGTTGGCATAATCATTTAGCGAGTAAGCTTGGTAACGGAGCGGTTAAGGGTGAAGTGGTTACGGTTACGGTTGTCAATGAATTCGTAGGTAAAGTCATCCACACCATCTATCGCTAAAAAGACGCCCAGCCCGCCGATGTCTCTTTCCGCAAGAGATTGATGTAAGTCACTCTCATCAGGACAATTGTGCTCAAGCGGATTGTAGGGAATAGCTGAATCTTCCAGAGTGATGGTAATCGTTTTATCGGTGATTTTGGTAGTAAGATCAATGTTGCCAGTGAGTCCAGCCTCTTCATAGCCGTGCAGGACAGTATTAGTGGCAATTTCATCAATAGCCAGTCTGAGTTTGTAGGCTTCTTTTTTCTCCAGCCCTGCTTGCTCAGCTGCAGACATTACATAGTTAGCAATGGTCTTAAGTGAGTCGAGCGTGCCGGGAACAGTCATTGGTTCCATAGGGCAAATTGCAGTGAGAAGATGTAACTGTTTGGCATTGCTGATCCTCGGGATGACTTGAGTTAGGAGACACTGTTAAAGAGGAATGGCGCTAGATCGGTTCAGCCCCTGAATCAGCAATCGCAACTATTTTTCTGCCCTGGCTCTAAGAGATAAGGATTTTACAAAATCCAAAAATTGTGTCTGCAGAGGCGTTCCATGGAACGCCTGTACGGCATTCCTAGGTCATATAAATTCCAGGGCAGAAATCGATTAAAAGAGGGATATTTCGGCTAAGCGGTTACAGCTTTTTCGTATTTATCAACAATCTGAACGCTGTGGTGGAAGCCAGTCTTTTCAATCGTGCTGCGCACGAGTTCTTGAGGTGAAACCAAATAGATATCTACGTCTTTCCCCATTTTTTGATTGGCAAAAATGAGAACACGCAGACCAGCACTGGCCATATAGTCAAGTGAGGTCATATCCAAAATGAGGGCCGTAGGCTCGGTGGCTGCGGCCTCCTCTACCTTTGCTTTAAATTCGTTGGCAGTACTGGCATCTAGATCGCCGGAGAGAATAATAAAAGCGTCGTTGTTACGGGTTTCAAGGGTTGCTGAAAATGTCATGGGTTTATCTCTTAGTAAAAGTTAGGGAAAGTTAGGGAAATGGAAAAGAGGGGCACCTTTAGAGATCGGCTAAAAATAAGATCCCTGGATTAGAAAGGAAGGAAGGAAGGAAGGAAGGGAAAAAGCACATCGGTGGTACTTTGTTTACCTACGAGTCTTTTATCGGTCCGTTTATCGACCGACAAGAACTACAACCGATCTGTCGCGGAGCAACAGTCCTTTTTGATCGTCGAGCAAAGGTTCGTGATTTAGGCCAAAGTGATCTGTTTCATCAGCCCCTGTATTTGCAGAAATATACCACTGTTTACCCTCAGGGAGCCCAGGCACATCAAACCACTGGGTTTGCCAGTGCATATTCATAGCCACGTAAATGAAATCGTCTTGAACGCGACCACTTTTGGCGTGGCTACCACAGAGCATAAAGGCAAGGCAATGACTCCCGTTACTCCAATCGGCGTTCCAGGCTTGTGTACCATGCCAGGTGATGTCAGCGTAGCCGCTGCCCATATAGTCACGATTTTGGAAGTGCTGATCGGAACGAAGAACCGGGTGGGCTAGGCGAAAGTTGATACAGTGCTTGGCGAACTGAAACAGGCTTTGATTGGCGTTGAGTAAATCCCAATTAAGCCAGTTGAGTTCATTGTCATGGCAATAGGTATTGTTGTTACCATTTTTACTGCGACCCATTTCGTCCCCCATGAGCAGCATGGGAACACCTTGGGACACCATGAGCAGCGCGATCGCATTTTTCATTTGGCGCGATCGCAACGCATTAATGCCAGCATCCTCAGTCCAGCCCTCAGCCCCACAGTTCCAGCTATGGTTGTCGTTGTCGCCATCATTATTCCATTCCCCATTGGCTTCATTGTGCTTCTGATTAAACGAGACCAGATCGGCAATGGTGAAGCCATCGTGGGCGGTAATGAAGTTAATTGAGGTAGCCGGAACCCGGCCTGCGGGTGCATAAAGATCAGGAGACCCCTGCAAACGCTGTGCCATTTCACCAATAGTGTCGGCGTCTCCTTTGAGAAATTGGCGCACACAGTCGCGAAACTTACCATTCCATTCAGCCCAACGGCCATAGGCAGGAAAAGACCCCACTTGATATAGACCACCTGCATCCCAAGCTTCAGCGATCAGCTTGCACTTAGCCAAAATCGGGTCAAACGCCAGGGTCTCTAGTAAGGGGGGATTGGCAAGCGGGGCTCCCCAAGGATCGCGCCCTAAAATGGCCGCTAGATCAAAGCGGAAACCATCGATGTGATATTCTGCCGCCCAGTAGCGTAGACAGTCCAGCACAAAGTTGCGAACAATGGGATTGTTGCAATTGAGCGTATTGCCGCAGCCACTAAAGTTGTAGTAATATCCCTCGGGCGTCAGCATATAGTAGGTCTTGTTATCTAACCCACGAAAAGAGATTGTTGGCCCCCGCTCATTACCTTCAGCGGTGTGGTTAAACACCACATCAAGAATCACTTCAATACCGTTGGCATGGAGTTCTTTGACTAGGGCCTTGAACTCATCCACCTGCATACCGAATCGACCAGTGGCAGCGTAGCCAGCCTTGGGCGCAAAAAAGCCTACGGTACTGTAACCCCAATAGTTATACAGGGTTTCTCCAGTGTCTGGATTAGGTCGAGAGTTTTCAAACTCATCAAATTCAAACACAGGCATCAGTTCAACCGCGTTGACACCTAGCTCTTTCAAATAAGGGACCTTATCGCGGATACCGGCGAAGGTGCCTCGATGACTCTCTTTAATCCCAGAAGAGAAGTGGCAGGTAAAGCTGCGTACGTGCATCTCATAAATTACCAGGTCCTCGTGGGGAATCTCCAATGGCCGGTCATCTTCCCAATCAAAATCGTCCAGCACAACCTGGGATCGATACTGCTGAGGCGCACTCCAGTCAGGTGTTTTGCCCCAAGTTTCTCGCCCGCCGAGCACCTTCGCATAGGGATCTGCCAGTACTTTACTGGCATCGAACCAGTCTCCAGCCTCCGGATTGTATGGCCCATCCATGCGATAACCGTATTCAATGTTCTCGTGATCGAGGCCGAAGACGGTCATCGCGAAAACGTTACCCGTGCGAAACTCCTGGGGAAACGGAATTTCTGCAAAGGGCTGACTCTCCCGTCGCTTAAATAACACGAGCACACAGCTAGTCGCACCACTAGAAAAAACTGAAAAATTGATGCCATTGGGAACCAAGGTTGCACCATAGGGAAAGGGGCGACCGCGACGAATCTTAAATCCAGCCTGGGTGTGGGTGGGCCGCGCATCAATGCGTTCCATAATCATGGGTAAAGCCTCCTAGCAGGGCACTTGGTTTTGCAATTTTTCAAGGCCCGCTGCTCGGGTCTCACAAATAGTGAAGAAGTTCAAAAATCCGGTGACAGACATGGTGTCTTGAATTTCTTCGGAAAGACCTACTAAGACAAAGTCAATCGCTTCAGCCGTCACTTGACGGTAAATAGAGAGCAGCACCCGCAGGCCAGCACTCGACATATAGGGCACGTTGGTGAGATCGAGGAGTACGGGGAGCCCTGCTTTAGCAGCAGGCAAAATCTCCTCCTGGGCAGTGGGTGCAGTGCTGGCGTCAATATCGCCACTGACCTCAATAACCTTGATCTGATCGATATCAGTGATTTTGATTTCCATAAACTATAGCCAAATAGGAAAGAAGAAAAACAAAGAGAAAAACATCCTAGTGCTTTTTTGATGAAGCACTAGGAAACGCAGGATTACACAACAGCTTCTAAGCGAACCTTGACCTTTACGGGTTGATCAGCGTTAGGTAGAGAGACTGTCAAATTTTCAGCATCAAAGTTATCGTAGGGCTTGCCATCAATCTCTACTTTACTGATGCGAACGCGACCGGCAGGCAAAATATCAGGGGAGACCCGCAAGATGCCGTCAGGGAAACCGTTGGGCTGGGGTTTGAAGTACAGATCCATGGGCTGATTTTTCACTAGCAGGTTGGTGTAAATCGCGGCTAGGTAGCAAAGCTCTGTAGAGTGATAGCCACTCATAGAGTGAGATCCTTTGCCCCGTTCGTTACCGCCAGCGAGGAAGGGTAGACCATTGGCCAACACATTGAAGTATACGCCGCCATCTTCGGTGTCGAGGAACCAGGCATTGTAGAATGCAGAGGCTTCTCTTGCATGGCGCAGATATTCATTGTTCTCATTACCCAGACAGCCTGCCAAAATCAGGTAGGCTAGGATGGCTTGCTCCTGTTGCCACCAGGCTTTGCGATCGTGCCACACCACCCGATGAAATTTTTGACCAAGGGGGACAACTCGCTCAACGACATCGTACCAACCACCGCGCTGCTGGTCGCTACCGACGGAGGGCATTGTTTGAGCCAGCTTTTCAGCCAAGTCCACATACTTATCTTTAGCCTTGAGGCTCTGCATACGCATCAGGTTCCACGCGATTTTGAGGTTGTGACCAACCACCGCGCGATTTTGTTGCCAGCCATAGGTTTGATCCTTTGACCAGTCTTCAAAGAAGCGCTCTTGCACAAAGGGACTTTCTTCAAAGTCGGGCATCCGGGCTTCAATGGTGTCAAAAGTATATTCCAGCATATCGGCATACTCCTGGCGACCGGTGGCCAAAAAGAGATTGACCAGATAAGCGGGCGCGTGATCACCCACGGAGTTCCAGTTTTTCTTGGCTTTGTTAGGGCCAAGAGATTCACTACGAGGATCGAGTGTGAAAGGGTCCAGGTGAGAGAAGTAACCACCGTGCTGAGTTTTATCTAAGAAGAACTTATCAAACAGGCTGATGGTCTTCTCAGCATCGTCAAGAATGCGAGGATCGCCTGTGACACGATAGGTTTGGGTAGGGCCAGCCAGGGCATAAATTTGCTCGTATGCGGGGATGGCGTCGTAGTCGTCACCGAATTCAGAGGCAAAGATTTTTTGTTCGCGATCGCCCTGTACATCAATGCCGTGGTACCAGTAAACGATGTCTTCATCCTGGTCCACAAATCGCATGTGCTCGCGCAAATACTCAGTGCCCTTTTCAGCAGCTTCGAGGAATTTGTCTTCCCCAGTCATCATAAAGGCGGTTGCAAATCCGTACACTAGGCGAGAGATCGTGTCGGTTTCTTGGCGATAGTTAGTGGTGGACTTGACTCCAGAGAGGTTGAGCGTGGTGCGATAGTTACGATAGTCGACAGACTCATCGCCAAACTGTGCTTTAAGATAGAAGTTAGCGAGCGATCGCACCTGATCAATCCACCAGTTTTGCTTTTCAAAACTATAGTCTTCAGCACTGCGACCTAAGAAGACAATTTGCTTGGCCTCGAACTTAGGAGAATCAGGATAAAAGACGCCGTAGGTAAACAACTGACAACCCGGTGTCAGCTGCTCCCGCATACTACCAGTGGCATCGAGGTAGGCGTCATCCAGATTTTGGACGACTTTTGCATAGGTCATATCGCCCAGGAGAACATCATATTCTCTACCATCAGAGGTCTTTAAACCAAAGACATCATGCTCAGCGTCAAAATAGGTCACATAACCGGCGATCAGATCAGACAAGGGATAGGCAAATGTTTGCATAGTGGGAATAGCATATGGGTTTACAAGACAATCATTAGGATCGAGGATTTTATAACTGCCAAGATATTGATGGCTATGCCTTGTTTTACAGGCATTTAGGTCAATGGCGAAGCCATCTATTTGATCCTCGATACTTAAGCTGCGAGCTGAGGGGGATTCTCTTGATCGGTGAAACCTTCGCTAAGCTCAATAATACGTCCGTCAGGATCGGCAATCCAGACTGTTCTCCATCCAGGGATATAGTCGTCAAAGTTGAGTGGGCCAAGGGTCACGTCGGCTGCGCCACCCAGTTCGACCAGCTTGGCATCAACGCTGGCAACTTTGAAGGCCAAATGACGAACGCCAGGATACTGAGGGCCATCATTCGTGGCAGCAGGTACCGGGGAGTCTTCTGTCGCTTGAAACAGTTCCAGATAAAAGGCACTGTCACCCATTTTAAGAAAGACAATTTGAGCACCATCGGGTAGTTCGGCAACGCGGGCACGGCGAAAGCCAAAATATTGGGTGTAGAATTTTTCGGTTGCGATCGCATCTTCACAGGTAATCGCCACCTGTGAAAAAATTTGCATAACGTTCATCAATGATCCCCTCTAGGCAACAGCATAAATTTGACGTTGTTTACGATATTGCTTGGCATTGGCCAACAGACTAATAATCTCTTTTGCAAAGAGATGACAGTGAGCTCCGCTACGACCAGTAATTAAGTCGCCATCATGAACAACATCTAAATCGATATAAATCGCCCCCATGTTTTTGACATCACCATAGAGGTTGTTGTGACAGGTCACCCGGCGACCGCGCACAAGTTCAGCAGTCGGTGATAATAGCCACATGCCATGACAAATAATGCCTTTGAGAATGCCGGTTTCGGCGAAGGCCCGTTGGATAAATTTAACCGCAGGCGAAAGCTGACGAGGATCTTCGCTATAGCGCAGGCGATCGCTGACCATCGCTGATGGCACAATAATTGCATCGTAGCTTTTTAAATCGTCATCACTCATGTTCTCAAAGCTTTCAGAACAGGTGAAGGGCGCTTTGTATTCGTGACCGGTAAACGTAATCGCAGGCTGACCCCATAAACGGGAGAGAAAGTGTACATCAGCGCCTTCTTCAGCAAAGCGATAGTTGTAATACCAAATCTCATGTTCGTAGAAGTCACTCTCGATCAGAATACCGATCTTTTTATCTTTGAGGTTCATAGAATTTCGATAAAGGCGGTGGAATTTACGCGGCGTTGCTGATCCGAACCATGTTTTTCTCTGAAAGATGCTGATATATGACACCTCTAACAGCTCGGTTCATCCTCTAAATCAGCAATGGCATTTACGCTTTTAATTGCTGAACAAGTGTGAACTGATCCCAGTTATTCCAGAGCTGGTTGATTTTGCCATCAATAACTTCAAAGATAGTGATGCCGTTCACATCAATGGCTTTGCCAGTGGGCTCAGAACCAAAGAAGTTGCCAGTTTGAGTCCCGGTGCAGACCCAGCGCGTAATCACCTTGTTTTCAGTAACGAGGGTTTCTACCACTTTGTAGTTGGCATCGGGAATCCCCTGAATAAAGCCACCGATAAACCCTTTGGCAGCTTCAGCCCCTTTAATATCATGAGCATTGACATGGCCAACGTAGTTAGCGCTCAGAATCTCGTCCAGCAAGTCGAGATTGTGGGTGTTGTAGACTTCGTAAAACTTAAGTGCGACATCGAGGTTGGTATTAGACATAAGAAAATGTTCTCCAATCACAGGAATATAAATGAAAAGTCGCCAGAAAGCTGGGTTGAATTCAACTTTCTGAACTGGAGTTACGCAACAGACCCATCAGGATATTGAGTCATACCCGCAAAGTGAATGGCAATTTTGCCATCGCGCAGCACCCAGCTATCGGCAAAGCGCATTTTTGCCTCACCCTCGTCAGTAGTCATCGTGATGGCTTCTACAATCATCAGCGTTGTCGGATCTTCTGTCTCAGCCCAAAAGGCAATCTCCGTCTCTAAACCTTGAATACCCAAAATACCTTGGAAATGCTCTTCAAGCTGTTGATGACCACGATAATAAATGGGCTTTTTTAGAAAAGAACTAATCAAAACAGCATCCTCAGTGTACTGATTCAACAGACCCTTAATATCTTTTTTGAGGATAAGGTTAATGTGCTCTGCATACATCAGCCCCAGCGGGCTATCGGGGACGTTTTTCATGGAGAGTCTCCTTGTAGATAGAGTATTGATAATGGAGTATTGTCAGATTCGGTGTCTGAAAAGATGTCGATCAAACAGCCGTTAGCGATCGCTCCAGACCATGAGATGTCTTGATCAAATCAGCTGCTTTTTCGGCGATCGCTAACACAGCGGCATGGCAGTTTCCAGAAGGCACTGCTGGTATCACACTAGCGTCTACCACCCGCAGATTTTCAACCTCACGCACCCGGAGCTCTAAATCCACCACCGAGAGGTCGTCGATGCCCAATTTGCAAGAACCGCACTGATGATGATAAGTCTCTGCTCGCTGTCGAACAAATGCTTCTAACTGTTCATCTGTTTGCACATCAGGTCCAGGCAACAACTCTTCAGTGCCCCAAGCAGCAAATGCCTCGGTGTTGAATAAAATCTCTTGACCAATACGCACTGCTTGCATCAGCCGCTCTACATCTTCCCGCTCAGCTAGGTAGTTCGGATTAATCAATGGAGCTGCCAACGGATCATTGCTAGCTAACCGCAACCACCCCCGTGACTTGGGCTGAGTTACGCCAGGAATAACACTGACTGAATCGGGATTGGCCTGACCAATGATGATATCAAAGGGCACATGAACAAAGCTAAGCTGCAGATCAGGGGCTGCTAAAGACGGATCTGATTTGGTAAACAGACAGCTTTCAGACATGTTTTGTTTGGGAGCGGGCACAGCCTGGTTAGTCTTGCCAATAATGCCCGTGAGGACATGGTTGTGAAAGTTTTCACCAACACCAGGCAAGTCAACCACCAGGGGAATTCCCAAAGGCGCTAACTGCTGGGCATGCCCCACACCAGAGAGCATCAGCAACTTAGGAGACTCAATCGCACCTGCACTGAGAATCACCTCTCGATCGGCCTGGGCCGTTTGTTGCTGCCCGTCTGTAATATACTCCACCCCGGTGCAACGTTTTTGATCAAACCGTAGCTGAGAAACAACAGCTTCGGTAATTACGGTTAAATTAGGGCGAGCTAACACAGGCAACAGATAGGCCTGCGCCACTGTCTGTCGTTTGCCATCTTTAATGTTGAGATGGTGCCAACCAGCTCCTTCCATCTGGGGACCATTAAAGTCTTCAGTTGCAGGATAGCCCAGTTCTTGACAAGCTTCTAAAAAGACTTTTGATGTGGGATTAGGATCGTGAAGTCGAGCGCTTGTAACAGCAAAAGGGCCACTATGTCCGGCCCAAGGGCTGGTATTGTCTTCTTGGTTTTCTACCTTTTGAAAGTAGGGCATCAGGTCGTCATACCCCCAGCCAGTCGCCCCCTGATTCACCCAGTTGGCATAGTCCGCTTGGTGACCGCGAATGTAGATCATCAGATTGAGGGCACTGCTGCCACCGATAATCTTGCCTCTCGGTTCGTGGGTTTGGCGTCCCCCTAAGGACGGTTGCGGAATGCTCTGATAGTCCCAATCAACGGGGGTATGCCAAAGAAAGGGCCACATTGCTGGGAGATGGACATTTTCAGGCACTTGACGACTACCCGCTTCGATCACGAGTACTTTGATGTCCGGGTTTTCAGAGAGCCGGTTCGCCAAAACACAGCCTGCCGACCCTGCGCCGACAATTATGAAATCATATGACATAGGAGATATTATTCAGATTGCGATTTATACTGCTGCAGGTGCTGCTTCAGGCATAAAGGCCTGACGATTGTCTTGAATAAACTGCTCAAAAGAGCGGGGAGCATGGCCTGTGATCGTGGTGAAATCCTCGGTTACTTCTGCTCCCCAGCCCGTACGGTAAAGGGCAAACATCTCGTTAAAGGTATCGGCTAACCACTCCGGCTGTCCCCAGGCCAGCATATTGGCTTTAAATTCTTCTGGTGCCTGGTCAATATATTGAACTGTGTGACCCAAGACTTGAGAAAAGTTGGCGGCCACTTGGTCAAACGAGAGAGATTCTGGACCTGTGAGGGTATAGGCTTTACCCGCGTGAACGGTTTCGTTTAACAGTGTTTGTACAATGGCTTCACTAATGTCGCGAACGTCGATATGACTGATAGAGGACTGGCCACCTGGTTGTGCAAAAAGACCCTGGTTAGCAATCAACGGGGCAAAGGCGAAGAAGTTTTGCATAAAGCCATTGGGCCGCAGGGTGCAATAGGCAATACCAGAGTCCGCTAACAGCTGCTCGGCATCGCCATGCCAGCGCCCCAAGCGCATGGGCGAATTTGGATCTGCGCCAATGGCAGAGAATTTGACAATGTAGGCCGTACCGGCTCTTTTGGCAGCTTCGATAAAGTTGCGCTGCAGCTCTACGGCATTGGGGGCAATCGGCGGTAGCATGAGCGCTTTGTCTACGCCTTTTAGGGCCGCGTCAAGTGATGCGGGATTTGAAAAATCGCCTTCAACAAGTTCTACATTAAACGCTTTTAGCGGCTCTCCTTTGGCGAGATTACGAACCATGGCCCGAACAGTAACACCTTGTTCAGCCAGCTGTTTAACGATTTCCTGGCCATTGGTGCCAGTTGCGCCAGTAATTAGAATCATAGCTTTGCTATTTGAAGATAAGGGATATAGATTTTGTCAGATCTTGTTCGAAGAGTCGTTCCATGGAACAACTGTAGGTCAGGCAATAGAGCCTAATTAAATCTTCATTCCTGAGTGAATATGAAAAAACAACGTTGGAGAGATGGCGTCTCGAATCCTAGAAGGAGAAACGATTGCTGATGCCAAATACCAAGGCATCGTCGCGATCGCGATACCCACCGGGGTTAATAATGTATTGAACGCTACCAATCACATTCCACCACGGGGCAATATCAGCGCTGTAAATTAGTTCCGCGACGGTTTCTGCGTCTCGAACACTAGTACCCGCAATGCGGTCAGCATCCCGTAATCCTTCGCTGATTTTGGTATAGGCGACCGCCAGCCCAAGAACATCGCGATCGCGATTGGGAATCAGCCCCTCATAGGTCAGTCCGCCCGCCGCATGAAACTCCACCATATTGATGTCTTCATAGGGGGTAAAAACAGTTTTTAAGAAGCCGGTGAGCCCCTGGGTGCGGGAGCCTGGCTCAGCATACAACATCTGGTCTCCCATGGCATAAATCGCTCCATTTCCCCACTGGGTAGTATTCGAATTAGCCGTGTTATTCACGTTGAATCGACCGGTATGAAACTGTATGCCAGCTTTATAATTACCAGGCAATCCTGTCGAACCAGGCCGTTGGTTGGGTTTGTAGCTTAGCTCTAAAATGCCTTCCATACCTTCTTGAGCACTGAGGCCAATGCTGAGATTTCGATAGTTTTCAATGCCCCCACTGGGATCTTGAAACCCGTCGCTTAGCTGACCAATAAAGAAGATTTCAGGCGTAAAGCTGTAGCTGAGCTGTATGCCGAAGGGGGCGGCGGCATAGGGTACGCTCATCCCCAGGGCAGGAGTCGTCCCCAGGAAATGGGGATAGTCAAATGCCGTGTTGGAGAACATGGACGAGGGTTGATTGGACGCAATGCGTACAAAGGGGTATTGTGTCCCTACCCTAACCTCACCTTTGTTGTTGTCGAACTTTTGTCCGTACCACACTTCAAATAATCGAGCGCCGTTAGTGGGTGCATCGTTGAAGTAGGTAGAATTCAATGCACCAATAGAATCCCGTGCTAAACTCTCGGTTTCTATTAGGGCAGCGGTCACATGAATTTGCCCGTTAGGCCACCATCCTAATCGATCGGTGTGTAAATCGGTGCCGACTAGCGTGAGGCTGTTGACCGTAGAACTTTGTGAGAGTCCACCTGTGGGCTGCACATAGGTATCAACAATCTGTAGAGCATACAGATCTATCCCTTGCTCATAGAGCCGATCACGCCAGCCGTTCCAGTCGCCCGTCAAAAAGTCCCGAGTCCAAAATGTTGGATTGTCTGGGCGTTGACGTAAGGGCGCGCTCAACCCTGTATCTAGCACTCTCTCAGTCAGTGGCTTCTTTAGAGCCCGTAGGGCACCCAGATTAAGCGCGCGCGATCGCACAGATGGTCTGGGTGCACCAGCGGCCAATCCTGATTCTTCCGGTTCAGAAGACTCCGCTGGCAGATCTGCTGTCGACATTGAGGGTGACGGCTCAAGCTGCAAATCCTCTGCCTGGAAAGATATCTTCTCTATCGGAGACTCCGTTAACAGATCTGCTGTCAAGGCCGATGGCTCAGGCTGCGAATCCTCCGCCTGAAGAGATGTCTCTTCCTCCTGCAAAAGCAGGTCTGATGGCCCAGGCACTGATATTTCAGATGCTGATGGCTGAAGTTCGACTCGCTGCAGGTCAATCTCATCTTCTATCGATGACTCTACCAACGGCGATGCCTGAACTCTCTGTGTAACCACACTGGTCCAAGCCAGTAAAGTAGCAACCAAAATCAGTGACCAGCGACTAGATACAAACAGTAAATGGAACATAGAAAAAAGCCACTGCATCAATCAACAAACGAATATTGGCTAATTCCTTACTGTCCTGACGGAGTTTCTCCACCACCGATGGGAGGAATCACGCCCAGTTGTTGCATAAAGCCAAACATATCCAACTGAGACCAGCGAGCCACAATCTTGCCATCTTTAACGCGCACTGTTGTTGTTCCCGTTAATACCAAGTCTTTGTTAGTGGGTGGCACCCCAAAAATTGTGCCTTTACTGTGGGTGCCAGAAATCTTCCAGAAATGGGTCACCAAATCACCTTCAGCCATTTCACTGCCTTCAGCTGTAATGCCATCCATGGCCTCATGGAACATGCCAATAATGCCTTTGAAACTCTCAGGCCCGACCCCTGACCCCAGGGGAGAATAATCCTTAGCATCAGCCGGAATCTTTTCATCAATCAGTGCAAAGTCGTTGTTCTCCCAAGCTGTCACAAAAAATTCGTGAACCAATCCTTTGTTGATCTCTAGTTCTTCTAAAGAAAGTGTCCCTCCTACGCAAGGAAAAGGAACGCCAGGGCTTTCTTCAATAGTGCTACAGTTTTTTTCTGAAGCCGCCTCTACAGAGGCTGCAGTCGTCTCAGCTGTTGTTGGATTAGGCGCGACAGCAACCCCACCAGTACAGCCAGCAATTGCTAGTATCAGCAGTACTGAAAATGATTTAAATAGTCGAATGTTCATGGTTCAAGTCTCCTTTGGTATTGATTGTGGCGATAAGTAGGTAAACTCAACTCTTTGTAAGATTTGAATAACCTGTTTAACTTCCTAGGGTCTGCCCCCAAGCCCCCAGGATTGGAGGCTTTGAGTTTGGTTTTTCCCAAGATTGGGGGACAGCAGGAGGTCTGAATATCTTGTAGCTAATTGAGACCATCTACTCAGTCGCTACTCAGTCGCTACTTAGTCGCTATGGTCTTGACTGTGCGCTTTAAACAGCTGCAGGTTCTGGTGGAGCTGATGTTAGCTGCTCCAATAAGCCCAAGTCATTCTCGTTAATCCAAATTTCTGCAATTTGGCCTTCTTCTAAACGAAAGAGGCTTACTCCTTGCATAGTTACCGTGTTGCCACTCGCTGGAATACCGCGAAATGGGCCTCTGTGAGTCCCCGTCATATGCCACCTTAGTGCAGTCATGGTGTTATCACACATTTCTCGTTCTAGGGTGTAGCGAATGTCGGGAAACGCTGTGCGCATTGTGGTAACAAAGCGCTCCAGTCCAGCCTGCCCTCGAACAGGTGTGGGCAGTGCAGGCAGATGTAAAATAAAGTCAGGGGTAACAAGCTCTGCAATTTGGTCGATGTGTCCGCCCGCAATAATCTCTTCAAAAAATTGACGAGAACGAGCTTTGCTCGCCTCAGGCGAAGTGGTGGAAGGAGCAGCAGGAATCACTCCAATCTGCTGCATCAAACCTAACGTATCCTCATTGGCTAAAGACTCAACAATCTTACCATCAACAATCTTTAGCCAGCTCACACCGTCAATTACAAATCTTTTACCACTGGCAGGAATATCTCCTTTGACCGTGTGCAATGGCCCACCGACATGGGTGCCACTACCCATCCAATGACCAACTACGGTATCACCATCTACAAGCAGATGCTGCACCTTCAAATGGACATCAGGGAAAGCTCCGTGGAGCATTGTGACCAAATCCTTAAAGCCATCGGGACCATAATAGGGGTCTGGATGGGTAGGAATGGTGAACATGAAATCTGAACTCATCAGTTCATCAATGACCTCAAGCCTAGCTTCATTGAGAATCTCTTGGTAATAGCGATGTGCGATCGCTTTTTTTGCTTCAACAGAATTCTCTTGATGAGGATGAATTAAATCGACGATATCGGTATTAAGGATACGACGAAGATCCTTTAGGACACTGACCATAGGACTCTCTAAGAAGACAACATAAAATAGATGGAAAGCAGCGTCTTCACTCTCTCAGTAAAGACGCTGACAGTAACTAGAGCTTGGCTGAGCCCTCAGCGTAAACTAACTCATCAACAGTGTAGGTGACGATCAGCGGCTTTAGAGTCTCCTCAGAGCGACGCACCTGCCAGGTTTGGTAGGCATCGAGAACAATTCTCTGGCTATTTGGCTCAGGTGCATTCCATAGGCTAGCTTCCCAGGTTACCACCACTTGATAGGTGGCAACTTTATCGGTTTGGCTCATGAGCTTAACATCTTTGACCGTATGCACCTCGTCAAAGAAGAGATTGATCACCTTGTCGTACCAGCCTGCAAAGCCTGCAAAGCCTTCGACAGTGACTTCAGGGAAGATCATTTTTAAATCTTCATCAGCTAGCAATGGCTTATAGTTAGCCAACGGCTCATGGATATCAAGCTTACGATACCAGGCCTCGGCAAACTCGCGGACTTCAGTCAGCGAAAGGGATTCTAGTGCAGTAATTGCCATGGTTTAAGAATAGGTAAAAAGTAAACAATGAGAAGCATACTTCTGATGCTTTTCTAGATGAGAGAAAGCCTTGATGTCTAAAGGTCGAATTACAGCTCAGATGAACGACTGAGCGCTGCGATCGCTTCTGGCTGAAGATTACCTTCAATGACCACATCTAGTAAAAACGGACCTTGATGGGCAAGGGCCTTTTTTATGGCGGGCTCAATCTCTTCGGACTTCTCTACTCGGATCGCTTCAACGCCCATAGAACGTGCCATCTCGCTAAATTGGATCGCTGGATAAGATAAGTCAAAGCTCAGGGGAAAGGTGTGAGCAGGAATAGACTCTTCTTTCCAGAACTGTTCAATATTGAGTTGAAGCAGCTTATAGGAGCGATTGTTACAGATGACAAATTTGGCATCTATATTGTAGCGAGCAGCAGTCCACAGGGCTTGTATAGTATACATACTACCACCGTCACCGGTAAAGCCCACAACAGTCTTATCAGGATTGGCTAGTTTAAGTCCAATAGCCCCCGGAATCCCCACCCCGAGAGAACCACCTCGGGTAACAAAATAATGACCTGTCTGGCGAGGAGGTAAATATCGGGTGAGCATTGGAGAAGAGGTTAACGCTTCATCAAAGACAACCGTATCTGTCGGTAGCTGCTCTGCAAACGCCTGCATAAAGCTGGAGAAGTGGAGCACATCAGGATTAGCTGCGAGATCATCAGCCAAGGCCTGTTGTCGTTGCTCATCTTTTGCCGCTGCGAGCGCTTGCTTCCGTTCAATCGCTTGTAACCGCTGTGCGTCTGTTTGTAGGGTTGGGATAACATCTGCTAATAGTGCCAGTGTCATCTTCGGGTCACACACCACACCTAAATCAACGGGATGGTTTTTCGCAATCTCATAAGCATTCAGGTCAATATGTAACACCTTGGCATCAGGTGCAAAGATATCGCCGACCTCTGGAAAAACTTCGGGCAACAAATACGTGCCGCAAACGAGATTAACGTCACCACGCTGGAGAGTTGACAAGCTACTACTACCAAACATATGGCCCGTAGAGCCCTGGTACAGGGGATGGGTGGTGTCCATATTCAGTTCACCAGAGTCCACATCTCTGACTTCTGCGCCGAGCAGTTCAGCAACTCTGGTTAACTCTTCCTGTGCACTGGCGTAAGCGATGCCATCTCCTATATAGATCATGGGTGCCGTCGCCTTCACCAACAGCTCAGCCATGGCTTGCACGGTTTCGGCATCGGGCGCTACTCGGGTAGAAGGTAAGGATGTTGGCCTTACCGGCTCTACGGCTATCTCATTTAAGATGTCTTGGGGCAGACAAACGTACACAGGCCCCATGGGTGGTGTTGATGCGATTTTGATGGCGCGACGCAATACTCTAAGCAAAGAGGAGGCGTCAGAGACCATGGTGGACCACTTGGTCACAGGCTCTGCGATCGCAACTAAATCCGCTGCCATTTGGGCATCCAGCGCCTGATACTTGATCCCCGCATCACCGCCGATTACCACCAAGGGCGCATGGCCACGCATAGCTTGATACATGGCGCCCACGGCATTACCCAGACCCGGAGCACTGTGAATTTGTACTACGGTTGGCTTTTGAGTGGCACGGGCATAGCCGTCAGCAGTCATCAGCGCCACGCTCTCCTGCAGCGTGAGCACGTATTTAAGCTGAGGATAGTCGGCGAGGGCATCAATTAGCCCTTGCTCAACGGTGCCAGGATTGCCAAAAATATATTCCACACCATCCGCGAGAAACTGTTCTAGAATCGCGTAATGACCGGTTTTTCCTGTCATGATTAATTTCTGTCAAAAAAACTAACAGCTATCAAAAGAGATTTTTATGGTTAAAGCTTTGATAGGGCAGGGTAGAGGCATAGCGTGCTATGCCTCTACATGCACCCTACAAGAGTCAGGCTGTTGCTTATAGCTCTATTCTCTACCAACCGTAACGCTCTAAACCATTCTCTAGCACTTCAACCATTTTCTCCCCAGTGAGATAAGAATCTGGTGTAGAACGTCCCGTAATAAAGGGATAGTCCACAATCACAGAGGTCTCTTTGCCAAAATTGCCAATGTAAGAACCCTCAGGACCTGTAGCATCGCGGAGAATGTACTCTAAGGGGTAGGGGGGTGGCCCCATATTGAAGTCTGTACCCATAAAGCCAGTGCCGTCATGATAGTCATATTCTTTACAGTGACCGGTAACATGCTTGCCCCAAATCAGACTCTTACGGTTTTCTAGCTCACGGGCAAAGGCCAAACAAGTGACACCGTAACACTCTGCACCAATGGGCTTGTTCATGCGGTAAAAGCTAAGAATAATATCGTGAATTCGCTGATTGTTAGCGAGATCGACGATGGGACCACTACCGCCAACAATTAAGAGGGCATCGTATTGTGTCAGATACTCTCTCTCGACTTTGGCAACTTGAGCATAGTAGGCTTCCAAATCCCTAATCAGACTCGGCGAGCTGAAATAAGGCATTTCAGGCAAGATTTCAGCAATATTAAGAGGATAGTTTAGTCGAGGAGATTGATCGATCTCTTTAACTTTAGCTGCAACTTCTGGAGAGGTCACACTTCTACCTAACGGTGGATCAATGTAGTCCGGATCCATGCTGGGGGGGAGAGCGACGGGTCTTTTGCCATTGGGTGTGGCAAACGTCACTTCATAGCCAGCCTTGTCAAACATTTCCAAGGGACCGATCAGTTCTTCACCCCAATAGCCCCATTCCGAAAGAATAATAAGAATCTTTTTCAATGATTTAATCCCACTGTGAACATGATTGATTCTAAGAAAATTGGAGAGCTGTGCCAGAAAAAGAGCCCCTCTGCTTCGCTCTCCATACTCCTTTTCCCAGGCTTGGAATAACGCCTTAATACTCAAACTGTTTCAATAGAAGCGATAGGGAAAAGAAGACTTTGAACGCTTCAAAATTAGATTTCCCAACACCCAAAAATAATAACAAGAAAAATTGACTGTTCTTGATCTCGAAGATGCACCGATCTGTCAAACCTTTTCTATTGGAAGGCTTGACAGATAAAGGCATTCCCAGAATCGGCAACATAACATTTCTAAATATATGTTGAATTTAAGTGGGCTGATTGATAAGTAGTATCTTTTGTGCTCTGAGCAACCAGAGATTTACATAGAAGCTAACCTATGGCTCGAACAACAAAAGTTAGAAATACTATTGAAAAATGCTCAGCCAGTGTGTAAAGCCCATCGAGACAATCAGAAAAAAGGCACATTACTGCGCCTCAAACAATCGTAAAATAATTGAAAGTTTGTTGATCTCTTCTCTTAGGTATTTTCGATGTCGGCAATAACGGAGGTCGCTGCGATGCCAGTATGAACAATGCCCAGGGTGCGCAATGGGTCCATCATTGGATCAATAGCAATAAATAGTACCAATACAGCTTCAAGGGGTAACTGCAATGGTTCTAACACAATACCTAACATGGTTAATGTGAGAATACCAGTCACACCAGCGGTAGCCATACCTGCAAAGATAGAGCCAACAATTACAATCAGTATATTGTTTAGCCCTACTGGCTTATCATACAGCTGCATCACAAATACAGATCCTAGAGCAAAATAAATCACAGAGCCAAATCGACAAATTGTAATCGATAGGGGGGTCACTAAATTGACAGTCTGACGATTAAAGTTTAAAGCATCGCTCAGTTGGGCAATGGAGGACGGTAAACAGGCCAGGCTGCTAGAGGTGGCTAAGGCTAAAATGCTAGGCTCTCGCAATGCTGCCAGTACCTTTAACAAAGAAACTTTTGACTGTTTCCAAACCACTAATGTACTGAACACATATATGACGAAAGACGTAATCAGTGCAGCGATGACAAAATTAATCATCGATAGCATTACATCTAAGCCTTGCTGAGAGAGTTGATAGGCGAGAAGACTAAATAAACCGATAGGTAGAACAATCGTTAACCAGTCGATCAGTTGATTAAAAGTGCGATATATAGCTTCTAGAATATCGAAACAGGGTTCGGTAACGCGATCGCGAATCAGCCCCAATGAAACCCCCACGATAATAGAAAACATGAGCACCTTGAGGGTGTCTCCTTGACTCAAAGCATTAAAAATATTATCAGGCACCAGACCAATTAAAAATGTCTCCATACCTTGGCTTGCTTTCTCCGGCAGTGGTCCCGTCAGGGTCATTTCTAAATCGATGCCCGAGTTGTTAACCAGCACACCCAAAGATTTTAATGTCTTGGTCGATAGATTGCGGCCAGGCCCAGCAATTGTGGCGATCAAGACAGTTAAGCCACTGGCTGCCACCAGCCCCACAGGAAACACCACTAAGATGCGTTTGATATATAGGGCCGCATCGCTACTGCGCATTAGCCGCCCAATACTGGTGGTTATGGCGGCAAGTAGAATTGGCAACACACACATTTTGAGCAAACCCAAATAAAAGCTACCTAAGGGAGCTAGCAAAACAGCCATATCTTTATGGGCTGTGCCGATGTAGATAGCTAGTACAACGCTGATTAAAATTGCCCAGGGACTCCGCAGCCACCCAATGGCAGGAGTATGCAAGCTAAGGCGCTGTTGTTTTGTAGTCGGATTGATGGTCATACTCGTTACTTCTGTAGGTAGGCCGCGTACTCATCTAGCACGTCATCAGCGGTGAAACTCAGGTTAAACGTGTCTAAATACTGATTCACGAATGCTTGTAAATTTTGGCTATCCCAGGGCAAAGCCATGGCAATTTGGTCTTGGGTGTCGTTGAGGGCAATGGTTTGTAATCTCAAGGCAGCATCTGGATTTTTGAAGATTACTTTTTTTACTTCCAGCTCATCTCGATACGCCGCTTGAATTTCACCATTAACCACGGCTTCAACAATGTCATCCCAGATAGGATATTCCTGAATTGTTGCTTGTGGAAATTTTTGTTTGATAAAACCTACGTAGGAGGACCCCTGGATGACGCCAACATTGCCGTTGAAGTTACGGATAGCCTCAATGATCTGGTTACCTTCACTTTGTTTTGCTAATTGCAAACGGTTCATCAGTAATCCTTGGCGCATAGTGACATAGGGCTGAGAGAAACGTACACGTTGGGCACGGCTGAGGGTACGGCTCAACTTAGAAATGGCAATATCGGCCTCTAGCCCATAAACTTTATCCACCACGTCATCAAAGGTGTGTGCTGAGCGATTAAATTCTAAATTTACACCCAGGGCATCGGCTAAGCCCTGGGCAATTTTGATATCGAGACCAACAGAATCGCTAGTATTGATCTCCTCTGTAAAAAAGGGAGGATTGTCAGTACCCAATAAAGCAACAATCAGCTTACCGCGGTCGAGAACTCGCTGAATGTCGGGAGGCATGGCCGTGCGGGGAGCATTGAAAGCAGACTTTTCAGCCAGCTGACGATGGGTCTCGGCACCCGCTATACCATCGACAGATAGGCCGCTATCTTGTTGGAAATTCTGGATGGCCTGGCGGGTGAGTTCATCATAGACTCCAGTAACATCCAGGTCTACATAGCCTATGGATCTCAACTGAGTTTGTAGTTGTTCAACCAGTGCTCTTTCGCTGCCCAAACCTAGCGAACTGGCCAAAGCCGGATGACTCAGGCCGATTACTTGTAATAAACTGCAGCTGAGAATGAGAACAGTTGTAAAAAGAGTGCGAGATAACCAGTAGTATGGCCGTGGCAACAAAAACTTAATCATGAGGAGACTTTTAAACTGGCACGTGGTTGAGTGCAAGACCATAGGTCAGGTCAAGGGTCAGATTAGCCATCACGTCTAGGGGGTCGATCCAATGAATGGGTAGCTGACTGAGTCGGGCGAGGCCAATGGATATCTCGGTACATCCGGCGATGATCAGCTCTGCACCCTGCTCTGCTAACCAGCGCGAGGCAACAATTAGCTCGATTAGAGCAATGTCTGAAACCCTAGCACCCGTAGCTTTAATACCCCAATCGGGGGAATAAATCGACTCCATTATGCGTTTCTGGATAGGAGATCCCAGGGGCGGCAAAATAGGGGAAATACCATACTGAACGAGACTTGTCCTATAGAGTTGCGATCGCAATGTGCCATCTGTCGCCAAAACACCGACTTGTTGCACCGTTGGAAAATTCTCAGCAATATATTTCACTGTGGCATCCATCATATGCAGCCAGGGAATATCCAACTGTGCCTGCACCGCATGGTAAAAACTATGGGCGGTGTTACAGGTCACCACTAAAAAGTCAGCTCCCATCGTTTCTAGCTGATGAGCACTATCTATCAGGTACGGCATGCAGTCTAGCCCCGTGCCCATCAGACTTTTGGTGCGATCTGGCGTTGATGCAGCACTGAGAACGATCCAGTCGGGATGATCTTGATCGTACTGTGCTCCCCGACGTGTACTTTGATGTAACAAGCGCTGTTCGAACTCAATGTGGGCTAATGGACCCAACCCACCTAAAATGCCTGGAAGCTTTAATTGCCGAGAAGGAGTTTTTAGGAAAGAGTTTGACATTGCTTACCCATGGCGATTTGAGGAGAGATTATTCTTTGGGTGCTGCTGCTCAGGGTAATTGAATCTGAAAAATGCTTATACAGCGGGTTTTACAGATCGGTTCATCCTTGACATCAGCAACAGCACTCTCTGAGAGTGCCCGTGTTGAAGTTGTTATAATCTCAGGGAGATCAACTAGTACAGTGTCGAAGCTAATAGCTGAGGCGGTATAGCTGTAGCTAGCCCTCAGCTATGAATACGGGGAAGAGAAACTGTAAACAAACTACCGCGACCCATCTCGCTTTGCAGCGTCAGATGGCCTTGATGTCGTTGGGCGATCGCCTTAGCAATGGCTAATCCTAAGCCCGTGCTCCCCGTCTTGCGGGAGCGATCGCAATCTACTCGGTAAAATCGTTCAAAGATCTGGCGGTGTGCAGCAGCAGGAATGCCAATCCCCGTATCTTTAATAGTGATCAGGGCTTTTCGATCTTGCGCTTGCAAGTTCACCACCACAGCCCCTCCGGTGGGGGTGTACTGAATGGCGTTGGCGATTAAATTTGAGACCAGTCGGTACAGCTGAGATTCATACCCCGAAACGTAAATTTCAGCGTCCGGCCTGTGGTTGCTCAGGTGAATGTCTGAGACCGTCGCCAGTTCCGAAAATTCTTCCGTTAAATCTGCAATCAAGTCGTTGAGACAGCAGGGTTGCGGCGGTTTAGGGGAAGTATCCTGCTCCAGGCTAGTGAGCAACAGCAGGTCGGCCACCAGTTGGCTGAGGCGGCGACCCTGGCGTTCTACGGTGTGCAACATCGCTGGCACATCCTGTTGAGACGGTAGCCGCAGGGTGGCTTCCACCGTGGCAAGCAGACTGGCCAGGGGCGATCGCAACTCATGGGCAGCATTGGCAGTAAATTGCTGCTGTCGCTGGTAAGACTGGTAAATCGGCTGCATCGCCAGCCCGGATAGCCACCAGCTGGCAACGGCGATCAGTCCCAATGCCAGGGGAAAGCCACCGCCGAGAATCCACCGCAATCGCTGTAGTTCGGCATCAAAGGCGGCCAGGGTGCGCCCCACCTGCAGATAGCCCCAGGAGGGATGCTCATGGGAGGGCTCACCGGCAGTATGGGGGTGGGCAGCACTGTGCAGGATCGTGGTGAACTGGCGGTAGCGGCTGCCTGCTAAGGGCTGCAGGGTTTGCCAGGCAGTGGGATTCAGGGTGGCAGGGAACGATTCCGGCTGGTTGGGAGAAAAAGCCAGCAGGTTGCCCTGGCTATCGAATAGACGGATGTAGTAGGTGGTGCGATCGCTAATGCCGATGGTATGACGTTGAATCAGCGACGGATTGGTTTCACAGGGCTGATTCGCAATACAGAGGTCAGGAAAAATCTGTTGCAATACCTCAGTCGGATCGTCTGAGGTGGGCAGCATCGGCTCCAGGCTGTCGTGCAGCGTGCCTGCGATCGATTCAATTTCTCGCTCTAACGCCACCCAATTGGCCTGCACCAGAACATGGGTCATCCCTAATCCTGATAGGCTCAAAATACCCCCCATCACCAGGGCATACCAGGCGGCTAATTGCAGACGGCTGCGACGAAAAAGCTGTTGACTATTCATGACCTACCCGAAAGCGATATCCCTGCCCTGGCACCGTTTCGATAGGGCAGTTACAGTCGTAGCGAGCAAATTTGCGGCGCAGCAGGCGAATCTGGGCCGCTACTACATTGCTAATGGGTTCTTCGTCAATATCCCACAATTGAGAACGCAGTTTGCTGCTGGGGATAATGCGATCGCAATGTTCCATCAGATAGGCCAACACCTGAAACTCCTTCAAGGTGAGGAGAATCTCCTGGTCAGGTTGATCAGGCTGTTTGACTCGCAGCAGGGTATTGGCATCATCCAGGGTGAAGGCTCCGACGGTCAGCTGCGGCGGCTTTAACTGAGGAGAGCGCCGCTGCAAGGCCCGCAACCGCGCCAACAGTTCTGCCATGACAAAGGGTTTCACCAAATAGTCGTCCGCCCCAGCATCCAGTCCGGCAATGCGATTTTCCGGCTGCCCCAGAGCCGTTAGCATCAGCACCGGCAGCGGATTTTGGCGAGATCGCAATCGCTGGCACAGCTCCAGCCCGGAGAGTTCTGGCAACAGCCAGTCAAAGATGGCCACGGTGTAGTCGGCCCACTGGCTCTCCAAACAATGCCAGGCCTGAGCCCCGTCGGTGACCCAGTCCACCACGTACTTTTCCCCAATCAGCACTTGTTTGATTGCCAGGCCTAAATCTTCTTCGTCTTCGACTAGTAGGACGCGCATTGCACCCACACCCTTGACTACGAAGCCGATTTTACCGGAGTCATGGCGATTTCATCTGGTTTTCATCGGCCCTGTGCCATTCTGTTGGAGCTTTTACTGTAGCGGTTAAATCCAGTGAGGAGATATCGATGAAACGCTTACCTCTGTTGAGTGCTTTACTGACGATGAGTTTGGTGATCAGTGCGCCTGCTGCCCTGGCCCATGTAGGGCATGGGGATGAGTTTCAGGCCGAAGGCGGTGTCAATCGAGTGGAGGTGAATGCAGAAACCGATCCCCTGTTTGGCATTCAGGTGAGTCCCATCGAGGCTGCCGCTGATGGTAGCGGTGCGGTGATGATTCCAGTGTCTGCCCTGGTGGCAGACAACGGTCGGCAGCTGGTGTTTGTGGAATACGAGAATTTTTACGAGCCGGTGGATGTGATCACTGGGGCCAGCCAAGGGGAGCTGATTGAAATTGACGAAGGCTTATCGGTGGGTGAGCAATTGGTGACCCAGGGCAGCCTGTCTCTCTATGCCGAATCGAGAAAAACCCAAACCGCTGACGAGGCTCCCGAGGCGGTTGCAACGGCCTCTAATGAAGAGTCCGTCGTGGAATCTAGGGCAGTGGAATCAGCGGCTCAGGCACCGGTAGAAACTGCTGAAGCAGCGGCGAGTTTACCAATGGGCTTGTTAGCCGCCATCGGCGCGGTTGCCGTCATCGTCATTGGAGCTGTTGTTGTCCGCCGGGGTGGTCAGCAGAAGGGAGGCGTTTAGATCGATGCTGAATACGGGTCTGAACCAAATTCTCAAAAATTCCATTGCTCAACGGTGGTTGATCGTGGCAGGTGCGATCGCAATCACCGTCTGGGGTGTCTTTAGCGTTACCCAGATGCCACTGGATGTATTTCCGCCCTTTGCCCCACCCCAGGTCGATATTCAAGTCGAAGCAGTGGGCCTAGCCCCTGAAGCCGTGGAAACCCAGATTACCGTACCCATTGAAAGTACGGTGAATGGTTTGCCGGGAGTGACCACCGTGAGATCGTCCTCCAAGGTGGGGCTATCGATGGTCAGTGTGGTGTTTAACCAGGATGCTGACATCTACCAGGCGCGACAGGCCGTCACTCAACGACTGCAGCAGATTCAATTGCCAGAGAATGCTCACCCACCAGAAATCTCGCCGCTGGTGTCGCCGTTGGGCACAGTTTTGCAGTATGCCTTCACCGTTAATGGCCAGGGGCCAACCTCAATGATTGATTTGCGCCGCCTGGTGGATGTGACGCTGAAAAATCAGATACTCTCGGTGCCGGGTGTTTCTCAGGTGACAATTTACGGCGGCGACGAACGGCAGGAACAGGTGCTGGTTGATCCTGAGCAGTTAGCTGCCCTCAACCTGTCTCTTAATGAGGTGGCCATCGCCGCCGCCGGAGCCAACGCCAACGCACCGGGGGGTTTCCTGATTGGTGGCGGACAAGAACTGTTGGTGCGTGGCATCGGCCAGATCCAGTCCATTCAAGACTTGCAGCAATCGGTGGTGAAGGTGCAGGATGGGCAGCCGATTTTGCTGCAGGATGTGGCCACGGTGCAGACTGGGGCCGCTCTGAAGCGAGGCGATGCCAGTCTCAACGGTCAACCTGCAGTAGTGCTGATGATCAACAAGCAGCCGGAGGTGGATACGCCTACGGTGACCAATGCCGTCGAGGCTGCGATCGCCACGTTGCAGCTCACCTTTCCTGCCGATGTGCAGGTCACCCGCACGTTCCGGCAGGCCAACTTTATTGATGCCGCCATTCGCAATGTCAGCGGCTCCCTGCTGCAGGGTGTGGTGATTGTGTCGGTGATTCTGCTGTTGTTTTTGATGAACTGGCGCACAGCCATCATTACCCTGAGCGCTATTCCCCTGTCGCTGCTGCTGGGTCTGCTGTTTATGAATGCCTTTGGTCTGGGCATCAACACCATGACCCTGGGAGGGCTCGTAGTGGCCATTGGTTCGGTGGTGGATGATGCCATCGTGGATATGGAGAACTGCTATCGCGGGTTGCGTACCAACCAGGCTCAGGGTAATCCCAAACATCCCTTCCAGGTAGTGTTTGAGACCTCAGTGCAGGTGCGACTGGCGGTGATTTTTTCCACGGTGATTATTGTTGTCGTGTTTGCTCCCATCTTTAGTTTGACTGGAGTGGAAGGACGCATCTTTGCGCCGATGGGGCTGGCCTATCTGTTCTCAATTCTGGCCTCTACTTTGGTGGCAATGACCCTATCGCCTGCCCTCTGTGCCATGCTGTTGGCAAATCAGAATCTGCCGCGCGCAGGTACGTTTGTATCGCGGTTAGCTGAACGTCTTTATCGTCCCCTGCTGAGATTTTCTCTACGGGCACCGCAGCTTATCCTCACCCTGGCTCTGGCGGCTCTGGTGGCATCAGCGGCGATCGTCCCCTCCCTGGGGCGCGTCTTTCTGCCGGAGTTTCAGGAGAAATCTTTGGTGAACTCCATGGTACTGTTTCCCGGCATTTCTTTGGATATCACCAATGGTGCGGGCCATGCCCTGGCCAACTCGCTGCAGGATAATCCTCTCTATGAGTGGGTGCAGGTGCGAGCCGGTCGTTCTCCAGGGGATGCTGATGGGGCTGGCGTTAATATGGCCCACGTCGATATCGAACTAAGTGACGCTGCGCTTAAAGACCGGGAAGCCACCATCAAACAACTGCGAGCAGCGTTTCTGGAACTGCCAGGCGTTGCTCCTAATATCGGCGGGTTCATCTCCCACCGGATGGATGAGGTGCTGTCTGGGGTCCGCAGTGCGATCGCAATCAAAATCTTTGGCCCCGACCTGGCAGAACTGCGGCGCATTGGTGAACAGGTACGCGACACCATCGAACCGATTGCAGGGTTGGTGGACTTACAGCTAGAGCCCCAACTGCCCATCCGTCAGGTGCAGATTCAGTACGACCGGGCAGCGGCAGCAAGCTATGGCTTGACCATGGCTCAGATTTCCGAGGTGGTGGAAACAGCCCTGAATGGTCGCAGGGTTGCCCAGGTACCGGCAGATCAGCAGCTGGTGGACATTACCGTGGCGCTACCGGAGTCTGCCCGCAACAGTTTGGATGCCATTAGTGCGATTCCGATCACCGCCTCTACTGGCGAGTTGATTACTTTGGGAGATGTGGCGGCTGTGGGCTACGCCATGGGGGCCAACGTGGTCAACCGAGAAGATGTGTCTCGCCTGATTGTGGTATCGGCAAATGTGGCCGAGCGGGATCTGGGCAGCATCGTCGGTGACATTCAGACCCAGATTCGAGAGCATGTACAGTTGCCGAATGGCTACTTTATCCAGTACGGGGGACAGTTTGAAGCAGAGCAAAACGCCACCAATAATCTGCTGGTGTATAGCATTCTGGCGGCGATTGCGATCGCGGTGCTGATGTTCTTCTCTGTTAAGTCCCTACCGGCCACCGTGGCGATCATGATCAACCTGCCCCTGGCGCTAGTGGGCGGTATTATCTCCATCCTATTGACCGGCGGCGTCATGTCGGTAGCCTCCCTGATTGGCTTCATCACCCTGTTTGGGGTAGCCGTCCGTAATGGGCTGCTGCTAGTGGACAACTACAACACCAAGTTTGCTGAAGGTTTGCCGCTACAGAAAGCGATCTTCCAGGGCTCTCTAGAACGGGTGAATGCCATTCTAATGACGGCGCTCACCTCCGCTCTGGGGATGCTGCCCCTGGCGATCGCCAGGGGTGCGGGTAACGAAATTCTTCAGCCATTGGCGATCGTCGTGCTAGGGGGATTATTTACGGCCACAGCCCTCACCCTGCTAGTGATTCCGGCTCTCTATGCTCAGTTTGGTCGCTGGTTTATGCCCCAATCGCAACGAACAGATTTAGCAGCGGCCTGGGCCAAGCATGGCACATCGACGGTGATTTATAGACAGTAGTTTGTCGAAATGCTGACCTGAAGGCGCGATGATGCGATCGCGCTTTTCAACCAGCCAAAGGAGACCGGCAATAATCAAACGTCAGCTGGTGCAGCCAGAGCTACCATGGAGCCCGTGTTCGGTAGAGAGATGAGAGAAAATCGGGCGTTGCTGAAAACTGAGGGAGAGCTATAGCAGCTTTTCCATTGCGTAATTGATGAATGTTTCTCCTCGACGAGTCACCGCCTGCTCCGCAACTACCGAAAACCCCATACGCTGAAAAAACAACTTTGCAGTAATGCTGGCATCAGTAAACAATCGGCGTACTGACAACTCCACGGCTTTTGCTTCAATTGCCTGATAGATCTGTCTGCCTACGCCGCAACGTTGATAGTCTTTATGACAGTAAAAGCAATCGATATGCCCCGTCGGCTCTAGCTCTCCAAACCCGGCAATCACCCCGCCATCATCAGCCACATAGGTAAATCGGTTTGCACACACCTCTACCCAATTTCTGAAGTGGATATCATCAGGTGCCCACGCCCTGACCTGATTGATGGAGTAATCATGGACATTGATTTCACGGACTGTTTCATGAAACAGTTGCGCGATTTGTTCAGCATCCTGTGGAGCAAACAACCGGATCTCAATCACAAGCGTACTCCACTACTGAACTCCACTGAACTCCACTGAATCTCCACAAAACGGAGCGAGAAACTTTATACCTCCGCTCCACTGTCATGTTCTATCATCGCTTCAACCTGCTCAGTCACAGACCAAACCCAGTTTTCCATGATGCGGAGTTGAGTATCTAAAGGGATCTCCTTAAATGCATAACGTGTGCGCCCTGTTTGCTTAAGCTCTCGATTACACTGCTCGATCTCAGGGAGGGTAGCCTTGACTAAAGCTGGGCAGATGACTAAAGGCATCTCTGGGACCCCAATATACTGAGGTTGAAATCGATGGGCGACAAAAGCAAGTGAGCTCCCAGGATTAGCAACATTCAAATTTTCACGCTGAGGCAGCTCTAACTCGAAAAAGCCTGAATGCCAAGCATGCTTGGCAAGTCCAGTTGGATCGTGAGGCAACAACAAGATCCAGTCTGGTGTAGTCTTGGCCACCTGGCTGGCCACTTGATTTACCCAGTCCGGATTAGACGTGCTACCCACATAGAAAAATAATCCTGGACTAATACCATGGGCGGAATGCAGAGAGAAATAAGCATCAATGCGGTTGAACTGGGCCAGCCATTGGCGAATGGCCACACACTCAGGATAAGTATCTGTTGTGAAATACCCCTCCAAGTCTCGCTGATGATTGAGATTCAGTAGGGCTTGTAAGGTCACGTTTGCCGGTAGCTCATTAGCATTTCGAGCAACAACGTCTGGGTCTGCTACCGGAACAACACAAAATCGCACAGTCTTAGACGGCTGGCTCACTAGTGTTTGCAGAATGGAGATCGCAGTTAGTGGAGCGATCACTTCAGCCCCATGGAGTCCAGCTACAATCACCACCGTACGCGTTGCCTGTTGAGCGCCAACCGTCACTCCATAAATCGATCGCCCTTCGCCTGATATGCCAATTTCTTCGACACAAGCACCCAGATCTTCAATCTGCCTGATTAGCGTATCAAGCTGTTTCAAATCAACCCATTCCATGGCACCTCCTGTCCCTCCTGCAATCATAGCAAGTGGGCCTTGGCTTAGTTGGGGATGACTTCAAGCCAAGGGTGGCAACAAACGCTAGCACTCAAACGATAGGATTGAATTTAAGCTCTGCAGACTCACCAGATTTAATCAGCATGACAAACCTGTTTGTGGGGTAACCCCTCGGGTAAAGTTCCTGCTCGATAGGCTGCAACTGCTTTATCTGGATGAGTCTCACTGGTTGTCAGCAGCTCTGTATTTCGTTGTTGTAGTCTTCGCCGAACACCCTCACCAGCAGACGCCGCCAGGACAATATCGACAAAATGTAGGGGATGACGATTACCGTCGCCTCGAACATGCCATTCGTGCAGAGACCCCATCTGAGTTAAATCTAACGTCCAAGCGAGGTTCGTTTCCGCTTCATCAGCAACGACATATACTCTCCACTGCACGGCTCTTCCGGCATGGGGGGCAAGGCTGCCATCGTCTGTTACGGCTACAGCAATCAATTTTTCCGTCATTTGATCAAATCCTCTCAATCAACACGATGTCATGAAGTCGTTTTGTGATGCTTATAGCGACTGGTAGAGAGGCTACTAAGCTGGATTCTAGAAGAGATATGCAAATGGTAAGGGATGACAATTGCTAGCGTGCAGATGCTATTAAACCTGTACTCAAAGGCCAGAAGTGGCTGATTTATTGTTCTTCACACAATAGCTTGGGCCAATGCCCAGGTATTTTTGCCTGAAACCGGGAGGCAAATCTACAAGTCCTGCCTAACGCTTGACTTGAGCCGCGATCGCAACCTGGCGTACAAAATTTAGAGAGCCTGCTTCACCGCTCACGTGTTAGTGATCCCAGGGTCCAGTGTTGTCTAGGAAAGGAGAGTATTCTGGAGCTGACCAGCTTAAGGGGATGCCACCTGTCACAGCCAGTCCTTGTTCCACATGATATTTCAATAGGCGCTCAGCCCCCTGGTACCGTGCAATCTCAGGGGCATCATCCCAAATTATCTCAGCCTTTCCCGTCAGATATAACAAATTTCCGCTCTCAAAATCCATAAAGAGTAAGCCAGCACGGGGATTGACTTCGATATTGCCAAAGGTGTTGAACATACAATTGCCAGTAAAATCAGGAACGGTGAGAGTATCGCCCTCAATATGCACAAAGCCTTTTTTTCCACCTCGATGGGAAACATCCACACCTTTAGCCGCCCCGGCGGCGGCATCTAGATACGCCGTAGCGATGAAAAAGGTATCGGCAGCGGCGATCATAGCCTGTTCTGTTTCTGCCAATGCTGTCAGGGTCCGTAGCGGTTTTGTCTCGGCTGGGTCAAACGACTGCAGAGCAAATTGTCGAGCCTGGATATATTTGGGACAGTTGCCAAAGGTCTGACTGACCTGGACCTCGAAGCCGTTGGTCGTCAGCGCACTCACTACACCGTTGATGCGATTGCGGCGGCGAGTGTGAAGCTCGATCCCAAGAAAGCCAATATCGATGCCTGTAGCAAGATTTTGGGTCAGAGGATCGCCAAAGAGAGGCTGGGCCGCAATGTGTAAGGTGCGATCGCTCGGCGTTGAAATAAATCCTGGGGCACCGACTAAAATCGATGCCCAGGGATTACCGTCTACATCCACCGTACCCACTAGCAAATAAGACAGCTGGGCATAAAACCGACGGTGCTGCTCCGGCAAAAAATCACGGATCATGCGTCGACCAAGCGTTTCCATGTGCTCTCTACCTCCCAGCTTTTCCTGGATCGCTTGTTCTCCTGGATGAAAGGGGGATGCTTCTTTTTGCCAGCCGGGAATGGCCATCGTTAGACTCTCCTAATTGATCAACTCGTGGATACCTCTGCTAGGACATGACGACCAAGGTGAAACCATTGAGAAATGGTCATCATGCCGCCCATGCACTGACCGGGTTAACTGGCGGTCGCGGTTAACTCCATGCGAATCCCGCCGGGAATGTAAAACATCATGTGTTGGGTGGGGCCACCACCCAGTAATTCTGGAGCAAATTCGATTTCAACCCCCTCGGTATTTTTGAGCTTTTTGTATATGGCATTGAGGGTTTCTACACCGTCTACTTTGAATGCAAAGTGATGTAGGCCAATATTAGCCTTTCGATCAAATGCAGTAGCACTTTCAGGATCTGTAGCTTGCCAGAGCGTGAGGAGTGTGGTGCCATCGGACAGAAAGCAAGCCGGGTAAGCGGGGACAATCCCTACTTGCTTGAATTCCAATACATTTACAAAAAAATCGCGGGTGGTGTCAATGTTGGGAACGGTCAAGCCAAGATGGTGAGCGCCTTGGGTAATAGCCATGGTGAAAAGTCCTTGAGTGAGGGGGATAGTTTTGGCAAGGTGAACAATTACTCAGACCGAGCTATGCGGCAACGGGAACACGTCGGGTGCCTTCGGTACGGCGGATATCACGCCAGATTTGGGTGGCCGCGTTGGCACCGTCAGCCGCTGCAATGACGACCTGATTCATACCAACTTTTAGATCGCCGACGGCAAAGATGCGGGGATGGGAGGTACGGTTCATGGTATCGGTCACCAGGTTGCCGCCTTTGTAGTCCAAGTCAATGCCTTGCAGGTAATCAGCATGATACTTAGACCCCATGGAAATGAGTCCGGCATCCAGGTCCACCATAGACCCATCGGCCAGTTCCACCCCCGACATTTGATGGTTTTCACCTAGGAATTGATGAATAGGTTGTTCGTTTAGGGTATAGCCTGCGGCGGCAAAGCGATCGCGCAAGTCATCACCCACTGCAAACGCGCCGTTAGTGAATAGGGTGATGTGGGGAGTGAACCAGCCCAGCGGGAATGCGACTTGCAGGCTGCCTTCACTACTGCCAAAGACGCCAACTCGCTGATTGCGCATTTCGTAACCGTCACAAATCAAACAAACGTGCAGATTGTGCCCGGCATAGTCGAATACGTTTTTCATATCCCCAAGCTGAGGCAGATGGTCAATAATGCCGCTGGCGGCGATTAAATAGCGAGTATGGAACACTTCATAGGTGGGATGATTGCGACCAATGCGCACCTTCACTGCAAAGGTTTCGCCTTCATCAATTACCTCTTCCACATAGGCATTCAGATAGTCGCCCTCCAGGGAGAGATAGTGGTCCTTGCCCTGTTTGAGGACGGCACGACCGGGGGTTTCCGGGGGCAAACCCAGATAGTTATGTAACTCCTGCATCCAGAAAGATCGGGCTTTACCTTTGTCAATGATCAGCGTTGAGAGCAGATAACGCTGGAGATAAATGCCGGCAGATAGTCCGGCTGCGCCACCGCCAACCACCAGCACATCGTAAACGTGGTCGGTTCGTTGGTTGAGGGTCTGTTTGGTTAGTTGCATGGCAACCTCTGTGTGTGAGTATGTGAGGCTTGAATAACTAAACCGATCGTTCGGTTCAATACAAATCAACTGTACCGAACGTTTGGTATACTGTCAATAGTTGAATTAAAAATCCCTTGAAATGCCCAAAGAGACCTACATTCCAGGTTTGTTTTCCCTATTTCAGCAGTACGGTTATGACGGTGCGACACTTACCAAAATTTCGGCGGCCACTGGATTAGGCAAGGCCAGTCTCTACCACCACTTTCCCGGCGGCAAAGATGAGATGGTGGCATCGGTACTGAGCTATTCCGAAAGCTGGTTGCAAGCAAATGTGCTGCAGCTCCTTGCTAGCAAGGGAAGTCCCCAGAAACGGTTGCAGAAAATGTGCGATCGCATCAACGATCTGTATGCAGGGGGTACTCAGCCTTGCTTACTAGCAATTTTGCAGGCGGGCACCGGGCGTAATATATTTCACGACCAAGTGAAGACATTGTTGGCAACCTGGATTGGCGCGATTGCCACTATTCTGATTGAAACGGGTCTTGATGAAGCCCTGGCTCTGCAGCGCAGCCAAGACGCACTGATTGCTATTCAGGGTGCATTGATGATGTCGCAATCTTTAGATGATGCGTCTCTCTTTCAGCGAACTATACAACAGCTACCTCAAGTGTTGTTGCATGAGAGAGTGAGCATGGATTGAGAATGGCCCTTTTAGCCATAATTAAATTACCAATCAAGCAGCTAACGGCAGCGTTGCGGGGCAGTTAGCTGTAAGAATTATTCAACAACGCTGGTTTGGATAAACCCATAACGACCTGAGATAAAGCGAACATGAATCCAGGGTTCTCCAGTTTCAGAGAGAACAAACTGCTGCAGTACGATGATCCTGGCCGGTGGATCAAACGTAAAAGTATTGCCATATCCTGGCACCACCCATACAGTAGCGGATTGTACGAGTTCTGCTAGTTGGTAAATTGTGTGGATGTCTTCAATTCTATTCTGGTAAACTTGTCGAAGTCTGTAGGTCTCCTGACAATCTGTTTTTAATGTTGGTTCAATGATGGCTGTACATTCTTCAGCCCTAGGGAAAAGTATATCTTGAGCTTGGGCAATCTCACCTCTAGGATTTAAGCATAACAAAGCTGTCAGCGTACCAAATAACAGAGTTTTCATAGGGAGACTGAAATAGATATACTCCTTATACTACCCGGAGATCCCTGTAGGCAGTTTCGTAAGCTACCGTTTTGTCTAGCTAAGACTACCGCGCCTAAATAATTCCCCCGTTACCCCATCACTCATCTACCCATCTATAACCTCAACCAATGTCTTGACTATCCTCTTGCTAAATAACGCTGATATACGTCTTGAGCAACTTGTTTACTGGCACTGGCGACATATCGAAAGTTGTAGGTGCGAAGGTCCTTGAGGCCGCCTAAGGTTTGAAACACATCGGGGCATTCGGTAAAGTCTTGACCCGTTGCATCAATTAGGGCACCTCCTTTTTGTTTGAGAAATGCGATCGCACCACACACATCCCAGAAAGATCCCTTACCCATCAAGGCAAAGTCGAGTCGCGGCCGGGGACGATGTCGCGAGTCACAGCACCACAGCAGGGTGGGCACCGCCGCGCCCAATTGACGTCGTTTGAGGGTTAGCCCCTCCAGGGGAACGTTCTCAAACGTACTGTCGATGCCATAAAACTGAGCGTCTGATACTGTTTCTAGCGGTTGTGTGATCGGGACCGCATCCGTACTGCAAAAGATTTCGCCAGTAAAGGGTAAGGAGATAATGCCGCTGTCTACGACACCATGCTTCACCATGCCAATGGAAATGGCCCATAGGGGAATACCCGCCTTAAAGTTGGCAGTTTCATCTAGGGGATCGACCAAAAACCACGTGCCATCCTGGGATGGTTTGTCCTGACCGACTTCTTCTGCCACAATGCCAGCGGCGGGAAAATATCGTTCAATGGCAGCTAGAATCATGCGTTGCGATCGCACATCCACCTCCGAAACAAAGTCAAACTGATCGGCTTTGGTGCTGAATTCAATCGTCGCATCATTAAACACCCGTCTCTGATATTGGGCCACCTCCGAAACAGTCTGGATCAGACGTCCAATCATAATTTAAGTAATTTTTGGGACTTTAAAGAGAGACAGTTGGCTGATCTATCTCCACCATGACGCCTCTCCTATAGGTATTTGCTGATCATAGGTATTTAATCAGCGCTAGTCACCTGACATTAAAACTAGACATCATCCCTGGCAAAATCAACAGGTGCTGCTACAAACGGACACCAAAATGAGCACAATCCCGACTGATTACCTGGTCAAAAAAACAGGTATCAGTGAGTCAGGTTAGCCCCACTGGCTAATTTACATAAATAGACGTTTTTCTCAACTTGGGTTCTAAAAGATTAGCAAGCCCAGCTAAAAACTCTCCTAAAAGACGGTTCTCAAGCCCTCTAGAATACAAAGTTAAGGAAAACATGATCAAAGCAATCAATTGACCGAGCTTTTTGAGTAGTTTGACCATGTCTGGCACTGGTGAAATCAACAGTTAAGGCCACCTGTACTCATCTAGGGTTATGACCTAGATGAGTACAGATGACATTTTCACGTGAATGCCAGATAGTATCAAATAAACTCTATAGAGTTTGGCGAGATGCTGCATCCTCTTGAGACAGATGACGGCGACCTAAGACAAACAGCTGATCACGCTCACGCAACAGAAATAACGCAATTAACGCCGCCAATGTGGGAATGGCTGCCCAGAATAAATAATTAGGCGCTGTGTATGGATTGACCAAATTTTTGAGTGAAACGAGTACTGAAACAGAATGCATTCCCAGCAGCAAGCCATAGGTCCAGGTCTTCAATAAACCCGCCAAAAAAGTTAGAACAATCACTAACTGTAGAATCCCCATAACAGCCGAAACAGATCCTGTCACAGGTGAGGAGTAGTAAGATTCAGCAACGGCTTGAGTGATTCCAGGGGCAATTATTTTTCCAATTGCCCAAACCAAGAAAAAGGCGGCAACACTAATGCGGATTAAGAACAGAGAGATTTCTAAGGGTTTGTCAGTTTTCATAATAGCCTCCTTTGGGCTTATAGAAGTAGGGAGAGGTGAGGAAAAGATTTGAGATCAGCTTTCGACAAAACACGCGCCAGAAACTGACCTATATGTATGTAGATAAACGAGGCAAAAAAATATATCAGCCGTGGATGAAACTCTTCAACGCTTGACCAACAATTTGAGGATCACCCTCAAGTCTTGCCAGCAACAATGAGCCTTCCGCTGTGCTGACAAACCTGAGTGCCCTATTTTGAGCATCGGTTTCTCCCATTGCCACAAACTGCTTAGTGAGCCAGGCTTGAAGGTCCTTAAAATACAGAGTAAGGTGACTTCTCACGGCGGGGCTCACTGATTGCAATTCTGCCGCCATCATTCCACACAAACAGAACTTCTCGTCCTGAATGTAAGCTTGGAAAGAATCGGCCACTGCTTGCAATCGTTGTTGTGGCGTATCGAGAGTGTTATCGAAAGCATCAAGGGCAGTACTTTGGACTTCATGAACGCGCTCAACCAACGCCAAAGCCAGGTCAGCCTTAGCTTTGAAGTGGTAATGTATGCTTGAATTCTTGATGCCGATAGCATCAGCCAAATCAAGATAACTGAAGCCATTGAACCCCTTCAATTGGGTCAAGTGCTCCGCCACGTCCAAGATTTTTGTCCTCGTATCGCTCACAGCGCCTTCAGCATCTATCTACATGTATGTAGTTTACTGTGAATCACCAAAAAGTGCAAGGCCATCATTTGGGAGTGATCTAATTTGTCGTAGGAGCGACGTTCAGGGTATCGATAGGGGACTTGTGATCATTGATCGAATACTGATAGTGCTTAGCCAAGACCGAGAGCACAAAACTTTTAGTAATTAGAACTATCCGAAGTGCGCAAAATTAAGAATTTCAACAGTTGGTACGGTTGCCAAATCAGCAGCAGATAGCCCTGAGGAAGCCATGGCTTGCTCGACTATGTAAGTCCCAGCTTTATAGCCTATCCAGCGGCGTCCATCGGGATGGTAGAACATCCATTGTTGACGCGGGGCATCTTTTGGCAAAGCTAGAAGCTCATCGATCCAAGCTGTAACATCCTCTGGATATTTTCCCCAAGGCGCTGCTCGTCCAGCCATATCGCGCTCAAACACTGTTGCCAGCCCCTCACTGATAACAAAATCCATCAGCGATCGCTGCAAAAGCATCTCTTTGGTTTTTCCCTGTTTGCGCATTACGTGATGTAACTCATGAAAGAGTGTAGGACGTAGATGAGATCTAGCAATTACTACGACTCCTTCAGGGCGAGTGGCATCCACTGTCCAAATGATACGAGTATGGCCCACATTAGCACCAGTTTCGCCAGTTTCAGGAATGACACGGAGACCTGTCTGTATAGACAAATTAATCCTTGATGGCAGCTGTGGCAGCCATTTTCGAACCTCAACCTCCACATCCTCAATCATATCCTCGATGCAATCACGTTCTTCCTGCAAAAAGATATACGTATCAGTATCTAGAAATTCTACGAACATCAGTGAATACTAACTTAAGCCAAGCTTCTCCAAATATACTCTTTCATTAGAGCAGTTGTGTTGGAATAGTTGTCGTCAACTTCCTTGCGCGCCGTTGCATGAAACGCAAGATGATGCAGTCCTGGTGCGTAATCATAATGCCTTGATTCAATATGCTCTTCCTTCGCCTGCCATAGATTTATAGCAGTGCCGGTCAAATTGGTATTTATCTAGCCTCTATGATTGCGGGTTGAATCGTCGCATGCATTCTGGGTATACAAGCCTACTCCTCCGGTGAAGCAGTCCAAACTGATCTATAAACTTAGTCAGATAGTGAGTTAACTTACGGTCTAACTTTAGACCAAATTATTCTCTTCAATATTATGGATACTGTCCGCCTCAAGCTCTGTATTAAGAGATTGAATCTGTTGGATAATATCAATCAGCTTTTGGCCTAATGGCGTTGTGGAATATTCCGTACGGGGTGGCACTTCAGGGAACGTATGTTTTTCTAAAAGGCCATATGCCATTAGCTTTCGTAGCCGCTCTGATAGTACTTTTTTGGAAATACCGTTGATATGCTTTTCCAAAGCTCCTGGCCGGATAACACCATTATTAACAGCAAGTAGGACAGATACGGACCACTTACAACCAAGAACATTTTCAAGTTTTCGAGAGTTACTGTGCATCTGTCACCTGATTTTTCTCTAGACAGCTTACTAAATTCAACCAAAAGGTGCCTACCCCACTAAAAAGTACCCTCTTTCCTAAAAGGTTTACCTACGTTTAATTTAAGCATATGCGTACATCGCCTATAGATGTACATTATCCAACATCTCATATTTAGGAAAGAATCATGAGTAAGACAGCTACTTTTTACCATGCTGGTTGTTCAGTTTGTGTTGCGGCTGAAAATAATCTGGCAACTGCAATAGATACGTCTCGCTACAATGTGGAGAGCGTGCATCTTGGCAATGATCAATCTCGTATTGCTGAAGCTGAATCAGCGGGTGTCAAATCTGTCCCCGCATTGGTGATAGACGGTGAACCTTTCCACATCAACTTTGGTGCTAATTTATCTGATTTGAAATAACTTAAACAACCCTAGCAACATTTCAGCGTATGGGAAATGTTGCTAGAAACCTCTATCGCATCTGTCAGGCTAGTCAGTACAATTGGTATCCCTTAAAGCCTTTATTAGCAACGGCTAACCTGACGCACAAACGTCCTAATGCATCAGGACGTTTGCTATAACAGCCCAATCTTATGGGCAAATCTTAAGACTCTACATCATGACTAAATTTCATCTGAGCACTGAACAAATTCTTCAGGGTGATTTCACTCCTCAGTCTATTAATCTCATGCTGATCTTTCAGGTGAACTGTCCAGGATGTTTTATTTATGCTTTGCCATTAGCAGCAAAATTGTATGAACAGTATAAAAATCGCATCAATATTTTGGGTCTCTCCACTGCGTTTGAAGATTTTGAACTCAATACAATAGCCAATACTAAACAGCTATTGCAATCTGGTGAGATGGTTGGGGTCACTCGACAATATTTTCTGCAAGAGAAAATTGAGCGATATCAGGTACCTCTGGAGTTTGCGATCGCATTTGATCGTGAAACCTTTCATCGCAATTTTCTGCCAGGAACCCCTAGTTGGGTTGTTTTTGACCAAGACTGCAATATGTTAGTCAGTTGGTTTGGTCATAAATCTGAAGAGGAGGTTCAAAGCATCCTTGGTCAGCATTAGGAAGTACTACCACTCATCAACAAATGAACAGAATGCATTAGTTTTCTCCTAGTGGGGTAGGGCTGATTCTTTATACAGAAAAATCTTAGTAATAGAGTTTTGTAGAGGGTACCGGTTCTGTAAGGTGGAACGCATAACGAGGAGCTGAGCGGCGGCCAGTATTTCCTGATTAGCTGGCTAGAGTTTTCAATCCGTCCGCTCCTGCGCAGTGTTATGCAGCTTATCTAAGTTTAAGTTAGAACTTCGGTCTGTAGGAAATCACTCTAAGAGTCGTATCCTATGCAAATAAAGGGATACGATCCACTACACAAAACTAAGTCTGACATTTTTTCAAAAAATTAGCCTTAATAGTTGACAATGTCAGAGTCGAAGGCTACCTTTGGAGTATCAACGAACTCCATGGACGGAGGTCAGTTACCATGCCAGATGGAGACATTGTCCACAGCAGGCTTAGACGCCTTTTCCAAAAACCATATAAGTGGCTTTGTGAAGGAGCCGCAACCAGTGATGACTGTGCGCGTGTTGTGCTGGATAAGCTTAAGCAAGATATTAAAACTAAAGGCGATCTGCCAATTTCGCTGGCTCAAGAAATGGCAGCCAGCATTTCACAAGTCATGGGTGCTATCGATGAGCCTGGTGAAGGTGACTTCGCTAGGCTTAGTATGGAATTCGACAATTTAATCCAATGTGCAGATGGACGGCCTGATCTGAAAGAACTCACCTTACGGGCAGGTAAAAGTTTTCTTAACGACCTCCGAAATGGACGAGAAGTAGATGTCACAAATACTTCAGAAGCTATTGTAGAGCGATACATGAATGAAGTTTATGAATCGGAATTTAAGGAACGGATTCCGTTAACTGCGGAACACCACGCAGGAGCCACACAGGAAATCCTTGAAAAACGAATTGAAGCGATGCAGCCAAGTATAGATTCTGGGATTTATAAATTTGCTCAGAATGCTATTAAAAACCAAAGTGTAGCCAAACTATCACTACCCCGACGGTCTTCTCGAAAAGCAATAGATTTAGATGAAGATCTTTTAGCAGGTTAAGCCAGATGAAAAAACAAAACATTCTCGATCCTGACTTTACCTTGCTTTTCGACTCCATAATGGATGACGGAGGGAGGATTCGTTTTTGCGACCACTCAAGGAATAGAGAAAGTAAAGTAAGAGTTGCAATTCACGATAGCCCTTTTAGTTACCGAGTGCAAAGAGAATTTCCTTCTGTAATTGCTGATCTTATTGATCTGGCTGTTGCTATTTGTGCGGCTGATCGTTTGACATTCCAAAATCTAAGGCAGCAACAAACTCGGATTCACGTACTTCTTCCAATACGCCATCCAGAAATTTTAAGCAAATCCTCTTTTCAAACTAAGCTTTCTAGTTTGCTTGAATGGGCTACTGGCAGTAGATGGACATTCGAATTTTCTAACAGGAATGATTCAGGACGTACTATTGAGCAACAACTTCTGCTTTCATCTTCGGACCCGCATGTTGATGAAGTAGCATTGTGGAGTGGCGGACTTGATGCTTTAGCTGGGCTGTACACTCGTCTAAAGGAAAACCGTGAAGTATCTTTCATGCTGTTTGGAACAGGTAGTAATGATAATGTATATGCACGCCAAGAGCAGGTATTTCAAGCACTTCAACCTTCTTTTCCTAATCGGCTAAACCTTTGTAGAGTTCCAGTCCGTTTTTCTGAAAGCAACCTACATACAAAAAATAAAATCTCTCGTGCACGAGGAATTGTATTCACTTTGCTTGGTTCAGCTTGTGCATATCTGATGGGACAGCAGGTTCTAAGCTTATACGAAAATGGTATTGGTGCAATTAATCTTCCATATCGAAAATCTGCTGTTGGACTTGATCATACTAGGTCAGTTCATCCTTTGACTCTTCTTAAGGTCGGCGACCTTGTATCCGACCTTATAGGAGAGGAATTTAGAATTCAAAATCCTTTTCTCTTTTGGACTAAAGCCGAAATGTGTAAGCAATTGGCTGAGGATGAAAGGCATGACTTGCCTCCTCTGACTATTTCATGCGATAGTCCACACCGTAGACAACCAATTCAATGTGGATATTGTTCATCTTGTATCTTAAGAAAACAAGCACTTACTGCCTCACAGATGATGGATAAAACTCGTTATATAGTACCTCACGGAATTACTCCAGCAGGTGATACTAGATTATATCTTCAACATATGTTGGCACAGGTTTCCACTTTCAAAGAACTGTTGAATTTTTCGAATGGTTCTAGTTCACAATGGGGGTCCCTAACCCGAAGATTGCCTGAACTTGACGATATCGTAGATAGAACTAATAAGTTAGAAGGCTTGGAATCTTCTGAAATGAAGCGAACTTTAATTCGGCTCTACCGTACTTATGTTGCTGAATGGGACATAGTGGAGCCCCATATCTTAAAAGATTTCTTGAATCAAACTGACAATCGATATATCTCTCAGGATTCTCAAGTCGTTGTTTAGTCAGGGTGAGAGGAAAATGCTATGGCCACCAATATTCTCGACAGTATCGATTTACGAAAGCTAGGTGAACTCCTACAGCAAGCACGAAAAAAAAGTGGTATGACTCAAGCTAATGCAGCTAAAGTTATCAATGCTGCGCGTACCACTATTGTTGCTATTGAAAAGGGAGAGCGGCGTCTCAAGCCCAATGAATTAATTAAATTGGCTCGTGCGTATGGGCTAGCTGTTAGTGATTTTGTGAGTTCTAGTTCTGTCACTGAGCCTTTTTCAGTTCAGTTCCGAGCTGCTTACAAACAAAGTGATCAGGAAGCGGCAAAAATCAATCCAATCATTCAGCGTTTTGAGGAACTGTGTCGTAAATATTTGGAGCTTGAGAAGATAATGGATGCTCCAATTCCTCGCAATTATCCACAGGAATATGATGTGACCAATATGCCAATAGAAGCCGCTGCGGAAAGTATCGCAGTGTCAGAGCGTCAAAGACTAGGGCTTGGCGATAGCCCAATTCCAATGCTTCGAGACATCTTAGAGCAAAGTGTAGGAATTCGGGTTTTTTACCTAAATATGCCAGCAAAATATTCAGAGATTTATAGCTACGATGACCAGCTTGGCGGTTGTATGGCAATAAATATAGGTCACTATGAAGAACGTCGGCGCTGGTCTATGGCACATGGTTATTTGCATTTTCTGGCTCACAGGCGAAAGCCAGTCGTCGATTTTGAGGGGCAATATAAAAGAATTCCAGAGAGTGAAAAATTAGCTGAAGCTTTCCCCAAGTATTTTCTAATGCCCACAAGTGGCTTACTGAGTCGATTTAACGACATGTATCGGACTCATGGAAAATTTACTCCAACTAACCTGTTTACTCTTGCTCATTATTACGGAGTATCTATAGAGGCTCTTGTTTATCGGTTGGAAGATATGGATCTTCTGCCATCAGGTACCTGGGATCGCCTACGAGATCGAGGATTAAAAGTTAAGAAAGTACAGCAAGAGTTAGGCTTAGAGGAAATCGATCAGCGCTCTGATGCACTCCCTGTTCATTATCAGCACCTTGCAATTGAGGCTTTAGATCAAGGCCTGATTACTGAAGGACGCTTTGCAGATTTACTCGGTGTTGATCGCTTAGAAGCAAGACGAATAGCAGAAGCATTGCGTGAGCATTCAAGTGGAATGGTGGAAGAATCTGCTTATTTAGATTTGCGTAGAGCATAAGGTATTGGGAGGAAAATTATGAGAATTGAACACTCCCATGTAGTTCTTGATGCCTGTTGCGTCTTGAACTTCTGTGCCTCAGGGTATTTGATCGAAATTTTAAAGTCCATTCCGGCTCAAGTTGTTGTTACTGAGGTAGTTAGAGAAAGAGAATTGCTGACCCTTCAACGCCTTAAAGAAGAGAGTAATGAGGATGCCATTAAGTTTGAGATGGCTATCGAACAAGGGTTACTTCTAGTAACGGACTTTGATTCTGAGATCGAGGAAGAAACATTTGTAAACTATGTTTTTGAGCTGGGTGACGATGGTGAATCTGCAACATGTGCAATTGCAGTTCATCGAGAGTGGGCAATAGCTACTGATGACAAGAAGGCAATCTCATTTTTTCAAAAAGAAGCACCTAATCTGCAAACTCTATCAACTTTAGAAATAGTCAAGAACTGGTCAGAGAACGGGAAGATTTCTTCAGCTACTTTGAAATCCGCACTCACTGCGATACGAATTAAGGGACGTTACATGCCACACCGAAAACATTCTTTACTGCAATGGTGGGAAAGCATTATGGGATGAGCTCAAACTCTCAGCTATAGTTCATCTTAACTCCATAGGTAAAGCTTAGACGGCTGTATAACTATGAGTTATACAGACTTTGTCTGGATAAATACCTCCCAGTCGGAGTTATCCAGAAAGTTTCTGGATAATCACCCTATAGGCGTATCGCCCAGAAACTTTCTGGATAATACCCTCAGAGTCGGAATTATCCAGAAAGCTTTAAGGTATCTTTACTAGTTCATACGAACTATTGAGTAATAATTGCTACATAGGAGTTCATGATTTTTGTGTAGTCATTCATATGCAATCTAAGCCGAGGACCTTGCTGGAAGCCGTCCGTGATGCTATTCGTATAAAACATTACTCGTATCGAACCGAAAAAAGTTACATCAACTGGATTAAGCGATACATTCGATTTCATGACTGGCAGCATCCCAGAGAGATGGGAGGTCCAGAAATTGAAGCCTTTTTAACGCATTTGGCCGTTACAGAAAAGGTTGCTGCTTCCACGCAGAACCAAGCTCTAAGTGCTTTGTTATTTCTGTACCGTACCGTTCTGCAACTGGACCTAGACCTAAATATTGATGCGGTTAGGGCTAAACGCTCTCAGTACATCCCTACAGTTTTATCAAAAGAGGAAGTGAGGGCTGTTATTCAGCAACTTTCAGGTGTTTATCGCTTGGTAGTACAGCTTTTATATGGATGTGGTTTTAGGCAGATTGAATGTTTACGGCTCAGGGTAAAAGACATCGACTTTGCTCAACACCAAATTGTTGTGTGGCATGCTAAAGGAATGAAAAGTCGGGTGACCATGCTGCCTGACCTGTTGGTAGTGCCCTTACAAGAACATCTGCAAAGCGTTAAACGTTTACATAACCACGATTTAGAGAGAGGTCAGGGGGCTGTTGATTTGCCATTTGCCATGGCTAAAAAGTATCCCAATGCTTGTCGGGAGTGGAGATGGCAGTATGTGTTTCCCTCGGAAAGACTTTCTCAAAATCCTCGAACTGATCGGTGGCAGCGTTTTCATCTCCATGAAACAGGTTTGCAAAAAGCTGTTAAACAGGCCGTACGGCAAGCAGGTATCCATCAGAAAGTCGGTTGTCATACGTTTCGCCATAGCTTTGCGACTCACTTGTTACAGAATGGCTACGATATTCGTACGATTCAAGAGTTGCTTGGTCATAAAGATGTGAAGACTACGATGATCTATACCCATGTACTCAATTACGGCGGACGTGGAGTACGAAGTCCGCTGGATTCCTAAGCACCTGCAATACTTTTGGCTTGACGTGAGAAATGTCTTAGCGGTACCTTAGTTCTCACGCCCTTCTGGGCATGACTACAAAGCTCAATATTTAGCACTGGCGGTAGGTGCGTCCAACACCTAACCGCCAGCTAACCCCCGACTGGTCTACGCAGTCCGGTCGGGTAAGGAGGAGCCATCGCTGACTCCCCCTCCCCTAAGAACCGTGCGTGCG
>NZ_AWNH01000005.1 GCF_000482245.1 Leptolyngbya sp. Heron Island J | reverse complement strand
TGTTGTTGGGTAGGAGAGAAGAGCCTCACAGCCCCTCTCCCCCCTCAGAACCGGACATGATAGTTTCCTCTCATCCGGCTCAAGCCTCCTGCAATCGAGAGGCAGCGGCTGCCTGTCCATGCACTTGCCTGTGACAGTGAGCATGTAAAAGTTCAAGATTCGCATTCGTATCCCGTCCTCCCAGTTTAACTGGATGAAGATGATGAGCATGGATACCTCCCCTTGGAGCGACCAACGCCTCACCACACTGGGGGCAGCGCCACTGTTGCCGCTGTGCCAGCTGATAATATTTGGAGCCTTTGGCCCAATACCGCTTGCCATGCTGCAATTGCCGCTGCAGCCAATAGTCGCGAAGGTTGGGGTTGTCCGGGGAAGCGGAGCCTTTAACTTTGATATGCCGGTGAATGGTCAACGAGTCCAATCGAAAGAGTGAAATCGTCTTCTGATGACCGGCCAAAGTTTGAATCGTCGCGGCGAATGCCCAGTGCCGATGGCCTAGGGTTTGGAAGTAGCGCTTGGCCACCCATGTTTTGGATTTATTGGGATGCCGTCTAAGACACCATCGCCAAATCGCTCTCCAAATCTGGTCATCCATCGCATTGAAGACTCGCTTGCTAACGACATGTCGGTAGTAGTGTCCCCATCCTTGTAACCGAGGATTGAGAAATCGAATCACGAATTCTGGCGGGGTGTGCAGATGGGCCTTGAGCCAAGCTCTGACCTCATGCAGTTTGGCGTTCACCTTGTCTGCTTGAGGTGTAATCAGGCACTTTCCCCGTCGCGATTGAATGTGAAATCCTAAGAAGTCGAAACCTTCATCCTTATGGATAATGCGAGTCTTCTGAGGATGCCATCGCAGTCCGCGCACCGCCAGCCAATCCTGGAGAATCGGAATCACCGCGTCAATGGCCTCTTTGCTGCGGGCCGTCACCAGAAAATCATCCGCGTAGCGAATGAAGCCATAGCGACTAACCTTGCGTTTCCCTCGTTTGCCCGAGGCAGGCACCCTATAGGGCTTGATATCATGGAACTGCTTGAGCAGGGCATCCATGCCATCGAGTGCAATGTTGGCCAAGAGTGGCGATATCACGCCACCTTGCGGCGTTCCCGCTGGGGTGGAATGAAACACGTCCGCTTCCATGTATCCTGCTTTCAACCATTGTTTTATCAGCTCTCGACCTGGGCATTGCCCAATCGCTTGCAGAATAAAGTCATGGCTGATGTTGTCGAATGCGCCTTGAATATCGGCATCTAACACCCAACTGTCGTGACCTTTGTTCAGACGAATCCACGTCTGGTCTATCGCATCTTGGCAACTGCGACCGGGGCGAAACCCGTAGCTGTTAGCCTCGAAGCGTGCTTCCCAAGACGGTTCCAATGCATTCTTAACCATCGCTTGCGCGACACGGTCTCGAATACAGGGAATGCCTAACGGGCGTTGTTTGCCGTTGGCTTTGGGGATATAGATCCGTTTGGCCGGGCGTACCTGCCCTAGGCTGTACACGTGCATCTGATGGACCAGTTTTACCCGGTGGTCCGGCGTTAAAACCGTTTGACCATCAATGCCTGCGGTGGTTCGTCCGGCGTTGAGTTCACTTACTCGTCGCACTGACCACAACAGATTTGTGTAGCTGCGCAGCATCAGTTTCATCAAGCTTCTCACCCGATTCCACTGGTGTTTCTCGGTCGCCTGATAAATTCGCTGTCTCAGGTTCCGCACACGTTTGTTAATGCTCTTCCAATCTAAGGAAGACCAGTCCGTTAACGGTGGCTTTGCTCCGATGTCGTTGCCGACTCTATCTTTCACAAAGATTAGGTTCCCTTACGTTGGTTTATCAGTTGAGACCCCCTGGAAGTCAGCACCCTTTCAGGTCAAGGTAACGTTTGAACCTCTATCTGCGGCATTACCCACAGCGTTCGCTTTCTCCAGATTCCTTTACCCGCTGGGTCTCTCGGCATTCCTTACGGTTTGCTTACTTTGATAGGTCAATCCCCTCAAAGAACCCATCGGGTTTACCGTGTTCCGCACCTATGAGAGTCAACTGTTTCGGGTTCCATCTATATTCCGGTGGGAGTGCGAATTCTTCACTATCAACTGATCGACTTTGATAGCTCACCCACTTACCTTTTGGTCAGAGTGTTTCAGCCTCTTTCACTCGGCTACTGTAACGAAACGTATGATGATTCACTGGCGTTAACCCTTAACAGTCTTCGTCTTGCATTCCCACCGGTTGGAGGCTATCAGTGGTCTTGCTTTCGTGCCTTGCATTCCATTGCGTTCATTACTTACTAACAACGTAGGCAGAGTCAGTGACTCCGTTACGTGACGATGGGGAGAAGAACATCCCCAGAGAGGACGACCTCTCACTCAATAAGTGCAACTTTCACGTCGCACCAACCAGCCAATATTCCGCAATACCCATGGCCTCATATTCGACAAACTTGTGTCCATAGTCATCCCGCCAGTTGGTACTCACTACCTCAACAACCAAAGGAGCCGTTTTACCATCTTGAATTACTGAAGCCATGGGCCAGAGAGGTTCTTGCTTTAATAACTCACGATTTAGGATGACCACATCAGACATATAGCCCGATCCTTCTGCATGGGGTTTAACTAGACAGGTACGAGGAATCGAGTAGGGTAAATTATTACGCCGAATTTCAAAATTGAATTCTGCGCTCAAAAAGCCACCGATATCTTCATGGGGGCCTGTTGGCAACATCTCAACCACAACTCCCTCAATCAATTCATACCGACGGCCATCGTCTGGATACCATTCCAGAAAAGCCTCAAAATTCATCGGGCTTGTTACCCGCGCCTGAACCATAAGGAACCCTCAGCTCGTTATGAAACCTGGGTTTAAGCCTAGCATAGGCTCACTTTACTCAGTAGAAATCAAAGGTACAAGACCATTCGTAAACCTTCATCTACAGCTTCTTTCAAATGGCCAGGTAACGATGGGCCAATGAAATAGGGATGACTGCATTTGTGTACAGGTCTGTCTCTCAACTTCTATCAATTGCAGGTTTGCTGTACCAACATGAATGTCTATGACTTTCATGTCAGCTAAAATAAGCGCAGCACGTCCCCAGGCTGATGCTATGGTTGCCTTGCATTCTCTACCTTTTGATGCCCAGACCCTGAAACGCTGGAGCGTGGATGAATACCACCGCATGGCAGAGGCCGGACTATTGGCAGAGTGCGATCGCACCGAACTCCTGGCAGGACAAATCATCCTGATGATTGCCAAAGGAACACCCCACGTTACCGCCCTACGTTTGTTGGCAAACGCTTTAGATCAAGCATTAACAAATCAGCCATTCTTCGTCAGTACCCAAGACCCCATTCAACTCGACGACTACTCAGAACCCGAACCTGACTTGGTAATCGTCAAAGGTGACTTTCTAGACTATGCAGCCCATCACCCCACCCCACAAGATATTTGCCTGGTGGTCGAAGTAGCGGATTCCACCCTCAAGCAAGATTGCGAAGTTAAAGACAAACTTTATGCCCAAGCTGGAATCAACGATTACTGGGTCCTGGACCTTCCCAATCGTCAGCTCCACATTTTTCGCACACCTACATCTATGGGATATACCAGTCACCTAATCCTCAAACAAGATCAACAAATCTCTCCTCTCGCTTTTTCAGATATTGTTCTTTCGCTAGAAGAGTTGTTGCCTCCAGAACTGTAGATTGGGTTCACCCAAACCCATACCTTCAAACTTACTCCCATAAGCTCTGCAACCCAACACCCATTTTAGGTCCCACCAGCCATCTCTACCTCCAAAACAAAAGGGTCCTGATAGCACACAATCATCAGGACCCCTTATAAAACACGAATCAGCTAACCCTTAACGCTTCTTCGCCAGCTTCTTCTTCGGCATCTTGCGCAGACGAATCGACTCAGGTGTTACCTCCACCATTTCATCCGAGGCGATGTACTCTAGAGCCCGCTCTAGTCCCATCTCCTGGGGGGACTGCAGCTGCACTAGCTCATCTCCACTAGCTGCCCGGTGGTTGGTTAGCTGCTTAGCTTTACAGATATTCAGCTCCAGATCTTGAGGACGGTTATTCTCGCCAACAATCATGCCCTTATATACCTTCGTACCAGGCTCAATAAAGAAGATACCTCGATCCTCAGCATTCTTTAGAGCGTAGAACGTGGCCACACCTTCCTCAAAGGCAATCAGCACACCGTTGCGGCGAGCACCCACATCACCAGACATGGGACGATAATCCAAGAAACTATGGTTCATGATGCCCTCACCCCGAGTCTGGCGCATAAACTCACCCCGGAAGCCAATCAGACCACGGGCAGGTACCACAAACTCAAGCTGGGCGCGGCCATTGCCATCCACCATCATGTCCTGCATTTCACCGCGACGTTGACCCAGACGCTCCATACAGCCACCCACAGCATCTTCAGGCACATCCATTACCAGCTGCTCATAGGGCTCACAGGGCTGGCCATTGACTTCCCGGAAAATCACCTGCGGCTGAGACACCTGGAACTCGTAGCCCTCACGACGCATGGTTTCAATCAAAATACCGAGGTGAAGCTCACCACGACCGGATACGCCAAAGCGGTCGGGGGAATCGGTTTCTTCTACACGCAGGGCAACGTTAGTTTCCAGCTCGCGCATTAAGCGATCGCGAATCTGACGAGAGGTAACAAACTTACCTTCTTTACCTGCAAAGGGAGAGTCATTCACGGCAAAGGTCATCTGCAGCGTGGGCTCATCCACCTTAATCAGCGGCAAGGCTTGGGGATTGTCAGGAGATGTGAGGGTTTCACCAATGTTGGCATCGGCAAAACCGGCGACTGCAACGATGTTGCCAGCAGTAGCTTCTTCAATGTCAGTCCGCTGTAGGCCTTCAAAACCCATCAGCTTCGAAATTTTAGACTTAACAATCTTGCCGTCTTCTTTGACTAGCGCAATCTGCTCACCAGCATGGATCGTGCCGTTGTGAACCTTACCGATAACAATACGCCCTAAATATTCGGAGTAAGCCAGTGTAGTTACCTGCAGCTGCAAAGGCTTGTCAGAATCACCAACTGGTGGTGGAACATGATGCAAAATCCCCTCAAATAGAGGCTGCATATCCTTATCTTCGTCTTCTAGCTCATTTTTGGCATAGCCAGCCAAACCAGAAGCAAACAGATAGGGGAAATCACACTGATCGTCATCAGCACCCAGCTCGATAAACAGATCCAGCACCTTATCCACAGCACCCATGGGCTCTGCCCGTGGGCGGTCAATCTTATTCACGACCACAATGGGACGTAAACCTTTCTCTAGAGCTTTTTTGAGTACAAAGCGGGTTTGAGGCATCGGCCCTTCGTTCGCATCCACAATCAGGATGCAACCATCTACCATCCCGAGTACGCGCTCAACCTCGCCACCAAAGTCAGCGTGACCAGGGGTATCAATAATATTGATCAGCGTGTCTTTGTAGTGAACTGCTGTGTTCTTAGAAAGAATGGTGATACCACGTTCACGCTCCAAGTCATTGGAATCCATGACACATGTGGGGACATCTTCGCCTTCCCGGAAAATACCGGACTGTTGAAGTAGAGAATCGACCAGGGTTGTTTTGCCGTGGTCTACGTGGGCGATGATTGCAACGTTGCGGATGGGAAGGCTCATTAGGTTGGAACTTCCAGAACTAGCGGTGTGATGTTTCGTAAAAAACCTTAACAATTGTAGCTTAGATAGCAGCGATGTCAGCTAAAGGGGTCAGGGATTCCTGATTGTTCAGGCAGCAGACAACTGGAGGTAGACCTGATAGAACAGGCCCTAGTCTTTGGCAAGTTTTCCATTCCCAAGTCTTCAAGCTCAGGAAATTACTAACTCTCCCGGTAATGAATATTGCTAGTCATTGCCCACAATCTAGCCCTAGATCTGATAATCCCCACCTCTCAGTTCGGTTCTGCCCACTACGGCCAAACAAATGGCTTTGTTAAAGTGGCACTACAGCGGCAAACAGCTCGCCAGCCGCTACTAGCCACGTTTCGAGTGAGGGAATTATGACTAATCAGTCAAACGACAACACCAATGCTGGATTTATGAGCGGAGCTGCTTTACAAGACAATTCTTTAATGCAGTACGTGCAATCTATGGAGCCTGAAACGATTGCTCAGCTTTCACGTCCTGTATCTACCGATGTCATGCAGGCAATGGAGCACAACATTATTGCGTTGCTGGGTGGACTACCATCTGAAGGTTTTAATGTTTCTGTCACTACTAGCCGTGAGAATCTGGGTCGCTTGCTGGCTTCGGCCATGATGGGCGGATATTTTCTCAAGGGGGCTGAACAGCGCCTAGCCATGGAAACATCGATTATGGATAGCATAGGCACTGATCTGAATGAGTGATTCATTCTAAACTGCTCGCTGTAGAATGCTTACCCATGGCATGAGCAAACACAGCAGTGGGTAAAGCTAAGCAAAAACATAGGGTGCGTGATAGCGCCACAGGCAGATATGCCTCGAAGCAGAAGTCTTTACCCAAGACCTCTGCTTCAGGCTTTAATGGGACTTTAAATCTGGAGAAATCAGCCCCAGCCCTGCGTCAGGCTTTGCTGAGTTGGTATGGCGAGCAGGGGCGGGACTTGCCCTGGCGGCGTAGTCGAGATCCCTACGCTATCTGGATTTCGGAAATCATGCTGCAGCAGACCCAGGTAAAGACAGTGCGGCCCTATTACCAACGCTGGCTGGCTATGTTTCCAACGGTGACCGAGTTAGCCCAGGCCGAACAGCAAACTGTGCTGAAAGCTTGGGAAGGGCTGGGCTACTATGCACGGGCTCGCAACTTGCATAAAGCCGCCCAGCTGATCGTGGAACAGCATAATGGTGTCTTTCCAAGGGAATTTGAAGACGCGATCGCACTTCCCGGCATTGGTCGCACCACGGCAGGTGGTATCCTAAGTGCCGCTTACGATCTCCCCGTCGCAATTCTGGATGGTAATGTGAAACGGGTATTGGCCCGTCTGGTGGCTCTGCCCCAACCGCCCGCTAAAGCCATCAATAGGCTGTGGCAGCTGTCCGAACAGATTTTGGACCCACAGCAACCCCGTGACTTTAACCAGGCCATCATGGATCTGGGCGCTACTCTATGCACCCGCCATCAACCATCGTGTCTGCTGTGTCCCTGGCAACCCCACTGCGCCGCCTACCATCAAAACCTACAGTCTGAATTACCCATGACCGAATCTCGCGCTCCATTACCCCACAAGCAAATTGGCGTTGCCGTCATCTATGACAACGATGGCCGTATCTTGATCGATCGTCGTAAGCAAGAAGGTTTGCTTGGCGGTTTATGGGAATTTCCTGGCGGCAAAATTGAACCCAATGAAGCCGTTGAAGACTGTGTTAAGCGAGAAATTAAAGAAGAACTGGATATCGAAATCCAGGTGAATGATCGGCTAATTACGGTAAATCATGCCTATAGCCACTTCAAGGTGACTCTAAATGTGTTTAACTGCACCCACCTCAGTGGCGAGCCTAAACCTATTGAATGTGACGAAATTAAGTGGGTCACCCTGGACGAGATTGAGAGCTATCCATTTCCTAAAGCAAACGGTCAAATCATTGATGCAATTAAGGAACAGGCTATGCAGAATAGCTAGGAAAGCCGTTCAAAGGTCACTTTGTGTAAACAAGAATTTGTTAGTAACCTCCAGGATTAGGCAAGTTTTGCCATTTTTTAGGAACAATTCTGTCTGATTGTCGAGGGAAAACAATGCCTATGCTCAGATCTGCTAATATCTCTAATTTTTCTAAAGGTTTTAGTCATAGTTTTGGGGAACAATTCTGATTCAGCCCGGATCGTAGGCGATGTCTATCTTACGAATATTGATCTCCTATGACCTGTAAATCTCAACACTATTCCCCGAGAAGAGAAGAAAGAGCCCCAAAGATGCATCTCCAGGGCTCGGAATCAGGGTGCATCTACCAATCCAACATGCTCGATCTGTTGGGTTCTATCCGGAGTTGAAGGATGACTTCACTAAGACTTCAAACAATGTTGGATGTCATCCGGGAGTTGATAAATTTTCTAACTAATCTCTATGGCCAGGTTGCATTATGCACTGAGTACTGTAATGGCTATCGTATCTGTACACGATGGCGAACAGAATTTGGGCTGCGATCGCAATCCAGCAACTATTCACCGTGGATGCCTGAATCACCTTAGTCGCCAGCGCTTATCCTCTGATATGTTGGCCAATCTTAAAAAAATAAACCGGTCGTCCTAGGGCTGCGTATGATAACACCAATCTCAGCAATGGCAACACCAATAAAAACTGGCAACAACTTAAACGATGTTGCTAACTTCGCCTAAAGAATTAGGAATCAGTTGTTATTTCGTCGAGTCTTGCCTCCAGAGTTGAGACTCGCTCTTGCAATTCGATGATCAAAATTGCCAGGGTATCAAACTGTTGATCCAACGATGGTTCATCAGGAGCAGGTGGTGTGTTGTCTGTAACAGGCTGACGCCCCCCGGCTCTAGGTATTTGGGACTGCAGACGGTTGACCTGGGACTGGAGCGATCTCACCTGTGACTCTAACCGATTCAGCCGAGGATCTAACAGGGCAGGCGATGCTTTTACGGGTCTTAACCAAAGTCCCACTAGCAATAGGGTGGCTACACAAAACCAGAGAACGGGTTTAAACAAGATTTTCATGGGTGAGAATTATACCGCTTGGCCACATTTTAGCGGCTGCATCTTGCTCCAGTGATCGCCAGCTTGACAACAACCCAGCTTGATAACAACATTTGAGCCATCAACTCTGAGAATGATTGTTGATGGTCTCGTCTAAATCTCGCCATCTCAAAAAACCGATCGGCCCATTCTCTCCCCACAACACATCATTCCACAGGTTGCTCAGATAGACCGGTAATCACCACAGCCAAAAGGTGGCCAACAAGGAATAATAGAACCTATCGGGATTTGCCCTACTTTGGAACCGTTATTAGTTCTATACCCATGAGATACCTTGTCGCTGCTTTTTGCGATCGCACCAACGCCGAAGAAGCCTATGCCAGGCTAGAGTCCAGCAATTTTTCCATGGACGATGTCACCATTCTCGGTAATGGGTATCAGACCACCGATGAGTTTGGCCTGCAAAACCCCAAAGAAGCCGCCTGGACTCAGGTGAGGCGGATGGCCACCTGGCTGGTCCCTTTTGGCTTTGGGGGCGGCTTTGTATTTGACACCATCACCGGCCTCAATACGTTTCAGTGGACGGGCACTTTGGGCAACCAAATCCTGGGGGGCTTCCTGGGCGCGGCATCGGGTCTAATGGGCAGCTTTTTTATCGGCGGTGGACCCACCCTATTGTTTAACGATAATGAAACGCCCTATCGCGATCGCATCGAAGCTGGAGAATATCTGGTCGTCGTCAACGGCGGTGAAAGCATCATCACCCAAGCTGCTCGAATTCTTCAGGCTCTAGAGCCCGAAAGTCTCGAAGCCCGATAGCCATCGCCATCACACCGCGCAGGCACACCCTGGTGGTTTCCCCATGCTCATTCCACTGTAGGGAGACCCCTGGTGGTTTCCCCATCCCTAAAAAATCCAAGTAACATAGAGCTAAGTCGGAATGATTCCGGGAAGCTAGATTTCCTGAAAATTCTGTCACCCTCATTTCTCATTCAAAAAACCATGACTTCTACGGCAACTACCAGTGCCCCCGCTACAACCAATCCGTTTCTTATCGGCCACGGTCTACCTCCTTTTGATCAGTTTCAACCCGATCAGGTAGAATCCGCCATTCAACAGCTAATTAGCGATCTGACTACAGCCCTAGAATCATTGGAACAAACCATGGCTCCCACCTGGGAAGCTCTGGCAGAACCCCTCACCCAAATTAGCGAACGCTTGGGCTGGACCTGGGGTGTTTTAGGACATCTCATGGGGGTAAAAAATAGCCCCGAGCTACGGTCGGCCTATGAAGCTGTCCAACCTGCACTGGTCCAGTTTGCTACCCGTTTAAGCCAGAGCAAAGCGTTTTATAACGGTTTCAAAAAGCTGGCAGAAGATCGTACTTTGAGTCCGGCTCAACAGCGCATTGTTGAAGCGGCTATCCGTGACGCTGAACTCTCAGGTGTCGGTTTAGAAGGTGAAGCTAAGGAACAGTTCAACCAAATTCAACAGCAGCTAGCAGAGCTGTCTACCCAGTTTTCTAACCACGTACTGGATGCCACCAAAGCCTTTAGCTTAAGCCTGACCACCCAGGATGAGGTCGCAGGATTACCTCCTAGCTTGCTGAGTTTGGCGGCTCAGGCTGCCCGTGACGCCGGGGAAGAAACAGCAACAGCAGAATTAGGTCCTTGGCGCATCACCCTGGATATTCCTAGCTATGGCCCATTTCTCAAGCACAGCCAGCGGCGAGACCTGCGAGAAAAGCTTTACCAGGCCTATGTCAGTCGCGCCTCCTCCGGAGACCTGAATAATTCACCGCTGATTGAAAAAACCTTAGAACTCAGAAAACAGCAGGCCCATTTGCTCGGCTTTGATACCTATGCTGACCTTAGCATCGCCAGAAAGATGGCTCCCTCGGTCGATGCGGTTGAAGCCTTGATGGAGGAGTTGCGTAGCGCCAGCTATGATGCGGCAGTCAAAGAATTAGCAGAACTAAAAGCCTTTGCAAAAGCACAAAACTCTCCCGCAGCAGATAACCTCAAACAGTGGGACATTCCCTTCTGGGCTGAACGGATGCGGGAAACCCAGTTTGACCTGAATGATGAAGAACTGCGGCCCTATTTTCCGCTGCCTCAGGTGCTGAACGGTTTGTTTGAGCTGGCCCATCGGCTCTTTGGCATTACCATCACAGCAGCTGATGGACAGGCCCCTGTCTGGCATTCAGACGTGCGTTACTTTGCCATTAATGATGCCAGTGGCAATCCGATGGCCTACTTCTACCTTGACCCCTACAGTCGCCCCGCAGAAAAGCGCGGTGGAGCCTGGATGGATGAGTGCATTGTGCGGGCTCACACGAATCTTGAAAAACCAGCCCGGCTACCGGTGGCTTATCTGGTATGCAACCAGTCGCCACCAGTGGATGGAAACCCCAGTCTGATGACTTTTCGAGAAGTGGAAACCCTATTCCATGAGTTTGGTCACGGACTACAGCACATGCTCACCCAGGTGGATTATCCAGGGGCAGCTGGCATTAACAATGTGGAATGGGATGCGGTCGAACTGCCCAGTCAGTTTATGGAAAACTGGTGCTACGACCGCAGCACCCTATTCAAAATGGCGCGACACTATGAAACGGGAGCGCCGTTACCTGAAGAGGACTATCAGAAGCTGCTGGCGGCTCGCAACTTTATGACGGGCAATGCCATTTTGCGACAGGTCAATTTTGGCTGGCTGGATATTGAACTCCATGCCCGCTACCAGCCAAATGGTACAGAAACAATTTGGGATGTACGCGACCGCCTGGCCCAGAAGACGACTGTACTGCCTCCTTTAGCAGAAGACGCTTTCCTCTGCAGCTTTGGTCATATTTTTGCTGGTGGCTATGCAGCAGGCTATTACAGCTACTTCTGGGCAGAAGTCCTCAGTGCTGATGCATTTGCGGCCTTTGAGGAGGTGGGGATTGAAAATGAACCTGCAGTACAGGAAACCGGGCAGCGATTTCGCGATACGGTCCTGGCGTTGGGTGGCAGTCGTCATCCGATGGAGGTGTTTGAGGCGTTTCGTGGGCGTCAGCCTAGCACCGATGCTCTGCTGAGACACCGTGGGTTAAAGGTGGCGTAGGGGTTTGCTAGTGGTGTTAGGGAGGGTGGAATAGGATCTTTCCCTGAATCTCTGTTGTCTATTCCCCACTTCCTAACACCACCAATCTTTTGCCCATATTTTGCTTCTAAAAATTTTTTGCCAAGAAATTTGCAGGATTTTCTTCGTTCTAGGCCCATTCCACCACTAGACTATAGGCAACTGGATTGGGCATACCTTCCTTGACGGACACTGAACAGGCTACAAGCACTGCATCATTTTCGCGCAAGGAGCTGCGGGAACTGGTGCGATCGCAACTCCAGGTACTTTTAGAACAGAACAACTACCAGGGGGCAAAGGCATTGCTTGTCCCCGTGCAACCGGCAGACATTGCTGAAGCCATTGAGGGGCTACCCGACACCATGCAGGCCCTGGCCTTTCGGCTATTGTCTAAAGCTGAAGCCATTGAAGTCTACGAAAATCTAGATTCCAGCATCCAACAAACTCTGATTGAAGACTTCAAGCGTCAGGATGTCATCGACATTGTGGACAAAATGTCGCCCGATGACCGCGCTCGCCTATTTGATGAACTCCCCGCCAAAGTAGTACGACAATTGCTGCAACAGCTTAGCGCTCAAGAACGCAAATCCACCGCCCTGCTTTTAGGCTATGAAGCAGGCACAGCCGGTCGGGCCATGACCCCGGAGTACATTGCCCTCAAAGAAAACTGGACCGTCGAACAGGCACTTAACCACATCCGTAAGCTGGCCAGCGTCAGTGAAACGGTCTACTACCTGTATGTGACTGATAGCGCCCGGCGTTTGACCGGCATCTTATCACTGCGGATTTTAGTCACTGGTCAGCCAGACCGAACCATCGGGGAGCTGATGACTCGAGAAGTTGTCTCAGTGCAAACTGGGGATGACCAAGAAGAAGTAGCCCGCTTGATTCAGCGTTATGACTTTTTGGCGGTGCCTGTCGTCGACACGGAAGAGCGCCTGGTGGGCATCATCACTGTGGATGACGTGATCGATATTCTCGAAGAAGAAGCCACCAAGGATATCTATGCCCTGGGTGGAGTTCAGTCTGGTGGGGATAATTATTTTCAAACTAACCTGCTCACCGTTGCCCGTAAGCGAGTCGTCTGGCTGTCAGTGCTACTGATCGCCAATACCTTCACCACAGCTGTGATTAAAAGTCAGGAAGACTTGATCCAGCAATTTGCAGTACTGGCCTCGTTTATTCCCCTATTGATCGGTACGGGCGGCAATGTCGGTGCCCAGTCGTCCACGGTGGTGATTCGGGGCTTAAATACTGATGATCTAAAGCTGCGAGAAGCTTTTCGGGTGATTCGTCGAGAAGCGATCGCAGGAGCCTTTCTCGGCTTGATGCTGGGCCTAGTGGTCACCGGCGTATCCTATGTGGTCCCTGCCATTGATGTCGGTGTCGCCCTTACCGTAGGCTGCAGTCTGCTCGCAATCTCAATTTTGGCCTCCAGTGCAGGTGCGGCCCTACCCATTCTTTTCCAGAGCCTAGGCTTTGACCCAGCCCTGATGTCAGCCCCGTTTATCACAACTGTCGTCGATGTCGTCGGCGTCTTCGTCTACCTCACACTGGCTCGGAAGATGCTCCAGCTTTAGCCAGCCTGCCATTTTCACCACACGCCCTGCCCCATAACACCAAACTCTGCACTGCTCCGCCCTCTATATCTCCGCCCTTCTTTTTCTTTCTTGCAAACCGATTCCTTGACCGATCCCTCAACCGATCCCAGCATTTGCCATAAATAAATTAGGATAGATATGGTGATGAACCATACAGCATCACACTGTAGTTCTCTGAAACCAGCACTACCTAGTCCGTTTATTTAACTACAACAAGTTGCTACGACTGTAACTGAGACGTCAGCCCGTGCTTAAACACTTCCAGCAAGGTTTGAAAAATGACCTGATCGCAGGTCTTCTGGTGGTTATTCCCCTCGCCACGACTATTTGGCTAACCATCACTGTTGCCAGCTGGGTGATTCGTTGGCTGACCAAGTTTCCCAAGCAGTTAAGCCCCTTTAACGATCTGCATCCTGCCCTGGTAGCTTTGATCAATCTTGGGATTGGCTTTGCTGTACCCCTGCTGGCAATTTTACTGATTGGTCTGATGGCCCGTAATATTGCGGGTCGGTGGCTCCTCGACCTGGGTGAACGGATTTTACAGTCCATTCCACTTGCAGGGTCAGTTTATAAGACACTCAAACAGCTTTTAGAAACCGTCCTGCAGGATACTAAAAGTCAGTTTAGCCGCGTCGTTTTAGTGGAATATCCCCGTCGAGGCATTTGGGCAATTGCGTTTGTCACCAGCTCAGTCACCTCCATGAACCCAGATTCAAAGATGCTGAGCGTCTTTGTACCGACAACGCCAAACCCCACCAGCGGTTGGTATGCCGTAGTGCCAGAAACCGATGTTGTCAACCTCAGCATTTCCATTGAAGAGGCCTTCAAAGTATTGCTATCAGGCGGTATCGTTGGCCCTAACTTAGCTGAGGCTTTAGTCAATCAATCCGCTGTACTGCCAGAGGAGGACAGCGAAGATTCAGACAACTCTGCCGCTGACCATACCATTGCTGAACAGGTAGACCCTAAAAAACCAAACCCTCCTGAAACCACCGTTGAACTGGTCAACATTGATCAACAGGCATAGTTGCTATCCCTAAGGCTCTTGGCTGATAAGATAGCTGAGCTAGATCACCCCACTCCCCATTACCATGCAATCCCGTCGCATTGCCCGTGAGCTTGCACTCCTTGGTATGAGTCAGCTCACGGACGATCCTAAACGCAGCAAGCAACCTGCTGGCATATCTATTGAAACATTGCTCACCGAGGCGACTCGGACGCTGACCAATGAAGTAAAAGAAGCCTTAGAAGCCGCATCGGCAGAACTGGTGCGCGGTAATCGTCAACTGCTCGATAGCGAAACCCGCTCTGGCGACCTGCGCAGTGCCCAAACAACAGTTAAAGAGGCAATTGAACAGGTTCAAACCGCCATTAACCGTCTGGGTGCGGCAACAGAGCTGCCAGAATTTGTGCAAATGGCTAGTCGCAAAGACATTCAGGCCTATGCCACGCGCATCATCAATCAGCTGATTCAGCATCGCGAGGAAATTGACCATCGGTTAGATAGTGCCATGGTCGGCTGGAATCTGAAGCGATTGGCCCGTGTCGACCGCGACATTCTGAGGATTGCACTGGCCGAGATTTTGTACCTGGCTGTGGATAAGCGCATTGCCATTGACGAAGCCATCGAAATTGCAAAGCGATACAGTGATGAAGAGGGCTATCGGTTTATTAATGGAGTCATGCGCCGAGTGACAGACCAGCTAGACAGCCAGAAACTGGAGGCTAGATCAGCGCCTTTGAAACTGTCGCAATCAGGGCCTGATGCAAGCACTGAACCTGGATCGTCTGAAGACGAACCTTGATTTTCCTTCCATGGTGGGCGGTGCCCACTTTAACCTATTGCCCACTGCCCATTCCCTTTTGCTATGTCTTCATTTAACTGGTTTCGCCGTGGCTATGACGAGTCCTCTAAAGCAGAGGCCGAAACAACCGATGAAAGCACCCCCGAAGCAACATCTACGGAGACAACCACCGATGACGCACCGGCTAATGCTGAAGACTATCTGGCTTGGGCCAAGGCTGCTTACCAGAATATTCAGCAGCAGCAGGTAGAGGCATCAGCACCAGAATCGGAGTCAGCACCAGAGCCAGAGCCGGAGCCAGAGCCAGAGTCAGAGCCAGAGCCACCAGCAGCCCCGACAGCAACTCCTGCTGCTGAAGATGTGCCGACATCGGTATCTACAGCCGAGGAGGTCTCTACGCCAGTACTCACCACTGAGGAGGCTCCCGCAGCCACGGATTCCCCAGAAGCATCCCCCTCGATCGCGGCCCCTTTCTGGGCAAAAGCTGCCGAAGCAGAACGGGAAGCACGTCTAGCCAAGCTCAAAGAAACCGCCATTGTTGAACCGGAGCCCGAGCCCCAGCCCGAATCGGAGCCCGAGCCAGAACTGGTAATGCCCGATGTCGATTTGGACGAGGCATTTCTCTGGTCAGCGGAGGTGCTCGCCTCCCAGGGACGACGTCCTGATGATATTTCACTCGAAGAAATTACCTGGCTCAATCAACTCCGTCAGGGTTTAGGCAAAACCCGACGGGGACTAGTTAACCAGCTAAAATCTGTTGTCGGTCAAGGGCCACTCAACGAAGATGCCATCTATGAAATTGAGGCGCTACTGCTCCAGGCCGATGTTGGCGTAGAAGCCACTGACAAGATTATCGAAGCGCTGCAGAGCAGAATGCGGGAGGAAACCCTGCCGCCGGATGCTGCCATCCGTTATCTCAAAAATATTCTGCGGAAAATGTTAGATAGCCCATTAGATGGAGACCATAATCTGCTCTTTGTCCCCGAAAGTGAACAGCTCAATATTTGGCTGATGGTGGGTGTGAATGGAGCCGGTAAAACCACTACCATCGGTAAGCTCACCCACATTGCTCAAAAGTCCGGATACAACTGCTTGATTGCCGCTGCTGACACCTTTAGAGCCGCTGCCGTTGAGCAGGTCAAAGTTTGGGGAGCCCGCAGCGGCGTTGAAGTAATTTCCAATCCTGGCCAAAATACAGATCCTGCTGCCGTCGTATTTGATGCCATTGCCGCTGCTAACTCTCGCAATACGGAATTGTTGCTGGTAGATACCGCCGGTCGTCTGCAAAACAAGAAAAACTTGATGGACGAACTTTCAAAGGTGCGTCGCATTATTGATAAAAAAGCTCCTGATGCCAACGTAGAAGCTCTGTTAGTGCTGGATGCCACCCTAGGTCAGAATGGGGTGCGCCAGGCCAAGGTATTTTCCGAGGCGGCTAACCTCAGCGGTGTGGTACTGACAAAGTTAGATGGCACGGCCAAGGGGGGCGTAGCTCTGGCAGTGGTGCAGCAGCTGGGGCTACCGATTCGATTTATCGGGGCAGGTGAAGGGATTGAGGATCTGCGGCCTTTCTCCAGCTATGAATTTGTCGAAGCCTTGTTAAGCGGTTAACCATGCCGGTTTATTTCTTTTGGGGTGCCGATGAGTTTCGGATGAAAAAGGCGGTGCGGGCCTTGTGCGATCGCAACCTTAATCCTGACTGGGCCAGCTTCAACTACGAAAAAATTCCACCGGAGCAGTCCAATGCTTTAATCCAGGGTCTTAACCAGGCCATGACACCCCCCTTTGGCATGGGCAAGCGCGTCGTCTGGCTAGTCGATACTCCCATTTGTCAACGCTGTTCCGCCGATCTACTCACCGAATTAGAACGGACGCTGCCTAATATTCCCACTAGCAGTATCCTGCTTTTGACCAGCAGTAATAAACCAGATGGGCGCTTAAAGTCCACCAAGCTGGTCAAAAAATATGCCGATATTCGTGAGTTTGAGACGATTCCACCCTGGAAAACTGAGCAGATTGAACATCAGGTTTATCAGGTTGCCAAGGATGTCGGACTGCAGCTTACGCCCCAGGCAGCGGCACTGCTGGGCGAAGTAATTGGCGCTGACACCCGCCGCTTGTATAACGAACTGGAAAAACTTAAAACCTATTGGACTCAGCCTAAACAGGCCCTGCCGCCAGAAGCAGTGCATACCCTGGTGGCCACCAGTACCCAAAGTAGCCTCAAGCTGGCAGCAGCACTGCGAGAGGGACACACCGACCGCGCCCTCACCCTAGTAACAGAACTGCTAGAACGCAACGAACCGGCTCTTCGGATCGTTGCCACCCTAGTAGGTCAGTTCCGCACCTGGCTATGGGTCAAACTAATGACTGAATCAGGCGAGCGCGACACCCGTATCATTGCCCAGGCTGCTGAGGTTGGCAATCCGAAACGTATTTATTTTTTACAAAAAGAGCTGCGTAACATTTCCTCTCGACAGTTGCAAAATGCCCTGAAACTCCTATTAGCCCTTGAATATTCCCTTAAGCAAGGCGCGCCTGAAACTGTAACATTACATACCAAGGTGATCGAATTGGCCCATTGCTTCCAGTCAGCCTGAGGGCTGAGGATGCGATCGCCCTGCTTTATTCACTAGAATTGGTCAACTCTTACTAGGTATTGCCATGATGCTTCCTCGTCGCTCTAGTAATGACAGCCATCCTCCAATCCGTTGGATAGTTGGCACCACTGTTGGACTGTTGGCGAGTGCCTCACTGCCCCTGTCTACACTTTGGCAAAGTGGATACGCCCAAAGCTTTACCGAAGAAGAAATTGGCAACTATGCAGCGGCGATCCTGGCCATTGAAGAAATCCGCACAGATGCCTACGGTAATATCAGTGACTTGCTCACCATTGCTAACGAAGATGTCACCCGCCATGACCTCCGCTGTGTCAGTGCTGACTCGCTGACGCAAATGCCGCGTACGGTGCGATCGCCAGTCCGCCGTCTCTTGGTTAACTACTGCAATAACGCCAAAGACCTGATAGAAGAATCGGGTCTGACCGTTCAGCTGTTTAACGCCATTACTGCCGCCCATCGGGAAGATGAAGCCCTAACAGAGCAGATACAATTAGAAATAGCTAGACAGCAGTAGGAAGCCATACCCGCCCACTGCCTCCGTCCTCAAACCGTTTACCCATCTACCCATTTCCCCTATGCAATTTATCGATCAAGCCGAAGTTGACGTCCAAGGGGGTGATGGTGGAGATGGACTCGTCGCCTTTCGCCGTGAGAAATACGTCCCAACCGGTGGCCCATCCGGAGGCAACGGCGGTCACGGTGGTTCAGTCGTCCTCAAGGCGGTCACAAACCTGCAAACACTGTTAGATTTTCGCTACGCCCATCGCTTTAAGGCTGATAACGGCGAGCGCGGTGGCCCTAAAAATATGACCGGGGCCACCGGCAAAGAATTAATCGTAGAAGTCCCCTGCGGCACCATGGTGTACGATGCCGACACGGATGAGCTGCTGGGAGATCTGGTCGCAGAAGGCCAGACCCTCTGTGTTGCTGCCGGGGGCAAAGGTGGCTTGGGGAACAAGCACTTTCTTAGCAATCGGAACCGAGCCCCCGAGGCCTGCCTACCCGGTCTACCCGGTGAAGAACGACGCATTCGTCTGGAGCTAAAACTACTGGCGGAAGTGGGGATTATTGGCCTGCCCAATGCCGGTAAGTCCACCTTAATTTCAGCCCTCTCGGCGGCTAAACCCAAGGTCGCAGACTATCCCTTCACCACACTGGTGCCTAACTTGGGCGTGGTCCGTAAACCCACTGGTGATGGCACAGTATTTGCCGATATTCCAGGGCTAATTGAAGGGGCACATACCGGAGCTGGTTTGGGTCACGACTTTTTGCGCCATGTGGAACGCACCCGCGTGCTACTGCACGTCATCGACATTACGACCCTAGACCCGATTGAACATTACCACACGATTCAACAAGAGCTGACGGCCTATGGCCATGGCCTGGCAGACCGGCCACAGCTACTGGCCCTCAATAAAGTCGATGCGGTACCTGAGGATGAGTTGGAAGTGGTCACTGAAGAACTGATGGCCAGAAGCGGATGCGATCGCATCTTTGGTATCTCTGCTGTCAGCCGTCAGGGTTTAGAAGAACTGCTGCAGGTGATTTGGGATTTATTGGAAGAGACGACACCTCAAGAAATAGTCATTGAACCAGAACCCTTTCCCAATCTAGTTCCTCCAGAAATGGCCCCCACCCAGTGGACCTAATCTCCAATCATCCTCCATGTACGATGCCCACCCCCCAGGTTCCATCATCAAGAATCGGTACCGGATTTTAGAGGTTTTGGGACAGGGAGGCAGTGGTATTACCTACGCCGCCACCGATCGGGCCAATGATCAGCTCGTGGCGCTGAAGGAACTGTCGCTCAAGGGGCTAAGCGATTGGAAAAAGCTGGAGCTATTTGAGCGAGAGGCACAGGTTCTAGAGGGGCTAGACCATCCAGCAATTCCTAAATATATCGACTATTTTCAGGTAGATACGCAGCGCGATCGCTACTTTTACATTGTCCAGGCCCTGGCCAGAGGCCGGTCGCTGGCGGACTTAGTCGCAGCAGGGACACGCTTCTCGGAAGCCGAAACTCGATACATCGCCACCGAAATTTTGCAGGTGCTGCAGTACCTCCACAGCCTGAATCCGCCTATTGTCCACCGGGATATCAAACCTCAAAACATTATTTATGGGGATGATGACCGCATTTTTCTGGTGGACTTTGGCGCAGTACAAAGCGTTTACCGCAACACCATCGCCTTTGGCAGCACTGTTGTCGGCACCTTTGGCTATATGGCCCCCGAACAGTTTCGCGGTCAAGCCTATCCCACCACTGACCTCTATGGCCTAGGTGCCACCTTAATTAACCTGCTCACCCATCAAAATCCAGCCAACCTGCCACAAAAACGGCTCAAGATGGACTTTCGAGCCGCCATCACTACATCTGATGCGTTTACTAACTGGTTAGAAGGGTTGATTGAGCCCTTGGCCGAAGAACGATTTGAGTCGGCCAGCACTGCCCTCATGGCCCTGACACGACCAGAGCTGGCCACGACCAAAGCCATTAGCCAACACCCCGCAGGTAGCCAGATTCAACTGGACTACGGTCGCCGTCATCTATCACTGAAAATTCCACCAGCTGGGTTAGAAAAAGCAACAGCCAGGGGGCATGTCACCCTGGCTGTTGTTTGGAATGCGATCGCTTGGTTTGTTGGGCTAACCGTCTTACCGTTTTTTCCACTGGCGGTAGCCGTTGTTTTCTTTGTGCCCTTTTGGGCCATTGGCTTAGCCATTGCCTGGAGAACGCTGTGGGCCAGCTTTGAAGAGATCAGGCTAGACATTAGCAAGGAGCGGTTTACGCTCAAACGACGGCTGTTTTTTTGGCAACAAACACAGCGGGGCAATGTAATTGATTTGGAACGGGTTGTTTTAGAAACCATCTTTCTAAGAAATGATCACCCAGTGAAAACCTTGGCACTGCGAGAAGGCATATACAGTCATCAATTTGGCACAGCGCTATCCATAGCAGAAAAGGAATGGCTGCAAGAAAGACTGGACAGCTTTATTCAGGCCCAGAAAGAGTAATCCGAATTTTCTAGCGCAGCTTCCAGACCTGCCCCAGTTGATTCAGTGCCTGTTGCAGATGATCGATGGTGATTTCCTCAGAGCCCGCTAGAGTTTGAGTCACATCACCAATGGCCCTAATCTGCTGGCTAGAAAGCTCTAACCCTTGGGCTAAAGAACGCCAACGCACCTTGCCCATGGCCTTGACCCCCTCGGGAAATGCCTGCTGCCAAAGCTGGAGACGGAGTTCGGCATCGGGCTTGGGGATATCTATGGGCGTAAGCTGCTGCCGCCAGTTACGGCGCACCAGGTGGCGATAGGGTACTGCAAAAACAATGTGGGCAGGTGAGTGAGTCAGCCAATGTTGCAAAACTGCAGATTCTACCGTCGAGTGACGCCCGAGCCAGTGATGGGCCGCTTTGATCAGAACAATTGGATATTTGGTTTGGTTTAACTCAGTAAGACAAGTAGACCAGTCTGGGGAAGCAATTTGAGCTAGATCGAGGATATGCAAAGGATGATTGAGCTGGGTGGCAAGTGCGATCGCAACCCTATCTTTATCTGCCCCCGCATCACCCAGCAGCAGCAGTCTCAGTCGAGACTGCTCGGCCATTCCCTGCAGCCGCTGCCTCAGTCCAGCCGCCACCACCAATTCTGACCAAGCCACCCGCTCCACACAAGGCTGGGCCAGTCGATCAGCCGCCATAAACCGCAGCGGCCAGCCAGGGTCTGGATGCTCTGCCAACAAATAATCCACCCATTCAGGAGCCAGTTGCAACTGACTGCCCAGCAACGTTGATGCCCCCTCAACACAGCGTAAAATCCGGTGCTGCAGTAACGAATTCTCACCGGACAGCTGCATACGAGCCCGTCGTCTTTCTGCATCATTGCGACACAGTACTCGTAACGCCAGATCAACCGTAGGCAATGCCCCTCCAGTACAGTGCGCTCCCGTTTGCAAATAGTGATACAGCCGTCCGTAGCGCACCTGCACCTCGGGAGCCAGAGCCATCAGCACCAGCTTCTTCTCAAATAAGCTCAGTCCTAACGCCATTTGCATCGTCGGCAGTCCCAAGGAAATCTGCTTAGCCCGGCTGAGCAAAATCCGCTTATCCAAGGTTTTTTGATAGCCTAACGCTGGCCGCTCAACCGATTTAGGCGCGGTATCATCATAGGCACGATTTTTGACCGCAACTAACCCCAGCCACCAATCACTCGTCGCCTTATCGGATGGATTTTTAGCCACCTGAGCTACCGACTTAAGATTTTTCCGCTGCTGAGATACGGCCACCAGCAACAGCCGTTCTAACCAGTTAAGCTCTGTCTCCAGATATACCCAATTATTTGCAAACGGAATTCCAGAACCCATTAATTATGACAAGTGACTATTTCAAGCGACGCAGAAACTCAAGCGGTAACCCATCCGTATCCGCAAGAAAAGCTACTTCATACACACTAGACCCAATCATCTGCTGCTGAGGTTCCAATAGCACAGTTAGCATCGTATCCAGCGAAATTGCTTTCTGCTTCAGCTGTTCAAGCCAAACCGGCAAACTATCAGCCCTTTGAGTCACATCAAACGATAGATGATAGTAACCGGTGTAATGCTCATCGCTAAACGCATCCGCCGCTGGCTTCGGCTCCGGTACCTGCATTAGCTCAATTCGCCCACCCAGGCCTTCCATCCAACAAGCCAGGGTAATGCCAGCGGTAAAGCGTTCTACTACTTCAAACCCCAGCAGCTCATAGAAGGCAATAGCCCTATGAATATTCGCCGTTCGAATCGACGCATGGTGCATAAAATTCCTATCGCCGCCTTGCGACCAACAACCCGCGCAGTTTACTCAAAAAATTTTAAATACCGATAGTTATTGGGTACCCCAGGCTCTTTTTCCAAATCAAAGTTGATCACTTCCCATTGCGGCACCTCTTGAGAAGAGGGGCTAAAGGCCACGGGGAGTCCATATAGCCGGGGAGTTCCCGTATCTACCTGACCACGCCAGGGAGCGCTGTACTCCAGATAGGATTTGACCAAGGGTCGATAGCGCTCAGCAATAATCACCCGTGTCGCCCGATATCCTTCGGTATATAACCGATCCAGCGCTTCATGAATCTCAAACCGAATGCCATCGGGGTGAGTATGCTGACGATACCATTCGCCTTCCCACTGACGCCAGTGACGCCCCGATTGCACATGCACCAAATCATGGGTTTCAAGACTCACCTCAAATGCACCATGTCGGGTACACAGATAGCTATCGGTCAGGGTTAATGCCGGAATTGTCTGCCGACAGTGGGGGCATTTGATCTCTGGCCCATAAAACGGATACTGAGAAGCAGAATTTATCATGCGGGTCTATTAAAACATTGATGCCTACTTTGGATTGACCTGTCTCAATTACCCCAACGTTGAGCCCAGGAAAACCCCTTAGGTGTTGGAATGTCCTTAGGAACGCTCCAAACAAGACTAAGAAGGCTTGCACTCGCCTTATTATAACGGGAGGCAAAATAGCACGCTCTAACCCTTACATACATTATTCCAAAGAGTTTTGTCCATCCTGGTAATCAACTACAGGCATCTCACTAACCTTCAAACCTAGACCTATCCTTGGGTAATTCCGTGACTGACCTCACTCCTGTTTTAACCACCCCCAAAGGCTTTTGGCCTGCACCAGATATTTCCAAAGCCGCCTTTATCGCCCCGAATGCTACTGTTATTGGCCATGTAGAAATCCATGAAGGAGCCAATATTTGGTATAGCGCAGTAGTTCGCGGCGATGTCGAACTCATCCGCATCGGGGCCCACAGCAATGTACAAGACGGTGCCGTTCTCCATGGCGACCCTGGTCAGCCCACTATTCTGGAAGATTACGTCACCATTGGCCATCGCGCCGTTGTCCATAGCGCCCACATTGAGCGCGGCTGTTTGATTGGCATCGGTGCCATTATTCTTAACGGCGTCCGTGTCGGTGCGGGCAGCATCGTCGGTGCAGGAGCCGTCGTTAATAAAGATGTGGCACCGGGGTCTTTAGTGGTGGGCATCCCTAGCAAAGTATTTCGATCGCTATCCACCGAAGAAATCGACGACCTGATCGACCATGCCAAAAAGTATGAGCAGTTAGCTCTGGTTCACGCCGACAAGGGAACAGATTTAGGGTTTGAAAAAGAAGATCACTCCTAAACCTATGGGCTCCACCGCAATAGATTGACCCTACTTCCCTTGCCACCCTTATTCCCGCTCTCCCCTATCCCATGACCTCTAAATTCTTCCAAACCGACGACATCCTCCAGCAAAAACTCCAGCAGGTACTTGAACTGACCTGGGCGCGTTTCTCAAACCTGGCCCAAAACCAGATTGCAGTTACCTGGTTAGCCTACGAACCACCCTACATTGTCAATACGGGGGGAGCATTAAGCACAACCGACTTTTGGACACAGCAACCTAAAGGAGCAAGCTATCGTGGTGTGGAACGAGTTTATCCGGCCAGCGTCATCAAACTGTTTTATCTGGTCGCAATCCATGAGTGGTTAGAACGAGGCATGGTTCAGTCAAGCCTGGAACTGGAGCGGGCCAGCCGCGACATGATTGTTGATTCTAGTAATGACGCCACAGGCTATGTCGTCGATGTTCTCACCGGCACTAACAGCGGTCCAGAGCTACCCCCTGGCCCATTTGAAACCTGGAAGCATCAGCGCAACTTGATCAACCGCTATCTACAAAGTTTGAAGTGGCCTGAACTCGCAACAGTCAATGCCAATCAGAAAACCTGGTGCGATGGCCCCTATGGTCGAGAGCAGGCATTTTTGGGTGAGGCTTACGAAAACCGTAATATGCTCACTACTGAGGCATCGGCTCGACTATTGCATAGCATTGTTGGCGGTGTTGCCGTGAATGGGGTGCGATCGCAAACCATGATGAACCTGATGAAGCGAGACCTGGACCCCAAAGTACTCGCTGCAGATCCAGAGAACCAGGTCACCGGCTTTTTAGGCGCTGGCGTACCCGTCGAAACTAAGGTTTGGTCCAAAGCAGGACTCACCAGCAAGGTCCGTCATGACACCGCCTATATTGAGGCCGATGGAGCCCATCCTTACCTACTGATCGTATTTACCGAAGGCACTGAGCATAGCAATAACGAGAAGATTTTGCCCTTTGTCTCAGCACAAATCCTAGCAGCAATGCATGAGTTAGGTGTGTAGGAAAGCCACACTCTCAACGGGCACCCTAGACTTAGTTCAAGGGCACATCAATGGTTACCACAACATCATGGCAGCAAGTAGAAGCCCGGTTTAAACAAATCTGGGGCTACGACAGCTTCCGCTCCCCGCAAGACGACGTCATCCGCACACTCCTATCAAAACGAGATGCCCTCATCGTTATGCCAACCGGCGGGGGCAAATCCATCTGTTTTCAGCTACCGGCCTTATTGCAAACGGGGATAACCCTGGTAATCTCTCCGTTGGTTGCCCTGATGGAAGACCAGGTGCAAGAGCTAAAACAACGCCATCTAGCCGCAGAGCGTATCCATAGTGCCCTATCAAACTTTGAGAAACGCAAGATACTACAGCGAGTACAACAAAACCAACTGCGACTGCTATACTTATCGCCTGAAACACTTCTCAGCAAGCGAGTTTGGGAAAGCCTCTGCCAGCCTCAGGTGATCATCAACGGGCTCATTTTGGACGAAGCCCATTGTCTGGTGCAGTGGGGCGAGACATTTCGACCGACCTATCGAAGACTGGGCGCAATCAGACCAGCCCTGCTGAAGCATAAGCCTGCAGGCACACAGCTACCCATCGCCGCATTTACAGCAACAGCTAACCCAGCGGCTCAACGCACCATCTGCAAAGTGTTGGATCTACAACAACCGAAAGAGGTCAAGCTGAGCCCCTATCGGTCAAACTTAAATTTAGCGGTGAAAATGGTTTGGACACCGCGTGGACGACGGCAGGCAATGGTGAAGTTTGTAAAGGCTCACCCCGGTCAAGCAGGGTTGATCTATGTACGCACCCGCCGGACAGCAGAAGAGTTGACTCGGTGGTTGCATCCAAAAGGATTTTCAGTGGCGGCATATCATGCTGGACTGGCCAATGAGGAGCGTCGTCGGATTGAAGCCGAATGGATAGAAGGGCGTTGTCAGTTTGTAGTATGCACCAGCGCCTTTGGCATGGGAATTAATCACCCACACGTTAGATGGGTTTGTCATTTTCACGCACCGAGTACCCTGAGTGAGTATGTGCAGGAGATTGGTCGCGGAGGCCGAGATGGGAAACCAGCTGATGCGTTAACGTTGGTGAGTGAGCCCACAGGCTGGCTGGATTCGGAAGATAAACAGCGCTGGAAGTTTTTTGCGGAGAGTGAGCGGAAGCTACGGCGAGAGGCAAAGCAATTGGTGAAGTCACTCTCGGCAGCTGGCCATATTGATGAGGTGCTACAGCTGGATAGGAAAGCAGCTACTGCATTGGCGCTATTGCATAGTCAGGGACAGCTGGTTTGGGAAGACCCGTTTCACTATCGATTAAATGTGAGGCAATCATCGAAAACAAGTGAGACTTGCGACAGTTTGAAAGAGATAAAACGGTATCTTTCTAGTCGAAACTGTCGTTGGCAGAAGCTTTTAGTCCAGTTTGGCTGCGAGGCAGAAGCCAAAGGTATGCAATGTGGTCATTGTGATAATTGTGGTGACTAACAAATGACCATATACATTGCTAACCTTGGATTGATGCTGAAGTTTAGCAATGTATATGGATATGGCAGTCTTGTCAGGACCTGCTTGACTCAACAATCTGTGCCTGATAGCCTACACAATAGGCAACTGATAACAGCTGTCTTTCTGCACCCAAAAATTTAGCTGCGCGAGATGGTAGTGCGCCAACACTGCCACCCCGCTAACCCTTCCAACTGGAACTAGCAGTTGGTGAGCTGTGAGCATTTTACAGCCACCCTGATTTTAGTTGCAGGGTGGCTAACTTTTTGGGGGCTTTCCTCCCTGTCGTTTCGCAGTAAAAACCAAAGGAAAACGCCCCTATGACTTTCTCAAATCAGGCACCTGAGGTGCCGCCCGGTCTGCCTGCCGACTTTTCCAGCAGTCTACCGACCGGCGGTTCCATCCGTCATATTTTGCTTGGCCACCCCAGCCACATCCGTCAGACCATTCATCTACTGCACAATCTGCGGTATACAGAAACCAGCCAGTGGAGCCCGCTGATCGAAGTGCCCGAAAACCGACTGATATTGAGACCCCTGCCTGATGAGGTGATCAGCATGTTGGTAAGGCGACTGTAAGTTTACTTACTCCAGCATGGTGGGCAAACAGTCAGTCTAGAAAATCACCATAGCGGTTGCACCAGAGTTGCCCACCATATTCCTACTTCCAGATCTAGCTCAGAGTAAGCCTTGATGGGTATGTCATTTTCGTATGCCGAATACGACAACATTGTTACCAGATGATAAACATATGCCTGGTTCACAGTCCGATGTTCTGCAAGCAATCGCCCTAGAAATCAGCGGGGTAAAACATCATCTAGTCGCATTATTAGCTCTGGAAACATGCGTGAGACAATTTTCTCTCCTAACCGAAACTGTTGTTGCTGATACTCATCACCTACCAACTCACAAACCGTAATCGTAGGTTGTTTAGGTCGACCAATGAACGCAATTCCACCTAAGCCAAGATAATCCACGATCCAATATTCCGCAATACCAAAGAGAGAATACTCTTCTACCTTACGGGCATAATCTGTTTCCCAATTGGTACTGACTACCTCAACCACCAACTTCACAGAAGTCGCTAACGTTATCACTGGCTCTCTCTGCCAAAGTGACTCCTGAGACAGAGCCAGCTCATCTAAAACAATTACATCCGGACGACGCGCCGTCGCAACATTTGCAAACGGTCGCAAAATAGCACGTGTGGGTATCACCCAGGGAAGCTGTTGTTTGTCAATCTCAATATTCAGCTTGCTGGTCAGCTTGCCCGCCACCGTTTCATGAGGACCAGTCGGCTCCATATCAATCAGCTCCCCATCAGCTAGCTCATAACGAGAGTCTGCGCTGTATTGTTCAATAAAGCCATCGAAGGTTAGGATTTGAGTGGGCGTATAGGTCATAACGGACTGCACGGCTTTGCCATACTCAATGACATATTCCAAGCATACTCCACCCCACAAGAGCGATCAGCTAAATCAAGCTCATTTTAACGAAACAATTCAAGGTAGCTCCTGCCGTCACAACGTAGGCTGGCGTTGAGCTGCCTTAGACTTATGTCTATTGCCGACATTTCTCCTCTAGTAAAACCCAACGTTGTCAACCTATGGAGCCGTTGAACTTCGACAGTATTGCCAATATTTATTTTTCTGACGACACTCCAAAATTCTCTCACGAATACGGTGGATGCCAATCCATTGGTAGGGGGTGCCTATTTGCATGTTGGGTTTCGTACCTCAACACCAACCTACGAGGTATCTTCAATGGCAAATGTGTTGAGATAATTGTTGCCATCAATAAGCTCCTAGGCTTAACTTCTCCGAATCAAATCCAAGCCGCAGATGCCTGCAAACCCAGCAAAGAAATAGGCTGCGAATTGTCCTGGATGAGAATCTATCAATGGTTCTGACGAGCCGATCAACCGGCCAGAATTGTTACTCGCTGCAACAATCAACACAAATGCTATGAGACAAAGACCAATGCCTTTGCCGAGAGTATATCGTCTACCATCAGCATATTGTGTCTGAATAGATGACTTTTGCATCGTCGGTTCTCGACGTTTTAACTGCTTACCATTCATAGATTTACTCCCTGGCTGCCATCGTAATCAGACCTACGCCACCACCCATCAGCAGTGCCGCCACCCCAGATACCTCACGATTGGGAATCAGGCTAATCGCTGTAAACAACAAACCAATCCCAAACATGACACTGCCCAAGATTGCGATCATTCGTTCAGAAAGGTTCATCATAGGCAGTACCTGAAAGCATCTAGAGATCATTGTAGAAGGCAGACCGTTTTTTACGGAATTCTCGACGTTATCTGGTTTATGCCCAGAACTGTAGAGGGTTTATAGAGGAAAACGTCGAGTTTCAGCCTTGATAGGGTTTTGTGCAGTACCCTATGGCTGAGAGTTTTCTACTGCTCTGATGACCGTATCCGATCGCAACGTACAACTTCAGCAACTGCGCAATAGCCTGCGCCCTGGCCAACGTCGTCTGGCTGACTGGCGTGGTGGACCGCTGGCTGTATCAGCGGTACCGGGGTCGGGTAAGTCTACAGGTATGGCGGCTGGGGCTGCGATCGCAATTTCCCATTTCCAACTCCATGCCCGCAAACAGCTAATTCTAGTCACCTTCACCCGTTCAGCAGCAGCCAATTTGAAGGCGAAAGTCCGCCACCATCTCAAAACCCTCAAACTCCCCTACAACAGCTTTATCGTTCAGACACTGCACGGGTTAGCCCTCAACATTGCCACCCATAACCCCGAAATTTCCGGTATCAACCTTGAAACCACCACCCTGGTTTCGCCTAACCAGAGCAATCGTCTCATCCGCACGGCTGTAGAAGCCTGGATTCATGAAGCACCAGAACCTTATCAGCGCCTCGTGGAAGGTCAAAGCTTTGACGGCGAAGAAACCGAACGTCTCAGGCGACAGTCCGTGCTGCGGACTGAAGTATTACCGGAGCTGGCCTATACCGCTATCCATGAAGCCAAAAGTTCAGGATTACAGCCGACTGACCTGCAACACATTGGCCAGCAGGCACCGCCTAATGTTTATCAACTTTTAGATGTTGCTGCCGGACTCTACCAGCAGTACCAAACTCTGCTCAGTCAGCGCGGGCTGATCGACTACGATGACATGATTTTGGCGGCGCTGAAGACCTTAGACGATCCAGATATCTGCCGTCGGTGGCAAAGCCAATTCTTTGCTGTCTTTGAGGATGAAGCACAGGATTCATCGCCTTTGCAAACAAGGTTATTGGAGAAGTTGGCAGCAGCACCAGATTCTGACCATGAGTCAATTAAAAATCCAGCCTCCCCCAATCTCGTCCGCGTTGGTGACCCCAACCAGGCGATCAACTCTACCTTTACTCCTGCCGACCCCGTCTTCTTTAACCAATTCTGCGACGCTAACCGACCTGAGCGTCTAGCCACTATCGCCCAGGCTGGTCGCAGCAGTCCCAAAATTATGGATGCAGCTAATTTTGTGCTGCAGTGGGTCAACCAGCAGTTCCCCCGTGCAGAACCACCCTTTCGAGCGCAGGCGATCATGCCCGTGCCACCCGATGATCCGCAACCGGATGCCAATCCTGTGCCCCTGGGTCAGGGGGTAGAGCTGATAAAACCAGCTGACATTAACGCCTCCGTCCAGAAAATTGCACAACGGGTCAAGGCGCTCATTGATGCTTGGACAGACGAGAAAGATACTCCAGAAGTCAACTCCAAACCGCCTACCCTGGCAATATTGGTGCGAGAAAATCGACAGGGTCGATTTATTCGAGAACTGCTGGAAGATCCTGAACAGCTAGGATTTGATTTTGTCGAAACGACTGGGCTGAAAATTTATGATGTGGGTAGTCGCGATCGCAACACCCAAGTTCCCCTTGAAATGCTGCAACTGCTGCAGTTGATCGAACGGCCCCATTCTCCCGACTATCTCAAAGCAGCCCTCCGCGTCCTGGTAGACCGCCAGCGTATTCCCACCCAAGACCTTAACCCTCTGACCACCAATCCTGAACAATTCCTCTACCCTGGCCCCCTTGATCCCCCTCTCACCACTGAAGCCGCCTTGAGTGCGCGTCATTATTGCACTAGCCTGTTGCGTGCTCGCTTTGACCTGCCGCCGTATCACCTGATTCCGTTTCTAGGCACCACCCTCAACTACAACCAAAGCGAACTGGCCACCGCCGACAAGCTGGCTGCTCGCATTAGCCAACAAACGTCGGAAGACAGCAGCCTTAGTGCCATGATCGGCGCATTGCAAGAAATTGTCAGCTCTGAACGCTTTGACGCCATCGAAGCCGAAGACACCGAGGCCCGATACACCCGACCGGGCCAGCTCACCATTATCACTATGCACAAAGCCAAAGGTCTAGATTGGGATGCCGTTTTTCTACCATTTCTGCACGCCAAAATGATCCCCGGCGAATCTTGGGTGCCACCCCAGGGCGAATTTCTAGGCCACCTTTCCCTACCCGATGTCGCCCGAGCCCAAATCCGGGCCTACGTTCATAGCAAGCCAACCATTCCCGACATTCCTACCGCCTGGCAACGTGCCAACCAACTCAAACAAGCCGAAGAATTTCGCTTGCTCTACGTTGCGATGACCCGAGCCAAACGCCTGCTCTGGATGAGTGCAGCCAAACAAGCCCCCTTTGCCTGGAGTAATCCTGAGAATCTGCAGGAGGCTGATCCCTGCCCAGTATTAACAGTCTTAGGGCAGTTTATGCGCCAGAAAGAGACAGCACAGTTTTAGAATGAGGGTAGTGACGTGACATACAACATCAGTCTCTAGAAACCCCTCATGTCTAAAGCTGTTTTAAAGTTCTCCTCCGAAGACTGCGGTATTTGCCACAAAATGTCGTTTTATGACGCGAAGGTCTCAGCTGAGCTAGGTTTGGATTTTGTGGATATCAAAATGCAGGACACAGCCACTTATCGCAAATATCGCCAAATCCTGCTGACGCAATATCCTGATAAAGCTGATATGGGATGGCCCACCTATATTATTTGTGAAAATCCTGAAGGGGAATTCGCGGTTTTAGGCGAGGTTAAAGGGGGGCATCCGAAAGGGGAGTTTCGCAAACGCCTCCAGGCAGTAATTGGTTAGATCGCTCAAATCAACATCAAGCAAGCAGCCCTGGATCACAGGCTGCATCAAACTTGTGATCCCCTGAGTGCTGACTACATGGGCTACCCAATAAATAAAAAAGCTGGCGGTTACCCCTGCCAGCTCCTATATATGATGGATTTTAAAGAGTGAAATGTTATCTGAAGATGCCTGAAAACAGGCTATCTGACCAGAGGAGGTCAATAGCCTGATCAAGCTTTTTAGTTAGCCCTAGAGAACACCGATGGTGGACAGGCCAAGAATGGCACCTATACCGATAACGTGACCTAGGCTAGTGCACGCTAGCATGGCACCGTGGCCCATACCGCCAAAGAACTCGGGGGAAGGTAGACCCAGACCAACGTTCTTGTGCTTGATACCGTAGTTGCCGATTGCGATCGCAATCACATTGCAAATAATCATCACAAGACCAACTTTGGGGCTCCATGCAACGGTGCTAGGAGTAACCGCCAATAAAGAAGGTAAGTAAAGCAATTTACCGTCTCCTCTCAGAAATAATAGGTTTTGAAAGCTGTAGGCTGACTTAGCGCAAACTAAGTACAAACCTTGACATCATCTTTCATCAATGCGAAAGATTCACGACCGCCTCGTTGCAAGAATTTACAATGGGAGCATAAATACCTAGCTACATGACCTATGATTCACGGCTTACTTTGGCTCCCCCTGCTGGTTTTCTTTTTCTGGATCACCTGGGCGGGTTGGAACGAATACCAAAAATTAGAAACCTACCAACAGTGGGCTACTCAATTTGAGCGAGCGAAGTACGACATCTACGCTGCTCTCGGCCAAAAAGACCGCACCCTTACCTGGGGACTACCGACTCGCAAAGGTGTCGTTGAACTACAGACAGCTCAACTCGATCAAATTTGCACTATAGATTTATTAACCAAAGGCGACGACACATTTACCCAAACAGTGACGGACACCGCCAAAAAAAGTGAAGCCGTCCTCAAATTGAATTTGGAAAACGGTAATACCCCCCAGATTCCATTTACCGACACAGACCTGGCAAAACAGTGGCACTCTTTTTTGGTACAGGCATTGGCAACCACTGACAACGTATCCTAAGTGATCAAAAACCAGCTAGAGCCAGCAGACCGCATCGGGTGTAAGTGCTGAAGCTGCCATTGGCTCCCGTTTGTCTGCATCAGGTCTCAGTCAAGGTGATCAACTCGAAACCGATGATTTACCAACCCTGTCCTGATCAGCAGATCATCCGGGACAATACTTTTTTTCAAAGAAGTGTCAGAATAAGGCCCTATTGGCAAGTTCTGGATGCTTGAATATACTCTTCAGCATTCTCAGACAACGTTAGTTTCCCCAATCAAACAGCCCCCAGTTTATCTTCCCTGTCCGTTTAAGTTCCCCCTGGCACTCCTTACATTCATTTCTCCTTGTTCCCATGCCAGATATTACTGAATTCTCCCAAGAAAGCCTCAAAGCGCGACGAAAAGGTCTTAAACGCAGACGTCATCAGCTTTTCTGGCAGCAGCTATGGCGGCAAACAGCCATGGTGGGGCTTACTGTAGGCTGTCTGAGTTTGGCAACTTCCAACCGCTGGCAGATTCAGTCTGTTGGACAGATTAGCCTCAGTGGGAATCGGCTAATGCCGGATGAGGAGGTTCATGAGCTAATGGCGATTGACTATCCCCAATCCCTGCTCAAGGTGCGCCCCCTGGATTTGGAAAATAATTTGATTGCAGCAGGCCCCATTGCTAATGCAATTGTGAGGCGACGCCTGTTACCACCGGGGCTCAATGTTCGCATTCAAGAACGAACTCCCGTTGCGATCTCGCTCCCCAACACCGACGTTGCCATCAAGTCTTTAGATGACGATCCCCAAAGCTTTTCTCAGTTAGGGCTATTAGATGCCCAGGGCTATTGGATGCCCTACAGCAGCTTCACTCAACTCGGCTCCCAGGAACCCAAACTCCAGGTGCAAGGCATGCGACCCGCTTATCAAAAAGACTGGCCCACCATCTATCAAATGTTACAAACCAATCCAGTTGCTATTGTTCGCCTTGATTGGCGCGATCCGGCCAACTTGATCCTGCACACCGAACTTGGCACTGTGCATGTAGGCCCCTATGGACCAAATTTTTCTAAACAGTTAACCGCACTGGATCGAATACGAAATTTGAACGCCAAAATGGATATTGAAGAAATTGCCTTCATTGACCTGCGAAATCCCGACAATCCCACCTTAGAAATATTACAAGCAACTAACACTCCAGACCCCTAAGTAAGTCGAGAGTAACACTACCTAATATCGCCAAACATGCTCTTATACAATGATCTCCAAACCTAAATACTGACATTCAATTGTTAGTTATAACGGCTATCTTTTATTTCTCATCCAAACATTTAGCCCACATTTTTTTGACGTAAGTTCTTACCTACTGAAATTCTTGAATTAATTGGTAGGGTCAGTTGGTTTTTAAAGCAAGTTCCCGTATAGTTGACTAGAACATGACCCGTAGTGTTCGAAATCAATCTTCAAAATCTCTGTGAAGCTGTGAGGGGGCGTACTTCAAGCTTTCTCTGTATAGTTTGAATGACCCTGCGTCTTCAATTGACAGAGAGCTGCCCTGCTGAGTTTGTAATTGCTATATAGTTAGTTCTTACTTTTATTATGGCAGTCACGTGTGTTCTGTGACTGATTAGGTCAATAGCTAGCTGATTTCTCGTATTACATTCGCCCTATGTCTAACTTATCCTCACAAAACTCTCACGGAAATTCGGGCTTGGGCCTCAACATGTCTGATATGAATAATAATCATCGTAATGAATCTTCGTTGAGTAGCACGGCTATGGGGAGTGATATTGTGCCAGGGAGTATGGCGAGGATTAAAGTCGTCGGCGTCGGCGGTGGCGGCTGTAACGCGGTCAGTCGCATGATCGATAGTGGTGTGGCCGGTATTGAGTTTTGGGCCTTAAACACCGATGCTCAAGCCTTAACTAAGGCAACTGACGCCAATCCATTGCAGTTGGGTCAAAAGCTTACCCGTGGTTTGGGTGCAGGCGGGAATCCTGCCATTGGCCAAAAAGCCGCTGAAGAATCGCGAGATGAAATTTCTACGGCCATCGAGGGGGCAGACCTAGTCTTTATCACCGCTGGTATGGGTGGCGGCACTGGCACTGGTGCAGCTCCCGTTGTCGCAGAAGCCGCGAAAGAAGCAGGCGCACTGACCATCGGCGTTGTCACTCGGCCATTTACCTTTGAAGGTCGGCGACGTACATCCCAGTCAGAAGAGGGGATCATGGCCCTGCAAGAATCTGTCGATACGCTGATTATTATTCCTAACGACAAACTACTATCGGTAATTTCTGAGCAAACCCCCGTACAAGAGGCCTTTCGGTTTGCTGATGATATTTTGCGTCAAGGTGTGCAAGGCATCTCCGACATTATTACTATTTCGGGTCTGGTCAATGTCGACTTTGCCGATGTTCGGGCAGTGATGGCCGATGCGGGATCGGCACTGATGGGCATTGGTGTAGGGTCTGGTAAATCCCGCGCTCGTGAAGCAGCCATCGCGGCAATCTCATCACCGTTGCTAGAAACATCTATTGATGGAGCAACCGGCGCTGTTCTCAACATTACCGGTGGTAATGATATGACCTTACATGAGGTCAATGCGGCGGCTGAGATTATCTACGAGGCTGTTGATCCCAATGCCAACATTATTTTTGGGGCAGTCATTGATGAACGGATGCAGGGTGAAGTTCGTATTACTGTGATTGCTACTGGGTTTAATGCGAGTACCGAATTTGGTAGTAGCAGTGCGACCACGGTTGCTCCACCATCGCGGATTGCACCGTTGAAGCGACCATCTTCAATTAGTGCAACCCCGTCTGATTTACCGCCCAGTATTCCAAGTAACCGACCCAGCATCGCACCGGATCTGGATATTCCAGATTTCCTGCAGCGGCGGCGTCAGTCTCGATAGGCGTTAGCTTTCTATGGTTAATACTCCACCAGTGGCTTTGACCATCGCTGGTTCAGATAGTGGTGGCGGAGCTGGTATTCAGGCCGACTTGCGCACGTTTTCATTCCATGCTGTCCATGGGACCAGTGCTCTGACCTGTATTACGGCCCAAAATACTCAAGGTGTGTCGAGGGTGGATGCCTTGGCACCTGAGGCTGTTATTGCTCAAATCGAGGCAGTGGTCAATGATATTGGTATTCAGGCTCTAAAAACGGGGATGTTGCTCAATCAGCCGATTATCGCAGCCGTGACTGATTATCTTCAGGGGCTGTCTAATGTTGGCTGTGTGATTGATCCGGTGATGGTATCGCGCACAGGTGCCCAGCTGATTGATGATGATGCGATCGCAGCTCTCAAGCAGCTTATTCCCCTCGCCACCGTCATCACCCCCAACCGCTACGAAGCCGAAATTCTGAGTGGTCAATCCATCCAGACCCCTGAAGATATGCAAACCGCCGCTCAGGCAATCCATGGCCTAGGCGCTCAGGCCGTCATCATCAAAGGGGGTGGTTTTGAGAATGAGCTACGCGGTGTTGATGTCTGGTATGACGGCACCACATTGACCCAACTAACAACCCGCTGCATCGACACCAATGACACTCACGGTACCGGCTGTACCTTCTCAGCAGCCATTGCAGCCAACCTGGCCTTAGGTCATAGCCCACTAAAAGCCGCTACCCTTGGTAAAAACTATGTCACTAAGGCCCTAGAGTACGCACTCCGAATTGGCAAAGGCCAGGGGCCTGTGGGTCACTTTTATCCATTACTTGCCTAAGGGCACACAGCTTGTACGCCCCTAGATCTATGCCTTAATTATCAATTATCGTCTGGCCGTGGCCAAACACTCTCCCAATCTGGGCACTCGTCGTAGCCTTCGGGGCCATTAGGATGTAGGGCACAAACTAACATCTGGCCGTTGTAACTTTCACCATGGTAGTAAGAGCAACCGGCACATTTAGGATGGTTCTGCAGCCAGGGAGTCAGCGTTTGATGAATCGGGGCCATGGTCTGCTCACACCAGGTCACCATCGAGCCAACCAATGGATCAATCTGAGTTTCTAATTCATCAAGTGCCTGGGATAAGGGCGGAGAGATATTTTCGGTCACTTGCTCCGCCAATTCATCCGCTAGCTCATCCGCTGCATCCAAAATTGGGCTAACGGCTTCCACAGCCTGGTCAGCAAGAACATCCAAACACTGTTCCGTCTGTTCTAGAGTTCTGTAGACCGCCGTTTGCAGGTCTTCCTGGAGTTGTTTTAGCCAGTCGTCCATGATGCTGGAGAGTAAAGGAATCGATCGGAAAAAGATGCAATCTCAGCAGAGTGAGGAATGTAGAAAGTAAAGACACAGTTCACTAGCCAGCATCAACTCATTCAAACTCAAGCTGAAGAACTCAAATCAACTGTCCTCTTCCTTGAGACGTTGTAACTCAGCTTGAAGCTCCTCAATCTCCTGACGTAGAGCATCGGTTGCGGCACGATCGTCGGGCTCATCATCTTCAATGATTTCAATCTTCCGCGGACCAGACTCTGCGGGAGGCTTTGAGGCCGCAGATGGGGCAGCACTTTGGGCCCGATCCACCATATCGTTGACCATTTTTTGAGCTTCCTCAGCAGTGATTTCACCCCGTTCAACCAGCTCATTCACTAGCTTTTGAGCCTGCTGTCGTAAATCGCTAAACCCATCACCGGCTTTTTCAGTAGCATAGGATGCTAAACCCACGCCCAGATAAAATGCCTTTTGCACTAATTGGCTAAAGTCTGCCACGACCTATGCTCCTCCAAAAATATCGGGTGACGTCACCTCATACTTTCCGTTTTAACAGCGGATCGAGACAGTTTGCAGCGCGTTTACCTGTCGGATAGCCGTACCTGATGTGGAGCGGATACACCATAAAAACACAAGAGACCCGGAGACTACGCCTATCACAAGCATCCCGTATTGCTGCTACCTTCCGGTCCTGACAAGATTTGGGCGTCGCGATCGCATAGATCCGAGTCATTTACTAGCATAGCACCGTTTCCCCATCCCATGCCCATCAAGATGACTTAGGCACCTGACGTAAAAATCCAATCAGGTTGCGAAAAAACTTAGGGCTCAGCGGCTCACCAGCCTCGCCCGAGAATATAGATTCAGGCATACCTGCTGTCTGTTCGGACAGCATCATCGGCACTTCTTCAGCCAGCCCTACAAAAATCAAACGAAATGCAATCCGCTGCACCTCTTCAATTGGCAAACTCAGACGAATTGACATTTGTTTTAGCGAGGTTTCTTCATCCATTAATCGCCAGACACTCCATTCTGCCTGGTTAATTCGCACATTGGGCTGCCCTCGAATCAAACTATCCAAAGCCGATTGAGGATGAGGTAACTTATCCTTAAAGCCACTCCAATCCTTTAGAATCCTCAACCCTGGCAAAATCACCTCAGTTGCCACCACACTCAACCCCGTCATTTCCACCTTGGGCAATGGCGCATCAGCATCAAAGGCAAAGTAAGCATCTGGCAGTTGAAACAGCTCAGAAATTTGACGAATTACCTGAGCCGCAAACAAAATTTCTAATTGCTTAGTGGTCAGTACCCCCTGAGAGCGCAAAAATCTACCTAAGGGTTCGTCTAACGGGCAGCGACGAATCAAGCGCTCAACCATGGCCCTACCGAGATAGCGCCGATGACTAATAAGAGCCGCCAAGCCTCGACTATCTAACCGACACGTAACCGTGACAATACGCCCCCGATGCAGCCAAATAAAATAATACTTCGACTGGGTTTGACCAGGAGCTGTTAATCCCTGAATGGAAAGAAGCCCCGTTTTCTTTCCATCTTGTAAAAGCTGGAAAACCTCTGGCAGTGAACAATCTGAGAGATAACCTTTAAGGGACATACTGCAGGGTAGCGGCGATAGTTGGCGCTGTTCTAACAGCATATATCAACCCGAATTGTTCTGGAGAATTGCTTTAACTTCAGCCATTTGAGACACCTGCTCAGTCTTACCATAGGCACCCAGGCCCCAGGTTGACGACAGCAGGCTACATCAACAGCGACTGAATTTCATCCACAGCCCGTTTCACTTCCAGGTTCAAAATTCCTTTTTTGACCATGCGGGTCGCCAGGACCAAAAAAACAGCCTCTTCACCACAGTTACTCAAAATGCAATAGCCTTCTTCACCATCAATAGCAATTTGATTAACGTTGCCTCGGAGCAACTCACTACCAATTCTTTCCCCCAAAGACACCAGAGCCGCTGCCATAGCAGATACTCGTTCCTCATCCATGTAGCTCGGGAGTACGGCAACAATGGGCAACCCATCTGGGGTCACTAAAGCCACACCTTCAATGTCACTAGTACCACTGACGAAATTATGCAGAGCCGTCTGGAGTTTAGCCGCATCGATGGCCATAATTGAGTGAAGCATCCCACGCATCTACGAACATCCATGATATAGCGCCTGTCACCTTAGGAACCCAGATAAACTGTTGACGCCTCAATCACCTGTCGACAAATTCCTAGGGGAAGTTCCGTCAGCTCAGGTATTTATTGCATACGGTCGATCGTACGATACTGAATCGCTTCAGCAATATGTCCTGATTCCAAGCTATCCACAGCCGCTAAATCAGCAATGGTACGGGCTACCTTTAAAATCCGGTCAGTCGCACGAGCCGACAATCCTAGTTTACGGACGGCTGTTTCCAATAATGTGCGTGAAGTGTCATCTAGCTGACACCACTGACGCAGATGGCGGCTTTCTAAATCTGCATTACACTGCAGCTTGGGCTCATTTGCAAACCGAGACTGGGCTCGCTGACGTGCTAGTTCTACCCGATGACGCACGGGTTTTGAAGGCTCTCCAGGCTGATGTTGGGTAATTTCTTCGGGTTTTAACCGGCTAACCACCACCTGTAGATCAATGCGGTCCATCAGGGGACCTGAGAGCTTAGCCCAATAGAGTTCGCGGCTGCGAGGATTACAGGTACAAGGCTGAACGCTATCGCCAAAGAAACCACAGGGACAGGGATTGGTACTAGCCACCAGGGTAAACTGAGCCGGGAATTCAACCGACTGCCTGGTCCGAGCAATACTGACATACCCATCTTCCAGCGGCTGACGTAAAAACTCCAGCACCTTGCGATTAAATTCGGTCAGTTCATCCAGGAAAAGAATGCCGCGATGGGCTAAGGAAATTTCCCCTGGCTTGGGAAAACTACCCCCACCGACCAGGGCAGGCCCCGAGGCGGAGTGATGGGGGCTCCGAAACGGTCGCTCGGTGACCAGTGTGCCTTTATCTTTTAGCAAACCGGCTACCGAATGAATTTGGGTAACCTCCAGGGCTTCTTGGAAATTTAGCGGCGGCAGAATAGTTGATAGCCGCCGCGCCAGCATTGTTTTGCCACTACCTGGCGGTCCCACAAAAATTAGGTTATGGCCTCCGGCTGCGGCAATTTCCAGCGCCCGTCTGGCCTGAGCTTGGCCTTTAACGTCTCGTAGGTCTACGGCATGGGGGGTAGCCTGGGCCAGGGCTTCATTCCCGTTAATTGTTAGCGGTGTGCGATCGCTAGGGCTATTCAGAAAATCGACCACATCCGTGACTGACTTAAAGCCATAGACTGAAAGACCAGGCACCACCGCTGCTTCCTGCGCATTATCCTCTGGCACCAGCAGCCCTTTAATACCCAACTGGGGTGCTGCAGCCGCCATCGCCATTACACCGGCAACAGGTCTCAGACTGCCATCTAACGAAAGTTCACCTAATAGCAGATACTCATCTAAACATGTTTGGTTCACCAGATCGGCTGCCGCCAAAATGCCAATGGCAATCGGCAAATCGTAAATTGGCCCTTCTTTACGTACATCGGCAGGGGTCAGGTTCACCACCACTTTCCGCATAGGAAACGGAAAACCTGCATTTTTTAGGGCTGCCTTCACCCGTTCACGGGACTCTTGGACAGCCGTATCGGGCAAGCCTACCACCACTACACTCGGTAAACCTCCCGACAGATCCACCTCCACACCAACTTTTAGAGCATCAATACCAATTAGCGATGCACTCCAAATTCTAGCCAGCATGATGGCCTCCTACATGTTTACGTAGCATGCCCAAGCTCATAATTAGAGCGCTATGTGGTGGTTAGATTTGTCGGCAGAAACTGACAGTCACCTCTTGCCAGCAACCCACCAACACGACGAGAATCACACGCTCAAATCCTAAAGTATCGTATTTGGATGTTAGAGAGTTAAATGCACAATCTTCAGCGCTTTGTTAATCGCTAGTAGTCGCTGATGGATTCATAATCGTTGCTAACGTGAATAGACAAAACTATCCATCAATCCGGGCTTCGACTCCACGGTTCGGCTGAGCGGTTCGGCTGAGCTCACCGTCGAAGCCTTACCATCGAAGCCTCAGCCCTCATTTCTCTAAATTAGCTGGTTGAGCGGAGTCGAAACCAGCGGTGTTAGGGACGTTTACTCTCGGCTATCTACTTATTACTGATGAAATCAGGCCAGGTAGTCTAAAATCAAAACTTCCTAATTAGCTCAAATCTTTCTCAGATTAATCCTCGACAAATCAGCAAGTCGTAGTCAAATCACCTATAGAAAACGATCTTAAAAAAACCATGCTGACAATTTCCAAATCCTCCGAGGTCGCCATCACCATCCGTGAAAAACAGCTGGCCGATGAGCACATGAAGGATGTGGAACTTTTACTAGAAAATATGTTTAGCCGAGAAGAAGCCACACTGCAACTTGTCTTAGATCGGCTCTATGACATTGGTTCCAATAATCTGATCAATTATCGTGTTAAGCCCCGTCCACTCAACCGCATGATGAAGTGGATTGCTCGCTTGACCAAACCCGTATTCCATTCCTTAGCTGTGCGCTGGTCAAAGAAAAACTGCCCAAAATTAATCGCTAATTGGCTCTATTCCCAAGTTCAGTTTCCTCAGCCACCAGTCGGCAAATAAACTCCAGCTTTATTGACTGTTGCCATCGCTGCAAAACAAAGAAAGTATTAGCCGCTTGAGAACGGTCTAACACTTACAATGCAGAGCGTTATGCCCATCAACGCACTATGAGTGAAGACACAATTTTTGGCAAAATCATCCGCAAAGAAATTCCAGCAGACATCATTTATGAAGATGAACTATGCCTGGCGTTTAGAGATATCAACCCCCAAGCACCGACCCACATACTAGTTATTCCTAAAAAAACAATTCCAAGACTTGCAGACATAGCAGACCAGGACAAAGAATTACTAGGTCATATGTTGCTAACTGTAAAGTCAATTGCTGAAAAAGAAGGCTTGAGCAATGGCTATCGGGTCGTGATTAATACCGACGAAGATGGGGGCCAAACCGTCTTCCACCTTCACATGCACTTGCTAGGCGGTCGTTCACTCAGCTGGCCTCCTGGCTAACGATGAGCAATCACTCATTTTTTACGTAGAAATGTATCAATCCTGCAAGTTTCGTATCGTACCCCTACAATCCGCTAAGCACATTTACTAATCTTATAAACGAGTCTTCACATACTCATTTGCTACAGAGATTAATCATTTGACTCTGTAGGCCTTCACGGTAGTGTTGACTCGTGTTCATAACTTCATCATCACTATGACTTCTACTTTGCAATCCCGTGATCGGGCTAGCATGTGGGATCAGTATTGCAATTGGGTCACCAGCACTGACAACCGCATTTATGTTGGTTGGTTCGGTACGCTGATGATTCCTACGCTGCTGGCTGCCACTGCTTGCTTCGTCATTGCATTCATCGCTGCTCCTCCCGTTGATATTGACGGTATCCGTGAGCCCGTTGCTGGTTCGTTGCTACTTGGCAACAACATCATCTCCGGTGCTGTAATTCCTTCTTCCAACGCTATCGGTCTTCACTTCTACCCCATCTGGGAAGCTGCTTCCTTAGATGAGTGGTTGTACAACGGTGGCCCTTACCAGCTGGTCATTTTCCACTTCCTCCTAGGCTGCTTTGCCTACATGGGACGTCAGTGGGAATTGAGCTACCGCTTGGGTATGCGTCCTTGGATCTGTGTTGCTTACTCCGCTCCTTTGGCGTCTGCAACTGCAGTGTTCTTGATCTACCCCATTGGTCAGGGTTCCTTCTCTGATGGTATGCCTCTGGGTATCTCCGGTACGTTCAACTTCATGCTTGTCTTCCAGGCTGAGCACAACATCCTGATGCACCCCTTCCACATGCTTGGTGTGGCGGGTGTATTTGGTGGTTCCTTGTTCTCCGCGATGCATGGTTCTCTGGTAACTTCCTCCTTGGTTCGTGAGACCACTGAGACTGAGTCCCAGAACTATGGTTACAAGTTTGGTCAAGAAGAAGAGACTTACAACATCGTTGCAGCCCACGGCTACTTCGGTCGTTTGATCTTCCAGTACGCCTCCTTCAACAACAGCCGTTCCTTGCACTTCTTCTTGGGCGCTTGGCCGGTGGTTTGCATTTGGTTCACTGCACTGGGCATCAGCACCATGGCATTCAACTTGAACGGGTTTAACTTTAACCAGTCCATTTTGGATTCCCAGGGTCGTGTAGTAAGTACTTGGGCTGACGTGATCAACCGCGCCAACCTGGGTATGGAAGTCATGCACGAGCGTAATGCTCACAACTTCCCGCTCGACTTGGCTGCCGGTGCTGAAGTACCTGTTGCTTTGAGCGCTCCTGCAATCAACGGCTAGTGCTTTAGTTACGGCTAAGTTGTAAGGCTTAGTTCAAAAAAAGAAGGATTCCTCGTTCGAGGAGTCCTTCTTTTTTTGCTTCTATCTACCCATCTCGATAAGGCTAATACGAAATCCTGACTGATAGCGTCCGATACCTAAGGGCACCCACAAGGAGATGCTCCCTACAGAACTGTCTATTTTTAATCGGGTTTGATGAATTTGGATTTGGTATAACATGCTCTATTCAGCAGGGAGTTCGCCTATTCACCAATTCTCTCCAATTGCCAGAATTTCTCTTGATCAGACTCGCTACTAACACAGGAAACCGTCCAATTACGCCAGGTCCAATCATCTCCTCGCTTGGCCAGTTCAATAGCAGATACTCCAGTTAACACCACAAGTTCCGATGTCGTGATCAGATATCCCTGCTTGGCAAGTTCGTCAGCCGTTTGCAGCAGTTTCAGCATATTGCTAACGCGGTTAATTCGAGTGTCGGACATATCGCTCAGGGTCGTATCGATGGTGGGTAAGGGGATTTTTGTTTGTGGGTCAACGTTTTTTGGAGTGCGGGATTTGGGATTTGGCTTGACCACAGCACCTGCCGCTGGGTTAGAACTATTGCCAGCGTTGGCATCAACTGATTTTTTTAGGCTGATGGTGCGTTTTTGAGAAAAGGCACGAGCAATTTCGTCGCAGCGTTCGTTGCCCACATTGCCTGCATGGCCTTTGACATAGTTCCAATCAATTGCAACCTTTTGCTCTGCGTTCAGAGTCTGGGTGAGTTCATCTAGCGCTAACCACAGATCTTTATTTAGAACCGCTTTACCTGCCGCTGTTTTCCAGCCTTTGCGCTTCCAACCACGCATCCATTGGGTGATGCCGTGGATCAGGTATTTGCTATCGGTATTGAGTTCGATGGGAGTGTGGTAATCGTGCTGTTGAAGAAATTGGAGGGCTGCGATCGCAGCCTGCATCTCCATCCGATTATTAGTTGTCCCCGGCTCATAACCGCCCAGCTCGTGGATCTGACCATCTACAAAATAAATCACCGTCCCCCAGCCCCCTGGACCAGGGTTTCCTGAACAAGCACCGTCTGTATATATCGCCTTAATCTCAGGCACATCATCAGTCATAGCATTTCACTATAGAAACAAAGGCTTATGCATCATAGCGATGATTTGTAGCGATACCCATCACCACAAAAACATTCCATCTAGAGAAAAATCGTTAAAGCAATCCCCCACTGCCGATTGCCCACTGCTCATCACTCTTAATCACATTGATAAGCAAAACTTTGCACTCAGCACTCTAAAGATATGGGATAAAAATTAAGGGGTATTTACATTTCCCACCCACAGGAACAGGTATTGAGGACCAACGGCAATGAAAAAGTTAATGCGGGGGCTGCGTCAGTTTCAAGATACCTACGTTCCTTCCCACAAAAAATTGATGGCCACGCTGGCCAAGGGTCAAAGCCCCACTGTCTTATTCATTACCTGTTCCGATTCGCGGGTACAGCCAGAATTAATCACTCAAGCCGAGTTGGGTGAACTATTTGTCATTCGCAATGCGGGCAACATTGTCCCCCCATTTGGCGCAACTAATGGCGGTGAGGGAGCCACCATTGAATACGCTGTCAAATCTTTGAACGTTGACCACATTATTGTTTGTGGTCATTCCAGCTGTGGTGCCATGAAGGGTTTACTACAGATTGGGAAGCTGGAAGAAAAAATGCCCTTGGTTTACAACTGGCTGATCCATACAGAAGCAACTCGCCAGTTGGTTGAAGACAACTATGGCGACCTAGAAAAATCTGACAAGCTGGATATGCTAGTCGCTGAAAATGTGCTAACTCAGATTGAAAATCTGCGCACCTATCCAGCTGTTCGTTCCATGCTTCACCGAGGTGACCTATCTCTCCATGGCTGGATCTACAATATTAATGATGGCAGCATCCTCGCCTACGACTCTGATCGTCACGCCTTTGTCCCCCCCTTCAGCGATCTCAATAAACCCTCTAGCAATGGCAACGGCCATGTCCCCTATCAAATGCCGGGGGAACAGCGCCTGGGTCGAGGACAGTCCCAAAGAATCTTCAAGGGCTCATATAATTAACCACAACGTAGTTGGGTTACGCTCCCATCGACTTCTATCACTTAAAAGCAAAGCTCTACAACAACCCAATAGCTTAAAGAAAGGGTAAAAATTCAACCCAGTCCCCAATTCTTAAACGGATTCTGCACCAAGTTCGAATTGTAATAGCGCGGATCTCCAGTCACCTCTTTACCAATCCAAGCGGGCAAATCAACTGTTTGCTCAGCATGGGTGAGTTCTACCTCAGCCAAAATCAGCCCCTGGTTATCTCCTAAAAACTCATCCACCTCCCAAATCCAATCCTCTAGTTGGATACGGTAGCGATATTTTTCAATAAACGGGGTTTGGCAGAGCTCAACTAGCATTGTCTGGGCATCTGCCACGGGAATCTCATACTCAAACTCAGAGCGGCTGATCCCCTTCACCGGTCCCTTCAGGGTTAGATATCCCTGCTCCCCAATGATTCTGACTCGCACCGTCGGCGTCCCTTGGGTAGGAACATATCCCTGACAGTAGTAACGCCCCTCCGCCAGGTCACGCCAAGCATCGCCCTGCACCAGAAATTTACGTTCGATCTCCTTAGCCATTAGTTTCTCAGAAACAAAAACGCATCCACTTCTCTCGGTGTGGGTTGTCCTGCGATCGCACCTGACCGTGTCGTCGTCAGCGCTGCCACCGCACTGGCATACCGCACCACCTCATGAGCACACTCAGCATCTAATAGACAGCTACGACCACGGGTACAAAGCTGATGCAAAAACCCAGCCACAAAGGCATCTCCCGCGCCAGTTGTATCTTCCACATCAACATCAAACCCAGACACATAGCCACTGTGGCCACCGAGATAATAACGACAGCCAGCTGCCCCTGCCGTCACCATCACCCCTTCCAAATAGGGACGTTGGGCCGCGATCTCAACCGGGTCCGTCGTATCCAACAGCCACTGTGCCTCAGTATCCGATAATTTTAGAAAGGACACATGCTTGAGTAAATCCATAACCAATCCTGTGGCCTGGGCTGGATTTTCCCAAAACATCGGTCGCCAGTTAACATCCAATACGACTCGACTATTGTACTGGTGGCTCCACTCCACCGCTTGCAGAATCGACTCTCGCGTTTGAGGATAGGCAAGCCCCAGGGTGCCGAGTACTAAATACTTTATGCCATTAAATAAGTGGGGATCGATGCGATCGCAAATCAAATGAGCATCCGCAAACCCTGCAGGATCAGGTAAAGAGAAACCCGCAAAAGAACGCTCCCCCGCTTCATCCGTCAACACAAAAACCTCACGGGTAGGAGCCGTTGGATGCCGTTGCAGCCCACGCGATCCAACCTGCAAGTCTGGCAGGAGCCTGGTTAACGCCTGCCCCCAAGCATCAACCCCCACTGCCCCGACAAACTCAACCGATATCCCCAATTTTGCCAGCCCACACGCAACATTAGCAGGCGCACCACCAGGCAACGACATCTTCTGATCCTGGTTACCTAGCCAAAAGCTATCAACCAGAATTTCTCCTAGACACACCACTGGACTCACCGGATGCTCCATCCCTGCCTTTGCTTACTCCGACACAGCAAGAAAGCCGATGTAGGCTCTCAGCCGAGAGTATATGGCAACAGCCTAGTTCTGCAAGCATCTATTCCCAAACCGTGTCAACAGTCTAGTACAACCGGCTGAGCACATAGCTGGACAACGCTTCCAAAGCTCGTTTTGGCTCTGACGCAGACAGACCCGCTAAATTCTCCACAGCCTTCTCAACATGCTGCGAAGCCAGTTCCCGTGAGCGCTCAATACCACGACTGGCTCTGACCAAGGCAATGGCCTCATCAAAGTCCCCACCTTGAGCAAACTCACGTTCAATTAGCGTAGTCAAATAGGGAGTTTCTTCCATAGCATAAAGCACCGGAGCCGTCAGGTTACCGCTCAGCAAATCAGAACCAGCAGGCTTACCCAGCACCTCCTCAGAGCCCGTGAAGTCGAGAATGTCATCCACAATTTGAAACGCTAATCCCAAATTACGCCCATACTGATATAGCGCCTCGGTTAGCGTGTCAGACACCTGACTCAACACACCAACCGACTTACAGCTATTAGCAATCAGCGATGCCGTTTTGTAGTAGCTCTTCATCAGGTAGGCATCAATCGAAAGAGTCGTATCAAAGCGGTTCAAACCTTGCTGAATCTCACCTTCCGCTAAATCCATAATCACGCGGGAAAGCAGCTTGACCACCGTTAGATTATCCAAGTTTGCCAGGTGCCAGGATGACTGAGCGAACAAAAAATCACCAGCCAAAACCGCGACCCGATTATTAAAACTACTGTGAACCGTAGGCACCCCTCGTCTTAGGGATGATTCATCTACCACATCATCATGCACAAGACTAGCGGTGTGAATCATCTCAGTAATTTCAGCCAGGCGAAAATGTCGAGCTGGAATCTCTGCCTCCATCACCGTGGCGCGTGATAGCAGCAGAACAATCGCAGGTCGAATGCGCTTTCCTCCAGCCCCGAACAGATGCTCCGCAGCAGCGTAGAGAATAGGATGCCGAGCACCGACCAGCTGCTTTAGATTATCCGTCAGGAGCCTAAGATCGGCTTCGACGGGGGCAAACAGCGATGTTGTTGAAGTCATGGGAGAAAATGCTCAGACGGCTTGATTACGAAATTTTAAGTAATCCACATTCATTCTAAGCTAACGACTCAATTGGTGTCGTAAATCCATTTAGAAAATCTGGAAACACCTGTTCCCTCAGCACTTTGAAGCCCTCTAAGTCTGGCACCCCACAAAGCGCACGTTCTGGCCAGTATTGATTAGATATTTCTATTTCATTTTTTTGATTCAGGCTATGTAAATAACAAATGCTTATGTTAGTCTAATAGTAGGAATTGAAAAATTTCATAAGCAAGCTTGATGATTGCTACTAGTAGCTTTGTTCTGGTGCCACTTACGGCATTTGGAGCTACTGGGATTGTTCGCCAAGGTGTTGCGATGGCTTAGGATGCGTTGTTATCCGCGGCCAACCTATGTCTAGAGAGCATACCAACTTATCTGACTTAACCCACAGCTAGGTCAGCTTAGTCAGGCCTCAAGCAGACGATTGGTTAAAGAGTTTATCGGTGCATGTACACACTTAAGTGCGTACGGAGTGACGAGCGATACTGCAACGCGTATTGTGCTGGGTGATCCTGGTATTAGAGCTTTTTGACTATTGAGCATCTCAAGTTGATTTGAACCAGCTTCGTGCTGTCAATTCCTGCTGCTTGCTTTTAAGCAGGCGAATCGTCCTTGTTGCTCCTCTCACCCCCGCTACGTCTATGACTCACCCCTTTACCCCCCTGCTCATGTTGCTATTTGCGACTAGTTACTTACTAATGGTCTATGTTGCCTTTACAGCTATCCAGCGGTTTGTAAGAAGTCGAGAACAAATGTTGAAGTGATCGATGGTGGGTAACGGGTAACGGTTCTTCTGAGTCGTTTATCCTTGATCCCAACCTTCGATTTAATAAGTAGAGTTTTTTAATCTATGTTTATTTTCAACTGATGGCTTAGCTACTAATGTGGCTAGGCCATTGTTTGTTTTATCCGAACATTTACAGCGCTAAGTCACTTAATTTCCCTGATCTTTGTGATTTATTTCATGTTTGCAACTTCAGCCAGGAATGTATTCCCGAAAACAACGTAGAGCGATAGCATGTACACAAGTTTTGCACAGTAGGCAACCAGTAATTTGAGTTCAGTTCCCGACCTTTTTGCCTCCAACACGTCTGATAGCAACAGTGGTAAGCACTGCTCTCCATTTCCTGCCAACGTTATTCCATTAGATAACGGCTTAACCGTAATCCACCAAGAAATTACAGCCACCCCTGTAGTCGTTGTAGACGTTTGGATCAAGGCAGGAGCACGCTATGAGCCTAATGGCTGGACTGGCATGGCTCATTTTTTAGAACATATGGTGTTTAAGGGCACTGAGCAGATTTTACCGGGGATGTTTGATGCCGCGATTGAAAGTCGAGGAGGACTGACAAACGCAGCTACTAGCCATGATTATGCTCATTTTTATATGACCGTAGCGACGGCTGATCTGGCTGATGCCCTGCCTTATCTGGCGGAACTTTTGCTCCATGCGGCCATCCCAGCAGATGAGTTTGTGCGAGAACGGCACGTCGTCATCGAAGAGATTCATCAGTCATGGGACGATCCAGATTGGATTGGATTTCAGACTCTTTCAGAGATGATTTATGGGGATCATCCCTATGGGCGCTCGGTGCTAGGGTCTCCTGAGATTTTGCAGGAGCGTTCTCCAGAAGAAATGCGCCAGTTTCATCGGACTTACTACCAGCCCGACAATATGCAAGTGGTGATTACAGGGGGCGTCTCCCTGGAGCGGGTATTAGAGCTTATCCAAGCGACATTTCGAACATTTGCACAGCGGGAATCGTGTCCATCAGCAGGGTTGCTTTCTCCCCCTCGTTTAATGACTAATCCTAGTCATACGCTATCGCTACCTCGTCTGGAGCACGGGCGTTTGTTAATGGCTTGGCTGGGACCTGGTATTGATAATTTAGAAGCGGCCTGCGGCCTAGATGTTCTAGCGACAGTTTTGGCCGAGGGGCGTATGTCTCGTCTGGTGAGGGAGCTGCGCGAAGATCGGCAGTGGGTAGATGATATCGCGAGTAGTTTTTCCGTTCAGCAGGATTGTAGTTTGTTTGTGTTGTCAGCTTGGTTAGCGCCGCACCATATTAAGGAGGTAAAACAGGTCATTTGCGATCGCATTGCCTCCCTAGCTACCATCCCGATTAGCACACAGGAGTTAGAACGTGCACAGCGGGTCTTATGCAATGATTATGCATTTTCAATGGAAACCCCAGGCCAACTAGCCGGACTATACGGGTATTATGGAACTTTAGCCGCCCCTGAGCTGTCCCTAGCCTATCCCGATTACGTCAGAGCCTATACCGCTGAGCAACTGCTCCCCCTGGCCAAGCAATATTTATCCCCTCACCACTGCGGGACCCTGGCCCTCACCCCTGCTTGAATCAATGCGGCTGGGTTTTACCTCCTGATTAACCTTCACTACTACCTCTAACCACAATACCTGTGACTGTATCCACTGCCCCGAAACAAAACTCCATCACGACCCATCTGGGCAATGGCTTGAAAGTTATTGCTATCGAAAATTCAGCCGCTGATATCGTTTCAGCCAGATTGTTTTTACCAGTTGGCCAGGGTCATGAAACCCCTGAGAATGCCGGCATACTCAGTCTATTAACATCATTACTCACTCGAGGAACGACTCACCGCAATTCCCTGGATATCGCAGAAGCAGTAGAATATGTAGGCGCAAGCGTAGGCGCTGACAGTGCCTCAGATTACAGCGTAGTGAGTGTTAAAACTGTATCCGCTGACTTTGAAGAAATTTTTACCCTAGCTACCGAAATTATTCGCGAGCCTAGCTTTCCTGAAAACGAAATTGAGCTCGAACGCAAATTAACGATTCAGGGGCTGCGCTCCATGCAAGAGCAGCCCTTTAGTGTGGCTTATAAGTATTTTCGTGAAGGCATGTATGGCAGCCATCCCTATGGCTTTTCAAGCATGGGGACAGAAGAAAACGTTATGGCCATACAGCGCGATCACCTATTGGAGGCCCATAGCAAGTATTTCCGCCCTGACAACATGGTAGTTATCATTGTCGGGCGTATTGACCCCGAAAAAGCCGTTGCCTTAGTAGATAAACTGCTAGGCGATTGGAAAGCACCCGACTATGCCGCACCTGAGGCACAACTGCCCCCTCTAGAGTCCCATGCTTATCGCATTGTCACCCCTCAAGAAACCAACCAAGCGTTTGTAATTATTGGTTATCTAGCAGCATCAGTAAAGCATCCAGACTTCGCCGCCCTTAAGCTGTTAAGCACCCATTTGGGCAACGGTTTATCCAGTCGCCTATTTGTCGAACTACGAGAGAAACAAGGGCTTGCCTATGATGTCTCAGCTTTTTACCCAACTCGTCTAGGACCATCACAGTTTGTCTCATACATTGGCACTGCTCCAGAAAATACATCTGTAGCCCTAGATGGACTGCAGAGCGAACTCAGACGTCTATGTGAAATACCACTCACCGCCCATGAGTTACAGGTAGCCAAGAACAAAATCTTGGGACAATATGCCTTAGGCAAACAGACCAACGGTCAAATTGCTCAGCTGTTAGGCTGGTATGAGATTTTGGGCCTGGGCACTGAGTATGACGAACAGTTTCAAACGAACGTCACAGCAGTCACCATTGAAGAAGCTCAGGCCGCTGCAAAGCGCTGTTTTGTCGACTCCTACATTTCAATTTTAGGACCAGCAACAGCCGTAGAACCATTAAGATAAAATTTTGAGCCATCCCCCTCAGAGGGGACAGCTCATCGCACCTGATAAACAGGTTTGGGGGCTACGACATGTTTTTTGATTGTAGCTGTTTGCTCTAAACACACCATATAAGCTTCTTTTGATATCAACGTTTGCAGTGGCTGTACGTTGAATAATAGAAATAGCTTTGCAATAAGGCGAGAGTGGTTATTTCAACAACTTCTCTAAGACGATATAGCCTATCTCTGGATCAGCAACAGCCATGATCATTATCTCAAAGTATCTCTTCCCTTGTAGGGAACAAAAAAGTCATCTTCTGGAAATCACCATTGGTGGCAAACTGAATAGCTGAAGAAAAATCCATATCCATCACATCAGCTCAGGACGTAAGAACAATCAGTCCATTACAAAGCATCTTTTCTCAATCAGCTCATGACCAACAAGCAACAGTCATTTATCATCTGATTGAACCGATCACTGTGTGGCTCTACAACACCATTTTCAGGATCCTCAATGATGTTCAATATCTCGGTTTATGTGTCTGCAGCTTCCAAATGAAGCCAAACTGATCATTGCGGTATCTCAACCCAAAAAGCAGAACAGCAAATATTACGTAATACTTTATCCAGAAGTATTTAATGGCTTGCCGCTTCCATGACTCAACTAGCATCGACACAAAATCACTTCTGGACCTGGCAAGGCTTTCCTATTCGTTATCAAACTGCAGGGCTCCAAGGACCACCGCTACTGCTGATCCATGGTTTCGGAGCCCACAGTGACCACTGGCGAAAGAATCTGCCCGATCTGGGCCAGGCCCATCGTGTCTACGCCATTGACCTGATTGGCTATGGTCAGTCCGCGAAACCCATCCCCGGTGATCCCATCAATTACACCTTCGAAACCTGGGGCCAGCAGGTTATTGACTTCTGCCAAGAGATTATTGGTGAGCCTATCTTTCTAGTTGGCAACTCCATTGGCTGCATCGTCGCGATGCAAGCTGCCACCATGGCCCCCGACCAAGTGCTAGGTCTGATTGTCCTGGACTGTTCTTTACGCTTACTCCACGATCGCAAACGCGCTACCCTACCCTGGTACCGCAGCGCGCCCACACCATTACTCCAGGCTATCCTCAACTACAAGCCTATCGGCAAGTTCTTTTTCTCAAGGCTAGCCAAGCCCAAAACCCTAAAAAATGTTCTGCGTCAGGCCTACGGTCGTAAGGAAGCCGTCACTGACGAACTCATTGACCTACTGCTGGCCCCTGCCTGCGACCCCACAGCGGTAGATGTCTTTATCGCATTTATCAGTTACTCCCAGGGACCACTACCTGAAGACTTGTTGCCGCAGCTCACCTGCCCGGTACTGATGCTGTGGGGTGAAGCCGATCCGTGGGAACCCATCGCACTTGGTCGGGAACTCAGTCAACATAGCGTCGTCGAACAATTTATACCACTCGAAGGAGTGGGTCATTGCCCCCAGGATGAAGCACCCGAACTGGTGAATCCACTGATTACCGAATGGGTGCAAAGGAAGGCGGCAACCAGCTTAGTCTAAAAGGATGTAGCTGAGCCGCTGCCCCCTTTGAGTATATAGGCGTGTTTAACGTCTCTTCGCCTTCACTGCTTAATACCCAAAAAAGTACCCCGGAAACACCAAGATGTCTCACAGGGTAGGGGCAACAGTTAAACGCTTGTGCTTTCACTAAATTCGCTCAGAAGAACGGCTAGACACTTCCATTTTGTGTCGATTTTTAGATTGTCCATACTTCTAAGGTTTTCGACTCTGTTGTTTTGGCAATGCACCATCAACAGCAGGTTCTAGAATACCAAGACACTTGACCAAGCCAAGGCCGGTCATCTTGAACAAGGCCAACCGTAGACATATGGGCACTGAACACAGCTTACTGATCACACTGTTAGCTTCAGATGAAGCTAACAGCTAGTAAATAAAGGCTTTAGATAAAAAAGTACCCCGAGAACCTGAAGTTCACGAGGTAGGGGCAACAGTTAAACGCTTGTGCTTTCATTAGATTCGCTTAAAAAACCTATCTACGCGATTTGGCCTATGCCGATTCCTATAGTGTCCATAATTTATTTACAGCCTGGGGAGCAGCTATGTGCGCTATTATACGCATACAGTGCATCTACCACTCATAGTTGTCGCTTAGTGAAGTTAATCGGTTCTAGTGGGTTAGTTAATGTTAAACTCACCTAAAATTGAATCGTTTTCCTTTAAATAAGAAAGTACCTCGCAAACCTGAAGTTCACGAGGTAGGGGCAACAGTTAAACGCTTGTGCTTTCATTAGCATCGCTCAGGAAGCTGGCTAAACGGTAATTTTTGTGCCGATTTCTGCAGCGTCCATAACTTCATCATCGTTAAGTTTGTTACGGTGTATGGCTCACTGGCTTTCTATTTCTATTTGTTGAAAGTAAAATAAACAAAAAAGTACCCCGAGAACCTGAAGTTCACGAGGTAGGGGCAACAGTTAAACGCTTGTGCTTTCATTAGCATCACCTAAAAGAAAACCTACGCGGTTTGGCCTATGCCGATTCCTATAGTGTCCATAGGCTTATTACAGCCTGTACTGTTGGCCTAAGTGTCATCACTAGTTCTGTCGTTACCCGACTCAGTCCTAACCCCATTAGGGACAGCAAAAGGATTGTGACAAAGGCCAAATTGTTCCCGACATTGCGAATTAAGAGTTCTACCCGTAGTAATAGGGCTGCCGCCAGCATTACCAGGAAGTAAATGAAAATCTGAATCCAGGAAACTATCACTACAGCGAGAGAAGCAAGCACCAAGGCCATAACCGTATAGCCCACATCGGATTGAAACCCAAGTAAAAAGAAGTTACGTAAGGGCTTCCAAACAATAGTTAGTAACGCCGCTTCAAGTACGGCATAGCCCAAGGCTAGCCACCACATAAAGTCAGGGCTGTGCCGAGAATGCAAAAAAGCACCAAACCCCATGTAGGCCAGGAGTAACAGTAATGATGATAGCCAGGGTAATTGCTTCATCAGGGCCTTCAGAGGTTAGTTGAAATTGCTTGTACCGGGCAGGTCGGAATACATTGCTCACAGACAATGCACTGGGCCCGATTAAAAACTAGCTTGAAGCTATCGGGGTCTAACCTCAGTGCTGTCGTTGGACAGACCCCAGTACACAGCCCGCAGTGAACGCATAGATCTTCATCAATCAAAATTTCGCGGCTGGATAGGGAAACGCCAATCCCCTGGTTACGCATCCACTCTATTGCTTCATCTAGTTGATCAATATCACCAGATAGTTCGATTACACCTTTTCCTACCTGATTAGGTGCTACCTGGGCGCGAATAATATTGGCTGCTACGTTGAAATCCTTAGCCAATCGATAGGTGATTGGCATATTCACCGTCTGTTTTGGAAATGTCAGGGTAACGCGCTTTTTCATTCCGTTAGACTGAAGAAGATGCTGTAGTGACGCTATGGGCGCTTTTTTATTCTATGTTGGTTAACTCCTCTGAATCTGGTGGTCTAGGGCAACGATTACGAAATTTTGTGGTGGTGACTGTGGCTGTCGTACTGAGTGTAGCGGTAGTTTTAGGCTTGCAAACTCGCACGCCTTCTGCTTCACTTTCTGATATGGCCAAGGCAGCAGTGCCGTTAGAACAGGCGCTCACTAATGGCAAACCTACGCTGGTGGAGTTTTATGCAAATTGGTGCACAAGCTGTCAGGCAATGGCTGGGGACTTGCAACAGCTCAAAAATGAGTATCAGCAGGATGTGAATTTTGTCATGCTGAACGTGGACAATACCAAGTGGTTACCGGAAATGCTGCACTATCGGGTAGATGGGATTCCGCATTTTGCATTTCTAGATCAGGGTGGTGATGATGCTGGTTCAGCCATTGGTGAGGTACCACGGGCAGTGCTGGCACAGAATTTAACGGCTTTAGTAGCAGGGGAAGAACTGCCCTACGCTCAGGCAGCAGGACAGACTTCGGATGTGGAAACTGCTTTGGAACCATCGTCAGGGTCAACCGCTGATCCACGTAGCCATGGAGCCCAGGTGGTGCAGTAGCAGATTATTCGACAACTATTTCTCGCAGGGCAGGCTCTACCTTGGGGTAAGTAAAGGAAAACCCGGTGGATTGGGTGCGTTCTGGGAGGACTTTTTGCCCTTCGAGGACAACGATCGCACCGTCTCCTAATAGGGTCTCAATGACAAAGTCAGGAACAGGCAGCCATGAGGGGCGGTTCATAACTTTGCCTAGAGCTTCGCATAACTCAGACATACGCACGGGGTGGGGCGCTGTGCCATTGTAAACACCAGCCATAGTTTCATCAGTAAGGCCTTGGATAAATAGGCTGACTAGATCGTCGCGATGGACCCAGGAAAACCATTGTTTGCCGCTGCCAATGGGACCACCGGCATAGAGTCTGAAGGGTGTGACCATTTTTGCGATCGCCCCCCCCATCCCCAGCACAATCCCAATCCGCACAATTACTAGCCGTGTCCCATGGTCCGTTACCTTATCTGCAGCTTTTTCCCATCTCTGACACACTTGTGATAAAAAATCCTGCTTGATGGGCTCACTCGTCTCATAGAATTCAGCCGTTTCGCTAGTGCCATAGAAACCAATCGCTGAAGCACTAACCAGTACCTTGGGTTTGACATCAGCCTTACTAATAGCCTCGACAATTTTCTCAGTGCCCATGACACGGCTGTTCATGATTTCCTGCTTGCGCTCAGGCGTCCAGCGTTCTGAAATCGCCTCTCCTGCCAGATTGATTACCCCATCACAACCAGACACTTCAGCCTGCCAATCGCCTGACTCTTGAGGGGTATATCCGACAATCTCTACCTGCTTGAACACAGACTCTGGGAAGACTTTTCTGGCCCGCTCAGGGTTACGGGTAAATACTTTGACCTGATGGCCCAACTCATGGAGCCGCTGAACTAAACGCGATCCCACAAAACCGGTTGCTCCAGTCACTGCCACTTTCATCATCCAAACACTCCCCTGGAACGGTTACACAGCTGGCTTTTCCTCCATGGTAGCGGCATTCGATCCCTGTTCATAACGTGGAGCAATCCAATCAAAGTCAATTTCGTTCAAGTAGTCGACCGCCCAGGTCGCACAGCGCTGAATCATGTGATATGGATAAATTTGAGCCACACCAACCACAGGAACATTAGCTGCTTTAGCCGCTTCGATGCCAGCAAAGCAAGCCTCAATCGCCAAGCAATTTTGGGGAGTCAGAACCAGCTCAGGATTCAGCAGGTTCAATTGATCAATTGCGGCAAGATAGCTGTCGGGAGCTGGCTTACTGGCTGCCACAGGCATATCACTGGCAGACACCACCAAGGAAAATTGATCAGTCAGCTTAGCTGTTGCCAAAACTTCCTCTACGTCAGCCCGCTGGGCTCCAGTCACAATGGCTGTTATGTAGTGTCTGCTGCGAATTTGATACAACAAGTCGTCTAACCCTGGATAAAGGGCGAGCTTAGGTTGAGATCGCAGCCATTCACTATAGCCTGCCGCCTTTTTTCGCAGCAGCCCATCCAAATAATCATCCTGCACAAAACGCCCGCGTGTCTGCAAAATTGACGTTAGCCGTGCGCGATCGCTACGGCCGAGATATCTTTCCTGATACTCATCTGGATCAAATCGCAGATTTTCTGCCAACAACAGCTGGGAAATCAGCTGTGGATGAATGGCGTCGTCATTAATGATGACACCGTGAAAACCAAAAAATATTGCCTTGAGCATTGTGCCAAATTAAGCGATTAGAGATCTTGACAAATACCCTGAGAGAGGGTGAACCTGACGCTCTAACTACGCCAAGCTAACAATATTAAAGATGTCCGTAAATAAGACACCAGGTGTGCCAATAACGCTTTAGTATTAAATATTACCCCTTGGGGAATTAGCTTCGACCTTCCGGGTTAGTCCATGAGGTTTGTAACTATGCATCTGCTTTCCGAAAAGACATTAATCAGTCAAACATCCATTCCCGTGATTCTACATTGGTGGAGTCGGCGCAAACGTCTCGCCACCTCTGGGAACGTGCTTAGCAATCCTGTTGTTCAAAATGTGGATTCTAAGTATTTAGACAAATACCAACGGCTAATGGATGTCTATGCCGTGGTTAAATCTGGGGGTGCTGCAGCGCAGATTCAAGCAGCGCATGAGTATCGAGACCGTGAACGAGACGCCATTACCCAACGTCTCAATCAAATCAGTAATCAGCCTGAAGCTACGGACGAATATCTCCGTCTACAGCAAGAGGCTCAGGAGCTAGAAAGCTCTACGCACTGGCGGATTAGCCAACTCAAGGATATTCATCCTGAAGAAGAAACGGCTGTGCGTGAGTGTCTTCCTCAAATTGAGCAAGTTTTGATCCGATAAACAGACCATAGGACAACACAAATCATAGGAAAATGTAGAAGCGTTCCGCTGAACGTCTCTACGTATGGGCAGGGAATACCTATGGAATCGTTTGACGTCGTCGTCATTGGTAGCGGTATCGGTGGCCTGGTAGCTGCTGGCTTACTCGCTCGCTATGGTCGGCAAGTTTTAGTGTGCGAAAGTCACACCCTGCCTGGCGGCGCAGCCCATGGGTTTAAGCGTCAAGGATTTACCTTTGATTCTGGACCGTCTTTTTATTGTGGTCTAGCCGACCCTAAATCCTGTAATCCACTGCGGGAGGTGCTGAACGCCCTAGGTGAAACGGTTGATGCCATCACCTATGAGCCGCTGGGTTATTATCATTTTCCTGAGCGGACCTTGGCTATTTATGGTGATGCCAAACGTTATCAGGCATCGTTGGCAGAGGTCAGCCCTCAAGCAGCCCAAGAACTGCAGACACTGACCAAGAAGATGCTAGCTATTTACCGTCCTCTGGGGTCAATTCCCACCTTGGCACTACGTGCAGATAGTTGGCTATTACCGCTACTGATCCAGCGTTTCCCCAAAGCCATGTTACAGCTGCTACCTCATTTGAAGGGTTTAGGGCGTTCTATGGGAGACTTTGTCGCTGCCACTGTCCAAGATCCCTGGCTGCGGCAGCTGATTGATCTCGAATGCTTTTTGCTATCGGGGATGAAAGCCCACCAAACCGTTGCCCCTGAAATGGCCTTTATGTTTGGGGAGCGAACTGAATCTGTGATTGACTATCCAATTGGCGGCAGTGGGGCCTTAGTGGATGCACTGATTCGGGGATTAAAGCGCTGGGGTGGCCAACTTCGCTTGGGCACCCATGTCAGCAAGATTTGGACAGAACACAATCGGGCACAGGGGGTGGTCCTCAAAACTGGCGAACGGATTCGCGCCGATACCGTCATTTCCAACGCCACCCTGTGGGACACCTACAATCACCTACTGGATTACTCTGAACTGCCAGCTAGCTATCGACAAAAGTCATTGGATACGCCAGCGGTTGATAGCTTTATGCACCTGCATCTGGGCATTCGAGCTGAAGGACTGGAAGATTTAACCATCCATCATGTGGTGGTTCACGATACGGATAAAGATATCACCACCCCTGGCAATACTTGCATGATCTCTATTCCATCGGTGCTAGATCCCTCGCTAGCACCGGCAGGTCACCATGTAGTTCATGCTTACACCCTTGAACCTTGGTCAGGCTGGCAGCGAGATCCAGACTATGCCACCAAGAAAGAGGCTAAGGCTCAACCCTTGATTCGAGCCTTGCAGAAAGTGATACCGGATATTTGCGATCGCATCACCCTCAAACTCATCGGCACACCCCTCACCCACCAACGATTTCTCCGCCGTCATCAGGGCACCTATGGTCCTGCCATTGCCGCTGGTCAAGGTCTATTTCCCAGCTGCAAGACACCCATCAAAGGACTCTACCGAGTAGGCGATAGCACCCTTCCTGGCATCGGTGTTCCCGCCGTCGCTGCCTCCGGCATTCTTTGTGCCAACAGCCTCGTCAGTCCACGGGAATCGGCAGCCTTACTCGACCTGCAGCGATCGCAATCCATTAACCAGCCTGGAACTCAGACTTAAATCCACGGCAATCCCATTGGCCAATACAGCACCGTAATCGACACCTGCTCTTGTCGTAGATAAGCCATCATCCGACGCTGCACGCCGCCAATCGACTTCCGGGCATCCAGAGTCTTTAAATGCATCCAGGACCACAGAGTCTCCCCTTCAGCACGCGCTTGCTCAGGTGCCACGGTTCTAAGCCAGGTCTGCACACTTTCGGGTAGCCTTTGGGTCATTCTGAGGGGCATCAACCCCGTAGAAAACTGCTGGGCATAGGCTGGCTCCAGAAAAACACGGAAGACCTCTGCTTGGTCCGTCTGCTGCATCGCCACACTTAAGGAAAGTGCCCTCAGATATTCACGTAGAGTAGCCGATTGCTCACCCGATAGCTCTGGCATAAACGGAATCTGAGTCAGGGCTACGTTAACATTCTCGGGATCGCCCACGCTTAGATGGGTACCACCAATCACCGCAATCAAATGATTATCTGGTCCCGAAAGCTGATTAAACGGTCCTAACTGCTGGGCCAGAGTGGGGGTTACTCCGTCTTTCGTGCCAGTCAGAATAATACTGGGTACCGCTACATCTGCTAACCCTTTGCGACCAAATAATCGACCGATTAAAGGGTTCATCGCAATGACTTGAGTAATCCGTGGATCGCTGAGATCAGCCGTGACTTCGGGCAGTTTTACGGCTGCACACTGTAGCCAGTCCGCTGGTGACAGCCCCACCGGGGTCAGACTGGCACAAAAAGAGGGTAAAGCCGACAAATCTAGCTGGGCTCCTGCCAGGGCAAATCCGGTATAGCCACCAAGGGAATGACCAATTAGGACAACTTGGTCAGTATCAAACTTGCCTCTCAACATAGGTGAAACCTGCTCCATCCATGCCAAGCGGTCTAGCAGATAGGTAACATCACGGGGCCGATCCAGAAATTCACTGGCTGGCAAAATGCGGCTAGGTTCCTCGATAGCTGCAGGATCTAAGGGAGTATTGTTGAGGGCATCCACATTACTGCCGACGTGTTCTAAGGCAACCACCGTCAAGCCATAGGAGGCCAGATGCTGGCCGATATAGGTTAAAAAACGCCGATCGGCGGCAAACCCATGGGATAAGACCACCAGCGGTGCATCTTCTACAACAGCCGCAGCAGGCACATACATGTCTAGGGGGATGAGCCGGTTGCGATCGCTATCTACAAACCGAAATGAGCGCTGAGTGACTTCAAATGGCCCCCCCTGTGTAGGATCAATGTCAGTCGGTAGCTTGAGATCATCGCTCACCAGCAGCTCCTGCTCCAGCACACTACTGAGGGCATCTCCCTCTAATCGCGACAGATTTAGCTGGGAGGCCAGGGCCAGGGCCGCTGTCAAATCGATATCTAACGTTTCCTGCGGGACTGCTCGCAACACACCCAGCATACTAAGCCCATTAGTCTGTTTAGCCGCTAACCGAATAGCCTCACGAATTTGCTCTACCGTCAGGTCAGGAGCTACCCGAGACAACGAATCCAGCAGCAACTCACCATTGGGCGATGCCAAAATATCAGCGACCATGCGATCGGCCATGTCTGGATCAAGGACCACTCGATTATTGAGCATCGTCCGCAGCTCAGGCGTCAAGATTGACTGGTACAGCTGCAAACGAGACGGCACTTGCCCTGTTCTCGCAAATTCTTCTAAATCGCTTACATAAAGCGTTTGTTTAATCGGACCGACTTGAATATTGACCCTTTCTGCCGCCTGCACTGGGGTGCTTATCACCACACCCACCGCTACAGCACCGGCCCATAACACTGACCGCCATCGCTTTAACTGCCTCAGCTTTAAGCCGCTTAAAGACAACACGACCTGGGCAAGCCAAAGCGATTGAGCCGCCGAACGAGCAGAATGGATCATAATTGAATGAACGAGGATAATCGAACGAAGGAAAAGGAATCTCCAAACCACGGAGACACGGTTTTACCAATAGCTATAAAATCGCCAAACCATTACCTAACATAGCAACCAAAATCAGATGTTATCGGTTGCTAATGTAGCCAACTGGTAGGACTTAAATAAGAACTCATACGTTACTTCATATGAAATGGCCTCAATGCCGGAAGCTACCCAATAATGACCATCCAAAGCATCATTGGCATCATGGGACCAGGAAATAACGCGTTAGCTGCTGAGCGAGAGCTGGCCTATGCACTCGGAAAGGCTGTCGCTCAGCAAGGTTGGATATTACTGACAGGAGGGCGTCCTGCAGGCGTGATGGAGGCCGCCAGTCAGGGCGCAGCCTCCGTTGGCGGCACCGTACTAGGAATTTTACCGGACGACAAAGGCATCGATATTGCCCACGGGGTCACTCTACCCATCGTCACTGGCATGGGCCATGCTCGCAATGCCATTAATGTCCTTTCTAGCCATGGGATCATTGCCTGTGGTCTGGGGTTAGGGACCGTTTCTGAGATCGCTCTGGCTTTAAAGGCCCAGAAGCCAGTCGTGCTCATGCCCTATAGCTCCCTGACTCAGGAGTTTTTTGAATATTTAGCACCCGGACAGTTTTACATGACGGATGATGTAAAGCTTTGTATCAAGCACCTGCAGTCGGCTTTGCACCCTTCATAAGGGCCTATAGCTGTACATCCTTACCGATGGCGTTTTAAATCGGTCTGAAATCCCTGGCGCTGTAATAAGCGGCGACGACGCTGTCGGGCCAAAGCCTGGAGGTCAACATTCCGGTCCGTTTCATCAACGATTTCGCCAATTAGCACTTCCAAGACATCTTCTAGAGTAACGACCCCGGAGACACCGCCATACTCATCAACCACAATCATTAGGTGCTCACGGGCAGTTTGGAAGGTTTTTAGTAGCTTATCGGAGCGCTCTGTTGCTGGAATATAGCGGGCCTGACGCATACAACTGGTAACCGGGTCTTGACCGCGTCCCTGCACCAGGGCCGCCAACAGTTCAGCCTTGAGGGCCACCCCGAGGACATCATCAAGCTCTTCACCCGTCACAATGATGCGACTATGCTGCGACTGCATGATTTCTTGCTGGGCCGACTCCAGGGACTGATTACCCTGGATGTAGGTAATGGCCACCCGCGGCGTCATAATGTCCTCTGCAGCAATATCGTTCATCCGAAAGACTTTTTGAATCATTTCGGCTTCATCATCTTCGATCAAACCTTCTTGATAACCCAACATGGCTAACAGTTTGATCTCAGCTTCATTAGTGACAGGGCGCTCGTGCCCTTGCAACAGTGGTGCTGTCAATCTTTCTAGTACTAGAATAATCGGCGTCATCAGCCAGGTGAGGCTACGGACGGGAATTGCCACTAATAAGGCAAACTGTTCGGCATAGCGCTCGCCGATGGTTTTGGGAACAATTTCGGCAAATAAAATAATTAAAAATGTGAGCAGGCCAGAAAAAATGCCCAGCATTAGATTGCCAAAAAGGTCCGCAGCAATCCGACTGATGACAAAACTACCAACAATATTAAAGATGTTATTGAGAATAACGATGGTGGCAATCGGTCGGTTAATCTTTTCTCGAATGGCTAATAAAGCAACGGTGGCCGGATTACGATTTTGGGCAAGCTGACGAGCTTTGAGTAGGGGAATGGACAGCAGTGCAACCTCGGTACCTGAACAGATAGCGGAACCGATCAGAACGATCAAAACTGCGATCGCAAGTTGGGCCATGATGGGAATAGAGACAACATAACTAATAGTCAACGGCGAAGGCTTGCTATGATGCTGGACTAAGCGTACACAACGCCTGATACGCGTTTTACCCACAAGGATGGGCACTTGGCAAAATCAGTGGCTAACTCACAATACCGATCCTTTGCATGCTGGCACTAACGCGGATTTGCCGAAGTTTCAATGGCTGACTCTATCTCTAACTATAGTTGGCTGACTCCAAATAAATACATAGGTAACCACAGGTTTTCGAACATCGTTAATAATTAAGTTTAAGTCGCAAATATTTGCCAATCTTGCAACAGTTTTGCCCGCTTTCACCTCTAAATCCTCACTAAATAGCCATGAGCGAAACCATCCTTGATGTCCGTAACTTAAAGGTCGAATTTGATACTGCCAACGGCGTGATCAAGGCAGTTGATGGTATTTCTTTTCAGGTCAAACGAGGTAGAACCCTGGGTATTGTCGGTGAGTCAGGCTCAGGCAAATCCGTCACATCCCTCTCGGTCATGGGGCTAGTGCCCAATCCACCGGGACGAATTACCAGCGGCGAAATTCTTTTTTCAGCGACAGCAGATACTCAACCGGTTGACCTATGTCAGGCTTCACCCAAGCAGATGCAGGACTATCGGGGCAGTCAAATTTCAATGATTTTTCAGGAACCGATGAGTTCCTTAAACCCGGTTTATACCTGCGGATTTCAGCTAATTGAAGCGATCCAGCAGCATCACAGTGTCACTAAAGCAGAAGCCGAAAAAAAAGTTATTGATCGGCTACAAGAGGTCAAGCTGCTACCCAGGGATGAAGACCTCGGCAACCTGGTCGTTCAAGAACAGCAACTTACGGACCGTAATGCCATTGCCCGTGCGGTCCAACAACGTAAGAGAGCTATTCTCAAACGCTATCCCCATCAGCTTTCTGGTGGTCAGCTTCAACGGGTGATGATCGCAATGGCCATGGCCTGCGATCCAGCCTTACTTATTGCCGACGAACCCACCACCGCCCTGGATGTTACCGTTCAAGCCCTGATTCTAGATTTGCTCAGGGATCTGCGGGATCGCCGGTCCATGTCCATGATTTTTATCACCCACGACCTGGGCACCATCGCCGAAATTGCCGACGATGTAGCGGTGATGTATCGGGGCAAGATTGTTGAATATGGTGCCGTGGATCAAATTTTTGCCCATCCAGAACATCCTTACACTAAGGGGCTGTTAGCCTGTCGTCCTCGGCCCGAACAACGCTTGCGAAAGCTGCCCACAGTGGCTGACTACATGCAGGTTCAAGATGAACCTGATGGTGAGTTTAAGATTTTTGCGCGTCACTTTGACAATGACGAGGCTGCTGACCTCATGGCCGAAGTTACCGCAGCAGAAACCGCCAGTCGTTTAGAGCAACTTAGCAGAGAAACACCCCTGATCACTGTGCAGAACCTCAAGGTAGGTTATCCAGTAAAAGGCGTGTTTGGCCAAACTACCCGCACCTTTATGGCTGTAGACGATGTGTCGTTTGACGTGTACAAAGGCGAAACTTTTGGTCTAGTGGGTGAATCGGGCTGCGGCAAAACCACCCTTGGGCGGGTCCTGCTGCGGTTGATTGAACCGATGGCAGGCAATATCTTTTTCGAGGGCCGCAATATTCGCCAGCTATCTAGAGGAGAGATGCGCAAACTGCGTCGTGAAATGCAGGTCATCTTCCAAGATCCGTTTAGCTCGCTTGATCCACGGATGAGCATCGGCAAGGCTATTGCAGAACCATTAAAGATCCACAAGGTAATTCGCAGTCGCCGTAATCTGCAAGAACGAGTGGCCTATCTGTTAGAACGGGTGGATATTGATCCTGGCTGTGTGAATCGTTTCCCCCATGAATTTTCGGGTGGACAGCGGCAGCGTATCTGTATTGCTCGTGCTTTAGCGCTCAATCCTAAATTTATTATCTGTGATGAGTCAGTGTCTGCCCTGGATGTCTCGGTGCAGGCTCAGGTACTCAACCTGCTCAAGGAGCTGCAGGCAGAGTTTGGCCTCACCTATGTGTTTATCTCCCACGATCTGGGTGTGGTCAAATTTATGAGCGATCGCATCATGGTGATGAATCAAGGTCGTCTAGAAGAGCTAGGCCCCGCTGATGACATTTATAACGATCCGCAACAGGATTACACTAAACAGCTGATCTCGGCTATTCCGGCTGGTACGCTGGAGCGCATCCAGGAATTGCAAATGGCCAGGAGTGCGATCGCATCCTAGGCGTATTCGTAGTAGCAACTTCCATGCGGCTAAATATCAAGGAACTCAACCTAGGGTCAGACTCCGCCGAGCGTGACATTAATGTCGGGCTAGCAGAATATTTTTACCCCAACACTACATATCAAAAGTTTCTGAGTGGCCGCAAGACAATTTTGGTCGGGAATCGCGGGACTGGCAAAAGCGCCATCTTCAAGTACATCGCCACCACCGAAACTCGTAAGGGGCATCTGGTTTTAGAGCTTTCTCCAGAAGAATATTCCTACGAACTCCTGTCCGATCATCTCACCAGTGAAGAAGATGGGTTTTGGCGTAAGCAAAGCGCCTACTCAGTAGCCTGGCAATATTTGCTCTACACGCTGGTGTTCAAGACCATTGCTCAAACAAAACGCGGGCTGTTATTGGGCGCGACCAAGAATATTTATGACTATGTTGCCACGCAAAATTTATGCCAGCAAACCAGCTCCATCATTACACTAGTTGACTATCTCAAACGCATTGAACAGGTAAAAACCAGTGGGGGAACTGGCGGTCTTCGCAGTCAAGAATTACAAGCGCTCTACAGTTTGGATGAAATTAGAACGTTGTTGCCCAGTCTGCAAAGCGTTCTGAAAAACACCAAGATTAAGATTTTGATAGATGAGCTTGACAAAGGTTGGGACAATTCAGAAGATGCAAAATTCTTCATTGCCGGACTTTTTCAGGCAACTCAAAAGCTAAATCTAATCAGCCCCAATTTACGAGTTTATATTTCAATTCGCCAGGAGCTATTTGACAACATTCCTCAGATTTATGAGGATGCTCAAAAAATTCGTGAAGACGTTGAGGTCATTCGCTGGGGAAAAAACGAACTACTTGAGCTGATTGGTCGCCGCATTGTGCACTCTTTTCCACAAGCTACTCGGCTAGATGCCCAAAAACTCTGGCAGTCAATTTTTGTGGCCCAGATGAAGTCCAGTGGCATCGAAACACTGGACTATATTATTGACCGTACTCAGTTACGTCCACGTGAACTGCTGCAATTTTGTAAACTCTGTGCTGAGCGGATTGAGTATTCTCTGGTTGACAGACGCATTGATGAAGCTGCGATCGCCGCCGCTGAAGACTCCTACTCCGAACAAAAGACCCGCGACCTCGCTTCAGAATATCGTTTCCAATATCCCTACCTGCTAGACGTATTTGAAATCTTTCGCGGCAAACGCAGCCACTATGCCAAAGAAGAACTGGATTATCTGCTACTGGCAATTGTCTGTGGTGAGTATGACGTCGAGCAAGCCTCTGCCTGGGTTCTCGACATGGATTATTTGGAACTGAAACAAATCCTCTGGAAGATTGGTTTTCTAAAAGCCTGGGTTCCTCGCTACACTAACCGTCGCACCAGCTTGGCAGGGGCCTATCTGGGTCACTACGAACTTCCCACCATTAATCTCGAAAACATCGAAAAATTTCGCATTCATCCCGCCTGTACCAGTTTTTTGCACTTAAAGGAGACCTCCCCCTAGCCCTACCCTGTACAATCACCCTATGAAATGGAGAGCAACCCGCCCGGTCCACCCAATTGAACGCTGGATGCAGTCAGTACCGACATGGCTAGTCGCATCCATGGCAGTCATCACCTTGTTAGCTATTAAAATTCTGGCAGCGGTCCCAGAAATTCAAGACTCATTTCCCTTGAATATCCCGACCCATCACTGGAACGTGATCAGCACCCTGCTGAGTGATGTTGAATCAATTGCCGCTGTTATTGCCGTCATTTTGTACATCAAAGGCGCACCTGAGCGCCGTGCCCAACGTCATTATGAAGCCTGGCAAGTCGTTGATATGGCCGCCTCTGCCAAAATGGCTGTCAGCTATGCTCGGTATCAAGCCTTAGAAGATTTGCACAGAGATGGGTTATCACTCCAAGGCTTAGAAGCTGCCAATGCCAACTTAGCCGAAATCCAACTCCCTCAAGCAGATTTAAGTTACTGTAACCTCAGCATGGCTAATCTCCGGCAGGCCAACCTGAAGGGAGCGAACCTGCAAGGCGCTGATTTACGAGCAGCTGATTTACAACATGCTAACCTGAGAGGCGCTAATCTACAGGGCTGCAATTTACAGGGGGCCAATCTCCGCAATGCCGAACTGTGGGAAGCCAAATGGTGGGATGCAGATCTCAGTGAAGCAGAACTTTGGTGGGCAGATATACACATTGAAGATCTTGAAGGGGCATATCTTTGCCGGACGATCATGCCCAATGGTGAACAACTGGACCGGGATTGCGAATCCAGCATTCATTGAGCTACAGAACCTTGATAATTTTCCACAGGAGTTGCGCAAACTTTGAACTCCGGTTAAAGCCTGTGGAAAACACCCTTGGAAATGTGGAAAACCTGTGGAAAGCTTTGTGGAAAATGGCCTTTTAATTGTCTAGTCGCGGATAGAAGCATCTATGGGTCGTTCATCATCCAAGCATAAATGTAAAAAATTTGCATAAAGATGGTCTAACCCTCAGTGACACGGATCAACAAACTGTGGTGACAATTAATTAGATATACCTACTTCCAGAGAAAAAATTATTTCTCTAGCTTGCATCCCTCACTCACCTACGGGAACTATGGCCGATGGCTGGGGAGAACCCCCAATCGACATTCCAACAGAGTTAATTCTGCCCAGACAATATGCTCCAGCGAGCCAACTTAGCAGAGCTGGTGTGAATCTTCGGGGTGCGGATCTAAGTGGAAAAACTCTGGAGCGGGTGGATTTTACACGGGCAGATTTAAGTGGCGCAAAGCTAGATAGAACCCAGTTAATTGATGCTCAAATGGCAGACGTCAATCTCAGCGGAGCCAGCTTGACCCAGACAAATTTAACTGCTGCAAATCTTAGACACGCTAAATTAATAGGCGCAGTTTTAATGGCTGCAACCCTTGATCAAGCAACTCTATCTCAGGCGAATTTGACAGGCGCTAATTTGACTGAAGCGGAACTCTATAACGTCAATCTTACTGAAGCCGATCTCAGTCATACGATGCTGCGGCGAGCAAGTCTTGTCGAATCCAATCTGAGTTGGGCACGCATGCAGCAGGTAAATGCCAATGGTGCTGAGCTCTATGGGATTAACGGCACTGGCACCCAACTCACCGAGGCTCAACTGCAGGGATGTGATTTACGTCAAGCAAATCTTACCCAAGCCGATCTCACTGCAGCCGTTCTGAATCAGGCCAATCTGAATCAGGCTAATCTCACAGGGGTTAATGGGCAAAATGCCACCCTGAGGCAAGTTAATTTGACCGGGGCTATTCTTAACCATACCAATTTGAGTTCAGCTGATCTACAGCATGTTGTTATGGCTGGCACCACGCTGATGGACGCAAATTTTTCAGATGCTAATTTGCAAAATGCCAGATTAGACAACGCCACGCTACATAGCTGCCATCTGCGCAATGTTTGCTGGCATCAAGCGTCTGTTAAAGGAGCACATTTTTGTCAGCCGCTTGGTCTGTCAATGCGTGAAAAAGATTGGTTGAGATCGCAAGGTGCCACCGTCAACTAAGGCTCCATCAATAGAAGGCTTCAACTGCAAGAATTAATCTGTAGCCCAAATCCGATACACCGTCCCTTTAACCGTGGGTTGATCAGGACGTTCTAGGGTCATGGGCATCATATCAAAATCAAATCCTTGAGCTGTCAGGGCCACTTGAAAATCTTGCCGATGGGGCCGATCAGGATCAGACAGCCAACATTCTCCACCGGATGCCAACACTGTCGACATCAGTCGTATCAACGGATTAATATTACGCGCTTCGTAAATCACATCAGCTGCCAACATCAGGGGCACCTGCAATCCCTCAGGTGGACAGCGCCAGTCTAAAGGCAAGGTGCGAAACTGCTCAAACCCATTCCGTCTAGCGTTACGCGCAGCAAAGTCCAAAGCCGCAATGTCGTAATCACTAAACACCACATCCATACCCAGTGCTAATGCCACCAGCCCCGACAGCCCTAGCCCACAGCCTACCTCTAAAACCCGCATCTTTGTAGGCCAAACGCGCTGTGCGATCGCACGTCCTAACATCAGCGCCGACGGCCACAGCTCCGCCCAGTAGGGCATATATTCATCCTGAGCAAACGCCTCATAGGTAGCCGGATGATCCAGCAACGCATCAATGCTGGTCGGCAATATCAACCTAAACTGCCGCGTGACGTTTCCTTGCTTAAAAGGAATCACCACCAACTGTTCAACCGTATCTACCAATGCCTCATCAGGTGTGGTGTGCAAAAAGGGCTGAACCGTCATGCCACAGCTTCACTCGCAGCAACCACCTCATCCGAAACCACCTCTAGTCGAATAAAGTCCTGACGCGGATTGGCGTGAACAACTCGAACATCAAAACGTTCCCCCAGAGCCGGAGGCGTTTCAAATCGCATGGGCAACTCCAACCCCAAATCCTCAATTATCACCAATCCTAAGTTTTCATGTTCCCGCAGCCAACGCAGCAGCATCACTGGCCATGCACAATTAGCCTCACGACGCAAAAACTCTAAGGCCCAATAGCGTTTGGTTTGACGTTCTACGGTCACAGCCTCATAAGCCGCAGTAGCCACCCCTTGGGTTAATTCCGTCATTTCTGCTGGCGAAAAAGGCAAGCTCTCTCCCCTTAAGTGAGCTTTCAGCTGAAAATGCACTAAAAGGTCGGTATAGCGACGAATTGGCGAGGTTACTTGACTGTAATAATCCAACCCCAGAGTAGCGTGACGTGCAGGGCTAATCCCCATTTCACTACGAGGCATACAGCGCCGAATAGCAGAATCACGCACCCAACCCGACGGTAGCTGGAGTAATTCGTTATCCGAGGGCAGCTCTGGCTCTGGCTGACTCCGGAACGGGATGGCCAGCTCATGCGCCTCACCGTAACGAGCCGCAACTTCGCCAGCCAGAATCATCATTTCTGCCACTGTCTGACGCGACTGAGAATTTTCTAAAACATCAATAGTGATTTCTTCGTCAATCACCTTAATTGACGACTCTGGCATATTAATAGAAATTGCCCCCTGGGACTTGCGCCACTCTCGACGGCCCTTAGCACAATCAGCAATTGCATTCAGTTCAGGTTCAGCCTTAAGACCTAGCTCTAACATTTCATCGACATCATCGTAGGTCAGTCGATAGGTAGGCTTAATCAAGCTAGCCCTAATGTCATACTTTTCAACTGCTCCCAGTTCATCTAACACAATGCCAAAGCTCAAAGCGCAGCAAATCTCACCCTGCCGCAGGCTCATAGGACCAGTGGCCAGTGCCTCAGGGAACATGGGAATCATCCCAGTCGGCAAATAAACCGTCGTACACCGACGTCGAGCCTCTAAATCAATATCGTCCCCTGGTAACAGCCATCGAGTAGGATCCGCAATATGAACCCAGATGCGATGACGACCCTCCTCAAGGATTTCTAAGCTTAAACCATCATCGATTTCACGAGTGCTCTCATCATCAATGGTATAAACCTTTAAATGAGTCAAATCTAATCGGTTAGCATCTGCATCAGGTGGCGGATTGTCGATACGATGCTGCACCATGGCACTAATCTCATCTGGAATTTGGATGGGAATTTGGCTACGCCGTAGCGCCAGGTTTTCATGAGGACTCCACAGTCCTAAATCAACTAGCAGCTGAAAAGCATCTTCAGCAGATGTCCGACGATCTAAAGCAGTTAAAATCTCGTGGGCTGACGCTTTTTGGGAGCAGTCTTCACCCAAGGTTGCATAGCGCTCCAATACATCCAAGCGAGTTTGATCCGCTTTTTCCCATTCTACAGAAGGTGAGGCGTCTTCTGGTTCAGATGCGTTAGACTGCTGCAATGTAAGCGTCTGACGAGCCCTCGACAAAAACCCTTCCCACTCCAGCTTGCGAGCCGCTTCACGAGCCTGCTGGTGGCGGACTTCTTCCACCTGCTTAAGCGAACGAGGTTCATAGCGATCGCCTTTTCGTTTGAAAAAGATTTTGTCATTACTTAACAGGCAATAGGCCGCATAACATAATGGTGGCGATTGCTCCGAAAATAGTAATGAGGCCAAAGAAGCTGGATTAGTAGACTCTCCAGCTTCCTGCAAAAACTCCCAGGCAACTTCTAAGTTGTCGGGGTCAATATTAGGCTCTGCTTCAGCTAAAAAAACAGCAATGTCCGAAGCTTCATAGCTACCGCCTTCAACGGTGTAGGTAATCTGACGAGGATGCAAAATGTGGGATTGACCATTACCATCAATCACTACCCAATTTTTTTTACCCTCTAGGCGATCAGCTACCCCCAAACGAGGGTTTCCCTGCACCTTAAACTCAATCAGAGTTCCCTTTTCCACCAACCTAGATCCTTACCTGTATGGTTTTATCGTTGGTTTCACAGTAGCTCAACAAGCCCTACCTAGCTGGACTCCTTTTAAAGAATCGCTACGTATTGATAAGCTAAGAAACTATACGCTGACCTAGCCCTCAACCGCTCACCAACTACTAACCTTCACGGTTGACATAGGGGAGCAGTGCTAACGTGCGGGCACGCTTGATGGCAACAGTTAAGTCACGCTGTTGCTTTGCGGTTAAACCAGTTATACGGCGAGGTAGGATTTTGCCTCGCTCAGTAATAAACTTACGCAACAGGTCAACATCCTTATAGTCAATCTTTTCTTCGGGCTTAATCGGTGATACCCGACGGCGAAAATAGGCCATGGTGCTCTCTACTTAATCTCTTTGTGAACAGTGTGAGTATTGCAATAGGGGCAGAACTTTTTCAGCTCTAGTCGGCCAGTAGTATTCCGCCGATTTTTTTGGGTGGTATAACGGGAAACCCCTTTGGAACGCTTATTCGGATTGCTACGACACTCCGTGCATTCCAACGTAATAATAATGCGAACGCCTTTAGCCATGATTGATGGTGCTAGCTAGCAAATATTGACACAGGGGATCTATGATGTCACACCAACATAGACAGACGCAAGGTTTAGTCGACAAGTTTTAGTAGTCTGGATGTGACAATATCAATGTCCCCTGATATGGTCGCAAACTTAACAACCATATCAGGGGACATTGTCTTGATTGAGCTATCTGGAAGCTAACCACTCTTTAAGCGCAAGTCAGCTAGCTAGCCAAATGCATGGACACAACATCTGCCAAAGCATTGGTCCAATGGTCCACAAGATCGACACTAGCAGCTTCTACCATGACGCGGATGACCGGCTCCGTACCCGATGCCCGTACCAAAACTCGGCCTTGATCACCCATAGCTGACTCGGCTTTGGCAATAGCCTGTTGAACCGGCCCACATTCAGCCCACTGACGACGCTTTTCACGGCTATCAACCTGCACGTTCTTTAGACGTTGAGGATATGGCTCAAAGCTCTGATCAATCAGATCAGGTAAGCAACACTCAGCGCGTTTGAGCCAATCAGCGAGATGCAGTGCGGTCAGAATGCCATCCCCAGTCAAACTGTAGTGATGGCAAAGAATATGTCCTGATTGTTCGCCGCCAAGCATAGCTCCCTGCGCAACCATTTCAGCGTGCACGTATTGATCGCCAACTTTAGTACGCACCAGCTTGCCCCCCAAACGTGCCCAAGCCCGCTCAAACCCAAGATTGGCCATAACTGTCGAAATAATCGTATCGTCAGGCAACTGTCCCTGCTGTCTTAGGGTTTGTCCCCAAAAATACAAGATGTAATCACCATTGACGACACGACCATGACCATCTACAGCCATGACTCGATCAGCATCACCATCAAAGGCAAATCCAATGTCAGCGCCATGCTCACTAACAGCTGCTTTGAGCGGCTCCAAATGAGTAGATCCGCCATTGACATTGATGCGATCGCCATCGGCAAGACCATGGATGACAATTACTTCTGCCCCTGTAGCCTCAAAAATAGGCTGAGCCACTTGTGCAGCAGCTCCCCAGGCAAGATCTAATACAATTCGCATGCCGCTCAGATATTGGGGAAACGGAAACGGCTGATGCAAGAACTCTACATAGCGAGCCACCAATTCAGGACGTTGATACGTTTTTCCCCACTGATTACCGGGATTAAACGCATCAGGGCAGGAACCTTGACGCAGCGCCTGTTCAATCTGTGCCTGTATAACTTTCGCTAACTTGGTGCCGTTGGCCCCAAAAAATTTAATTCCGTTATCCGCCGGTGGATTATGACTTGCTGAGATCATAATACCGCCAGCAGTCTCAGGAGCTGCTGCCATGTAGGCAACAGCAGCCGTCGGACACAATCCCATATCCCAAACTTCTAACCCTGCTGAGGTTAGACCTGCAGCTAAAGCCGCTGCAATCATTGGGCTAGAATTACGTGAGTCCTGTCCTAGAACAATCGGTCCAGACTCCTGCTGACGCAGTATCTGTCCCGCCCAAAACCCAATTTGTAGGGCTAAAGGGGCGGTCAGTAACTCCCCTACGCGACTACGAATTCCGTCAGTTCCGAATAGGGGAGTTGTTGGCAAATCAAAAGGCTGCCAGCCGGTTCCAAAATTAGCCTGCTGAGATTTAAGGGACATTACCATACTTGACACTCCAAACAACACACACTCAAAGTGGAGGATAACATCAGTAAGTTTATGTAGATTAAAGATTGCTGTAGTCTGCCCATGATCAATGCCTCTAATTCTCTAAGCAGTAGCCATCAACCTGTTGATTTTTGGGTAGGAATTGAGCAATTTAACCAGGGTGAATACTATGCCTGCCACGATACGTTAGAAGCTATTTGGTTGGAAGCTAATCCACACGAGCAAGCGTTCTATCAGGGAATTCTTCAAATTGCTGTTGGGCTTTATCATCTAACTAATCTCAACTGGAAAGGAGCTGCCATTTTGCTAGGGGAGGGCAGTCACCGGTTGCTCACTTATGAGGCAAACCACGGTGGTATCGATGTTTCGGATCTCATTGACCAAGCAACAGACTGGCTCACTGCCTTACAAGCAACAGGACCTGATCACATACAACATCTGGCCCCCGCTTTGTTAGATGAATCACCCGAGACCATGAAATATGTAATTAGCAATGGGAATACGTTAATGAGGCCCTGTATACATAGGGTGTAGGGCAGCAAGGTACATTGCACACCAACGCAATGGAACCACTCACCAAATTTGTCAACACTCATCTCTAAAGTACGTTGGTGCTATGGCGCTCCCCAAATCAGGGAAGTTTAAGTTATTCCTGACATGACATACATTTTTGAATAAGAGGTGATCTGCAAAATGGGTCATAAATAGAACTTAGCCAACAAAACCAGTCGTCTAACTGGGCTAAGACTAACTTCTATGAAGCTATCAATGGTTAGATTAGGTAAGGGTGGTATTAAAAGGCGAGGCATGGTTATACGGCAAGGAAAAATTTTGCAAGCTTCTTTAAGCCAACCAATTCAGCGTCTTAGCGCTGGGATACTAGGTTTACTGCTAGTAGCTAGTGGCTTAGCAACGTCATCCAACGCTCAATCTGGAGGCTCGATTACACTGCGAGCTGATGTGCAAGAAGCTGATGCCAATACCGGCATTATTACCGCTCGAGGTAATGTCAGGATTGATTATCCTGAAGAAGAAATGTATGCAACATCAGCTCAGGCTCAGTATTACAGTCGTGAACGGCGTATCATACTGACTGGCAATGTGTTTGTACAACAAGAAGCCAACACATTACAGGCTGAAGTTGTTACCTATCTAATTGATGAAGGGCGATTTGTAGCCACTCCCAATGCGGACGAACAGGTGGAATCTGTTTATGTGATTCCAGAACCAACCGAAGAACCAGCTGCTGCTCCTCAGCCTGAAGAACCCTCAACACCTCTCCCAACATTGCCTGAGGAACTCCCCGAATTTGCCATCCCCACTGATGAATAAATGCTGTCCCCTGCTGTTGACCCCACTGCTAAAACATTGACAACACCCGGCGCTGTGATTGCCCTGGAAAATGTTCACAAGGCTTATGGCAGACGAACCATTGTACGTGGTGTGAGTTTGTCGGTAACCCAGGGAGAAATTGTGGGGTTGCTGGGTCCTAATGGAGCTGGTAAAACCACTACCTTTTATATGGCCACCGGGCTAGAGTATCCGGATCAAGGCTCTGTACGCTTAAATGACCGGGAAATTACGTCTTTATCCATTCACGAACGCGCCCGCCTGGGGATTGGTTATTTAGCCCAGGAAGCTAGCATTTTTCGGAATCTCACGGTCAAAGACAACATTCAGTTGGTGATGGAGCAAACGAGGGTGCCTCGTAAAGAACGCTCTGAACGTTTGGAGCACTTGATGAGAGAGTTCCGACTGGAAAAAGTGGCAAATACCCTAGGTATCCAGGTATCAGGCGGAGAACGTCGCCGGACTGAACTGGCGCGGGCACTTGCTTCTGGTGAACAAGGTCCTACCTTTCTTTTTCTCGATGAACCCTTTGCTGGTGTGGACCCGATCGCTGTCTCAGAAATTCAGAATATTGTGTCTCAACTGCGCGATCGCAAAATGGGTATTCTAATCACTGACCACAATGTCCGTGAGACACTGCGGATTATTGATCGAGCCTACATCATGAGTGATGGTCGCATCTTAGCCTACGGTACTGCCGAGGATCTTGCCAACAATCCTCTGGTGCGCGAACACTATCTGGGTGACGGCTTTAAACTATGATGCATCAGATTTTAAACACCCTCTGTCATCTCAGGTACCACAGCCTTTAGCATTCATATCCATTCCGTAACCATCATTTATGGCTACCACATCCTCATCTCCTTCCCCCATCTCTGGTCTGCCCCGGTGGCCATCCATATCGATTATGGATCGATATATTGCCAAGGAATTAGCATTGCCCTTTCTCTTCGGCGTCGGCGCATTTTCATCAATTTTGGTATCTGTGGGTGCCCTCTTTGACCTGATTCGTAAAATCACCGAATCAGGCTTGGAAATCAGTCTGGCCATGCAGGTGTTCGTCCTCAAGATGCCAGAGTTTGTGGTGTTGGCCTTCCCCATGTCAACGTTGCTAGCCAGCATGATGACTTACAGTCGCTTTTCTAGCGATAGTGAACTGACTGCTCTACGGAGTTGTGGTGTGAGTGTACGCCGCATTATTGCTCCAGCTCTGATCCTAAGCATGCTCATCACTGGCCTCACCTTTGTTTTTAACGAGGTGATTACCCCAGCGGCTAACTACCGGGCCAAGATCATGCTAGAGCAGGCCTTTAACTCTGAAAAGCCTCCTTTTCGGGAGCGCAACATCATGTACCAGGAGTATCAAAAGGCCGCAGACGGCAGTGGTAACGAATTAGGACGCTTATTTTATGCTCGCAGGTTTAATGGCGAAGAAATGCAGGGTCTAACAATCCTAGACTTTTCCCAAACTGGTTTGGAGCAGGTCGTCAGTGCAGAAACCGCTACATGGAATTTTCTAGATAACGTTTGGACATTTTTCAACGGCACCATTTACGCGATTTCACCCGATGGCTCCTTTGGCCACATCGTCAAGTTTGATCGTCAAGAACTGGATTTACCTCGTACACCTCTAGACTTGGCTTCTCGCAGCAAAGAAGACGATGAAATGAATATTGCTGAAACCAGACAGCATCTTAATAAGATTGTCCGTAAGTCTGGAAATGAACGGAGCATTCGTGTTTGGGAACTCAGACTACAGCAGCGCTACGCCCTCCCCTTTGTTTGCATTGTGTTTGGCATAGTCGGGTCAGCTGTGGGCATCCGTCCCCAGCGCACCGGTAAAGCTACCAGTTTTGGTATTAGCGTAGTCATTATCTTTGGCTACTACTTACTCGGATTTATCGCCGATGCCTTAGGAAAAGTGGGCACCCTAACCCCTGTTGCTGCTGCCTGGCTACCGCCGTTACTAGGTCTCGCTGTTGGCGGATTGCTGGTTATTCAAGCTTCCAAATAAGTGACTGGACAAAACTATCCATCAATCCGGACTTCGACTAAACAGTTCGGCTGAGCGGTTCGGCTAAGCTCGCCGTCGAAGCCTCACCGTCGAAGCCTCAACCCTCATTTCTCTAAGCTAGCTGTTTGAGTGGAGTCGAAACCAGCGGTGTTAGGAGCGCTTACTTGCGGCTATCTACTTGATAGTCAAGTAGATAGTAGGAGAACTTATTCTTCTATCAGCTGCATAAAGTGAGGAAACACAATCTCAAAATTCTCAGCATCGTCAGAGCAAGCAGTAAAGGCCCGTTCTCTTCTAATGGGTCAACTATTAATTGCACTTATCGACCGTATCCGCCCTAACAAAGATGATGATTGGCAAAACGACGATGATAGAGGTGCTATTTGCTACCACAGTAATTGATGCAAGCTTAGGTTTTACAGAGCTTTTAAGCATCAATCGAGACATTTGATACCGTTGAGCTAACCTCTAGATTCGGTGGCATATCTGTCCCGTTGCCAGCTAAATTAAGGTGATCTACCGTTTTCCCACCCATGACGTCACGTTCCTCTGAATCGTCTTCTAAAGTTATCGAAACTACCGCTAATGGTCTAGGCACCTTTGGCGGTGTCTTCACACCATCCATCCTGACCATTTTGGGGGTCATCATGTACCTCCGATTTGGCTGGGTAGTGGGTCAAATGGGGCTAGTTAACACTCTACTGATTGTTACTATTTCAACGTCTATTACTTTTATTACAGGGTTATCTATCAGCGCGATCGCAACCGACCAGGTCGTCCGAGCTGGCGGAGCATACTACATGATTAGTCGATCCCTCGGTATTGAAACAGGTGGTGCTGTCGGCATTCCCCTTTACTTTGCCCAAGCATTGTCAGTGGCTCTCTACACCATTGGTTTTGCAGAAAGCGTCAAGAATGCTTTTCCTAATGTTCCCATCACAATCACTGTGCTGGCCTTGGTCACAACCATTGCCGTTACAGCTCTAGCGCTCAAGTCAGCTGACATTGCGATTAAGGCTCAATATGTAATTATGGCCGCGATTGTGTTGTCTTTGGTCAGCTTGGTCTTTGGTAGTAGTGTTAATCCCGCTGATATTCCAGCCACCGAAGAAGCAGGAAGTGTGAGTTTTTGGGCCGTTTTAGCCGTCTTCTTCCCGGCCGTCACTGGCATCATGTCCGGGGTCAATATGTCTGGGGATCTAAAAGATCCTAAAAAATCTATTCCCATGGGTACGCTGGCAGCAGTTGGAGTCGGATATGTCATCTACATGTCCATTCCTCTCCTACTGAGCAATCGTGCTGATTCTGCCAGTCTGATTTCCGATCCGCTGATTATGCGCAGGATGGCGTTTTGGGGCGATGCCATTTTGTTAGGGGTATGGGGAGCCACCTTATCTAGCGCCCTGGGCAGTATTTTGGGAGCCCCTCGGGTTTTACAAGCACTGGCCCGCGATAACATTTTGCCAAAGCGGCTGCGTTGGCTAGGCCATGGGCATGGTCCTACGGACGAACCCAGACTAGGCACTTTATTTACCCTGGGTGTTGTTTTAGCGGTAGTTTGCATTGGTGACTTGGATGCGATCGCACCCGTACTCACCATGTTTTTCCTCACCACTTACATGGTGTTAAATGTCGCCGCTGGCATTGAAGGCTTCCTGCAAAGTCCCTCATTTCGCCCTACATTTCGCATACCTTGGTATATCTCTCTTTTGGGAGCATTGGGCTGTATTGCCATCATGTTCTTGATCAACCCAGCCGCCACAGTCGCAGCCGCCATTATCGTCCTCACTATTTACCTGTGGTTAGAAAGACGTGAAATTCGCACAACCTGGGGAGATGTCAGACAGGGAATTTGGCTATCCTTAGTGCGTGCTGGTCTCAACAATATTGCCGATAGCGCCGACCCCAAAAATTGGCGGCCCCACTTGTTAGTGCTCTCGGGCGCTCCAACTAAACGATGGCATCTAATTGAACTAGCCACAGACTTTACCCACAACCGAGGCTTAATCACTTTAGCCAGTATTCTGCCAACCGGTGCTCGTAATCTTAAACAACAAGAACAAATGCGTAGCACCATTCGCGATTATCTAGAAAAGCGAGACATTCAAGCTTTTGTCAAATTGATTGAAGCACGAGATACCTCTACCGGAGCCCAACAGCTGATCGACACCTATGGCATCGGTCCATTAATGCCCAATACAGTACTGTTAGGAGATACTGAAACCGACGATCACGAAGCACGAGAGCGATACTGTCAAATAATTAGCAAGTGTCACCAAGCCAAACGGAACATCGTCATCCTTAGAAATCCTCCTAGCCAAATGCCCCAGTTTCCAAAGCGCATTGACGTTTGGTGGGGTGGTCTGCAGGCAAACGGGGGACTCATGCTGATTTTGGCCTATTTATTACGTACAGGCATGCGTTGGCGTTCAGCCGATATTTTCCTCAAGCTTGTGGTTTCCAACCAAGCAGCAGCCCAAGCAGCTCAGACCAATCTCAACAAGCTAATCGACACATTGAGTATCGGCGCTCAACCTAAAATCATCGTTGCCGAAGGTCGCCCATTTGATTCTATTTTGAGAAGTTCATCTGCCACAGCGGACTTAATTCTGATGGGTCTAGCAACACCAGACGATGAGTTCACAGAGTATTACACATCTTTACAGAACAAGACCATGAACTTACCGCCCACTATCTTTGTACTCGCAGCCGAAGACCTAGCTTTTTCTGAACTTCTGCAAAAGGAATAATTCTCTGTTGAGACTGGCGTGAGCAACCATCCATCGCCTACCCGTCAAAAAAACTTAAACACCCAAGACACACGCCAGAACACGGGTCTTATTCAACAACCCGCAGACGACCTTGATTCAAGGCATCATAAATTTGATTAATTAACATTTTGTCATTAGCACTAATATTGTTGCCAGCAAACATTGCCATCAGAACGCTCTGATCAGCACGCGTGATACGGCGAGTCGCAAAGATTTTGGCAACCATTTCTTCCACCGATTGAATAGCCATAAAAAGATTTACCTACAAATCCAGAGAGACAGCATCGCGCCCAAGCGACCAAGAACAGGTATAAAAAAACACACAACCCAGTTTTTTATATACCCTAATTTATAAGGGGCTGCTACGGACTTACATCCGTGATGTTCAGTATTTCAATTATTGGGGAACCTATGTGCAGGGATAGGTAATTATGCTCTCATCACACAAATTCTTTAAATGAGCACGCTCACGTATAAGAACGCCGTAAATATACTGAGAATTCAGATAAATTATCACTAATCAGTTCTGCAAAATATGTCGCTGTACTTGTCATATCAAAGCCTACAGAGACTTCTCATAAAACGCTCTCTGCAAATAATTTGCAGAGAGCTGCCTTAAAACTTTGATGATTTTGTCAGAGGGTATCCGTAATTTTTCTGAGAAAGCTTGTCACCCCAGAGCCAGGTGATTCATTAGAACTTTATACAGGGTGCATGATACCCCTTTACTGATCAGTAGCCCTCACCCAATTACAATAAAAGGCCTAGATTGCAAAAAGCAACCTAGGCCAAAACCTATGCTTTAAATCAGCAGTGAACGCCATTTGATCCTCTAGATCTTGAGGGTTTTCTGAGAAAAACCTTTATCTAGAAGACCCTAGACTGAGGCTACACTGCCGCTAGCTCAGGAGTAGGGCGTTTACTATTACGGATGTTGCTAATTGCTTCAGCATAATCTGGGGCTTTGAATACAGCAGAACCCGCTACGATAGCATTGGCACCAGCTTCTAATACTTGCCAAGTATTGTGTGCTTTCAAACCACCATCAACCTCGATCCATGGGTCCAAACCACGCTCATCACACATCTGGCGCAGCTTACGAATTTTAGGTAACACTTCAGGAATAAACTTCTGTCCCCCGAATCCTGGGTTAACACTCATAATCAACACTAGGTCGCAAAGTTCTAGAACATAGTCAATCAGCTCTAAAGGTGTAGATGGATTGAGCACCACACCAGCTTGCTTACCCATATCGCGAATACGGCTTAGAGTACTATGCAAATGAGGTGACGCATTATGCTCAGCATGTACAGAAATAATATCCGCCCCCGCTTTAGCAAAGCCTTCGATATACTTCTCAGGCTCGACAATCATTAGGTGAACATCAAGAGGCTTTTTCGTAATTGGCCGAATTGCCTCAACAATTAATGGACCAATGGTGATGTTAGGCACGAATCGACCATCCATAACATCGACATGAATCCAATCTGCACCAGCTTCATCTGCGGCACGAATTTCATCGCCCAGACGACTAAAATCAGCCGATAAAATAGATGGGGAAATAACAACAGACTTTTTTGATTGCGTCATGGGGAAGCTGCCTCGAGTAATCACCATTAATGGTCACTATCGTAACAAAAACTTAGTATCAAATTCGTTACAAACTGCGCTAACTGAGACTAATCAACATCCCTAATTATGTTCATGGGAGTTTTCATGGGAATCTTTCAGCACCTCTTTGACCGTTCTAGCTCCATGGGTAATATCGAAATCAAGCATCTGCTACCACCAACAGCTGTGTTCATTGGATTAGCTAGTCTGCCAGCCCTCGCACTTTCTGTGTCCATTGGTCCTAATGGAATTGATGCCCGTCGTTTACATCAGGCTCCATATAATCTCACAGGCAAAAAGATTGCCATTGGTCAAGTTGAAGGTGGACGCCCTGGACTATTTGGTACCGATAAAGTAGCCAGTCCCAACAACCCAGTTAGCGTTAATCAGGTCTTGCAGCTTGATGGGGCTGCTGTTGCGGATGAGTTTGTTGATAATCATGCCAATCATGTGGCCAGTGTCATGATCAGTCAGGATAAAGAATTGACGGGTGTAGCACCTGATGCCACACTGTTTTCTGCGGCTATTGGCCCACTGGAAAGTGAGCGTAGCGGCCAACCCCGAGAATGTTTAACCACGCAGAATATTGCTCTGCGCAACAGTGGAGATGTTCGAGCCATTAATTTTAGCTTTGGCGAACCTTTAATCAGTGACCCACGCCCCAACGCTAGCCTTGATGGTAATGCCCTGCTGACACAATGCGTTGATTGGTCAAGCAGTGTTCATAAGGCACTGTATGTGATCGCTGGGAATCAAGGCGGTGGAGGAATTCCGCTCCCCACTGATAACTTTAATGGCATTAATGTCGCCTACTCAACTCAGGTCGACGGACAGTTTGTGAAAGTTGACTACGCAAATGCTGGCAGTGAGCCAACATTTAACCCCCGTGGGACATCAGCACCAGAATCTAATGTCGGTCCACGGCGCTCTATTAATTTGATTGCCCCTGGCGACGATATTAGGATGTTGAATCCTGATGGGCAGACAATTTTTAGTAGTGGCTCTAGTTTTGCAGCTCCCCACGTTGCAGCAACTGTGGCTCTGTTACAGGAATGGGGTGATCGACAAATTCGAACCGCGAACTGGAGCTTAGATTCCCGTGAGCCCATGGTCATGAAGGCCGTTTTACTCAATGCGGCCGATAAATTAATGGATACAGGTGATGGGCAAAACTTGGGTATGGGAAAAACCGTGCTGGATGAAGCGAATCTGACTTGGATTGAATCCGATGCCTATCGTGATCCCAAAGTCCCTCTACACGTGGAACTAGGCACAGGGCAACTCAATGCCTACAGAGCCTATGAACAGTTTAACGGTGGTCAATGGAGCCCTGGAAATGTCGCCATCAGGGGATGGGACTATAACGCTTTGGCCTTAAATTCTGAATCAAGTTCAGCTCAGGCAACTCAATACGCAGACTATGCTATCGATACCCCACTGAGAGCAAACAGCTATTTTGCTGCGACCCTCGCATGGGAACGTCAAATTTCATTGATCGATGACAATAACAATGATCTCTATGACATTGGAGAAAGCTTTGACAATCAGGGGCTGAACAATTTGAGCCTTTATCTAATGCCCGCGGATGAAAACGATATCGCCAACAGCATCTGGTCTTCGGTCAGCGACGTCGACAGTGTTGAGCATATCTTTCACAAAATTCCTCAGACTGGGCGCTACAAACTGAGAGTTGTCTATTCACAACAGATAACTTCTGAAGCTCGCCAGGCTTATGCACTAGCCTGGTGGGGAGTTAGTGACTAAGCACAAACCATTAGCAGAAACCAGGATGAGTAAAATTCAAGTTAATCACCAGCCCACTCAAGCTGAGCTCGATACGATGGGCGTTTTTGCATGGCCTATTTGGCAAAAAGAAGCATCAGAGTTTCCCTGGCACTATGACGAAACAGAGACTTGCTACTTTTTGGCAGGACAAGTAACTGTCATTCCAGAGAATGGTAAGCCGATTTCTATGGGTAAGGGGGATTTGGTCACTTTTCCGGCAGGGATGAGCTGTACATGGCAGATAGCCACTGCTGTAAGCAAACATTATTCCTTTGGATAGCATCAGCAATCCACGGCTTTGCGGTCAAACACCTGCTCCACTCAATTTGAATACCCTTTTAGCAACATCCCCTTGAACTATCACGTCAAGGGGATGCTTTTAATGCAATTTACCATGGCAATCTTAGGCATTCTTGAGCAAATGCTTAACTAGGTTATCCTTCACCATCATTTGACGCATAACCTCCAGAACATAGTTTTGCGCATCTTCATGGGAAAGATTACGCACCTGCTCCTTCAAAACTTGTAGCTGAAACTGCTGTTCTAAGGTTAGTTGACCTGGCATCTCCATGGATCACTCCTCCAAAATCACTGTCGATGACAAAGCTATTCGCCGCTTGTCTTATCAAAAATTCTAACGACACTGCAACTGAGCGTCAACCTGTCAAGCAATAAATAATCAAAGAGACATTTATTTACAAAAGCGATCGCATTTTGGTAGCTAAAGAGGCAGATTTTGGGTTTGGAGGCCATCAATGCTGTGTAAATCTACTTGGTTCTCACCAAATGCTAAGGATGCTTTCTCATAAACGTTTAGAGCATTGCACAAAATATAAACGACCTTAATGGGCCTTGTTATCTTTAGTTATCTGATAAAACTCGTGCTGTTCACAGACTTAGGTAATGTTCACTGCACTACTGGTCCGATGCGCTCGCATCGGACCATACAATCAGCTCCCGTCAGCATAGTCACCACGGTTGGCATCAGCGTGCCCAGCCATTAGCGAACAACAAACTAAAGCAAGCCAAATTCTGATAGTTATTAACACTGAAAATAAGAACGCAGCCTGAACCGACACAGTTCTCTAAATGCAGTTTGGCTCATATTAATTTAGGATATGGTGTTGTGATCACCCCAGAATTCTGACCATTTCATACTTCTTGAAACTGTAAAATTCATGAAACACTAAAAGTACTAATTCAATGATTAATTACTGAATAAAATTATGTTAATTAGATTATTTAACTAAAAATCTAAAATTATTTAGAATGACTGTTTAAAATCCCAATATTGTTAGAAATAAGTTGCTCCTTACTGATAGAAAAAGCCTCATCACAAACATTCTGTAACTCTCTAGGAACAGGTCGAAAAAGCGATAAGACACCTATCTGACCACCCAAGTCTTGTACACGTTCAATAACAGGAACAAACTCCTGGTCAGTAGTTACTAGCAATGCGTAATCATAGTTTTTCATCGATGCATGATAAATCATGTCTGAAACGAGATGAACATCCACACCCTTCTCGGTATAGTTACCATCTCCAGTTGGTATGGCATATCCTAAAATAATTTTTGAAGTTTGCAATATGTCTTGACCATGTTCACTTTCAAGCGAAGCTAGATGAGGTTCACAGGTGTAGAAAAACGTTCTGACTAATTGGCGACCTTCAAGAAACATTTCTCCGATCCAATGAATCGGTTTAATGATTTTAATTGTGGCCCCATTGATACAGTATCGAAAATTTGTTCCATCAATAAACACCATTGCTTTTTGCATTTGAAGCGCTGGTGCTCGCAGCTTCACATTGCCATCGTAGGACCTATACATGATGATTCCTAATAACTATGGTGCAGACATATAGGCTATCCAGCCTCTAGCTAGCTAATAGACAAAATTAAGAAACATCCTGATGTCGAACTTAGTAGGTTTTTACAAGTATTTCACTTATAAATTCTGAGTTAAAAATGCACTTACCATGGAAATATCGGAAAAGCCTCAACGCAATTGCAGTCCGATACATTCGGAGACAAGCACTATAAATACCTAGTTCCTTATTCCATATATTGTTTAGACGAGCTACATATGCTTTTAGAAATGTAGAAATTGTATGGCGTGCTGATGATCAGCCTAATACTTCACAAGCGCCCCAGATCACTCAAATCTTTGGCCTGGGACTATGTGTAGCCACAGACTATGCCCCATAGTTTGCTATCGTCTGTGACGCGCTGACAGAAGGTGTCGATTCCGGATTTTTAATAACTGGACTACAAACGACCTCAACGAGCCAACTGCACACAACAAAAACCCTCATTGTTTCCTTGAGAGTGATTGATGACAGGCTGTAGCTACATTGATGAGTTGTGTGCCTCGCAGGAAATCACTATGCAAATATCAATGCCTAAGAAATGATTTCTCGAAATCCGATCGCCGATTCATTGCCAGGCACACCTTCATAACCGAACTAGTTAAAAGAGAACTGGATGAGCAAGACATTTCTTATTTATGTCGAACCAGCGTGGCCATGATTCAGCGGTGCTATGCGAGCCAGTCCAGACAAGTAAGCGTACCGGAGTTCTGAGTAGTGATGTACTGCTCAGCAGGCAACTACTCACAAGGGCATAAACAGCTGAATGAATTGTTAGGTAACGGCTAGAGCTGTTTTCAAAGGGTTACCTGCACCTAAGGAGTTTTCAAGGGTTTCAGGCATCTGGCACATACCCTAATCATTGTTGATCAGTCCAAACATAGGCCATTAATTTTTGGCAACTGGCACAGTGTGCCAATATTAGCGAGCTGTCACAGAATAATTTGCTTGCTGGGTTGCGATCGCAAATTTAAATAAAGGCTGCGATAAGTTCAGGATTATGCGATCTCAACTTCAAACCTAGCTTCCTCTTTACTGGTTCTTAGGAGTTAAGGGCGTTGCCTGAAAAGGAAACGTGCTCCCAAAAAACACAGAGGTAAACATGCTCCTAAAAAATACAGGAGGGGATTGCTGTGGGTCTAGTTCAGCAGCCTGGCGCTGAACAGCTACAGCTTCTTCAAGTCGCCCTTGACTCTCCAACAAATTGGCCAGGAGGTAATAGGAAGAAGCATCATCGGGTTTGCGTTCAATAAGTTGACGCAAGGCAACCTCAGCTTCTTCATATTGCCCTTGACTCTCTGAGAAAATCGTTAGTAAGTAATAAGCAGAAACATCATCAGGATTACGTGCGATCACCTGACGCAAAATAGCTAAGCCTTCTTGAGGTCGGCCTTGCTTCTCTAACAAACTAGCCAAGATGTAATTGCCGTAAGCATCATCGGGGTAAAGCTCAAGAGCCCGACGGTGAGCAACTTCGGCTGATACATATCGTTCTTGACTCATCAACAAACTAACAAGGGTATTGTTGACAGAAATATCATTAGGGGCTAAAGCTATAGCTTGACGTAGAGTGGCTTCAGCTTCTGCATATCGCCCTTGGTCAACTAAGACATGACCTAGATTGCTATAAGCATCTGCATGACTGGGCTCTAGGATGATAGCTTGACGATAAGCTACTTCGGCTTCTTCGTAGAGATCTAAGCGCCCTAGAACACGGCCCAGATTATTGTAATAAGCAGCATTATTGGGATTAAGCTCAATGGCTTGGTGATAAGCCGCTTCAGCGTCCATATACCGGCCTTGGTTCGCTAAGGCAAGGCCCAGGTTGTTGTAAGCATAATCGTCATTAGGGTTAAGTTCGATGGCTTGGCGATAGGCCGCTTCAGCGTCCACATACCGGCCTTGATAACTTAAAGCGACGCCCAGATTGTAGTAAGTATTTGCATCTTCAGGGTTAAGTTCAATAGCTTGACGGTAAGCTGCTTCAGCTTCTGCATACCGGCCCTGATACTCCAATTCAACTCCCAAAGCGGTATATGCTAACGCATTATTAGGGTCAAGTTCGATGGCTTGGCGATAAGCTGCTTCAGCTTCTTCGTAACGGCCTTGATTACCTAAGACAAGTCCCAGATGGTAGTAGGCATCCGCATTATCGAAGTCGAGTTGTAGAAGTCTCCGTATGATTTTCTCAGCTTCGACATAATTACCAGATTGATAGGCGGCTTCAGCCTCTTGCTCAAGTTGTTCAATCAGTTCCGCGGTATTGATCTGAGAGCGCTTGATTTGCTCTGCATCAAACGAGTTCAGACCGTTACCAATAAAGTTAGTTTTAGCATCGGCAATTTCAGAACTAAGTAAGATACTCAAAACTGTCAGAAATAAACCAATTTTTACCCGTTTCATTGATCATCCCCTCCTTTTTTCTGCCTGAGGGAGAGCCTCTAACTGGCTAAGAATGCATTCATAAGCCACATAGAACTTAGATACCAAAGCTCCAGGATTTTGAGATTGCTCTTGCCTATAGTATCTCTCACCTATTTAGAGCAGGCCTAAACCAAGCGACAAAACTTATGAGCGGGTTTCAGCTTATTTGATGTCTAATTTTCTAATTGAGAAACATTCCTAATGGAGATTTTGATTATGCCGATGGATAGGAGTTTATATCTCGATAACTGGGATGCGATCGCACTCAAAATTAAGAATGAGGCTAAATGAGTATGCGATGACTGCGGGAAAATATGCCGAAAATCTGGCGAGTCAGTTGATGACTTTGTGGTTCGTATTAATGCGATAAACCAGCTGTTCTCAGGCTGGCCAGAGGATATATCTGTATCTGAATCAGAGGTTAGGGCTCACCCACAGCGATGGACATTGACCGTTGCTCACCTTGACCATAGGCCGGAAAATTGCGATCGCACCAACCTCAAAGCGCTGTGTGCACCGTGCCATTGCCGCTATGACCTACAGCCATCGTCGATGTTTGTCAAACGGCAATTGAAATTAGAAAGGAAGGGGCAATTAACTCTTTTCACTGGCTGAGTCAGGCTCAAAAATCAGAGCGTATCTCACTCGTCCCTTAATCCACTTACCAGTAGGGGCCATAGCTTGACACGGGACACCCTCTTTAACCCATGCATCGCGGGTTGCAGAATTCCTGATGTGGCGACCGATGAAATCGGTCGATTCACTGGCCAGAAAGGTTTGCCCTTTCCCTAGACCCATATTCTGGTCGTCCAGTCTGACCACCGTCTCTGCAGTGAGAAGTCTTGGATTCTTTTTCATACTTATATGTGTGCAGCGCCTCTATTGGGCAACGCTTTGATCAGACGGCGGCTCATCAGGCGTAAAGACCATGACAAACTTTACCGTGCCTTGAGTCCACGAACCTCCAGGCGATAAAACCTGGCATTTTACGCCTTCGGAAGATACCCAATGCCTGTTCTGCTTTGGATTCCCTACGATTGAAATCATAGCCTGCTCCAATTGGCTACCCGTAAAGGTTTGACCGATATTAGGAGCCTGACTCGTTTCAGTAATGTTGACCACAGTATCGGGCTGAATCAGCTTAGGCTTAGGCTCTGAGTCACTCATAAACGCTGGATGCCTTACATTGCAAAGCCTTCAACGAGAATTGAACTCGTGACCTCTCCCTTACCAAGGGAGTGCTCTACCGCTGAGCTATGAAGGCTGGTGGTGGGCCGTGTTGGATTCGAACCAACGTAGGCGTAGCCAGCGGATTTACAGTCCGCCCCCATTAACCACTCGGGCAACGACCCACACTTGCCGGTATTCCGGCGATGCCAGGAGGCGGACTTGAACCGCCGACACGAGGATTTTCAGTGCTTTCAAGCGTTATCGCAACGATAGCAAGACCTAGAATTCAGGAGTGTCCAGTTTCGCTTACATCACTTTCTGCGATCTCACCCTTGTTTGCTATGGCCATTGACGGCACACATCTCTCATTGCTTCAGCCACTAAGGTCAAAACCGCTTTATCTCCGCCAGCTAAGCTGATCGTAGCTGGTGCGAGATTGGGGATATTGGTAATGAAGTAGTTGCGACCTTGATAAGTCAATGTGTGAAAAGCGTCTTTCCAAAGCAAAATATCTGCCTCAATTGTTTTGAGCTGACGCATTAAGCCACTCAGGGCATCGGTCCGGTTAGACTCATCCTGAATCGTGCGCACCAACGCCAACGCCTCACTCATCAACTCCCTCGGCACATACTTAGCTAACCCAATTAGGGCTATGGACCGGAAATACCCAGACGGGATCGTGCGCGCCAACGCCAACGCCTCACTCATCAACTCCCCCGGCACATACTTAGCTAACTCAATCAGGGCATAGGCTTGGTCAGACTCATCCTGGATCGTGCGCGCCAACGCCAACGCCTCACTCATCAACTCCCCCGGCACATACTTAGCTAACCCAATTAGGGCTCTGGACCGGTAATACTCATCCTGAATCGTGCGCACCAACGCCAACGCCTCACTCATCAACTCCCCCGGCATATACTCCGCTAACTTACTCAGGGCTCTGGACCGGTCAGACGCAGACTGAATCGTCCGCACCACCGCCAACGCCTCACTCACCACCTCCGGCACATACTTAGCTAACCCACTCAGGGCTCTGGCCCGATCAGACGCAGACGGGATCGTCCGCGCCACCGCCAACGCCTCACTCATCAACTCCCCCGGCATATACTCCGCTAACTTACTCAGGGCTCTGGACCGGTCAGACGCAGACTGAATCGTGCGCGCCAACGCCAACGCCTCACTCATCAACTCCCCCGGCATATACTCCGCTAACCCAATCAGGGTATCGGCC
>NZ_AWNH01000004.1 GCF_000482245.1 Leptolyngbya sp. Heron Island J | reverse complement strand
AGTATTGATTGGTATAGATACCTGCTGGTGTCAAGCTCAGTCGGTTGAATCATGTGAACTTGGGTTCACACAATCTTTGAAAGCGTACAAATTAACCATCGTTTCGCTCTTCAATTTTGGTTTCGCATCATCTTAGACAGTTCACCATCTAAGATGATGCCTTCAATCTCTATAGCAAAGCAATGAATTGATTACTAAAGTGTGACAGGAGGGTTAGGAGTACTCATTTTCTCGAAAACCTCTTCATCCGGCATTTCTACAATCTGCTTGAGGAGGGCATTCTCAAAAAGTGCATGGTTTTCGATCGGATCTACAGGGGGCTGAGCAACTGTTCCGCCCTCACCTTCATAGGGATCGGGCGCTTTGTAGCGCGCCAATTCCTCTACGGAAATTCCTAGGGTCTCAACAATCTTTGGATCGATCCAAGCTTCTGGATTAATCGGGTTTGTGTAAGCAGCAATCTCCAAAGATAAATGATCCGGACCATTAAAATAAATTGACTGCATCACCCCGTGGTCTAGTGGCCCAAAGACATGGATACCTTTAGACCGGAGGCGATCGCGCATATTGAGCAACTCTTCCACGCTATCCACATTAAAGGCTACATGCTGTAACGTCCCTGGGGCTGATGATCCCATCACAGTGTAAGTTACACCAGGGATCGGATCGATATCTTTGTTTTGTGGGAACTCAACAAAGCTAAGACAGCATTTGTCACTTAGCTTCAGAAAGGTGTGGTGAGCGCCACTGACGTTGTGCATCGGGAATAGAGCAACAAGCTCCGCACCCAAAATATCAGTGAAGAATTCAATTTGCTTCTTCGTGTCACCAGTGGAAATTGGCAGATGGTTGATGCCGTTTGCTTTGATCATGCTGCTTTCTCCTCTCTTTATCTATCTAAATTTAGATGTGCTTCTGGATGTAAGCTGCAAGGACTTCAGAAAAGTCCTCGGTGTGGTAAATCATCATTTGATGGGTCGCATTGGGCATAATGAGCCATTCCACTGGGCCAGCGATCGCCTCTGCTGTTGCCTTGATTAAATCGGGTGGGAAGTTAGGGTCCTTCTCACCACCAACCAGCAAAATAGGCTTTGTGTTGTGTTCAATGGCTACAACTGGATCATGGGCAAACACCGATGTCCAAGATGCCAAATCATAACTCCAGGTATTCCATGGATCGGAGTGTTTCATCTCTCCTGCACCAGCAATACCATAGTCTTCATCAAAGTCGAAAGTAAGATCGACATCGATTCTTGCACCGCGCCCAAGCATCTTGACAACCGTCTGAAAAGCTTCTGATTTTAGAGATTTTCTCAACTCTTTGAGAAAAGGACCGCCGGGTACAACCGCCGACCCCATGATGATTGTGGCAGTTACAGCATCAGCATAGGTTCCGGAGTAGGCAGCAGCAGCACCAAAACTTGACCCGAGCAGAAAGACGGGCAGACCAGTTTCTTGTTGCACATGGGTAGCAAAATCCACACCTGCTTGTGCCCACTCGGCGAACTCAAACTGACCGCGCGGTCGGGTGCTGCGTGTTGATTTTCCATGACCGGGAGCATCGTAACTCCAAATGTCCGCACCTTTTTTTTCCGCGTAATAGGTGCAAAACGCATCATAAATCCCACCGTGTCCGGCAAAGCCGTGGGAGATAACGAGGGCGTATTTCGGATCTTGTCCACGATAGCGGGTAGCGTAAAGCTCTCCCAGCAGATGAGTCTCTACGAGCATCTCCGTTTCCTCTTCTAAGTTCTCAAACGAATTAGGGAATAAATCCCCCTGTCGCTACTATGAAAGTGTTAATTTTGAACCTTATACTTTCTGCCGCCTTGAAGCATCCGCACAATTTTTGCAGTAAGAGCCTGAAACTGGGAGGCCCATGAACGCCAAAAAAGGAATCATTTATGCCAACTTTGTTAAACCTGAGACACTGGGGAGTCTGGCAACGACGACTATTGCCTATGCCATATTGCAAGGGATAACACTTGACGAAATTGCTCAATCTATAGACATCTCAGAACTCGACTATGCCAATCAGGATGCTCGACTTCCCGATCCTGTCATTGGGGAACTGATGAACGTACTTGTCGATAAATTGCCAGATCGGGCAATCTCCATGGAGATTGCCCACTGTGCACCGTTCTCAATGCTTGGCGGGCTGGTTCAAGGCGCTATGTTCGCCACTGACTTTGAATCGGCGCTCACTTGGTTTGTCGAAAATTCGTCAATTATTGCTGACCAGTCAGTTGTACATCTTGAGAAGACAGATTCAGAGGTTGCACTGGTGGTCGCCCATCCGTCTGAGTCCCTTGACCAAGGTCATACCCTTGAAGCAACAGCGGGGCTAATTTGGCGATTGCTGAATACAATCACGGTTCCGGGAGCACCGTTGCAGAAAGTGGAGTTTGCCAACCCAAAAGCTGTTCCACTGCAGCCCTATGAGGAGTTCTTTCAAGCACCCGTTTGGTTTCATACTGGCCGAAACGCACTTGTTTTTTCAATAGATATTCTGCGGCTACCGATCCATTCTGCAAATGCTCAGATGTTCGATTTCATCAAACAGCATTTTGCCAACCTTCGTCAAAAGCTGAATGAAGATCGCTATCCAGCAGCCCTCATACCACTTCGTCGGAGCATCATGGACAATGCAGCTCACGGCAAGTATGAGGTGGCAGCGGCAGCGGCAGCGGCAAACCTTAGTCTTCGCACCGCACAGCGTTTGGCCAAGCAACATGGGACGTCTTTACAGAAACTCATCGATGAAATTCGTTTGATTAATGCAAAGAAATTTTTAAGCAACCCCGAAATCAATATTGCAACCGTGGCGCAGCTTCTCGGATACGCCGATGTTCGCGCATTCCGTAAAGCGTTCAAGCGTTGGACCGCATTGACACCAAATGAATACCGAAAAGAGAGACTAAAAGAGTGATTTTGATTCTTTAGTTTTTCCAGCTACACCCGAGGCTATTTTGACATCGATTAAAATGGCCAAGTCGGCAACAACAAAATAGCAACGGTATAGCTTTGCCTGTATGAATTCTCAATCCGATCGAGTATTGCCAGACTTGTTCTAATAGAAACTGCAGTCAGGGTTACTCATTCTTCGATGGGAGCGTAGAAAGTGCCTTCTACTTCAACAATATCGTCTTGGTTAAGACGATCTACCTCAACAATTGTGCGGGGTGGATAAGGCCCCTCTCCCCAGAGTTCTTTTTGAATCTGATTAACAATCGGGCGGTAGCGATACATATCCGTCACATATACCACTAGACGCACTGCATCCCGCAGGCTAGCTCCCTCTGATTCAGCAATCAGCTGCATGTTCAGAAACGCCTGTCGGACTCGACCTTCAGTATCTGGGACCAGGGCATTCAGTTCAGGATCAATACCACGCATCCCCGCAACAAAGACATAGTCTCCCGCACGGGTTCCTAGGCTCCATGTGGCCGTTGGAATAATGCCGCCTTCAGGGGTCAATGTTCTAACGCCATTGGGCGATACGTGATCGTCAGCAACCGCTGGAACTGAGACTAGTCCTAGGGGTGCGATCGCAAGCATTGAAAAAACAATCGGTTTCATTCTGTTGGACTTGATCACACCAAGATGAGTGTAGGCAGTTATCGAGAAGGCACATGTGTTCTTCGATACAAAGAATATTAACGGATAGTATGGCGGTATTAAGAGCTTGATTCTTAACTATTCACCTCAGCCTCTAAATTGTTAACGGCCCAACGTAGCGGCGGCAAACAACCTCGCACTCAGTACTAGCCGCTTTCTGCCGTCCGCTACCATGATGTGTAATGCCGAATCAGAACGAAAGGCTACCCTGTTACGCCCAATACTCCCAACAAGAGTATGAATAAACCTAGTCCATTATTAGCCCAATGCACAATGATTCCAGGCGTTGTATTCTTTAATCTACACGCCACAAATGATAAGCCCAATGTCGGCGGGAGCAACGCGATTAAATTCCACTTCCAGAAAACGTGGAACATATCCCACAACACACCGTGGATCAACCATGTCCACTTTCCGTATTGAATCTCCTGTCTTGGCAAGATGTACCCTCGCCACCAGAGTTCCTCGCCAAAAATATTGAAGCACAATACCAGGAAATAGACTCCCAAGATCCACCATTGCCCCCGTAGCGGTAAGCCAAGAAAATCAGTTGGTATACCTGCTTCCATCACGCGAGGATTGACAGCAGCAGGTAAATATGTAGGTGGTTCGAACAACGGAAAGGACGCCAACCACCTTGCTGTCGGCAAAAGTAGAATGTACCCCCCCACAGACACAACAACTAATCCCAAGGTCCAAATCCAATCTTTTCCCTTAATTGGCTTGAGCCTGAATCGTTCTTTCAATTGCACCCAAGTGAACAGATTTCCTTCAAGTCGATAAGCCACAAACGCAGATAGGAGTAGCAATGCTAGTGGGGCACCAGTGAGGAGTAAGAAATTTACAAAAAGGGGGACGCCCGCTCTTGCAAGAGCGGGAATACCAACATAGATGCTCAAACTTGTAATCAGAGATGGAATGCCAAAGAACAACAAGGACATCCAAAAAGGCATGGGTTTGAGAGGCATTGCTTGATGCATAGTAATCATCGCAAGTCAGAATTTTCAATATAGCTATTCCTCGAAGGGTTGAATGACTCTGTTTCAGGTTGTAAGAAAATACAACAAGGCCTGATCAGGCTCCTATCGGCAGCTAGATTCGAGGTGTCAATGATGGTGCGCTAGATTGGGAGGCGCTGCGGCAAAATAGTTCGTTGATGATTAAGCGTGGTTGCGATCGCGCTTCTCACCCGAACCACAGTATACCAACTGTAACGGCACACAACTGTGCGCCCTGCTCTTGCACATCCCTGAGCTCAGTGTGATTTAATAACACAGCCCTCGCACCCCCCTTCTCTCTCCCCTCAAATGCCCTCTCTAGACAGCCCATCAGGTCAGCCACAACTTACAGGTATTCGCGGCTCGTTTTTAGATTTTATCGACGACCCTTTTTACAAATCTGAGACAGATTGTGTGCGCTACATAGCTGATGGACTGATGGTACTAGCCGCCGGTAAAGTCAGAGCCTTGGGAACCTATGCCGATTTACAACCAAAGTATGGGGAGATCCCAATTACAGAATATCCGGGTCGGCTGATCATGCCGGGATTTATTGATACTCATATTCACTATCCCCAAACCAGTATGATTGCGGCCTACGGAGAACAACTCCTGGAATGGCTTAATCAATATACGTTTCCCACCGAACAAAAATTTAAGGATAAAACCTATGCCAGCGAAGTAGCCGAGATTTTTCTAGATGAGCTATTGCGCAATGGCACCACCACAGCTCTGGTCTTTGCCTGTGTCTTTCCCCAGTCCGTAGATGCCTTTTTTGAGGCGGCAGAGCGTCGAAATCTCTGCATGATTGCTGGCAAGGTCATGATGGATCGCAACGCACCAGATGCAATCTGTGACACGGCTGAGTCGTCTTACCAGGAGACTAAGGCATTGATCCAAAAATGGCATAAGCGAGGTCGGCTTCACTATGCGGTCACGCCCCGGTTTGCCATTACCTCCACCGATGAACAGCTACGATTAGCAGGCAAACTCCTACAGGAATTTCCAGATGTCTATCTGCACACCCACCTATCTGAAAATGTGGACGAAGTGGCCTGGGTGAAACAGCTTTTTCCTGACTGTACGGGCTATCTCGATACCTACGATCAGGCTGGACTGGTCAAGGAACGCTCAGTCTTTGCCCATGGGGTGCACCTAACTGATGAAGAATTTCAACGACTCTCAGCAGCCAAGTCAGCCATTTCCTTTTGTCCCACATCAAATCTATTTCTTGGCAGTGGCCTATTCAAAATCGAGCAGGCAAAGTCTCACGAGTATCCGGTGAAAGTAGGGCTGGGAACAGATGTGGGCGCAGGGACAAGTTTCTCTATCTTGCAAACTGCTAATGAGGCCTACAAAGTTGCACAATTACGTCGTCAGAAGCTATCGCCCTTTAAAGCTTTGTTTTTAGCCACCTTGGGTGGGGCGAGGGCTCTCTGTCTAGAGGACACCATTGGCAACTTTGACCCTGGCAAAGCTGCAGATTTTATTGTGCTTGATCCACGGGCTACCCCCCTGATGGCCTTTCGCAATGACCCTGAGACCCCAAGTGATTTAACAGCGCTGGCAGATCGCATTTTTTCATTGGTCATGATGGGGGATGACCGAGTCGTTCAGGCAACGTACATTTTGGGAGAGTTAGCCCACGATCGGACAAAATCTATCGCCTAGAGGATTAGTATTGAGCCCAGTAACAACATCTCAAGTTTAATGAAGTGCCTCTACCGAACAGACTCAGGCTCCCGCGCTTAAATAATTCCCCTATTACCCCATCACTCATCCACCCATCTACAGCCTCAACCTGGGGCTTTATTTTTGTATAATCCCCTTATCCCTTAATTCAGCAACGTCAGGGGAGGGTACTACCTGCTGACCACAGGCTGCCGTGTGAAAACAGCTTGTTCAATGATGTTGCTCGCATAGCTAACACCATTTGTTTGATGAATGGCGTTTTGTAGTCGAACTGCGTTCTTTTTATACAAGGCCTGTGTGAGAACTTGCTCAATAGCTAGTTTTAACTTAGAGACAGTTATACGCGAAAAGGATATCAGTTCTCCTGTACCTGTCCAGACAATTCGAGCTGCGATACCGGGCTGATCGTCAGTAATGGGAATAGCCACCATTGGCACTCCATAGCTTAAAGACTCCAGGACAGTGTTAAGCCCTGCATGGGTAATATTAAGGGTAGCTTTTTGCAACAGTTCTAACTGAGGTGCATATTTCACGACAAGAGGATTTCCAGATAAATCTGGCAGTGCTGTGGGTTCAAGCCCACCCCCTAGCGAAATTACTAGTTGGGCATCTAAATCGGCGCAAGACTCTGCGATCGCATAAAAAACAGACCGAGACCGATTCTGCAGCGTACCCATTGAAGCGTAAATAAGGGGTTTATCGTTCAACTGATCACACGGAAATGGAATAGTCTCTCGCTTAGCTGACTGATGAAATGGGCCGGTAAAGTGAAAATGCGGTGGGAATTGGCGAGGAAATTCAAACTCAGGAATATGACGAGTAATAATGGCCAACTCAGAAAAAATATCGTTTGCTTTTGTATGGGTAGGTAGCTGCCAATGCTGGCGATAGCTAGCAATCACTTGCCAAGTTGGTCTTGCTAAGTAATTCAATACTCTATACGCAATCTGGTTTCTGAGCTTTGCCCATAGGGCAGGATTGTGTTGCCACGTAGTAAAAACAGGGGGAATAGCCGGATCTTGGTAGAAAGGAAGCACACAGCAAACCGTAATATAGGGAATACCAAGATGGTTCGCAATGGTACCACCCTCAAGCACTGAAAAATCGACTATCAGCGCATCAATATCCTGTTCTCGAATAACTTCAGGTATTGTCTGCAGTCGAGCCTCAGCGATTTCTGCGAATCTTTGTAGGGTTTGCTGAAGGTTCTGTAAATTGCCGCTCCGTTTCGCTGTTTTTAATTGGTCTTCATGTTGGCAGTCTTCAATGGATAGCGAGTAGGCATTGTGAAAAGTCAACCCGGCTACCTCAACTTTAGCCTGGACTGATGGCGCACTGAAAACGGTAACAGCGTGCCCCCGTTGCTTTAATTCCTGACCTAGCGGTAATAGGGTGTTCAGGTGCCCCGTTGCTCCCAAGCAGACTATGCCAAAGTGCGTCACGATAGAGTTCCTTCTAGTTAAGCTATAAGCACTGCAATACACCAAGGCGACAACACCATTGGCAACAAGTTAGAAGCATTGATGATTAACAGACGATTGGGACATCAACATCCCGAGACAGTTCAACAAGCAAAAATTTTGAGCGACAACCAAGATAGACCTGCAATCTGACTTATTCAGATTTAACTGGCAACAGTTGGCTAATCAGGGCTTTTAGGGCTCGCTCTAAAGTTTGTTGAGGCACAACATACGGATAATCGAAATAGCCAGCCAGTTCCAACGTGACATGACCATGTATGGTTGCCCAGATAATGCGAGCTTGGTTCCAAGCCTCATCTTCGTCTATGGGTGCACAGTCTTGTAGAGCTTGAACCAATAGCTTTAAACTCTCTTGCCCCAGCTGTTGGCTGGTCTCCGAAGGGACATACTCTGCTATGGGATTGGAGAACATGATGGCATAGTAAGTTGAATTGTCTAATGCAAACTGATAGTAGGCCCGACCAAGTGCATAGATATAGTCGTGTGAGCTACCAGTGCAGGAAACCGCTTGCAGGGCCTGGCATAGCTTTTCAAATCCCCTTAAGTAAAGCTGATCGACCAGTCCCTGCTTATTCCCAAACATGGTGTAGAGCACAGTCGTTGAGCAACCTACCAGTTGAGCGATACGCCTCATGCTCAGAGCTGTCGGCCCCTCTCGGATTAGCAAACTACTGGCATCGTCCAAAATCCCCCTGCGCAGTGCCTGCTGATGCTGACTTTGAGCAGTTTGATAATTTGTGACGCCGTTTTTTTGTATAACGGTGTTATTACCCATAACGACGTTATAGAATGCCTTTTCAAAAAAGTCAATGCTGAAATTTTGAACAGCAGGGAAATCAGCGGAAAGCGTCTGCTCAGTTGCACATCTTAGAGGCTTTTAATCTATTAGATAACGATCCCAAAGGATTTTGAACTTTTTACAGTCAGTTACAGTTAGCTAAGAACAACAGCCTATAGTTAAGGGCGAACCTGGCCTAATGATGAGCTGGGTCGGCAAAGCAGTACTTTCAGCTGTTATTGCCAACTGAACGGGTCAACCTAAACCCATGTTGAGGCAATAATCGCCATGGCGATTTCCTATTAGTTTTTCTAGAGGTTCTCAGCCAAGGTTCAGAAATGATCTGTAGTTTCGAAGATGAAACCAAACAGGAGTTAGCAAGCTATGGCGGTGGAGTACGATCTTGTAGTTATTGGTGGCGGTTCTGCTGGACTGGTGGCTGCCAGTGCTGGGGCTCAGCTCAATGCCCGTATTGCCCTGGTCGAAAAACATCTCTTAGGAGGTGACTGTCTCCACTATGGATGTGTGCCGAGTAAGTCCCTAATCCACGCTGGGCAGGTAGCCCATCATGTCCGCACCGGCTCTCAGTTTGGTATCTATACATCTACGCCCACTATCAAATTTGAAGAGGCCATCAATCACGTTCAGAATGTTATTGGCATTATTCAAGAACATGATTCAACAGAGCGATTTGAAGCACTGGGTGTGGATGTATTCTACGGATCTGGCCGGTTCACTGACCCAAAAACCTTTGAAATTAATGGTAAGCAGCTCAAAGGCCGTAATTTCCTAATCTCAACTGGGTCTCGACCTGCTATTCCCCCCATTGAAGGCATAAAAGAAGCTGGTTTTCTGACCAATGAGCAGGTTTTTTCCCTCAAAGAGAGACCGGATTCACTGGCCGTCATCGGGGCTGGCCCAATTGGCTGTGAACTGGGTCAGTCCTTTGCCCGTTTAGGTGCAGAGGTGACTATTATTGCCAGCCGCAACCAGATTATGCCTAAAGAAGAACCAGAAGCAGCAGCTGTTGTCCAAAAACAGCTGGAAACTGAAGGTATTCGGGTGCTAACCCAGAGTCGGGCTCAAAAGGTAGAAGTCATCGACGGTAAAAAGCATCTTTATGTCGGGGATCAAGTCGTGATCGTTGATGAGATTTTACTCTCGGCTGGTCGTATTCCTAATGTAGAATCTTTGGGCTTGGAGGCTGCTGGTGTAGAGATCGGTAAAGCTGGCATTAAGGTTAATGAAAAACTTCAAACCAATGTCAAGCACATTTATGGAGCTGGCGATGTTATCGGTGGTTACCAATTCACCCACGTCGCCGGTTATGAAGCGGCTGTCGTGATTCAGAATGCCCTATTTCTCCCCACCAAAAAGGCTGACTATCGGGTCATTCCCTGGGCTACCTTCACAGAACCGGAGCTGGCCCGAGTTGGCTTAACCGAGGATCAAGCCAGGGAGCGCTATGGCGATGATGTAGCTGTATTGAAACACGAATTTAAGGATGTGGATCGAGCCCTCGCTGAAGCAGCAGGTCATGGCTTTGCCAAATTTATCACCCGTCAAAGTGGGGAAATTTTAGGCGCGCATATTGTCGGGCCCCATGCTGGTGAACTGATCCATGAAGTGGTTTTGGCCATGAGCTACAAAATGAAAATTGGAGCCCTGAAAAGCATTATTCACGTTTATCCTACACTCTCCGAAATCAATGCCAAGACTGCTTTGCAGCTCACTAAGCAAAGCTATGCCAAGAACGATCGACTACAAACTATTCTGCGTCGCTTCTTTAACTGGCGGCGTTCGTTAGGCTAAGGCGGTAGCGGTAGCCATCATTTGGTCACCGCTACTTGACACTTAAATCTTAGGATGGGTGTGATCAAGGTCATCTTCACCGTAAATTCACAGAGGTATGATTAGCCTCATAGTTCCCTAATCAGAGCATCTACTGAATTTTACGAGGGTGTCACCATGCCTTTCATACCACTATTTATCGTCATCGGTATCTTTCTAGCAACGAGTAAAATTCTTCAACCTAGTCAACAAGGGCAACGTCAACAAGGGCAACAAAGGCGCACAAAATATGAGCAAGCCTATGAAGAGTTCGATGATACATCCCTGAGCCTGGCCTTGATTGACTATATCTCTCGAGAGTCTAGAAATAAGAGTGACTTCGACCAAGGACGCAAATCTAGCTCTAAGTCTGAAAAGCGTGGCAGTAAGAATGCCCGCAGACGCTAAACCTCAATCCTGACAGTCTACTGTATCTATAAAGCCGCTTTGGGACAGGGCCCAAAGCGGCTTTGTTTTATTAAAAGTAGATCCATGGTCAGTGCCATTTACTACAGGGTTTACGATAGTACAATTTTTGGGAAATTTTCGTCCGTAATTACATCAGGCATCACAATTAACCTGAAGTCGAGGATGCTTAAGTCTGTTTAGGAATTGCTTACAAGCTGGATTGGCAATATTAGGTTAGTCAGGTTGTTTAATCGGCTTTTTTGTTGAATTTGTCTACGACAAATGGCGATATTTTTTGTTGAACTTGCCTACGACAAATGGCGATAAATTATTGACTTGTTTTTTCAGAGTGAGAAAATCTTTATATCCAATTTTGCAGTTACTGTTATAGCTCTACGCTTTGCTATGAGAGACTTTCAAAAAGCGAGAGTGATTTTTAATCTAGTGATAAAACATACTACTTTTGTCTAGCTATGTGTCTGTATTCTTGCAGAATACACATACTCTAGTAGGTACAACTACGGTTTTGATCAGAGGCTTTGATGTCTTAGAAAAGTTAAAGAAGGCATACTTTGGGGGAGTGACATGCCTATCCGTATCAAGGAAGTATAGAGCTAGCTTCGTTTTGCTGGTTACTCGAAGGTTTAGAAAAGAATGAGCGGTAAGTCTCCTATGGATGCTCTCATTCTACGGAGATTCTCTACGTTAGAGGCTCTATTTAAAGAAAACGACACATATGCACTGCAAAACATCAGATTTAGTAATTCCTATGAAACTCACTAAAATTGCGATCGCTTTAGTTCCTGAGGATTTCTCTAAACAGTTAACTCGGCAAACTGCTTTAGGATTGGCTGTTTTGCTAGGAATTTTATGTTGTTCACCTGTTGGTGTCCAAGCGAATGAAGAAGAGCCGGTACGTCAGGGACTCCCAGGGAGACGCATTAGTGGAGCCTCTCGGTTACCGACATCCGCCTGTGCACAGACAACAACACCTTTAGTCGCCATTGTGCCAGAAACCAATTTGGGCACGACTGCGGTTGCTAAGCCAACACTTTGGCTCAGTGTACCGGAGGTAAGGAGTGCTAAACAGCTAGATTTTTACTTGTTTAATACTCAAGAAGAGATCATTTATCAAACGAGCTTGATTGTTAAGCCTACGGCTGACATTTTGGGTTTAGATCTAAGCACCATGGCCAATGCCCCTAACTTGGAAGTCAATCAGCGTTATCGCTGGGCTGCTTCAATGGTGTGTAATCCTGATAACCACTCAGAAAATATTGCGGTAGAAGGTTGGGTTGATCGGGTTGAGAGTGCTGCTGTGGAGAGTAATCAGCCTTGGTATGATCAGCTGGGACTATTAATGGAGCAGCTGCAACGTTATCCACAAAATCAGGATGTATTAAGTCAGTGGTATACCCTGATGGCATCAGCCAGACTTGACCAGATTGTCCCTTTATCTATTCATGGCAGCTCTGTGGAAATTGCGCTGCCAACAAGAACGATAATAACGAATTAGTTGTCACTGACTGATAACAAAATCATGCTAACGCAGATGCTGATCATTTAAAGCGTCTGGGTTAGCGTCTATTGGGAGTCGACAGACAACCGATTCACGATCTGCAGTTAAAGCCTGCAGTGAGAACTGTATTGGCCAGAAATAGTCTCCGAACAATAATTGATTGTCATGGGTAGGCTTCAAACATTGTGCCATAGTCGCTTTCAGAAGATATTAATTGGTATTGTCCCCATAGTCTTGGGGACAATGGCACCGCGGGCAAAGGCTCAAGTAGTCTCAGCTCAAGACTCAGTACAAACTCAAGTCGTTCAGCAGGATAATCAGTTTGTTATTTTAGGCGGAACTACGGCGGACGATGGTAGCCTGTTGTTCCATAGTTTTGAGCAATTTGACTTAGGCCGTAATCAGATCGCTGAATTTCAGATAGCACCGAATATTGAGACTGTTTTTAGTCGGATTACAAATGGTGTGCCATCCCGCATCGATGGGATGATTGACCTTGGTAGCAGCCTCGCTAATCTATATTTGATGAATCCGGCAGGAGTATTATTTGGTGCCGATGCTGCCTTTAATCTGGCAGGTGATTTTACTGCTGTAACAGCTGAACGACTGGCCTTCGAACAGGGAGACTTTGGCTTAATTGGCTCTCCAAGAGATGTGCAGGGGAACATTCTACAGCTATATTTTAATTCTGATACTCCTGGTACGATTGTTAACCTGGGAGACCTCAGGGTAGGTTCTAATCGTTCTTTATCGCTGATTGGCCATAGTGTTGTTAATCAGGGCACACTGAGCGGCGGAACCATTGATATTGTGGCTGTGGGCTCCCATCAAGAGGTCACTCTAGCTAATGGATTGCAGTTTACTCCTGCGGCCTCTGCACAAATATTACCGCCATGGCTCTCAGCAACGGGTGCTGAGCATGCTAGTGAGATCGAGATACAGCCAGATGGTTCCCTAAGGTTAACAGGATCATACCTATCAGAAATTCCTGCCGGTACCGCCTTGATTGGTGGTGAGTTAATCACAACGGGTAGCCCTGACCGTATCCGGATTTTGGGCGATTATATCGCCACCGTAGGAGCTAGATTGGCAACGGCTGGTGGTGGCCAAATTTTAATTGGGTGTGATAGTCAGGGTGAGGGGACTCTACCGACTACTCGATCAATATTTATTGATGCTGCTTCCACGTTGACAGCAGATGGCGAGCTAGGTGGACAAATCGTCATTGGAGCAGATGGGTTAACCCAATTTATGGGAGCTATTAGTGCTCAGGGGGATGTGGCTGGCGGTACCGTGGAAATATCCGGTCAGGGGCAGCTTGATTTTAGTGGGTTGGTGGATTTGCGATCGCGCGGTACGCCAGGCACACTGCTCTTAGACTCCGAAGATATTAACATTAGAGCCGGTAGCGACCCAGGTAATATTGGCACCAATGGTGACCAGGGACTGTATGAAGATACCCTAGAATCCTCCATTTTGGGGGATATTAATGTGGTGTTGCAAGCAGACAACAGCATCACGATCGCTCCCCTCAGTGATGGTGAACTGACTTTTGCCCCCGGCACTGGCCGTATTAACCTTTTAGCTGATGCCGATGGTGATGGACAGGGGAGAGTTGCCATAGCCCCTAACAATCGCTTAAGTGCTCCAGGTCGCGATATTTTTGTAACAGCAGCTGAGATTTCAGTAGGCGATTTCAATACAAGTAATTTCTCATCAATTGACAATGCTGAGCATGGTGGCCATATTTGTCTGATAGCCACCCACGGCAATATTGTTGGTGGCGAGCTGATGAGTATGGCTCGCGGTACCCTAAATAATAGGGGCAACGGAGGCGATATTACTTTGTCTGCAGCCGAGGCAATTACTGTTGACAATATCATGACTGTAGCCAGTGCCTTAAGCAACAGTGGTAATGCTGGTGAGATTACCTTGACCACACAGACAGGCCCTATCTCTACAGGTCGTCTTAATGCCAGTACCGCTGGTAATAACAATATTGGTGCTGGTGGCAATATCACCCTTGGGGCTGTTGACAATATTAGTACGGGTGATATCACCACTTCAGCAAACGCAACGACTAATAACTCAGGTCAGGGAGGCAATATTTTGCTGACTAGCCAGATGGCGAATATTTCAACCGCTTCTCTGGCTGCCGATACTGTTGCGAATAGCAGTAATACCGGCAACAGCGGGTCAATTGTTCTAGAAGCATCCGCAGGCGCTATTAATAGTCAACAAATTACCGCAACAGCTGTTAGCCCTGATGCAGCAGCGACTCAGGGAGGCGATATACAGATTAATGCTGATGGTGCGATTGTGATTGATTTTATCAATGCTATGGGGCAAGGCCAGGGGGGTGACATTGATGTGGCTACGCAACAATCATTTCGTGCCACCGATGCCATTGCCAATCTAGGGGCAAGCCTATTAACAACGGGGGATGGAACAATTGACATCACCTATAACAGTGATCCAAAAATTGCTTTCACCCTGGGAGATAGTGAGACTAACGGAACAGTTGGAAGTATTACGACTGGAATAGATACCTTGACGGCTCCACAAACGGTGGCCCAGGCTGTTCAGTTAGAGAGTATTGAACTCAATAATTTGTTTGAATCTCTTTCAGGGCCATCCATGGGTTTTGGACCTGCAGCGCCTGTTGCTCAAACAAATCCTACAGCAACTGAACCCCAGATATCCCCAATTTTAGAGAGTTTAGACAGTTTAGAGCTGTTGAATCTTGAGACGTTGAATCTATTCAACAACGCTCAACGTGAAATCACCGACAATACTCATAACCATCAGGAGAGGACGATTAGTAACAGTGAGTTAATTTGGGCTCAAATAGAAATGGCGTTTTCTCATGAGTTTGCTAAAGCGCTCAATTTACCCATGCCGGCATTGCCCTCGTTGCCATCGACCCAGCAGACATTGAGACAAGTCAACGAAGCCCAAAATATTGGGCCCGCTTTACTGTATGTGCGGCTAAAGGACACCCACATAGAATTAGTGTTGATCAAAGGTGATGGCGCGCCGGTGTATCGGCCGGTTGCGGCTACCGCCGCAGAAGTGCAAGCCGTAGTAGCGACTTTTCATCAAACAATTACCAATCCAATGTTGCGGCCTGCTCAATATTTGCCAGCTGCACAACAGCTGTATGACTGGCTAATTCGTCCAATGTTAGATGATTTGGAAACAGCTAATATCGACCATATTGGCTTTGTTTTGGATTCAGGATTACGGTCATTACCAATGGCTGCACTGCATGACGGGCAACGTTTTTTAGTCGAGAACTACAGTCTTGGTGTATTGCCTAGTGCTGGATTAACGTCCTTAGAGCCATCATTAAAGCTGCTCTCCGACCAATCTGAGCAGCAGGCCACCCTAGCGATGGGTGTCGCTAATTTTGGTAATCAGGCTGATTTGGCAGCGGTGCCCTTTGAGCTAGAGCTGGCTAGTCAACGTCAACATGATGAACGCTATTTAGATCATGATGCTACCCTGACCGCTTTGCGACAGCGTTTAGAACGAGGACACTTTACCAATGTTCATTTAGCAACCCATGCTGTGTTTCAACCTGGCAGTTTAGAAAACTCCTATGTGCAACTTTGGGATCAAACGATCAGCCTGGAACAGCTCCAACAATTCCCTCTTGATCGGGTTGACTTTTTGATTTTGAGTGCCTGTGCCACGGCACTGGGTGACCCGACTGCTGAATTTGGATTTGCGGGCTTGGCGGTCAATGTTGGGGTACAAACCGCTTTGGCTAGCCTCTGGTCCATCAGTGATGAGGGCACCCTGGGGTTGATGTCGGAATTTTATCGTGCTCTTGAGCAACCTGGAACCCGTAGTGCGGCGCTGCGCCAGGCCCAATTAGCCATGATTCAAGGCCACGTTGGGATTGCAGATGGCACGGTATACGGTGCTGGGGCTCGCACAGTTGGACACTTACCAGAACTCAGTACTAGTGGTCATTGGGATTTTAGTCATCCGGCCTATTGGTCGGGTTTTGTGATGATCGGGAATCCTTGGTAGTGAAATCCTTTGACTGATAGGCTTTTGCTACCATCAAAAAGCCGAATAACTAAATATCATGACAAGATAGATTATCTTGAATTAAGATTAAATGATTATTCTTGCCCCGACAACCACTCCATCACCACCTCCCGCACCAGTTCACCCCGCGTTAGCCCTCGTTCCTGCGCGATCGCAATGAACTGCTCCATTTGTTCGGTCGGGAGCCGCAGACTGGTAACCCGAGGATCAAGCTTCGTTTCTCCTTTGGCGGCAAACATACCACCAACCCCCTGAGGTCGTTCCAGCCATGGGCGGGATTTTTTGGTTTGGCCTTGATCTTGCTGTTCCATGCTTGCCTCAAAAAGAACCCCCAGCATTTAGCCAGGGGTAGTGCGCTGGTCCATGATAGCTCTGCTACCTAGCGGGGCAGGGACTGGAAGCGCAGGGACCATCTAACGCCTGTCCGCTTCTGCAGGGCGCGACCCAGTCGGTAGGCCCGTGCGGGATGGTCAGCAGACTTAACCGCCTTAATACGACCACCAAAGCGACGACCGTCGCTTGAGACAAACTCGACTGTAGACGTCAACTTTTTCATTTTATTTTCCTCCAGCAATAATAAAACTCAGCTCCTCAGGCCCACTCCAGCAGAATGAACGCCTGCTCAATGCGCGCTTCTCCAACGAGCTCCTCAAATATTTGTAGATATCGCTCGTCATCTATCCATTGGCGGAACTGGTCCGCCGACCAGGTGCAGGCTCCAAGGTAAAAGCCAAATAGCGCCATCACCTCGGACTCGGTGAAGATCTCACGCTCGTGATTCCACTCAATTGCACGATTGAGCAGTTCGCGCTGCTCCTTGGAAATAGAAATGGTGGCATCCATTACGCAACCCCCTCGACAACATCTAGCTGGCGCTCGGTGAGCTTCTTGCAGCTCTCGCGAACACCAAGGACAAACTCAACAACCTCAGCGAGTAGCACCCATTCAGATTCGGCCATGTAGTTGTAGGTGCCATCAGCGGCCACCCCGTCGATCTCCTGGCTGCAAAGGGCAACTGCTTCATTAGCTTCTTTCGCTTCCTTCCGGAGAGCAGCCAACGACCAATCAGACACGTACTCAATCGTGGTATCCAACTGCTGTTGGTATTGCGCCAACCGCTGTAACTGGGTGGTGGTGATTCGCTGCTTGGCCATCGCTCTCTCCTCTCGCTCGGAACATCCTTTTTATAGCCCAAGTTCTTGGGTGAGCTGCACCCTTTATATACAGAGAGATTGAGAGTTTTTGACAACAAAAATCGCCTAACTTGACGATTGGCCAGATTTATGCATATGCCGTAATAACGGATTTTGTCTATCAGAATTGCTTATTGCACACCCAAGAACTTGGGTTTTACCAACAGTTTCGCTTATATATCGGGTGTGGTTTGTGGCTGCACCTTCCACCTGGTAGTCGCTTCGGCGATTTACTCGTTTTTCTGTGAATCTTGTATAAAGTTGGCGGCTGACTTCATCGAAGCTTTACAGAAGTGCCGCCAACTACAGACAAAATAGGGGTTGACAGTACGTTTTTACTTGCCTGTGTCCGTGAAATTGTACATCTGGGTGTAGTGCGGGCGTACTGTGGTGAATAAATTCGTGAATCCGTACGTTTGGGGTTACTAATCCCCTTTCATACTCACCCCAAGCACCCCGCCAACGCCGCCGACAATTAACAAAGACCATTCAAGAACTCCTCTCAGGGTTTCCTGGTCTACGTTGAGGGCCAGTACACCGATCGCGCACACAATTAGCCCCAGGGTTGCGATCGCTATCTTCACCCGTAAGTTGCGTCGGCGTTGGGCGGTAAGTTCATCCTGCTGTTGTTTGTTCAGCTGTCGCTCTTGCTCAAGAGTGGTACTGAGCTGAAGTAGCAGATCACTTTGCTGGTTGATCTTGCCGCTCAACTCCTCTCGCTCATCGGTAAATGTTGCCTGCATGTGGGCCATGTTCCGCCCCAGCCGCTCTAACTGCTGGCGGTTGTGCTCGGCTTGCTCCTGGAATACTCGTTTTTCCATCAGCACCGCTTCGTACTGCTGCAGGGTGGGCGGGTCTCTGTCAGTATCGTCGCCGGGTTCTGGCTCGGTGGGCCATTCTAAAATGCATCGATATTTGAGCCCTGCGAGTTTTGGAAAAATCTCAATTTGGCCAGGGCCAGGGCGCAGTTGTATGGGGAGATCGGCTGGCTGTTGTCGCCCCCCAACCCAGATGCCCTGCTGTGATGGAATCCAATGGCCACTCTCTTGATGCCCATCTTGAATGTAGTAGTCCCATTTGCCAGGGGCATTCTCTCGCGGCAGGGCGAAGAGGGTGCAGTGCTGCTTGCTGATCCAGCTATAGGCATCAGTACCCAACCCAATTTGGAGGTGATTGCTGCCAAGGCTAGACCGTCCGATGGTTAGGGCGTCTTCTCGTATCCTCGATAGCGGGATTTGGTGTTGGCGTTTTGTTGTGATTTCCGTGATTAACAGATAATCAAACGGCTTGGGCATCTTCAGGAACTCAATACCACCCATAGTTTATCCTTAAAGAAAGGTTCCTGAACCCGCCAAATGGCCAGTACTACAGACAGATCACCGCTACCCATGCCCAATCCAAAGCTGGCTTTTTACCGGCGTGTGATGAGCGATGTGAACACCCGCTTCCTCCGGTTTAAGCAAGATGTTTTGAGAACTTTAAAGCCCTGGATAGAAAAGGAGATCGATCAGGCCACAGCCCCGCTAAACGACCAGATAGAGCAGCTAGCCTCAGAAGTCCGTACTCTCACCGCCGATAATAAGCTGCTGCACCAGAAGCTTTTGCAGTTTGAGGGGGATAGTGAAGCAGCGATCTCGCTCTGCAAACAGCAGCTAGAGAAAATTGATCTGCTAGTGGCTTTTGTCTCTGGGGAGAAGGGCAAACTTGAGAAGCAGTTCTTCAAGGAAGGGCGCAATATCCGGGAGACATGGCGATTACTGCAACTGCTGGAGGAGTTAAATCCCCACGATAGAAAAATCAGCCTGAAAGATGGCGAGGACATCACGGATCTAGTCGGTTCGTCGGGGTTCGGGGAGTTGTTGCGGAAGGAGTTGCGGGGTTAAATCGCTGGCGGAGAGTTCTTGTAGGGGTGATCGTTTGGCAGTTTTCCCGATATCCCATAAGGACCCCACAGTTTTGTCTAGCTCATCATGAATTGATGGATGGTTCAGGTAAATTGAGATTGATTAAATTACTATTCTCATTTAGTGTCTCAAGGGCATTTTTTAACTCAGTCATCCCTGTTATGACCGCCTGCACCTCAGGCTCTTGGTCAAGCCCTTCCAGTTCAGTCTCAGTTAGCGATGGCATTAGTCCCTGAAACTGGACTAATGCCTTAACAATATTGGGATAGACACCTTTCTCAAAAGTCCCACGCACAGCCCGAAGTTCATCTATAAACTGACCTTGTTGTTCTAGCTGAGAAATTGCTGATTCATTCATGATAAAAATTAGCTCACAATGGTATCGTCTGAGAAATAACGCCAATCTGATCCGTCGTAGTACACTGGCCTATTCGGCCTGCTTCCATCGCTGACAAAGGCGAATCCCCCTCCAGTAGTTAAAGATGGCAATGACGCAATAGACATAGGTGAAGTTCTTGCCAGCCCTTGTCTTAACTCGGCATAAAGTGATTCATCTGCATTGGAAACTCGAAGACCTGCAGAGAAGACTTTTTGCACTCCACTTCTGCGAGATAAAATCCCTCTCGTTGGTTCGGTCTCGTTTGATCTCGAAGCAAACCATTGAATCTTAACCATCTCTGCGGCAAGACCGCTCTGGGCTTCGATTGTGAAGCGAATCCGTCCCACAAAGGTATGCTGAGTCACCTGAACAACGGTAGCTCTGTAAGACTCTAAACTGGTCAGTGAGGCGATCGTCAGCCACTCAGGAGTTGTATTGTGATTTCGCTCAATTTCAACGGTCATCGACTGTGGAACCGATGTGTGATAAGGGGTGATGACGATCTGCCCATTGGCAAATGTGAACCCTTGTGATCCTGCGTCGGCATTTCTGAAGTCAATCTCAATCACCGCAGTAGTATTGGCCGCGACGATGGTTCTAGATTCATTGGAACTGTCCCAAAGATTGTCTAGGTCGGTGACACTGCCGGTGACGTTAATTGAGTAGCGCATATTTGCGCCCAGGAGTCGATCGATAATTGGCTGATACCCAACAAAGCCACCCTCAAAATGAGCACCCGCCAGATAGGCGTCTTGAACCTGACGATAGTTGAAATCGATCGTGTTTTTTGTCGTGTCCAGGGTCAGTAGCGAAGCGGTTCCGGATGCGTTTTGGAACCTAATGGACTCGGAACTGTCGGCATCCGGCCTGACGCGACCGTCAGTTAGCTTCAGTATTTGTGTGATTGTTGCGCTGTTAACAGTGAATTCCGCCCAGAGGCTAGTGCTATCGCCATTCGTCACTTGGATTCCGCCGTCCGTGGACGCGCCAATACCCCTTATTTGACCCAACCTATTCCCGCCACCCTGAAGCACAAGAAAGGGATTTGCAGACCTGTTCAGGTAAATACCTCCAAGGGCAAAGGAAGATCCTGACGGACTACCAATCAATAGGTAGTTAGCGGCGGCCTCTGTGAACCTCCCTGCTGCAGCTGTTACTCCCCCGATCGCGTCAGGTGAGGCGAGATAAGTGGCAAGATCCAGCGCATCTCTCATCTCTGCTTGATTAGCCGAGCTCAGGAGGGTTAAGACTGCTGCGGAGGTGATCGTGTTTGCCATGGCTAGCTCCCTGGTTTGAGATATACACTTTGCCCATCCGGCTTAAGGTAGACTCCGATACCGTCCGGCTTGAGATAGAGTTGCCCGTTCAGTCCTTCAATCCCCAAACTCGTTAGGTTCTGGAGTAACCTAGCTTCCTGTATTTGTGCCAATGTGTTTCCACTCCCGCCGTTCCAGAGCAAGATCCGCTCAGCTGGCGTAAGCATACGATTCCACAGCACCAACTGGTCAACATGAATATTGGAGTTACTTACTGTTGCAGTGCCCCCATTGGATCGAGCCCCCACCATAAACGGCGTATCATTGCCACCCTGGTTTGCCCCCTGGTATAAAACTTGGGCTGTAGTCTCAACGATGTTGTAGGCTCCCCCATTCACCGCGATTCCAGCCGTACCGTTGTCAAAGAAGCCGTCTAAGAATATCCAGGTCTCTTGGTTCAGCAGAAACAGTGAGTCATTTGTGCTTGCTACGTTGTTTTCGTTAAACAACCCATCCTCAGAGACGATCAGAGTTGCATTAGACCCCGCGCCTGAGTTTTGTTTGAGTAATCCCCAGGCGCGGTTATTGTTTCCACTGAAATCGTAAATCCCGAAAAGAGCCCCAAACTCGTTGTCGAAGGCTTTCACCCAACACGAAAAGCTAAATACATTCCCAGGGAACTCCAATGCACCCAGCAGTCCGCTCGTTTTTGGCAGGTAGAGAGCCTTGTCAGGAGTGAATTGCCCTACACTCCCGTCGCCCAAGATTGAATCGGTTTTCCGGTTTGGATTGTTTATCCTTTGGAGGCTTATGTTTGGAGAAACCTCAGAATCCTTGTCCTGGTCGGCAGCCTCCGTAAATTCCCACCAGGCGACAAGCCCCTGCTGAATGGTGGCGTACGGGTTGGGGCCGCTTGAGAGTGTCAGCGGTAGGAAGCCGAGGGCGAGGTGGAGTCCGGTGGCGAGGCTGGTGGGCATCAGATAATCTCCAGCTCAAAAACAGCATCGCCGGTGGGTGCGGTTCCTAGTGTGGGCCGCCATTCAAGGCCATCTATTTGATTGGCCAAAGGAGCTAATGCATCTGCTGTGTAAGACCCGAGACCATCAACGGTGATAGACCAGCCTGTTCCGTCTGCCAGCTTGACTGAGTAAACAGCACTGGGATTTTCTGGCCTACGAACAGATAGAGTTAATGTGGTTGAGGGAGTGTTGGGTGGAGTAAGTAGCCTGGCAAAGCGGGTGAGTGTGGATGGCTTGTCGATTGTTGCCCATTCGCCATCGGTTTGTCCGTCTGGTACTGTGAGTTTGACGATTCTCGTGGTCATTGTTAATTACCCCGCCAATATCCCGCTTCGTGGTTTGTACTTTTGAAATGGTCTAAAGAGTGTTTCAGGCGTTCGACCGGCTCCAGACATTCCACTACCCCCACTGCCACTACCGGAAGCCCACTTTTGTCGAAATTGATTTTTGATATCTAGCTCTATAACCCCACTCTTAAAATGGTCTGAGGCTTGATAGGCGATAATTTGGCCGGTAGCGGCTTTAAGTGCGTTGATTTCAGGAGTATCTTGGGTGAAATCAAGACCCGCTGTATAAGTAGCCCTTAGGTCTGTCGCGCTAATGAGGTTAAACCCGAAACTGACACTCGAATTTAAGGTGTTCAGAGAAATCAACCCAGTGGCATCTAAAACATAATCTCCGGCTTGAAGCGTAAGCCAATCGGTCACGACTGATTGACGGTCTAGCCGATCTCTTTCATTGCCTTGCCTGACTTCAATAACAGGAGCGGGCGTATCCGCAATTGGGTGATAACTCAGCTGAGTTGTTTTTGAGCGAACGGTTAACTGTAGTATTTCAATTCGCTGAGTTTGTTCAATAGAAAATCCTAACCAAGCCTCAATGGCTGTTTGAGCAACGAGGATATCAATACTGGTTGCCCCAGTCACTTCAGGGGCATAAGTCTCTAATTCTTCGACGGTCAGGAGTGCCATGGGTTAGGAATTATCTTCCCATACAGATCAGTGCGAGCTTTGCGCCAAGGGGTAATTTCAGGGGGCGGTTGAGTAGGCGTCTGGTTAGGTTCCGTATTTTTGCTGTCCGGCACTGTTTGATCGGAAGCTTCGGGTTTAGTAGTGTCTTTGCTATCCGTTGCCTGATCAGGCGCTTCAGATTGAGTGTCTTGACTATCTGTTGCTTGACCATTGGTTGCTTGATCAGGGGCTTCAGGTTCAGCATCCACCGCACTTTTTTCAGCGTCTACAATCAAGTTGATCGCGGCTTCCCACCCATCATCAGGTTTGGTAATACCCAAGCCTTCAGCAATTGTTCTGATAGGGGCCCAATTACTCCCATCTCCTTCATCGTAAATAGCTTGTAGCTCGGCTCTACGAGCATCTGCATCAAACGCCATTAGTCGCTTAGATAGTACTTAAGAAAGATATTTATCTTGCCTGCAGTCAAAGCAGCGGTGGCCACGGTGACCGTTAGGGTTCGATTCGCTGTTGTTTTAACCGCGTTGGCCGCTGCATTATCGGGGATGGTATCTAATTGACCCGTGACCGACGCAATTGCAGTTGCCGCTAGTAAATCAGCCGCCCCTTCAAGTTTCAGGGCAACCGTTGCCGCGCCTCCTGAGGTTGGATCCGTGACGACATCGATCAAGCCGTCATACACAACCGCATTGGCTGGTAAATCAAGGTCAAGTGGGATATCACCCACCGCGCCCCCATGAACAGCAAACTCATAGGTAGCTTTGACCTCTCCACCAAGTTGGGGAGTAAACAGGGAGGGGGTAGGAAGCATGGGTTAACCGATAGTGCGAACGTCTAAAACACGAAGCTGTTGAGGAACCGCAGATTGATCGTTATAGCCAGTTGGATCCACATCCATCGCCACAAAGCCTTCTTCAGAACGCCAGATATAACGACCCACACGCTGGAAGTCATCATTTGTGTCACGTCGGATTTCCATCTCAGTGCCAATGCCCCGACCAATGGTATTCGCCCCAAACGCGTAGTTGGTTCGAGTCGTGGCAGCACCGGCCGCAACCGTTTCAGTCTGTACCCCTTCACCCGAAGCTCCAGCCGTCCCGACTGCGCCAGAAGCATAGGCGTTGGTTTCCCAAATATGGAAGTTGCCGTACTTGCCTTGATACGCAGCTGCCAGATCTGTGGGCCCCACATCTAGACCCGTGCTGAGCGATAAATTATTGGCTAGCTCTTCCAAGGCGGCCATTGAGGGGGCCTGCCAAATGCCATCCGCAACAAGTTCATTTCGGAAGGTGGCACAGGCGCTCGAAACCAACACAATCCCATAACAGCCATTCTGGTAGGTGGGAATCTGCAGATTACGCATATAGGCGTAGAGGTTGTTGAGATACTGCAGAGTAACACTACCATCGGCATTACTTGCTGTCGTAGATACCTGATCTCCATCGTTGTACACGACGCGACTAGTGGGAGCCCATAATGAGCGGACCTTCATGTCTTCCCAGCGATAGTAGTCTTCACCGAGGTTGGTGTCTAACGCTCTCATGAGGTCAATCATGGAATAGCTATCGACAAAGGTCGGGATGGCAATCGGCGGAAACTGAGAGTTTTTACCCAGGCCCCATTCTTCGATAGTGGCACTGACCGTACCCGATTGCATCCGCTGATTCGTCGAATCAATTTGGGTATAAGCACCACTGCCAGACAATAAGCGATCATCGGGAACATTCGGCCCCGTTTGATAGGCTACCCGTGGAATCTTGATCGTCTCGCCAAATCCACGCTGGAAATTGATTCGGGTATTGGCGAAATTGCGAAAGATGTATTGAGGACGATTGTTAGACCGCATCATAGCGGCTAACGTGGCCAGGAAGCCGCCATCAATATCGGGACCGGTGGTCGCAGCGTTTTGATCCACTAGATGCGTCGCGCTGCCTCTGAGCATGCCCTGAGCTTTGGCATACGTTTCGATATCCGTTAGAAACTGTCGCCACATCTTGGGCTCAAGCCGGGCTTGACGAATGTAGGCGTTGAGCTCTCGGTTGTCACGGGTAAATGTGATGGCTCCTTTCGCAGTGTATTTCTGGGCGAGCGGGGCTCGCTCAATAATCTGTCGCACCTCCGCAAACATACCTTTAGGCGTACGGTTTGCACTAATCAAAGTGTTGACATTAGGGGCACCCACCGCGCTGCCACTGTTAGCCTCTTGTTCAGTGACACCATGTTGATTCCCAGACAATTTAAGCAATCCTTCCAAGCGTCCTGTGCGTTGTTCGGCCTCTTGTTTCTCTGATTGAACCGTTTCGAGTTCTTGTTGGTGCTGAGTTTTGAGCTCTGAGATCGCCCCCTCGGCTTCAGTCTGCTGTTCTTCTAACTGAGTTTTGAGTTCTGAGATCGCTCCCTCGGCTTCAGTCTGTTGTTTTTCTAGCTGAGTTTCTAGCTCAGTCACTCGGGCATCAGAAGCGTCTTTGTCTTTAGACAGCTGGTCAACTTTTGCATTCAGTTGAGCGATCGCAACGAGAACCGGATCATCAGTCACAGTCTCTTCTTCTGACGTTTGACTGCTATTAGCAGTTTTGGGATCTAGCGCGTGTACTTCAGCCTTAAACCCTTTAGGCTTAGGTTTCATTTGCTTTTTGAGATGATCGGCTTCAGAAACGGCAGCCGACTCCTCTTTAACAATAACTTTGGTGTTTTTTACCATTTCCCAGGGCAGGTATTTTGGGTCTACCTTATCCTTAGAAAATGGCTATGATTGGCTTGACGTCCTAAAAATGGTCACAACGTCCACTATTGGAGCATGAACCCACGAGAACAACGACGACTGATTGGCAGGAATTTAAAGTTAAGACGCCTAGATCTTGGCTTTACTAAAAAAGCGGTTGCCGATGCGGCGGGCGTTAACATAAAAACAGTCACTCGGATTGAAAATGGGCAGAGCAGCTTGCCATTGGAGTGTGCACCGAGTGTTGTTAAATTTTTAGACCTGGGTGAAGATATACAGGTCTTATTGTCTCCCCTTCCTAGGCCATGGGGCAAAGGTGTTTTGAACCAGGACTAAACAACCTAAGCACCCCTTGGAATACTAGCCGCTGGTAAATTACCCATCAGAACAAGGCTTAGCTCGACACTACTGATAACACCGGTTTTGATGGCATAGGGTGCGACTTTGTCCTCGTCTTCCACGTCATACCACCAGGCATAGAATGGGTGGTAATGCCCTTCAGCACATCGATAGCGTGATTGTGAGCCAAACTTAGTCCCATCTAATGGGCAAAGGCTAGTCCCGTCGGTAATACAAGTGGTTGACGCATTGTTAACCCGACCCATATCAATACTGTCTAGGATTGGGTGATCTGCAGCGATCGCCGCGTAACAAACCATCTGGATAAAGCCTTCAGCCTGAACTACGGCTGTATTGTTGGCTAGTTCTCCAGCCGCTTCCAAAATATCCACAGGAGCCGCATTCGATTCAATTAACTGAACGTCATAAATAAACCCCACCGTGTTCTTTACCGTGTACATAGGGTGGTCTACAGCAAACGGTAAACCAGGGTATGTCTCAGCCATCTTGATCAGCGCGTCTTTGTTCCAACGCCCATTGGACCAATTGACTAGATTGTTACTGGCAATAATAGGCACTGATACGATCTCATCCGCTGTGTAAGGCTCTCGACCAAGTGGTCGATTCTGATTGATTAGCTCCAATTGTTCAGAGGTAGGTGGGCCCATAGGTGCGATCGCTTCCGAAAAGACGCGCCCCAATGTTGTGGCCAAATGTTCCATATCAAGTGAGGGGTAAGGTTACTGGCAATGGTAGCTTATTTGTTCCGGTTCTTAGCGACAAACATGAGCCTTATTAAATTGCTATATCTTCCTGCGATCGCACTGAGTCCATCTTAGACACTCGTCTTCTCAAACTCCGACAACTCCGTAACTCATGGGATGGGGCATAGATATTGCAGCCCAGACTCACAACCTTAGAGCGGCCCGTACTACGGATAACCTTGAGCACACGAGTATGACCTACAGCATTCTCCTGAACTAAGAAGCCACAATTAGACTCTCTGAGCAAGAACAACAGCTCTGGATCATCCAGCTCTGTAGCCACTCGTCTTTTTTGGATGGGCTCAATCGTTCGTTCAAGTCTCCAGCGATTACTGAGTCGTCTCTTAATCGTTGACTGACTCCAGTCTGTTGCTTTGGCTAATCCTGCAATCGAACAACCAGGTATCTGAAATCCATTTGAAACCACAACCGAGCTCTTTTCCCCTGGCAATTTGTCAGAGGTCGCCATCTCCCACGGTTTCAAAACTAATTTCTTGGCGTGTCCTTTCTTCGCTTTCTTGGCTGCCCAGTACGCTTGCTTTTGCCTATATTGAGCCTCTAATGCTGTACAGAGTGCTTTGGCTTCACTACGGCCTAGATGATGCAGTTCAACATCCGCGATCGCGCCAAGGCTATCTACTCCTAAGGCATTTTTCACAGCGCCAATACCAGACAGGTATAGGGTTAATTCTCCTGAGTGCGATCGCGCTGACCGAAACCAACCTGTTGCCAACCCACGATTTATCCATCGTTGGATCGTCCGCACAGAAACACCTATCAGATCGGCTATGGCAGTCACATCAAAACACACCCAACCGCTACCCTGGGTATCCAGAGAGCGGAGGACATGCCAGAGGCGAGCATGCTCATGGCCCGAGTCTAATAGGCGAGTATAAATCCGTATGGTGGTTGGCAGTTGCAAAGACATAGCACAACAGGCCGGTCCCCCAAAGAGAACCGGCATTCCTCGTATTGATGGGCTATGCCTTGATGAACTTGGGTATTAGTGCCTTGAGCTGTCGGCGCATCTTGATAATCAGATGATCCTCAGCCCCAGATACCGCACACGCTTCCCAGTTAAGTTCTGACACTTCCAGGCAGAAGAGAGTAAAGCGTACTAGTGCCCATAGTACAGAGAGGAAAATCAGGCGGAGTAGGGTTTTAATTACGTGTGTCATCGTTGTTCTGACTCTCCTCTAACAACTTCTCCGCAACCGTCCGTGCCACATTGATCGAGTCAAGGATCGGCCCCTGCGTTTGATACTCCACCCGATCTTGGTCATAGTGAATAAGGAGCCCCTGGTACATCGCATCCAATACAGCGGTTAGTCCATACCCATGGATCAGAGCCATGAGAAAAGACTGTAGTTGATCGTCGCTATGGGTGGAGCTGATAGGGATAATGATTTGATTCTTCATGGTGTCCTCCCTACGCTCTTAAGCCAAACTTCGGGTTCAGGCACTTGCTCCAATAAGCAGGCATAGCCAGAGGCAACCCATCTGCGTACCAGATAATGCACGGTGTCTCACGGGTCTTGTCTGCGTTTATTTCAGCTTGCAGTGCCTTGAAGCTATCGACATGGATATGCAGGATGCCGTCATGGATAAAGGTGAATTTCATCGCTCAAGCCTCCACCAATGCTTTAACGACACCGCTGAGCATGTCCTCTGCGTCGGTCTGCACCATGGCCGAACCTTCATCCAGGTAATACAGTGCTCGGCTGTCGGGCTTAGCGAATTGGGTCAGTTGCCAAGCGAGCCATGCACAGGCCCAAGCGATCAGTAATGCAAATGTTCTCATCGTTCAAAATTCCGTAGGGTTGATAGAGCCGCTGTGTAGAGGTAGCGGCCACAAGGCAATCGTTAGAAAGGCATCGGCTCAAACTCATCGTCTGGTTCAGCCATGGCCCAATCAACGATGTGCCAGCCCGGTAGGTTGTCGGATACCCAATCTTCAATCCGGGGCTTGGCTGGGGATGCTAGGCGTTGGAGTTCTAAAGTCAGGTCCAACGTCATCCACTCGGGCAGTGTTGGACTGGACTGATACGTGGCTAGCTTCTGGAGCGTGATGAAGTACTGATCGGCCACCACATCCAGCGCATCGTCTGCAATGGCATGGAAGGGTTGGGCGGTGTCGATATCGCAATGCGGGGCCGATGGGGCGGTGATTACGGTATGAAACGGGGCGACAAATACTAGGTCGCGGGTTAGAGTTTTCATTAGTTCAAGTTGCTAGAGATTTGGACTAGCGGGGCGATTGCCAAACTTTGGTCGGGGAGGCAATCGCCTTTGCTTATGTCTAA
>NZ_AWNH01000003.1 GCF_000482245.1 Leptolyngbya sp. Heron Island J | reverse complement strand
TTGTCAACGATGTAGCAATAGCATCTAATTATCAATAGCAGGCTATTTATTAGACCTGCTAATTAGTTAGCAATATCAACTAATTATCGTTATCATCTAGCTAGTGAGTTTATTTGTAGTGCCAGTGATTAATACGATCAAGGAGTTTGTAGACGCCCAAGGTATTACTCCGTACCAGTTTCGGAAAGACGTAGGCATCGCTCAGCGGACTGCCTATGATTTGTACAACAACCCTTTGCAGCTTCCTTCGTCTTCTGTTTTGACGAAGATTTGCGATCGCTACGAAATTCAGCCCAGCCTATTACTGAAGTGGGTTCCTATTGTTGAACGTGAAGCTATGGCTAGTGGGGGTGACTAACCATGAACTTTTCTCAGAACTTAGCCATGGTCATGGTGCAATCTACTGAGCCGTTCCCAGTGGATTTTGATGATGCTTGGAAGTGGATCGGCTACTTTCAAAAAAGCGATGCCAAGAAAGCGCTATTAAACTCTGGATTCATTGAGGGCATTGACTTCCAGGTTTTAAGGAAAGCTCCTCAAAACTCCAAAGGTGGTCGTCCAGCTAAAAAGTTGTACCTAACCGTCGACTGCTTCAAGTCATTTGGGATGATGGCAGGCACCGAAAAAGGTAAACAGATCCGACAGTATTTTTTGGAATGCGAAAAACGGGTTAAAGAGATCATTCCTGCCCAGAACGCAGAGCTAGAAAAGCTCAAATTGGAATTAGAATTGTCTAAATCCGAATTGGCTAGGACTCAATGCCAGGAACGCTTATTGTCAGCTGCCCAGATCCTGAGCTACAACCATCCAGGCTTAGCAGCACTAGCCTTGGGGCAAACTGACGCTGTAGTGAATGTTCCTACGCCTCCTGTCCACGCAATCGTTGATGCTAATGGGCGGATTTTAGAAACATACGATGGGCTACCTATAAGCCGATTAGCTGAACGGTATGGCTTTGGTAGAGGCAAGAAGGCTAACGAGCAATGCCGACAGTGGATTCGCTCAATGGGTATCGGCGATAGTCAGTGGGTTGAGGAAAAAGGAATTCACATCACCAAGAAATTACCAAGAGAGATGTTGAGTGTCTTGGATCAGAACTTCCAAGGTGGCAGAGGGCAACGGCAACGGTTGGTTGGGGAGTAGTAAACCTTACTCCATGATGACGGCTGCTAGTGGTAAAAACGAAGACATGATCACAAAGCCTGATGCTACAGTTCTGCTTAGATCGCTGAAAGCCTTGAAAAAGTAGATCTGTTGCTGTCATTGCAGCTACACCACTGTCATGCTCTTTGGAACCTCTTGCCGCTTATCCATTTGACAGAAATTGAGTACTCTTTTGAGACTGCTAATCTATCCAAAAGACAGCATAATAAGTTCGGATGATTAGTAAGAGAAATCCTCAATGAATCAGGTGTTAGCTAGCTTTTCTAGATTCTGGAGCAATCTTAGAAGACAATCTGAACCGCTACAAGGTATTGCAGCATTATTAGCTATTTTGACAATTGGCCCGACTCTGATTTTTCCAATCTACAGACGAGTAACACGACCAGCTATAGTTGTGAAAATTGATGTAGCAGGAGATGCGCGACCACCAGATATCAGGGAGTGGATGTCTAATGTGTCAGGTCGACGGTTCTTCTCGACACCTGAATATTTAGACGACAGTGCTGAAGTGATAAATGCATTGACTGAAAAATTGGATGATTTACCAAATCTAAGTAATGAAGAGCGTGTTGCTTTAAAGCGTCAGCTTGTTTTTCTTGAGAAAAGTCTTTCTGGCTTTCGAGAAGAATATGAATTATTGACAGGGTTAGATAATGGCATAAGTGTTGAGAAACTTATTGAAGCATCGCTATTGTTCCAAAGAGGACAACTAGGTAAACTTCACATAGAGATTCTTAATCAATCCAATCAGACAGCTAGTGATTTAAGTTTAAGAGTCTCACGTCTGGGTTATCTGTGGTCAAGTACGATTACTGGTACCTTTATTACTCCAGAACAATCCAAGAAATTAAATGAAACTCTAAAAGCTAATTATCAAGATAAAGAAAACTATTTAGTTTTACCCAAAGTACCTGAGATACCCCCGAACTCTTCTCTGGAGATTACTTTGTATGGTGATATTGAAATAGCTCTGCAGCTTGCCCCAGAAGTTCAAGTTGAATCTGAAAATAATTCATTAGTCCTGAAACAGCGTGTAAAACTTGACGAGGGTCTGATAGTTAGGTGGCTTTTAGAACCTTGGCGTTTTTATGGACTACTAGGAACAATTATGCTTGTTATGTTCTGGCCTATTTTTTTTATTATTTCTTCACAACTTAGCGATAGTGCATATCGATATCGACGAGGTAAGAGGTTTTATTTCGCTGCCCAATATCTAGCTAAGATGAAACGTTATGAGGAGGCTATATCTGTTTTTGAAGTAGCTAAAACATTTGGAAATTTTCACTTCTCTAATGAGTCTCAAATACGAGAAGATCAAAAACTATTTCCAGAAGACCAGCAAGAAGAATTTCTACAAGTATTTAGTTTAAAGCAATCAAAAAAAGAGGAATAATTCAGTGCAATTTCTATACGCTAGTGCGATCTCCATCATCGTAGGTTGTGGTCCTGGATGTAACCCGATCAGTCTACCGATAAACTTCTGTGAATGCACCAGCTTATGCATTGCCGCTCAGATTCACCGTTACGATTCGATTTGACTAGTTGCTCCTAGCGCAGCGATCTCAATGCCTTCTAGCATTTGCGATCTCAACCAACCCCAACCCATCATCCAACCACACCGCACATCGCTAAACCGTGGACGGTCGTTGATCGCTTCGATACTTCGTTGAAGTGGCTTTGCCTGCGCAGCTTAAATCATTCACCACTATTCAGAATTTTGCAGCTTTTCAGGTGAAGCTCTATTTAATTGAGCGGATTAATATCAATGCCTCTGAGCTGGAAGCATAAGCCAAAATCCAAGACAATCCACGAAAATAGGCAACAGGAACGAATAAATCTTGTTGCCTGGGCGTTATATGAAAAACAGCTTCCACACGATAGGCTGCTTGATAAAGACAAAATTTGGACGGAAGCAGAGAAGGTTATCAAAAATCCGTTGAGAACAATTCTTTTTCTCTGCAATCGTCCATTTATCAAGCTAGAAAAGCACGTTCTAGAACCCATACTGACATGGGCTAATAATCTAGCCTTATTGGATCTCCTAGGCTTAGTCGGCAATGTCGGGCTCATCATTGCTGTTGGGATGTACATCGGCTCAGAGAAACAGCGACGTGACACCGAAGTTTTCACCGCATGGCAAACCCTCACCAATGCCCATGGTCAACCTGGCAATGGAGGCCGGATACATGCCTTAGAATTCTTGAATGCATCCCCTCGGAATAAAGCGTATGACTATCCTGGAGCCAATTGGCGACGGCGGGCCAGTTGCCTGTGGATATGTACTTGGCGACCTGAAAGTTTGGCAGGAATTAATCTTTCAATAGAGTCAGTCGATGATACATCGCCTGAACCAACGAGCATTTTACCTGAAGATGAACAATTGAATGATCTCCCGAGCCAAGTTTATTTAGTAGGAATCCAATTACCGAATGCTAGATTGCCATATTCTAATTTATCGGGCGTTGACCTACGCTCTAGCAATCTATCGGGCACTGTTCTCTTGAAGGCGAATCTAGCAGATGCTGACTTGAGAAGTGCCAATCTATCAAATTCTTTGCTGTTTAGAGTTAATCTGACAGACGCTAGCCTGTTTGGGGCTAATTTAGCAGATGCTGACTTGAGAAATGCCAATCTAGTAGACGCTGACTTGGGGGGGGCAAACTTAGTAGGTGCTGATTTGGGGTTGGCTAAGCTGTCGGGTGCTTATTTGTTTCAGACCAATTTTGTAGATTCTAACCTTCAGTTTGCCGATTTGTCGGGTAGTTATATGGCTTGGGCTAATTTGTCGGGTGCTGACCTATATGGTATCAATCTGTCGGGTGCTTATCTTGTGGCTGCCAATTTAGAGAGTGCTAGTGGGCTTACTCAAGAGGAACTTACTCACGCTAAATTATGCTTCACAAAATTGCCTTCTGGTATATCCTTATCAGCCAATCGTGACTGCGAAGAGCTAGGTATTGACCCAGCCCTAGAGGAATTGATTTTTAACGATCCTTTCCCAATTAGGCCTCCCGGCGGCTGGTAGCAACACCACAAACCAGGCAAACCGCAGCTCGTAGAGTACCTCGGCAGCCCACCCACTTAATCGAACAAGCCAAAGGGGTTATGGAATTAGTCCACCTTGCTCTTAAGAACGTGAAACTAGGCAACACCCCAGAGCAATCGGAAAGTCTCAAAGCAGGGGCGGCTATCTCGGCAGCTCAGGTTATCTCTCCTGCGATCGCACAAGCATTGATGCCAGCTCAGAAGCTATTAGCTGCGACCAATACGGCAGAAGTTGTTTATTTGACTCCTACCAGCTTAGGTGAACGACTTGGTATGAGCGCAAAGGCTATTAATGTTGCGCTGATCAGGATGGAGCTTCAATACAAGAATGTGAACAAGGCTAAGGGAGAACCTAGTTATCTGCCGACTGAGAAGGGTAAGCAGTACTCAGCAATGAGCATGGCCACAGGTCAAAGGGGGGATTCAACCACGTATCAACACCTCAAGTGGTCGGAGAGAGTATTAAAGTTGTTTGATGGGAAGAGGGCTTAGTTTATCAGGAAAAGTGAGTAGCTGAAGTTAGAAGTATTGGAAAAGAAAGCGATTGAGATGTTTGAGGAGAGTTTAATGGCGTCAAGCTTTAAGCTTAATAGTAATTCACAGTAGCTTCCCTAGCATTAACCCTTATCACCTCTTTTGGCTCTGTTGTTACTCGAACTCCTCATCTAAGTGATAATCCTCAGGATCGTAGCCTATATCACCCACAAAACAGAATGACAAGACCAAATTAAAATTCTTTTTTTCAATTTCATGTAGAGTTAGACTCTTAGGGATAATCGCCTCAAACGCACGGGAGAACTTTCTAAGCTCGCGTTCAAGATATGAGTCTTTAGTATCATCAAGCTGTTTCAAACATTCTTCAAAACAGGTCTTCAGAGTCTTATACTGTTCAGTTTTCCCAGCATTCTGTTCGCCGTAATAATGAGCCATCTCGGCAAGCACTTCTCGCATGAAGCTAGGATATTTTCCTGAGAGCACAAGCATTGCTAGAACAGATTTCTTGACATCTTCAGATGTTTCCTGATCCTCGCTTTTTAACCGGAACCAAAGAATTTTTAGGATTTTATATATATTGATCAGCCGCTTGATAGTTCGTGGAGTCAGGTCTACTTCTCTACAGTACTCTTTCAAAGTTTGAAGCTCGGCTGGGGTGAATTTGGCTACCTGAGGGGGAGGGTGTTCAGTTTTTTTTGCAGAGGAAACTGGTTCACTAGAGGCTTTAAGATTTAACGGTTCAGAGGAAGGCTTTACTAATCTTGGCTGGAGCTTATTTTCTAAGGAGTTCTCTTCTTCGTCAATTTCCATCTGGCTTTCGAGATAGATATCTATACCATCACTACTGATAGGGCGAGTGCGGTAAGGGATTTGAATAATTTTTTCTAGATAGTCAAGGCCACAGGGACTGCCATGGCGTTTGAGTATCCCCTTATAAACATTTTCAAGAGCTCTGGTGATATAACGATCATCAACGGATAGTACCACCACAAACAGAGGTGTATTTATTAGCAATTGAACTGCCTCAAGTACATCTACAACGCGATCTGGAGGACAGCGATCAAGATCATCAATATAGAGAATGACACGGGCAGGACCTCGAGGAAAAAGCTTTCTAGCATCATGTCCTTGCCCAGAAGATAAGTCCTTATCTTGGTATACTAGGTGCTGAGATAATCTGTCTAGATCGTACTTAATCTGGTGAATGATGTTTAGGCGTTGTCCATAGGAATCTTCCTGAACGCGATTGTTGATAAAACCAAGTAGGGAAGCTCTATTAGCAATTAAGCCAACCTGACGACGTTTTTCCTCTACCTGTAGTCTTAAACCTTCAACTTCTTGAGATAATCTTGAAATATTACGCTTATCTTTCTCTTCTAGCAGCCATTCTTCATATTTACCACGAAGCTGAACCTGTGCCTGCTTCACTTCATTAAGGTACTGCTTTAAAGAAGTCCAGATTTTTTGAAGCAATGCTCCGGTTATTGGCAATGAAAGAGGCCAATATGTAGTGTATCTCTCCATTAACCAAATCTTACTGATATTAAAATAAGCCTGGATAACACTTTGAAAGGCGGCCATTCGCTCAGACCAACTTGGCGATGCCCCTACAACTATAAATGCAGTCAAACAGAATAAGGCAATGTAAGTTCTTGGTGAACATCTAAGGGTGTTTAATAATGTTTTCCAACTGTCAATTTGATCTGGTTCAATTCCTAGTAGCTCATATCCTCGGATAAGCAAGGGTTGCCAAACAATAGTGAGCTTCCGCTGTTCTAGTTTTCTTCGGGTAGAAAGTTTAGTTATTTTCGTTTGCCGTTCCAGATCCTGCTCAGCAATTAGCAAACGTTTCTCAATAGAAGCTAACTCTTTTTGGTCATTTTCACGAAGTTTGGTGAGCTCATCCCAAATCACACCTTGGGTTCTGGAATGGGAAATCAGCTTCTGCCAAACGATAAGTCCCTGTTTACCAAGCACTGCTTCGATAGCTGCACCTTGCTCACGCACTGTCAAATTATTGCTAACGACATTCAAGATTTTTCCACCTTCGCAGAGGCGAATTCGAGCAGACTCTTGTGCCTTAAACCAGATATCACGAAATTTTTCACGGGTTATTGATAGCTTTTTGCCTATCCCGGACTCAAAGGCATCCCAGTTAAAATCCTCTTCTTTATAGATTTCTACCAATTCTTCAATGGAAGTCTTCATCTCATCAGAATCTATTGCTTGAAAAAGCTTTAACTCAGTCACTATTGCGTGCAGAGCAAAGGTATCGCGGAGGTGCTTCTCAATAGTAAGCTGATAGTTGAGCTCATAAAAGATGTTTTGCATTAGGCTTGACCATATATCAGCCTTTGCATAAGTCCAAGAATTAAAATAAATTTGATAGATATGCCCCACATAAGGAGACACTGCATCAGGATTATCATTATCATTTAATGCCCAGGCTTGCTCTGTGGAAATAGCCTCTTGATAAATAGCATTCAAGCTTTGACGCATCAAATGCATCACAAAAGACTTGCCACTGCCCCAGCCTCCTAAAATACCAACAGCCAAGGGTGGAGTAAGTACTCGCATCCCTAATACTTCTGCCAGAGCATTTACTTCTGGTGCAATGTCGAGCAGATCTTTCCCTTCTGCAACATCATTTTTGATACTTTGAGGAATGAGATTGGTAACGGTTGTTGATGTACCAGCAACATTCTTGAAATGACTGGTATTAGGAAATCCAGCTTCAATTCCTTGAACCAGTCGCTCAAACCCATCTGGCTCAAACAAATTAACCCATTGAAAATCGGAGAGTTGGATGCCGTATTCTTCTTGGCGCAGCTCTGGTATACGACAGTCGTCTAACCGAAGAGGAATCAGGTAAATCTCGCCTGCGGGCCGATCCGCCATCTCATTCAGGGCTATTTTGAACTCACGCAGGAGATAGCCCTGTTTCTGAACCGACTTCTGCGATAGGCACGCAATAAATACCTGGCTATTTTTGATCGCCTTCGGAATCTCGACTCGCCAGCTCTGGCCAGGCAGTAAATCAACCTTATCCAGCCACGGTTCAAACCCCCTTTCCTTCAGGCGGTTATACAAGTCAATAACAGCATCTTTATCTTCATTAGCATGAGCCAAAAAAATCCGGATCATCAGTTACCATAGGGCTACAGGTTACATACATAGAAAGCGGCTCTAACTTGGCAGTTGGGGGCCGCTTTCCGTATCTATAGCCTATTAAAACCGGTTTGCTAGGTGGATGCTACACAGCTCAATTAACCTTTCATCCCTGGAAAATACACGACCCAACTCGAAAGTAAAGAATATTTACTACATTTCAAAGACTATTGATGTGTTTATGGGGGCTGATCAGAATTCGATGAACATGCTGACAGAGGGGACGCCAACTCATTTAGGCCGATGTCATTTTAGGTGAAGCGAGCAGACGTACTGTTCGTACTATGAATACTTCCTATAACAAAGCCGCCCCCGGTGCCTAGTGCATTGGGGGTTATTTAGTGTTACGGGATGCCATCTAGAAGTTGCCCAGAGAAATGCTCACGCTACTGGATCAGAGCTTTCAGGGCGGTAGGGAGCAGCGGCAAAGGTTGGTTCCTCTTCTTCTGCCGTACTACTAGACTAAGGCGTATCATAAGGCGGTAGCTTTAGCTGCTTTTTCAGTTTCTCTGGGATGTTCTTCGCGGTATCGAGACCTTTGACGCTGTCCCATTGTATTTCGTTATTCCATTTTATGTCTTTGAGATTGGCGTACGCCAACATAGCACCTTCGAGATTGGCAGAGCCCAGATCAGCGCCTTCGAGATTGGCACCTCTCAGATCAGTGCCTTTGAGATTGGGATGTATCAGAAGAGCTCTTTCGAGATTGACGTTACTCAGATCAGCGCCTTCGAGATTGACATGTATCAGAATAGCGCCTTCGAGGTCTAATCCTCTGCCTGGAAACGTAAAATTGACTAATTCACGGGATTCTGACAAGAACCAAATTAGTTGCAGTTGTCGACCTTTATCGAGTTCACTGAGTGCTGCCAGCGTCCGGGCTTTCGCAATGGCAAAGACTTTTTGATTACCCGCTTCAGTCCTAGAAGATTCGTCCTCTTGATGGTTAAGTTTTTCTTGTACCGCTTTTTCCCAGTTATCGCTTAGAAATAGCGCGGTTATATCATCCAAATAATCCTTGAGTGCTTCATGCTTACGCCGGTCGTCTTCTTGTTTTTCTAACAACTGCCGGACGAAGAAACCGGCTACTGCTAACACGATGGGTGCGATTAATAATTCTAACCAATCCCATATCGGCTTACTCCAAACCTCTCTCTCTAGGTCAAACCAGTCATTATTGCCTAGCCAATTTGAATCAATGGCGATAACAATAAAGGCACTGATAAATGAGAGAGCCGCTAAAGACGTTATTGTGATCCACCATTGATTAACCTTCCTTCTCATATTCTTTCAGCAGTAAAGTTTTTCCACGACCAAGGCATAGTTCCAAAGGCTAAGACAAAGTGGTCAAATCACTAGCCATAGTAAAGCCTTTACAGTCATCACTCAAAACCCGCCCCCAGTGCCTAGCGCATTGGGGGTTATTTATGCATTCCGGCCTCGCCACCGACAGCAGCAGCGATTAGACTGGATTCGAAGTGAAGGCGGTCATGGCTATGGTTGAAGAACTCGTCGGTCAATCCGTCAATGGGATAATTGGTCCTATCTTTGATGCGCTTTGGAGTTCCCTGAAGGCTCAGCATCATGCTGGAGTAAAGGATGTTGAGTTGAAGCAAGAGCGTATCAAGGCTGATCAGGCGATCGCCCAAGCCTCTGCAAACTATCATCAGCGCTATCTAAAGCGGCATTGCAATATCAAGGTACTTTCTGGCTTGATGAATGAGGCAAAGCCGCTGGATACGATTTACACAGCCGTCAAATTTCTAAAGGGTTCAGATCTCAAGTATTTTTCCTTGGATAACCTGGAGGATCTTTATCGAGAATCCGGTGAACGACTTTTAAGAGTCGGCAGCAATGAACGTCAAGATGGGTTAACGGCTGCCAATGAAAACCAATACCTGATGGTATTGGGCGGTCCGGGTGTGGGCAAAAGTACCTTCCTTCGAAAGCTTGGGCTAGAAGCGCTAGAAAACCGTTTAGCTCATAATCTAGTGCCGGTTTTCATTGAGCTTAAATCCTTCAAAAGTGAAGAGATGACTCTGCTGCAGGCGATTGCCAAAGAGCTGGAAGTTAGTGGATTCCCCTATACTGAAAATCTAGTTGAGTCCATGTTGTCAGAAGGCAAGATGCTACTTCTGTTTGATGGCCTGGATGAAGTGCTGTCTGAACAAGTAGACATTGTCATTGAGCAGATCAGAAACTTCTGTGATCAATATCAGCAGAATCGTTTTGTCGCCTCGTGCCGAGTTGCAGCCTACAAAGGCGGCTTCAGCCAGTTTACCGATGTCACGATGGCTGAGTTCAATGATGAGCAAATAGAACAATTCGTTCGAAGCTGGTTTAGCTCAGAACTTGATGAAGAATCAAAGACTGCTGATCAATTTTGGGAGATACTGCAGCGATCAGAGAATGCTTCTGCTAAAGAGCTGGCTCAGACTCCATTATTGCTTACGTTTTTGTGCCTAGTCTATGACCGCTCTCAAGCACTACCTGCTGTACGTAGCACTCTCTATGAAGAGGCCCTAAATATCATATTGAAGGACTGGGCTGCTGAAAAGCGAATTAGACGAGACCCGATTTACCAAGGCTTCCATATCGACTTGGAAAAAGAGTTGTTGTCTGACATTGCCTATCAAAGTTTCAAAGAGGATCAACTCTTTTTCTCAAAGCAGGAAATTACTGAACGGATTATAAAATTCCTGACTGATACAATAAGTGCTTCAAAGTATCCTGATGGCACTGCTGTCCTTGAGGCAATTGAGGTCCAGCAAGGGATATTGGTAGAGCGAGCAACAAATGCTTACTCGTTTTCTCATTTGACACTTCAAGAATACCTTACAGCAAAGCACACCTTTAGCCACTGGCACATTGAAGAATTAGTTAGCAAGCATTTGACGGACGAACGCTGGCGAGAAGTGTTTCTATTAACCTCAGGTTTGACAGGTGGGCGAAGTCATGAGCTTTTACTGGTGATGGAGTGGCAAGCTAATGCATTTATTAGCTCACCAAAATTGCAAGGCTTATTAGAGTGGGCAATGAGCCTAACCGATAGCTCACTTCTTAGTAGTCAAAGGCTGGCCTCAAGGGTGTCACTTTTAGACTCTGCCATCGTTATTGCCATCGCCAGAGACATCATCAGCGCCATCGTTATCGCCAGCGACAGCGCCAGCGCCTTCGCCAGCGTCAGCGCCAGCACCAGCGACATCGCCAGCGCCAGAGCCAGCGCCAGCGCCAGAGCCATCGTCAGCGACATCGCCAGCGCCAGCGCCAGCGACAGCGCCAGCGCCATCGTCAGCGCCAGCGACAGCGCCAGCGACAGCGATAGCAAGAACGTCACAACCGTTGCCAGAGACAGCGACATCGCCAGAGCCAGTGACATCGCCGTCGCTATCGACATCGATAGCGACATCGTCAGAGCCATCGCCAGAGCCAGAGCCATCGCCAGCGACAGCGCCATCGCCAGTGTCAGCGACAGCGCCAGAGCCAGCGACAGCGACATCGCCAGAGCCATCGCCAGTGTCAGAGTCTTCGCCATCATAAGCGCCATCGTCAGAGCCAGTGCCATTAATCACAAAGCACTTTCAAAAAAGCTAGAAGCCCTCAAAGAACACATCCCTTCCAATGAGGCTACAGCTAACGCATGGCGAAGTTTTGCTGATCAACTAACTGAAACGTTTCTAACCTTCTTCCACTTAGACAGAGAACTCATAACTTTCTCACCCGCAGAAGCCCAAGCCCTAGAGAAATACCTCTACGCTACCAAGCTGATCATCGATTGCAAGAATTCAGCTGTTCGAGTCTCTCGTAAGGAATGGGAAGCCATTGAGTCCAGGTTGTTGACGCCTCCAAGCACTGAAAATCAAGACTAAGAAATAACCATGAGCCAAATAATCTTCCATCTCACTGAGACCATGGCCCGCTATAAAGTAAGTGTTAACAATCTAAATGAGTAAATATGCTTATTGCAAATATTCGCGAGATAAGTGCTATACTCTTGGCGAAAAGTTAATGGCGTATTGAGCAGTCCAGCCGTATCGGTGAGACGCCAAAGCCACAACAAACAAATGAATAAATTGGATGATGACTCTGTCTTAGTCATTCCAAGCATTGCTGACAAAGTGATGCCTGAGTTTGAACAAGATCGTCGGATGATGTCTGCTATCCAGGCAGATATGGATTCTTGTAAGGATCTTCTTAGGGATGCGTTCCTAGGAAACAGCTGGATTGAAACTCATGATGATTCTTCCTCTGAAGAATCGATCAGAGTTGTCGATGGTTCAAGTGCGACGATTACTTCGGGTGAATTTTCAACCCTGCTGGCCTTGGCGGTAAATGTCTCAACTGGCACTGAGACACCTTTGCAAGCTCAGTATCATCACGTATGTGCTCCCAATTCTGAATCTTTTGGCATGCTGGCTTCACCAGTAATGGCGGCAGCAGAGGCCTTAGCACTTGCTCCGATGAATCGCTGTGGCTACACATTGTATGACGGCTCATTGCAAGGCCTGAATATGAATCTAGGGAATTTATTTCGTACCCAATCCGACTCAAATTTTCTAGGCGAAATAACAGAATACACGGACAAGCTGGAGTCCTTGTTCAAAGAGGTCGTAGATCCTGCTTGCTTGCCCAAGGGTGATGATTTTATTGGGAAAACCGTCTACTCCAGTATCTTTAACAAAGAAAGGCAGGATTTATTTGCCATTTCCAAAAAAAGCACCTCAACTTACACATTTCACCGCTTAAAAGAGCTTCCAGCGATTCGAGAAGCATTAGGAGGTAAGTGGTTTGCGTACCCCAAATCAGACCGGTTGCTGCTGAGTCAGATTCTTAAAGCTGGAGAGTATATCAAACCCAAGCCATTTAAGGATGTTGAGCTGAAGTCAGGTAGTAAGAATCTACTAGGATTATCTGATGTCGCCAAAAAGGGACGAGGGCGTGAATGCAATGAAGAAGAGTATAAAAAGTTTGCTCTCAATTTTTATTTCCTCTTCTTTAAACCTGCTCCTCATAGTCCAGTGATAAGAGTTGAGATCGTTTCTTCTCGGGAGGGGCTCAATCAAAAAGTCCAAGATCTTCTTAAGATCCTGACCTATCAATGCAGCACCCCTGGATTAATTGAGCCATATGGCTTGTGGCTGGCAGACAAACTGGCAAAGCAAGTTCATCCATTCAAACAAATTTATGGCAGCGCGAACGCGATCGCCTTTCCAGAACTATTTCGACCTAACCGAACAGAGGAAATCAACAAATGAGTATTGATTCTAAGGCAGTGGCAGTGGTGAACTCCTGCGAAGGGAATTCAATTGATGTCACAATTCTAGACCAAGCTAAGGACCAGCGATTGGACGGAAGCCTAGTAGAGCTAGAAATCGATGGGGAAGATGTACATCAGTGGGCATTAGGGAGAATGGGGATAGTCTCCATGCGTAATCCTTATCACGAAAATCCCTCAATGACTGCGGTTATTGCTCACTATGGGCGTATCGAGTATTTGTCGGGTGCTGCTGATGTGTGTAACGCCACAATTGACCTTATTTCGTGCGTTGACAAAGACAGTGAACAAATTGGCCCTAGAGCAACTCCTCCTTCCAGTGCTACTCCAGTTTTTCGTGTAGGTGCAAACGGACTGGATAAGTATAGACCTGAGAAAAACAATCAGGCCGTAATTGGTCATCTATCCGGATATTCAGATGTACCTATCAGCATAATCAACAAGGGCTTCCAGGAACAAGAAAATGGAGGATGGGGAGAAGCCAAGCATGATGCCTATTTTGGACGTAACGGCTCTGGAAAAACCGTCAAGGCAGCGATGGATATTGTTTGCCAGCTCGTGGCTTGCCCTGAGATGGGTTGCTTGATTCCGGATACTGCCGGGGATTTATCTCGAAAAGGCTCTCACTCAAAGGGAGAGTTTAAATTCGATATGTTTGAGCTTTTAGAGCAGGGAGGTCGAAGCTATGAAATCTTGAACATTCAAGATATTGCCCTTAGCAGTAAAGCAGTTTTTGTCAGCAGGCTCTATCCACTTCTCATCAAGCGGCTTTCTACCAATGGAGACAAGGCCCGAGAGCTGGCAGAAAGAGTTGCCGAAGACCTGTTTGGAGATGGCAAGGTCAAAATTGATGATGTTAATGAATCACAGCTATTTGAGTCCATTATGGACATGATCCCTGTCACCTTCACCGGTCGCACCAGAGGAGATAAGTTAAATTTGTTTGGTGCGATAATAGAGAGGAAAAAGCTCAGAGCTTCATTCATGAAAGCTTATGAAAATGAAGTTGCATCCTTGTTTAGAGGAGAACATCAGATTGATAGCCTCATTAAGGGCTTTCTCTGGCATGGAAAGATTGTAGTTATCAAAATGTTTGGCATTCCTGCTGAAGATCAGAAATTTGTAATGCAGGAAATTTTTGAGAAGACTACTCGCCAAGCTGAAAAGGCATTCCATACAAGTGGAGAAATGGTCAACGCGAAGGTAATCCTGGATGAAGGTCCTCGCTGGGTACCCCAAGATCGCAAAAAGCAAGATGGAGTCAGCAATGTCATTGTTGATGCATTCAATACTACCCGTAAGTATGGCCTTGGCTGGACCATTATCAGTCAGCGGGTAACAGCTATATCAAAAGATGTGCTGGCTCAATGCCATACAACATGGTACGGCAAGGGTTTAGGAGTTGGTGCTGACGCCGATCATGTAAAGCGAGAGCTGGGGGATGATGGTTATCAACAGTATCTAGCGATGCAGCTGTTAGGTGGCTATCCATGGATTGGAATTGGTGACACCATCAATCTAGGTGTTGGCAATCAGTACATAGCTTTGTCTCCTTTTGGTGGCAATGCAAATGAAAAGTTAATGGCTGCGAATCAGCATATTTGGAATATAGATTTAGCAGATTTTTAAAAATGACAAAATCATCAACGCAGTCAGCAGCAATTATCAAATTAGAGGTTGCCTGCACAGCCTTGTCAGAGGCCAAAACACTCCAGGAAGTAATTCACGTCAGAGACACAGCAAAGGTAGCTCAGGAATATGCAAAGCGTGCAGCCATGAGCCGTGAGGCAGAACAGTATGCTGCCGAAATTCGGATTAGGGCTGAACGTAAAGCCGGAGAGTTTCTACAGAGAATAGAGAAGGCCAAGGGAACTCGTGGCAACATTCAGGAACAACTTTCGGGCAGTAACATCATGTTACCGCCCGAAGATAACCCCACTCTTTCAGATTTGGGTATTCAAAAAATGGAATCTAGCCGCTGGCAAAAGATTGCATCATTGCCCGAGCCAGAATTTGAGCAAGCAATTACTGACTTTAAAGGCCGTGGCAAAAACATTACTCAAAATGCGTTTCTTCAACTTGCCAAGGATCATAAAAATCAGCAACTGCGAGCGCAACGAAGTGAAGCTGCAGACAAGATAGCTTTTGATGACAGTTTATCCAGCAGCAAAGACATTGCTGTTAACCCTGGAGATGTGTGGCGACTAGGAGATCATCGGTTGCATTGCATTGATTCTTCAGAATGGGATTTTGACGGTCCTGCTAAACTGGCATTTGCCGATCCGCCCTATAACGTTGGCGTAGATGAATGGGACAAAGAATTTAAGTGGTCTCATGATTGGCTAGAACAAGTTGCTGATTATGTTTTAGTTACTCCAGGAACATCCCAGATTTCCAGCTTTCTCAAGGGAACCAGCATGCATTACAAATGGATGCTTACCAATGCATTGCCAGGAGTTTACGGTCGTCATAGTGCAATCGGCACATCTAACACTATCAATGCATTACTGTTTTCAGAATTTGAATCAGTGCATCTTGGAATTAGTGACTATAACTCCTGTTCCTTCTCTCAAAGCGAAAAGGGCGAAAGTGATCATAAAGGTCGAAAACCCAAAGACTTTATTGGCTGGCTAATTCAGTCATTCACCTTAGAGGGCGATTTAGTGATCGATCCATTTCTAGGTAGTGGCACAACTTTGTTAATGGCAGAAAACCTTAATAGAGTGTGCTTCGGCTGCGAAATATTACCTAGATACTGCAAGGAAATTATCTATCGCTGGGAGAACATGACATCCCAAAAGGCTGAGCTATTAAGAACATAATTTGAAGAATTAAGACTATGCAAGCAACAGTAATGGGATGAAGCAATGAAGTAAATGAGGATCGAAAAAGCTGCGGAAGCCAAAGGTGTCAGTCCAGACTTGTTTATCAATATGATCCATGGGGTCATCCGCGAAGGAACCTGGCAAGAGTCGTCATCGACATTAGAAGAATACCTAACGAATCCATACCCGAATGGCGCAGGCGTCTCCAAAGAAGTGCTTGCACACGCAATCAAAGCTCCATTCCGCCATCAACTCAGGCAAAAGATGGAAGAGTTCGAGAACATGCGCAGAGAGGTTATTGAAGCTCTAACACCTGAAGATGCTAGAGAGGGGAATTTCAACGGAAACCAGTACACAGAAAAGGATTTGGTTTCGGGACATGATGTCCCGAAACCACTTAACGAAGCAGAGGAGAAGCGCCAAAAGCGTGCCCGTGCGATCGCTCGTGCTCCCCAGATTGCCAGGGAGTTATACCACTCTGGGTTGCTGGGCCAGAGTGAGGCGGTGAAGTTAGGCCCCAGGGTAAACCAACATAAGCCAACGCCTAAGCAATTAGAGGTTAAAGAACAGGCAGACAGAATCGGAGCTGAGCTAGAGAAATGGGTTGAGGAGAACCCAGCTCCAATGAACCTGCTTGAGCGTCCAGAGTATAAGCGAAAGGCCACTGAGTTCGTAAGAGAACGCCTGAGTGGCTCGAAGCGAATTACAGTTTCCTGGACTGAGGGTGTTGGCGCTGAAGAGATAGCCGGAAAGCTTTTTGAGCGTCTAGATCATGGGCTTCTGGTTCAGGTGGTAGCAATACTCAATGATGCTTTAGTGGATGAGGACTAGGAATAATGGCTACAGGTTTTGGGAAGACGACACAACACGCTCATACCCAACCGACTGCGATCGCAAACTTAGATGACCAGTTTGTTCATATCAGCGAGTACATGGGCTATGACTGCCTGTACCGTGCTTATCGTGGGGCTGAGTACCTGGGCGATGAAGCTAAGGCGATGGCAGGGCAGGCGTTTGCCTGGGATAGCAGCATTGGTAGTTACGATAATTTATACACGTTCCATAGCTGGGTTATCCATGATGGGAAGCTATGGGATTCTCATGCTGCTCTGGAGTCAGTGCTTAGAGAATCAGTTGAAAGGGACATGGCTTTTCCGGGCCTGCTGGAGAAAGGAGCTGCCAGGCTAACAGCGAAGGCGAAGATGCCGCCTAAGGGGGTTGGAGATCGCGCCAGTATTGCTCAATGGCTCAAAAAGTACAAAGGTTGTGACCTGTTGTACGTGCCAGGGTGTGTGCTCCTGCAAGCGGCGATGCATAAAGAAGCGCTTCAGGCTATTCGAGATACTGGCAGGAATGGGTTTTACCGGTTAGGCGTGGGATAAGGTCCTGAAGTGAACTACCCGCCTAAAGTAGGGTGAGCGGGTACTGAAGTTTTTTGAAGATGGTGTGGCGTGAATAAAGCGACCAGCACTATTCCTTTTCATCTCTAACAATTCGGATACTTTCCCAAGCCGGTAGTTTATTTTCTTGCCGTAAGTGAACTATGGCAAAGGCAAGATAAGCGTCAGTCATAGCATTTAACTGTTGAATTAGACGGTTTTTATCGCGGTTATATTGTTGAGTCTTTTTGTTATCCCAAAATATTTGACTCTGAGATTTTAGATGTTGCTCAGAGGTTTCGATCAAGGGTTCTAAGGTCAACAAAAAGATGCTTAAATAAGCTCGAACATAGTCAAGGTCCCGATCCTGGTCAAGATCCCGGTCAAGGGCAAAATCAAGGTCCTGATCCCGAGTACGTTCCCGAGCAAGGGCACCGTCAAGGGCAAGGTCAAGGTCAAAAGCACGAGCAAGGTCAAGATCAAGGTCAAGGGCACGGGCACGGGCATCGTCAAGGTCAAGATCAAGAGCAGAAGCAAGGTCAAGATCAAGAGCAGAAGCAAGGTCAAGATCAAGGGCAGAAGCAAGGGCAAGGGCACGGGATCGGACAAGGGTAAGGGCACGGGCACGGGCACGGGCATGGTTAAAATCTTGCCAGATGAGATCCCCCAATGAGTCAATTAGAGCTGATTGCCATTGTTGCCATTGTTTTGCTGATACCCCTACCATTTCGTACTCTGTTGATTTCGGCTTTTGGCTCCATGCAGCGATCTCGGGATTTTCTATAGAATGCTCTTGAGCTTCTTGGACGTATGGTAATCGATAGTGTTGTCCAGTGCGCTGACTCAACCATTTATGAAAAGCTTGAGCATCAGTCGCTCTAATACCTGTGATAGGTTTATTAGCTGTGCCAGAAGGAAAATGATACGTACCCCAATGATCAGGTTGATAGTAGTTCTCTTGCTGGCGTTGTTCATCAATAAACAGCTGATATTCTGAACAAGTAATGTAGCTCGTATCAATCGCTATTTTTTCGTCAATTCTGAACAATTGATTGAGACGTTGAGATAACCTGACTTCTGCGGCTACCCTAAACAGGTCTCTATTAGGAGACTCTAGTCCCTGAATCAGCCGTGTCTCTAACGCTTCTCGCACAGAAGGTTTCACACTTAACCCTTCTTCCAAGCAATCGAATGCTAACGATAGCGTATCAATATTTTCAGAACGATATGCGGCTTGAATAATTGAGCTAGCATCATTTTGAGCACAGTACAGTCGAATAGTTTCAGCCCACCAGGAAAGCTGCTTAGGTGTTTCAATCGCGCTGGTTAATATCGTCTCATTATTGGATTCTTTGATTTCCACTGAGGCAAGATATTCTTGAAAACTCAGGTGAGCAAATTCGTAAACTCCCTCCTCTTTGGCAATTAACAAACCGCTCACTTCTCGCATCCTCTCTAAGAATTCATCTGAAGCAGGTGTATTAGAAGACAAGCGTTTAAGCCTTTCTTGAAGAAGTTGATCAATCTTGGGAGTGAGCGAGAATGAACGCTCTTCGTCTTCCATTAAGGTAAACGCCAATGGTGTCAAGACAGATAACTTTTGAGAACCTGTTAAGGTATCAGTAATACCCTTTGCCCTCTGCAGTTTTTCTAATAAAACTTGACAAATCTCTTTGTAAAGCTCAACCCGTTTACCAGGGAGCGCACTTCCTCGGAGGTGCACCGTGGCAATCATCGTTAATAATAGAGGATTGACAGCCATTGTAGCTAATGGAGCATTGTCTCGAATCCGTTTAATCAAATCTTTGGCTTGTTGATGGGCTTTCTCGTGCACTCCCTCATCATTTTTTGAATCGTGACGTAGGATTTCTGTTTCCAAGTACCAGTTATGTATAAACTGCTCTACTTGAGCAGAACTAAAGGGCTGCACCTCTAATACAGTGACATCTTGTCGAAGTTTGGCGTTTTTATATCCCAATGGCCTAGAGGATAGAATCAATGCTGTTTCTGGGTACTCTTTCATCTGAAAATCGACCCATTGACTGACCTTTCGTCGTTCAGTCTCATCAGCGATCTCATCCAATCCATCCAACAGGATTAGAAATTGATTACGCTTTAATTTATTAGCAACCCAATTTTTGGGGGGTTCTAGTGGGTTAATCTCTTGCAATCCTTGAATCCACCTATGAATAAACTTAGTCAATGGCATTTTGGGATTGCTGGAGATCTCCTCTCGTACATCACGCAGATATATGAGCACTGGAATAAAAGATGGTGCATTTGGGTTGAGTAGTTTTCTTTGCTGCCGACTAATATAAGCTAGTGTCAGATATCGTAATAATGTTGTTTTACCAGAGCCAGGTGCGCCTAAAATAGCCAACCGTCGAAACGCATAATTATTTGACATCCTGACTAAAATTTGACCAATGTCTTGGCGTTTCGATAGCTCCTCTGACGAGTTCTGAATCAGATTTGGAGAAATCCTAGCCAAGCTTTTTTGCGAAATCTTAAGAGGTACGAACACCCGTTGTAGGTTCAGGTACTTATCCGTATCCAGTCCTTGAGTTTCATAGTTACGGCATATATAGGTTAGTCGCTCATAGTACTTGTCCTCAAAGTCTGATGTGAAATGCCGCCAAGCACTAAGCGTTTTTTCCTTTAGGGCAATAGCCGTGCGATCTCCGACTACAAACATCCATTGAGCTAAGCCACCACCTCGTTTTCCAGCTTCCTTCTCAGCTTCCTCCATGAACTGGCCACTGAATTTTATCCATATCGATGAACAGGCTGTCATAAAGGATAGGAGCATGGCCTGGGTCCATTGAGTGTTAAGCACTGAATGCACTGTCACACCCAAACCAACCCCAGATGGGGCCAATTTCACAAGATTTACAATAAGCGACTGAACATGCTTTTCTAGCTTTTCCATAATCGATGGATGATGGCTTCAAACACAGAAAGCGACTCTGCTTGTCAAGTTAGAATCGCTTTCTGCATCTACACTTATTAATTTCAGCTTGCTTGATACATTCCAGGAAGCGTGAAGTGTGCCTTAACACAGCTGTAGTACATCGGTATTCTTGATTCCCTGAGGTTGAGCGTCAGCGGTTTCTTGGGGAGTAAAACTTTTGCCTGCAACCTGAGCAAAGCGCAATAGGGTAAGAAGGGTAAAGGACTACTGAAGAATCCTGGGCGCGGAACACACAACCCGAAAACCGACCAGGTTGTAGCGGTAGCCGGGTGTAGGGTTGAAGCGGTAAGCGGAGCGACAACACCACGAACTGAAGTCCCAGGAGTCCCCGCGTACTACGCGGCGCGCACTTTCATGCTCGGTCAGACCTTAGTGGAGAATTCGGGAGACTTTAGGGCTGAGATGTCAGACTAAGGTCGGAGGTGGGGTTATCTGGTCGTAGTAGCGGTTGGTGGGAATGAATGTAGGTGGGATGGGGGCTTGAAGTGGCCGGAGAGAGTATTGGAGTTGCTTAAAGGTATGTGCTAGTGCAGAATCAAGCAGTCTTTTTTACTAAAGAGGGAAGTACCTCACATTCAAAATAGTCACAAACACGTTGCCTAATGTCATCAGCTGTAAGCACCTTGGTGGGTTCAACAATGGCCCGTTTGGCATGTACCCATTTAGGTTCAATTGCATTGAGCCAGGGGCTCTTCACGGGAAGCAAACAGAGAATCAACCGCAATCCCCCCGTCTGTTTGATGAGCTGATTATGGTCTCGAACCCATTGACGCACGGCTTTTGAAACATGCCAGGATGCGTTATCCCAAATTAGGACCAAAACGCGTTTACCTAAGGCATAGAGTGATTGACAGACCCACTCTAAATATTGACAGGTCAGATCGCTAACCGGTCGGGATTGGACAAATCGAATCACCATGATGGCTAAGCAGGGACACCAGAGACCATAACAGGCAATCGCTTTGGGCTCAGAGTCTGTTTTCTCAAAGTGCTTTTGATGCAATTTGAGGGGCTCATCCTCGCTCCAAGCGTGCATATCGGGGTATGTCAATCGGGACCACCACACCTCATCTTGAAACCCAACCACCCAGGTGTCATGTTGAGCCGCCATGAGGATGAGACGGTCCCGTTGCCGCTTTTTTCGGGCATAGTCCGGGTCAGGAGAGGTGATCCATTGTTTAGCTCGTTTCCAACTCACTCCCATCAGTAACAGGGTTTGGCGAATGGTTTCATGACTCACCGGGACCTCTACTAAGGCTTGCTCGTGACATACCTGGGCCAGACTTTTGAGGGTCCATATGGACCGTGCTTGCCCATACTCACGGGGACTGGTGTGAGCAATGGTTTTTAATCGTTCGCGCTTCGTGGCATCGAACAGTAATTCATCGCCGGGTTTGGGACCACTTGGACGAGGCACTAAGCACGCCAACCCTCGTTCCTCAAATTCATGAATCACAAGGCATACATTCTGGCGAGTACCGCCCACAAACTTGGCAATCTCAGGGGGTGTTTGACCCGCTGCACTGGCTAATATGATTTGGCTGCGACGCACGGTAAACCCTTCGGAAGACTGACGACCCGCTTCCAAGGCGGTTTTCTCATCTGGGCTCAGAGGACGAACTTTGAGGGACTTGGGCATTGGATAACCATCAAGACTCGGTGGCTTCAAACCATTATCCAGGTTCTTGGATTATTGGAAAAGAGATGACCTGAGACTGCACTAG
>NZ_AWNH01000002.1 GCF_000482245.1 Leptolyngbya sp. Heron Island J | reverse complement strand
CCGACATTCCGCCCTCTTAAGTGGCACATTGACAATAATGCGTTTTCTCAACAGAGTAAGTAGTAGGCTTGTGAAGCAGAGCCAAGGAAACGCAGAATGTTTCGGTGATTTTCGGTCAGATTTACGATCTGCTGTTGGCCATTAATACTGACCATATGAATGGCCATGAAACATTGAAAGACCCATCGTAGCGTCGGCGTTTCAGTCAGTTTACCAAGTTGGTTAGGCAGGGTTTCATGGGCAACTTTCAAAGCATTTCGAAGTTGTCGCTGGCCTAGATTATAGACCAGTAAACACAGGCCCATAATCATCCCCAACGCCATGATGCGCTCAGGGGATTTAAGAAAGACACTGGAGGTGAAAAATAATGGGTCTTTTAGAAACCGAAACCCTCGCTCGGTGCCCTGTTGCGCCTTATATTCGGAGAGAATCTCATCGGTTGAAAGGTGGATTGAGTCAGTGTCTGCCTCCTCCAGAGGGATCTCAGGTGATGCCAAGACATTGGTGGCCAGGATAAATCGTCCTGCTCTGCGCCGTTGCAGGGCGTCGGCCTCAGGGTCGAGTGTCAAGGTGGCCTGAACGTGATAGCTCACGGAGGTCGGTGGGGCGGTTTTGGCCGGTCGTCCGGGGTGGCCATAGTGAGCCTGTTTAACGATGTTAGAGTCCGTGATGAGATGGTAGTTTAAGGTCTTCTCAAACCGCTCTACTGCCTTCTGGGCATCCGCTTCACACGCAAACGGTTGATGGCTAAGACGGTCTAACTCAGTTTGTTTGCGTTGGGTGGATTTGGCGCACCGCTTCTCCCATTGTTTCAAGTCCGAGGCTTGACGGTGGCTCGATTCAACCACAATCCACCGTTGCTGTACATCGCCATAGGTGCAACACACCTCAGCGATGCGATACCCGTCGCGCTGACTGGGACGAAAAGCACTGTCGTCGATGTCTTCAATCAGGGCATTGGCTTGGGCCAGGGTTAACGGTACCCGAGAGATCCACCGCAAGCTTCCCAATTGCTGCACATTATCGGCACTGTAGAGCGCCGAATCGGCAACATGGACCCCTTCAAACTCCCATTGTTGCTGGAACTCGCCGAGGAGTCCGGCAAAGCGAGCTTTATCCGATTGATTCCCATCGGCCAGTTCGAGGAAGGCTGGGATATCGCCATCTCCCCAGCACACCAGATTCATCACAAACTGTTTCAAGTCAGGGCGATGGTCACGCGAATAGCCATGGCAGACTTGAATCGGCACCGTTGCGGCTAGGGAACCCGTATCAGTCGATTGTACATAGTCCCCAGACACACTCATCGACGTGGCATCTAAGTGGGCTCGCTCACAGCTAACGTCAAAGCGCTTGACGGCTTCCAGGCAAATGGCCAAAAACACAGATGTGATGCCCGTTTGATAGAGACGATCTAACACACGCCCTAAGCGATCATCATTCAGATACTGAGGCAAGACATCGGAGCCTAGCAGATGCTCGGTGGCTTTGCTTTCGAAAAACTGCTCGAACAAATACAACGGGGCAGATACAAACCCCAACCCATTCAAGATCATCGCTTTTACTGCTATCCCGGCGCTGATCTGCTCATGCGGATCTTGGCCAAGACACTCATTGATGGTCTCAACCACACCCAGCTCATCGACAATACCCGCGACGATGCCTAGATGGTCTACGGTTTGGACGACGATATCGATAAGAGGCTACCCTTTGCGACGATGTTGACGTGTATCATCGCTCATTATTCCAAATGTGACAATCCAGAGGGCGGAATGTGGGTTAGAGACGGTCCAGGCAATGATTCCCCAAGATGCGGCGCTGGTGGAGATTATCCGCTACGTTCCTTTTAGCCACCAGGCAGGCGCAGGCGCACGGTGGGGCAGTCCACGCTATGGGGCTTATGTGCTGCAGGCGGTGGGGCCACCCCAGTGGGCTGATTTGGGAGAAGCTGCCCTGATTGATGCAGCCGTTGCCGATTTACGCAGTGCGATCGCAATCCAAGCCTCCATCGATCAACTCAGGCCCCTAGCTCGCACCCTGGATGCAGCTCTGATGTCACCCATCCGCCCCTTGTTAGGAGAGGCCAATAGCCTGTTGTTATCACCAGACGGTACGCTGAGTCTGCTGCCCTGGGAAGTGCTGGTAGATGAACAGCAACAGTATCAGCTAGATCGTTACTCTGTTAGCTATTTAACCTCGGGTCGCGACTTACTACGGCTGTCAACCACTTCCCAGCATCGCCAAGCACCCCTAGTGCTAGCCAATCCTGATTATGATAATGCGAGTCGCCTCATAGATAGCTCACCCGTAGCAGTCAGCAACAACCAGCATCTCCGCTCTGGTGACCTCGCATTTTTGAACTACAGCCCCTTGCCAGGCACCCAGGCTGAAAGCGAGGCCATTCAGAACTTGCTACCTGATGCCACTGTGCTGCTGGGTATGGCGGCAACAGAAACTCGCCTCAAACAGGTGCAGGGGCCTTATATTTTGCACGTAGCCAGTCACGGATTCTTTTTACCTGACCAGGAACTGGCACTACACCAACCGTTTTCAGGGAATTTCTTCAGCCCACCACAGTATCAAACGTTCAAAATTGAGAATCCGTTATTGCGATCGGGGTTAGCTTTATCAGGGTTCAATCGTCGCCGTAGCGGTCGTGATGATGGTGTCTTAACGGCATTGGAGGTGGCTGGCTTAGATCTGGGGGGCACCCAATTAGTTGTCTTATCTGCCTGTGAGACAGGGCTTGGAGACATTCATAATGGCGAAGGGGTATATGGCTTACGGCGGGCGCTAGTGATTGCTGGGTCTCAAAGCCAAGTCATTAGCCTGTGGAAGGTCAGTGATTCAGCCACAAAAGCCATGATGGTGGATTACTACCAACGTTTACTAACAGGGGCAGGTCGGCAGGAGGCCCTGCGTCAGGCAAAAATAACATTACTGAGGAATACGGACTATCAACACCCATATTATTGGGCCAGTTTTATTCTTTCCGGGGACTGGAGCCCTCTGGAGAAGGCATCCCTGGCAGGAGGTATTTCTGATCATGATCATTTGTAACTGGGTGAGGACAAAACGCTAGCATCTCCTGTTTGGTAGATAAAATTTGTTTAGACAAACCTGGTTTAAGTTGGCGATCCAAGCGAGTACTCTGTGGCGTAAGGTTGTCCACTATCAGAGGTGGATGGGTGGATGAAATAGCTGTCAAATTTCTGCCATCGGGTACTAGTTTTGGCGTTGCTGATCCTCGGGATGATTTTATCGACAACGTGTGGGTATGTGGCATTTTTGACAGATCGTTGCATCCCCTAAGTCAGCAACGGCATTATTTCTAGATGCCAAGGCCCACTCTGCAAGCGCAGCTCTACAGTCTCCCAATTTTGGGGGAGAGTTAACAATACTGGCGGTATGGATGGAGGTATTGACCATGATCAAGCAGTTGTTCTCTTGGATGCTCTTAACCACTAGCATCTGGGTTGTAGATGGATTTCGCCCTCCCCAGCAGTTAACAGTGACGGCTCAGCCTGAACTCTCTGAGCAATCTGAGCAATCTGGCGAACTTTTCTATTTTTACTTCGATCAACAAATTCCACTCAGGTCTCGACAGGATGCGATCGCAGTTGAAAGCGAGTCCAGCAAAGAGCGGGGAAGTTCAGACAGCCCCTTCTATTGGCGGCTACAGCAACATTTGCAAGCTAATCAGATACGGGGACAAAGCGACAACATTGGCGATATAGACGTCACGCCAATGAGCGAGACCTATGTAGACGTCACGCCACTGGGCGAGACCTATGCTCTGGTGACATTAAGAACAGATGCAGCAGCAACCCTCACAGAGATTCAGCAGGAGATCAGACAATTCCCTGACACCAAGCGAATACTACCCGTATTAACCCGCCAAAATTATGATGAAATTCTGGTCTTACCAGACGAAATTTTAGTCAGTTTTGAGCCTACCCTCTCACCCAGTCAAATTCAGACAATCCTGAGTCAACAGAATCTAGAAGTGATTCACCAGCTGCAGTTTGCAGAAAGCCTTTACCTAGTCCGTCCTAGATTCGTATCCGGTTCACAAGTCTTGCAGGTTGCCAACCAGCTCAATCAGTTATCCGACATAGAATACGCAACGCCTCACTTTATTCAATCAATTTCCCAAGAAATACCGCCATCAACCTGGGAGTATAGAACTCGCTTTGAGACTTTGGATGCGGCTCAATTGATGGCTTCCCCAACAGATTTGTCAATGGTACAACAATCCATCGCTCGCAGTGGTCTCATTCCACTGGAGTGGCATCTTCACAGCCAACCGTTATCACAATGTTTAGAACAAATAACGTTCGAATCCGACTCGTTACTAGGTGATTTGGTACAGTGTTCTGCCGAGCACTCCCGTCGCGAGGTAAATGGATCAACACCTCGTACAGATATTCGTGCGCAAGAAGCCTGGCAGGAAAGCAATCATAGCCGCGAGGTGGTAGTAGCTGTAATTGATAGCCTGATCCAATGGGATCATCCCGACTTGCAAGACACACTTCATGTCGTTGATAGCCCCGATCAATGTCCTGGCGAAGTGCATGGTTGGGATTTTTCTGGAGTTGGTACAACTGACTTAAACAACTCACAAACCTGTCCCGGCGATCCTGATACACGCATCAGCCAGGACGAAATCAAACAGTTACAGCCTATTTTTCAAGACATCATGAAGGTGCTTCAGCTATCCGATCAAGAGCTGCTCCAAGAGCTGTTTAAGGATATTCCAGAAGAGTTAAAAGGCATCATCTTTTGCCCACCAGGTCAACCAGATTGCTCAGAGCAGGAAATTGTCCAGAGATTTCGCATCATCCTGGCTCTGGGACTAAGCAGCGAGTTTCATGGCACCATGACCGCTGGGTTAATCGCAGCTCAGTCATTTCAAGAGCAAGGGCTGAGCGGTGTGGCTCCCAACGTCAAACTTTTACCAGTACGTGTTGCAGGTCTGGGTGGCGAGAGTACGACGGTGAGCTTGCTCCATGCCATCAGGTATGCAACGGATCGAGGAGCTGAGATCATTAACCTTAGTTTGGGTCGCCTATTTCCCAGCCCCGCCATCGCCCTGGAGATTGACCGGGCGCTCAGGGAACACCCCAACCTGATCATTGTGGCTTCAGCAGGTAACGATGGTATGCCAACTGTGGCATTTCCTGCCGGTTTACCTGGCGTCGTTGCCGTCGGAGCAATCACATTGGAGGGCAATCGAGCCCCCTATAGCAATTTTGGTGGTTTTGATATTCCAGGGATTCCCTCTTTAGATGTTGTTGCTCCCGGAGGAAACCTTTGGACGCCACCTCTGGTGGGGGGCATTCTGACCACAGGAGGTACTTGGGTCGATGATTTATGGCGTGGGATAGATCTGCCCACCCAACGGTGGGGAACCACCTTGGATTATAGAGGGGGATATCTGTGGGTTCAGGGCACTTCTTTTTCAGCTCCCATCGTATCAGGCACATTTGCCCTGATGAAAGGAGAAGATACAGAACACCTTCTCAGCCGAGAACAGTTAATTTCTATCCTCAACGCAACTGCAAGTTATGACGGGCTAACGGTATCTGAAGAAGAACAACAGTTTTATGAAGAGCTACGTAGGCAAGGAGAGCTGCCTGCTTCACTGTCAGTAGAGCAGTTCTTCTTCGGTGGTGGGTTAGTCAATGCAGAGGCTGCCCTGAGGGAAGTCAAGTAATGCTTGCTGGTCAAGGTGGCGTGCAATGCCACCCTGACTAGCTGGCCGTTGCTGTTGTAGCGGTAGCGGCTACACTCATAAGTTCCTCACAATATTTACCTAACCTTAAACGAGAACTCATTGAATAGTAGAGATATGGCAAGCGATCTTTATAGTACAGTTTATGACCAAACTGCTGTTGAGCAAAATGAACAGAACAATACTCATGGTTGCGGGTTTACCGAGCCCAGGTGGAGTTCTGAGGAGAAATCTTACGAAAGGACCACAATTCAGCGAATTCAAGAAACTTCGGCAGCTCACAAGCAACCGACAGATTGTCCTTGGACACAATTAAAAGTCGTTTTAGATGTCCAACCTGTTGCCCCTAATCATCAAGTAGGTGCTGTCTGGACTGTTGACCAATGGAAGACAGTACGTTGGTCAGAGGCCGTCTGGCAAGAAAATAAGCCAGACTCTTATGGAGGATATAGTGAAATATGGGAGGTGGAAATGGTAGACTCACAGACACCTACTCCCGTCAAATTTTGGTATGCATTGTATGCAGAAAATTCACAGGGTGTGAGAGTTTGGGACAACAATAGCGGTTTGAACTATGAAAAAGTTATTATATAGGCGGTGTGTTGCCTGCAAGGGCTATATGTTTTTGGCTTTTGGCTAACATGATCGAATGACTTCAGAATCTTATCAAACAGCTATCGCCAAAGCTAGCGAAAAGGACTACAAGGGTGCGATCTCACTTTTTAATCAGATATTACAAGACCAGCCTGATTTAGCCGAGGCCTATTATCAACGAGGGCTAGCCTACTTTAAATTAGGAGACTTCCAGGCCGCGATCGCAGACTACACCAACGCATTACGCCTTGAGTCTAATGAAGCCAAAGTTCACTTTGCTCGGGGGTTAGCCCATTTGTCCGCAAATCAAGTGGAGCGGGCAATTGCTGACGCCAAACAGGCTATTCTACTCAAGCCTGACTATGCAGCAGCCTATAACCTGATCGGTACGGTACGCCAACGCCAAGGAGCCGCCCGGAAAGCAATCGCCAGCTACAAAAAAGCTGTGGAATTCTACCTGGATCAACGTGATATTACTAACTGCCGCCGTTGCTTGGGCCACATCCGCGAATTGCAAGTTCAGCCTCAACCTGCCCCTGAGCCCGTCCAGTCTGCGCCCCTGATCGATCCCCATAAATTTCTCAGGCAAGCTGTGCAAAAAGCGAAACAGAAGAATTATCGAGGCGCAATGGAGGATCTCGATTGGGCATTGGAGATTGATCCGCTAGATGTTTGGGCGTACGTTAGTCGAGGAGAAGTGAAGGCAAACTTTGGCGATTTGCAAGGAGCAATTGAGGATTCTCAACAAGCCGTAGTTTTGTTTACCCAACAGGCTAACCAGGAAATGGCGGAGCAGATGCGGCAGACTGTTCAAACATTCAAAACAGCGCTACAAAAGGCCGCTAAACGTACTTGGGCTTATCAGGTGATGTCAGTCGAGAGAATGACTCGCCCAGATTTTGGAGTGGGTACGCCCAGTCGGGCCGTGCAAAAGAAACTCCTGCGGTTGGTGGGCGATGACCGAAAAATTGCGGCAGGGTTAGTCAAACGACTGAAACTGAAGCATCCTGGCAGGCCAGAGGATTGGTATTGGGAAAAGGCAATTTATGATCTAGAGCGCGATCGTTCTTAAACCCTTGATTATCTTTGATATAGGACGGGAATGGCTTTAGAACAAATGAGAAAACGTCACGGTGTCAGTGATGAAATCCACCAAGAAGTGCTTGGTGAGATCACTTCAGCGATAGTCATGAGGGCGTGAGGATGGAGTGCTTGCGTACGCTACGGTTGTGGTAGTAGTTTAAGGGTTGTCGGTTTATGTCGAGAATTGGCTAAACTGGGCAGATGAAAATATGTCAGAAGTAAAAAAATAATGTCGTTCATTACCAAAGTCGATGAGTTATTCATCCAGTGGGATAAACCTGATTCCCCTGGATGTGCTGTTGCTGTTATTCAGAATGGGGAGATAATTTACCAGCGTGGCTATGGTATGGCCAACTTGGAATACAACATTCCTATTTCTCTTAATTCTGTCTTTGATATCGCTTCTAACGCCAAGCAATTTACAGCGATTTGTATCGTTTTACTAGCTAGACAAAAGCTTCTTAACTTAGATGATGAATTGCAAAAATATATTCCAGAAATTCCTCGATATAGTCAGTCAATCACCATTCGCCATTTAATCGATCATACCAGCGGTTTGCGCGACTATTTAAATCTAATGTTCTTTGCTGGGATGAAGTTTGAGAACAAGTATTCTAATGAAGAAATTATTGCCTTAATTGCTCGACAACAAAGCTTGAATTTCGACCCTGGAACCGAGCAGTTATATTGCAATTCTGGCTATATTTTGCTGGCAGAAATTGTGAGACGTATCTCTGGAAAATCTTTACGTGTATTTGCTCAGGAACATATTTTTGCCCCGCTAGGAATGAAAAATACCCATTTCCACGATAACTTCAAGGACATCGTGGAAAATAGAGCCGTTGGATATGCTCTAAAAGATGGGGGTGGTTTTCAGATAGATATGTCTTTTCACGATTTTTGTGGAGACGGACAGCTTTATACGACGGTCGAAGATTTAATACTTTGGGAGCGAAACTTCTACCACAATAGCTTAGGTGATTACGGACAAGATTTAATTGAAGAGGTCACTACTCCACGTAAACTCAATAATGGCAAAGTTATAACAGGTTCATTTGGGTTGCAGATTAGCAGTCACGGCGGCTTAAAAACAATTACGCATGGTGGCGCTTGGACAGGTTATCGAAGTAATTTTATTCGATTTCCCAATTGCCAATTTTCTGTTATCTGTCTGGCTAACCTAAGTACGATTGACCCAACTAACTTAGTTTTTAAAGTTGCTGATATATATTTAGAGAATGATTATATCGAAGATATTATTAAACCTATTTCGCGTTCTATTAACTCCATTAATTTGCCCATAGCGGAGCTACAACTCAAAACTGGATTCTATTACAATCCTACAACTGGAAGCATATGGAAGCTAGAAATAAAAGATGAAAAATTAATGGCTAAACTAGCATGGATGTATTTTCAACTCGTTCCGATTGACACCAATCATTTTCAATCTATTGATAATGAGATCGACTATGACATTGAGTTTTCTGAAGATCTTACTCGAATGATAGTCCGAGTAGATTCCGGCAATGGTATTAAAGCCTATACTCTTGAAAAAATGCTAGATACTCCAAAAGATCTATTGACAGATTATCTTGGCACTTATTATTCTGCTGAATTAGAGTCTGAATTTAAAATAACTTCAGCAAATAATAAATTATATTGTAAGAACAAAGGCTGTTCACCATCTCATCTCAGAGTTGTCGGGCAAGCCCTCTTTCTTGTATATCATGTAAATGTAGATAGTATACATACAAATAAGTTTGAATTTGTGCGAGATCAAGAAGATCGAGTCGTCGGTTTATATCGTTGTTGCGACAGGGTACGAAAACTCTATTTTAGCAAACAATAAATAGACAAGGGTAGTAACGAGTCTACTGGAGAAATTCATACAGTTATGTGGTTTGCCCTCAACAATATCAATGAAGTAATCGCTCATTCTGCAACATTTAGGAGGTTGGATTATTGTGTAGTCAATCTCGAGACGCAGCCTAACAACCGTGTTGCAGTAGAATGCGCTAGCCTTTTTCGCTGAGTTTGACAGGTTATCTGCATCCGCTGAACACGACCGTTAGCTCTCTTGATCAGTAGCAAGCGCAAAATCTTAGAGCAATAGGCTTAGGTGTGGAATTCCACACCTAAGCCTATTGCTCTAATGAAAGAGTATGTTTGGAGAAGCTTGGCTTAAGGCTATAAACAAGCTCTTTGGCAATCAGTGTCCATGGCCAGTTACATTCTCCTAGGCTCGGGCTATTCAGCAACCGGCTCTAGAGCATTGGTCTGGCAATGGGAGTAATGTGGAGGAAGCGTAGCAGCGTCTGTTGCAACGGGCTAAATTTAATAGCCTCGTACTCTGTGGCGTAAGTTTGCCCACTATCCAATGTGGATGGGTGGATGGGTCTGCCAAATTTCTGCCATCGGGTACTAGCCAGCAAGAGAGAATGTAGCAGCGATCTTGAGAAACAGCTTGTTGCAATCTAAAAGATTCTAACGAATAGGTAAATTAGATTCCTCTCAACTACTGACGGTGGAACGAAAGCTATGCTCATGTTTTCTCTTCACCGTCTTTCTTCTGTGGATGAGTGATGGGGTAACGGGGGAATTATTTAAGCGCGGGAGCCTTACTACTCTGGAAAGTAAATTTATTGCCATATCGTAGATGGGTTCGATAGGCTGAATTAACGTCTCCACCCCCGATCAATTCGCAAATGAACAAACGTCATCTTGAGTTAAGCGCCACTGACCGCAGCGACCTAGAAGCCCTTTTGAGCAAAGGTCAACTGGGGGCACGGCAATTCAAACGAGCGACTGGTCTGCTGGAGTTGG
>NZ_AWNH01000001.1 GCF_000482245.1 Leptolyngbya sp. Heron Island J | reverse complement strand
GACTCAGATCAATGCAGGCCGCAACACGGCTGGGGTTGACAATGTGTTAGTGAAAACGGGCAAAGCACGCGGCCAACTGGTCGATAGCCTTGAGCCCACACCACTTTGGCAGAGTCAGCCCACTCGACGGATATACATTCCCAAAGCCAACGGCAAGGAACGACCGCTCGGCATTCCGACTATACGAGACCGCGCTCACCAAGCGATGGTGAAAGCGGCACTTGAACCGGAATGGGAAGCCCAGTTCGAGGGCACTAGCTACGGCTTCCGCCCTGGCAGAAGCGGTCACGATGCCCTCGGTAAGCTCTACCTTCTATGCTGTCCGCACCGCAGAAAAGCGTGGGTACTCGACGCCGATATCAAAGGCTGTTTCGACCACATCAACCACGACTTCTTGCTTAACGTCCTGGGAACGTTTCCAGGACGCCAGTGGATAGCGCGCTGGCTTAAAGCTGGCTACCTGGAGAAGCACTGTTGGCATCCTACCGCTGCGGGCACCCCGCAAGGTGGTGTCATCTCTCCACTGCTGGCTAACATTGCCCTCCATGGGATGGAAGCCGCACTGGGGGTCAAACGCGACTACCGAGGCTGGTTGAGCAATAGCCGATATGGTGTAGTACGCTATGCCGATGACTTTGTTGTTCTCGCCGAAAGCCAAGCCGATGCAGAGGCCGCAAAGGCCCGATTGCAAGACTGGTTGCATCCCCGTGGGCTCAGGCTTTCAGAGGAGAAAACGCGCATTGTTCATCTACGCCAAGGCTTTGACTTTTTGGGATGTCATATTCGTCACTACCGAGCGCCCAAGACCACACGGACAGGATGGAAACTCCTGATTACCCCGTCCCAGACGGCTATCCGACAGGTCCGCGCCAAGCTCAAAACCCTCTGGCAGAAGGCACACGGCCACCCGATTCGGGACGTTATCAAACAGCTCAATCCCCTTATTCGAGGGTGGGCTAATTACTACCGACCTTGGGTGAGTTCAAAGGTCTTCCATGACCTCGATAGATGGATGTATCTTAGACAGTGGCGCTACCTCAAACGGCAGCATCCTCGACAGTCTAAGCATTGGTGCTATCGGCACTACTGGGGGTACTTTGACCCCAACCATCCACAGTGTCTTGACTTCGGCGATAAATCGTCTGGAGTCTACGTGAAGCAGTTCTCTCGATTCTCGATTGAGCGCCACGTCATCGTCAAAGGATCCGCTTCGATGGATGACCCAACGCTCAAAGGCTACTGGCAACAGCGACTGTCCAAACAAAAGCGTCAGCTCAGACGCTGGCATCGACTGATTGGACAACAGCAACATTACCGGTGCCCGGTGTGTGAGGAATCGCTGTTCAACGGCGAACCTCTCGAACTTCACCATCGCTTACCTAAAAGCCAAGGTGGAAAAGACATCCGCGACAATCTTGAACTACTCCATCGCTACTGCCATCAGAAGGTGCACGCGATGTCTCCCTAAGCGCGAGTGGCTTGAGCCGTGTGCGGTGTAAGTCGCACGCACGGTTCTTAGGGGAGGGGGAGTCAGCGATGGCTCCTCCTTACCCGACTACTCAGTCATCGGCTAATTAACGCGCCCATTGACTAATGGCTCTGATTATAATTTTGCTATAAGACCTATTCGCGCTGTCATGCTTGATCTTGCCGTCCTTGCTGAGAAACTTAAAACCGGTGATCTTAAAGATAAAAAGCTATCGCTGGCAGCTTTGCGAGACGTACCCGGCCCTGATGCTTTAGAGCTGATCAAGCTTGTCCTGGATGATGACAATCAGCAGGTCCGGTCGATGGCAATTTTTGCTCTGGGTGTTAAGCAAACTGAAGAAAGTTTTCCGTTGCTGGTCAAGATTTTAGAAACTGACCCAGACTATGGCATTCGAGCTGATGCAGCAGGTGCTTTAGGCTATTTAGAAGATCTACGGGCCTTTGAGCCGCTGATTCGTTCATTTTATGAAGACACTGATTGGCTAGTGCGTTTTAGTGCAGCGGTATCCCTGGGAAATCTTAAAGACCCACGCGCCCATGATGCTCTGATTCAAGCGCTTCATAGTCCAGAGGTGATTTTGCAACAGGCCGCTATTGCTGCTTTTGGTGAAATTGGTGATTTGAGTGCCATCGATGAAATTCTGGCCTTTGCTCAATCGGATGATTGGTTGGTGCGGCAGCGGCTGGCAGAGGCTCTGGGTAATTTGCCTAGCGAAAAAGGCACGTCAGCCCTGCGATATTTGGCCAAGGATAGTCATCCCCAGGTAGCTGAAGCGGCTCAGATTTCCCTTGACCGCCTGGCTGATCAAGCTTCAAGTCTTGAAGAAGGCGTTTTTTAGGACGGCGACAGCCTAGTACTCTGTGGCATAAGTGTGCTCACTATCAAATGTGGATGAGTTGATGGGTGGATGAAATAGCTGCCAAATTTCTGCTATCGGGTACTAGGCTGTCTGTGGTGGTTTAAAACACCCAGGCATCTAGCTCACTGTAGTCGGGTAGGGTGGTATCGATCGATTGGCCTTGACGGAGGACGACGCGATCGCACTGAGCCCTGGCTACCAATTCATTCAAACTGCGAGCCTTAAAGCAAATCAGATTAGCCGAGCTCCCTGGCACTAATGTTCCCACACCAGTTAGACCCATGAGTTCAGCTGGACGACTGGTCAAACTCAGAGGCCAGTGGTCAAAGGGACGATCCAGGTGCCCAATGCGAACTGATTGTTTGAACACATCTAGTCCATCGTGATCGCCATAGGCATAGAACGGATCGCGGCAGTTGTCGCTAGATAATGCTACTCGGATGCCCTGGTGATGGATTTCATGCAGAATAGTCACCCCTCGGTATCGAGGCGTACGGTTTCGCTGGCGATCCTGCAGGTAGAGATTACACATAGGCAGGCTAACAATGCCGATATTGGCTGCTTTCACCAGCGATAGGGTTTTCTCGACGGTTTCGGCAGACTGTACAGATAGGCTACAGCAGTGCCCGCAGGTGATTGCACCCTGGAAATCATGGCGCAGGGCCGCTTCAGCCACATAGCGCAGGGTGATGTCATCGGGATTGAGGCTTTCATCCGTATGGAAATCTAGATCCAGGCCATAGCGTTTGGCCAACATAAACACCCGGTCTAGCTGGGCGACAATGTCCTCGTTCATATATGCGACTCCCCCGAGGATACCGCCAAATTCTGCCACCAGCTGGGCCAGGGACTCACCTTCAGGGGTCAAAAAGTAATCTAAGGAGACCAGACAAACCGCCTGCAGGGTCAGGCGATCTTGCCACTGACGCCGCAGATGATCAAATACCGTGAAATTAGTGGCTCCCAGGGGACCAAAGCTATCTAAATGGGTGCGAATAGCCTGGGTGCCATGGGCATAGCTGCATTTCAAACCAAATTCCATCCGCTGGTACAGGTCGTCAGGTTGCCAGTTGCTATGGTCTTGCCGGACGGTTTCGAGGGCTCCTATAAAGGTGCCGTCTGGGTTGGGGCAGCGCGGCCAGGTATGCCCTTTGTCAAGGTGGGTATGCATATCCACAAAGCAAGGCCAGATGAGCCCCTGATTGAGATTGACCGCCGGACAAGCGGCCACAGCTGCTTGTCCGGCAGGCAGGATACGGGCGATCGCACCTGCCTGCACTTCTATATCCACTGCGACTAACTCTTCTTGATGGGGAAATGCCTGCAGTGCAGCAATTGGCTCTAATCCTACCGACTCCGCCAAAAAACACAGCGGCACCCGCCCATTGGTCAACCAATAATGGGCCACATCAGGAATTGAAATAAATCCAGCCATAGCTATCCTCAACCCATAGCGCTTCAGCGCAGCCAGTTTCCCACATTGCTGGGCTGCTTAATTCTCCCGTTGCATTGCACTTTCGTGCCAATGGGCCAGGAGTCGATCCGACAGGATCGTCAGACCGACAAAAATCGCAACTCCCAGTACTGTGGTCATGAGCAATGCGGCAAACATGCGAGGAATTTGCAGATTAAAGCTAGAAATCAGAATCTGGTAGGCAATCCCGGAGCGAGTACCGCCGGTGCCTGCCACGAATTCAGCCACCACTGCTCCGATCAGGGCTAAACCGCCGCTAATGCGCAACCCGCCTAAAAAATAGGGAAGAGCGCTGGGAAGCCTCAAATGAATTAACGTTTGCCAGCGGGATGCGCCGTAAATCTCAAACAGGTTTTGCAGATTGTGATCGGCACTGTTAAGCCCTAGGGTGGTATTCGACACAATCGGAAACAAGGCGACAATCCAGGCGCATACAACCAATGCTAAAAACGTGTTGTTCTGTAGCCAGATGATGATCAGAGGTGCGATCGCAACAATGGGTGTCGTTTGCAAAATCACAGCATAGGGAAAGAAACTCCGTTCGACCCACTTACTTTGGGCAAACAAAATAGCAATGATCAGACCTGACACCATTGCAGCCACAAATGCCACCACTGTAATCTGAACAGTCACCAGCAATGAGGGAAACAAATCTCCCCATTCGTCTATCAAGGTTTTGAGCACCAGCCCTGGCCCCGGTAACAAATAGGGAGGCGTATCAGTTACCCGCACAAAAACATCCCAGCCAATCACCGCCACCACACCTACTAAGGCCGGAGCTAGCCAATTCCAAAGTGTTGCCGATCGCCTCTTCTCAAACACCTGTAAATCCCTCTTGATTCATATATCCTCCCTCTTCCCTCTTCCCTCTTCCGCTCTCTTTATCCCACTCCGATACTCTCTGCCACTGACAGTGCGGCCATAATCTCTCGACAATAATGATTAAAATGAGATGATGTCCGAAATGCTTCTGTTCTCGGATAGGTGGCCTCAATTGGGATGTCGGCCACTACTCGTCCTGGACGTGCCGCCATCACGATCACTCGTGTAGACAAATAAACAGCCTCATAAATATTGTGAGTAACAAACAAGACAGTCCAGTGTTTTTCTTCCCATAAATGGAGAAGGTCACTGTTCAGCCGACTACGGGTCATCTCATCCAGTGCGCCAAATGGTTCATCCATCAGCAAAATATGGGGTTTAGTGACCAGAGCCCGAGCAATCGAAACCCGCATTTTCATTCCTCCCGATAGCTGTCTAGGATAGCTATTTTCACAGCCGCATAGATCAACCGTATTAATCGCTGCTTGAATTTTGGCCCGCACTGACCGAAGTGACTGGCCTTTGAGCTTGAGGGGCAAATGAATATTATCCACAACGCTAGCCCAGGGCATCAAAGCCGGATCTTGAAATACAAAGGCTAAATTATGCTGTTCTGGCGGGCATTGCCAGTGGATAGCGCCGTCTGTGGGAGTGCCCAATCCAGCCACTAACTTTAATACGGTGCTTTTGCCACAGCCCGATGGGCCGACGAGGCTAATAAATTCCCCCGCCCCCACTGTGAGATCCACACCCTGTAGGGCTACGGTACCGTTGGGATAAATCTTATCAATGGTCTGAAGGGCAAGCAAAGAGGCTGACATGGCGGCTGTCATAAACGTATTTTTATTAGAGTAACGGCTCTGGTCGGACAGAATCGCTATTTCTGTTACTCTAGACCGCACCATCAAAAGATTATATGTTGAAGGGCATGAATCTTTGATATGTGACCGGGATGCCCTGAAACAGCTCGTAGTTTCTAAAGTGGCCCAATTGCATTGCTATGGGATTATGGCATTGAGAGATAGATACTGTTTATTAGCTAAGGCTTTGCTGGGGTTGGGACAATGTAGCTGTTTACTGTTTTATCCGGCTATTAGTCAGAACGCTGCCACTGCTCTATGGGCTCAGGTATCACCGATCCCCACTAATAATCCTCCAGAAACACCACTGCCAGAGGAACCGCTGCCGCCATCCCTACCGTCGCCGGAGGAGTTGCTGTCTCCTGGTGAGCTAATATTGCCAGATGATGGTCTAGGTGAGGGAGAGACTACATTTTATGTGGCTGATATTGAGGTCGTTGGTAGTACGGTCTTTGACCAGGCGGATCTAGCCGATTTGCTGGATCAATATCGAAATCGTCAGGTGAGCTTTAATGAGCTTTTAGAGCTGAGAACGGCGATTACCGAACGGTATGTGGATGCTGGTTACCTGACCTCAGGGGCGCTGATTCCACCGCAAACTGTTGTGGACGATATTGTCGTGATTCAAGTAATTGAGGGGAAACTAGAGGAGGTTATTGTCAGGGGAACTCAGCGTTTAAATCCTGACTATATTCGCAGTCGAGTGGGGCTGGTGGCTCAGCCTCCCCTGAATGTGGAGCGTTTGCTGTCGGGGTTACAGCGTCTGCAGCTCAATCCGTTGATTGAGACGGTGTCTGCTGATTTGCAGGCAGGGGTAAGGCAGGGGACCAGTTTGCTGGTAATCAATATCGTTGAGGCAGATTCGTTTGCTGTGAATACGAGTCTGGCTAATAATCGGTCGCCTAACATTGGGGGGACTCAGGTTGGCCTTGGTGTTGATGAAGGCAATCTATTTGGAATTGGCGATCGCATTACCCTGGATTATAAACATACCGATGGCAGCGACGGTGTGGACTTTAGCTATACTCTGCCGGTCAGCCCCAATAATGATACGCTGCGGCTGGCGGCTGGTTATTCTGATAGCCAGGTGATTAATTCAGCCTTTTCGGTACTCGATATTTCGTCTGACAGTGCGTACTATGAGTTGGGCTATCGCCACCCTTTGGTGGAAACTCCGACCCAGCTATCAGCTCTGGGGCTGACTCTCTCCCATCAATCCAGTCAGACTCGTTTAGGGATCGAGGATATTGGGCCATTTCCCCTATCGCCTGGTGCCGATGAGAATGGTCGCACTCGCATCAGTGCTGTGCGCTTTTTTCAAGAGTGGACCCAGCGCAGTCAACGTCATGTGCTAGCCGCGCGATCGCAATTTAACGTTGGGCTTGATCTACTCGATGCCACCATCAATGACGATGAACCCGATAGTCGTTTCTTTTCCTGGCGAGGGCAGGGACAATGGGTAAAACTGTTGGGCAAACCAGACCAGCTCTTTTTTCTCAGAGGGGATATTCAGCTCACCACCGATGATTTATTATCTCAAGAAGAGTTTAGTTTAGGCGGTGGCCAAAGTGTTCGAGGCTATCGGCAAGATGCATTACGGCGAGATAATGGGGCCCTGTTATCCGCAGAACTACGCTGGCCGATTGCACGGGTGCCAGAACTGGATGGCGTATTACAGATTACACCTTTTATAGACATTGGCACTGTCTGGAACAATGACGGCAGCTCACCAGGGCCAGATACGCTGGCAGGCACTGGTTTAGGACTACTCTGGCAACAGAGTGACAATTTGTCTGCCCGTTTAGACTGGGGGATACCCCTGGTGGAGCTAGACACAGATGATAACGGGTTGCAGGATAGTGGAATTCACTTCTCAATCCGATACACGCCGTTTTAACCAAGACTACCGGCTTTTAGCCGTTAACTGCCGGTGCCGATTGGTGAGATAGCGATTTACCCGATGTTCTAATTTGTCAATGACGTCAGTTAGACGATTACTGCCCATACCAAACGTTAACTTGCGGGCCAGTGGCTTGGTGAGAGTGCCGTAGCGTCGCCAGCCCAATTTTTTGTATTTTGATTTGAAATAGCCATCTTCTACTAAATCCCATTTTTCCCGCAGGTGTTTAAGACTCTCCAGCGTCCAGGCATCACTCCACCGCAGCATATAGTAGTGCACATCCGCGAGCTGTTGAGGCGGGCCTGGAACATAGGTTACTACCGCAGCGGGGTCAAAATAGACGCTCTTGCCTACCCCCCGCACTGTCATACAAAAGTCCAGATGCTCTTTTGTATTCCGCATCGCTTCATCAAGCTGACCAATGTCATCAAAGATTGAGCGTCTTACCAAAACACAGTGAAATTCTGCCAGTTCTGTGGGTTCGCGCTGTAGTCGATCACGCACATCAGCCAGCTGTTTGCCCTGATGCAGCATTTTCTCCCGTATCCGCCTACGCCCTAGTTTATCCACCCACACATGGGATTCTCCCCCTGCAAAATGAATTTCCTGATGGATGGGTTCATGTTGACACATCAAAGGGCCAACGACGGCTGCATCGGTGTCTTCTGCACATTGAACTAGTGCTTTGAGCCAACCGGGAGAGACGACAACATCATTATCGACAAAGACAATATACTGAGTGTCGGCATGCTGCAGCCCGATATTTCTAGCCTCGTTGGGATAGAGATATCGTTCGGTGCGGATGAGTTTAAACCCTTTTTCTAGGGATTGCTGTTCTAAAGACTGTTTTAACTCTTTAGGAGAATTGCCATCCACATAGATCAAGTTGAAGTCTATTTGTGTATGTTCATAGATGCTATTGAGGGATGTTTGAGCGTAGCTAAAACGTTCTCGGGGGACAACAATTAAAGTGACGTTAGGCGTAGTCATAACCAATGTTCTGTTTTATTTGAGAGGGGACAATAAATACTCAGATGATTTGTCAGGAGATGACACGGCTTTTAAGGAGAGAGCCTGCCAATGATCGACTAACAAAGCCCTGTAGCGTTGCACCAGGAGATCGTTGAGGTGATCTAAATTGTAATGATGTTCTACAAACGACCGCCCGGCTTGACCCATGGCAGGCCACTGTTCTGGATGGGCAAGTAAAGCATTGAGTCTGTCTGCTAAAGCCTCAACATCTCGTTCAGGGACAAGATAACCGGATACACCGTCTTCCACCAGTTCGGGAATACCGCCATGGTGAGTGCTAATGACGGGTAGTCCCATGGCCATCGCTTCTTTGAGCACATTGATGGGGGCATCCTGATTGCCATCGGCGGCGGTGATGCTAGGAGCAATAAACAGATGACATTGGTCTAGGAGTTGAATAATTTCTGTTTCATTTTTCCAGCCAAGCAGGTGAATGTAAGATTCAGCTTGTAACTCTTGGATAATCGCTGTTAATGCTTCCCGTAATGGACCATCGCCAATGATGGAATAGGTAAGATTGGGATAGTGTTTGGCGACGCTAGCAACGGCTCGAATGGCGTATTCAATGCCTTTTTTTTCTACCAGTCGGCCTGTCGTCGCAATATGAACTGGTTCTCCAGGATCTAACTGGCGCAGACGCAGACTAAATTTACCAACATCCAGCCCGGAAAAATGAACGGCTATTTTTTCAGCGGGCCAGCCTAAGTTAATCACACGCTGCCGAAAAAACTCACAGTTTGCTAAACAATAGTCTGCATGCTGGAAAGGCCGAGTATAGACGTTTGGACCGTTTTGCTGGACGTAGTGGCTAATATCAAACCCACGAAACATGATCAAGAGCTTGGGGGTGGGAGATAGCAATTGCTTAAATGCCATACCCCGATAGCTTTGGGTGCCAAATTGACAGTGGATAATGTCGTAGTCGTAGTTGTCTGGGCGTTGGAGCAACGAGGCTGCAGTATAAAGCAGCCACAGGTTCATCGCTTGTTGCCCATAGGCGAACATGTTTAATGACCGGGCGATTAGTTTGGGCGCTTTGAAGAAATTGATAATGAGCAGCCACAACCCTTGCAGAAGTCGCCAAATATGGTCTTCAGGAACTTTATGCAGCGCGTAGGTGCGTTCCCAAAGGCGATAACGGCTGACATCGGGGTGGATTGTATCCCAACTATGGAGATTTTGAGTATAGATATCAACCTCATGTCCTCGATCCAGCAGTCCTGTGATCTGGTTGAGGACAAAGGTCTCCGACAACATCGGAAAATTGTTGACTAAAAATGCTATGCGTATGGGTTTCTCTCTATGCACGGTTTGAAATCCCGCAAACGTTTGATAGTAGGGCATTGCCAGCACTGGTGTGACAAACTCAAAACATGATTTGGTCTGACACCTTCTGGTATTTTCATGGGTAGATAAGCGTGTCCGGATTCCAGATATAAATATGCTTCTTCACTGTGAATCACCGTAGGATTTTAGATCCAGGGCTTTTTTGCCAAATGCTAATGAGCCTTGGTATTTTAATCACAGCAGCAGCAAGCTGAGAGATGCTATGGCATGATGTTCTATACTCGATACATGCCCTGCCCCATAAGCATTTGAAGGGGCTAAACCTGATAATTGGTTTATTCTAGATATAGATTTCAAATGCCTGTAGTCATCTGAGCCAAATTTGATTCTGTCATAGTGGTTTTGGCTGGAGGACATCAGGCGTGATGGACTAGCAGGGCTGTAGCATGACTGTTTTTGCGAACATCGCCCTGGTTGCTAGGGTAACCAGTCTCTTAATCTATGGTTAGAGATTGTTTTTTAGGAAATGTTGTAGAGAGAGTAGTTGTAGTAGTGTGTGAGACTTTCTGCGGGTGATAAAACTTGCGACAGTGCTCTAGTTTGACGATTTTAACGGATTTGGTGAGTGATGGTGATGCCCTCTAGCAGTGTGCGATCGCTACTAATATGGGCCAATTTCACCTGAGCATCATCAAAAATCCCCGATTTTAGCTGCCGCTGTCGCAGCTGTTTAAAGCTCCCAGGAGCTAGTATATTGAGCTGAGGTGCCGTGATATCATTCTTCTGTCGTTTGATGCCATAGGATTCATTAGCCTGTTGCATCTGTTGATCAAAGGCCTGCAGCAACCGTTTAGGGTTGGGCAGCATTGTCTCACCCGATAGTTCCAAGTTAAGTAGATAATAAGGCTCAACCAGAGACTCTGACAGAGTGACGCAAAAATCCTCGATCGGCCAAGCCTCTTGTTGCAATGCTGCCATTACCTGGGTCACATGGTATTCGGTCGTCTTTTCTGAAATGGCTGAGAGAGTGCCGCCCTGGCGATAGCGAAAAACAATTATTGGGACTCCATGGCGCATCGCGATTACCTGGAGGATGTCGCCAATGTCGTAACGGCAGAAGCCTGAGTAGTTAGTCACCAGGACGCGATAATATTCGCCGACCTGCAGCTGATGGGGAAGCAACGTTTTCGGATTTTTTTTGTCCCATTGATCAGGGGCAATAAACTCAAAAAAATTGGTTTTGAGGGCTAAAATTGCGCCATCTTGATCAAGCTGACAGCAACTGCCAAATACGGCTTCTGATGCAGAGTAGGTACCGCCAAAAATGGGAGTCTGACCAAAATATTCATCAAAACGCTCAAAGTAAAAGTCAGATGGACCACCCCGAGCGGTAATCAAAAAGGCTAACTGGGGCCACACGTGACGAGGTAGCAAGCGACCGTGGTGTTCCAATAGCGTCTGTAGCTGTTGGGCTCGCTTGGGTTGGGGCGATAGTTTTGTCTGGAGCTGTTGTCGTAAGGCTGGCTGCAGGTCGATATCTTCAGAAATCGTGCCCTGCCCGATGTCGTCGATTAGCTGGGAGCCAAAGCGTTCTAAATAGGCGCATAGCTGCAGCATAATCAGGGGAAAGTTGGCTGCTAGATACGTTAATCGCTCTTGCCGCAAACCAAATAGCAAACAGATATAGTTACGAGCGGCTGTATTGCTGACTAATAGGGCTTGGTAGGGCTGGGCAAACAGCTGTTTGAAGACAAAAGACTGGGTGCTACGGAGCTGGTTGCCACTAACGTGACCATAGGTGATATTGCCCTGCTTAGTTTTACCTAGCGGGTTAATCAATGTGGTGAGTAAAAGCTGACCGACTGAGTTGCCTTTGGCCTGAGCCTGTTCAAAGGCGTACCCCATTGCCACCTGGTTAGCATAGGCTCGGGTTTGCTGCACCCGTTTGGTAATGGGGACAAGTTTACGACTGCCGGTGGAGCCGCTGCTCATATTAAAACTTTTCACGGGCAAGGGTGACACCACGTTCGCCTCCCCAGTGGCGGCTCGCTCAAAGTATGGAGCATAGTCATCGTAATGCCAACGAGGTACCTGCTGTCGAAATTCCTCAATGCTACTGATGCGCTCCAGATGTAATGCCTGCCCTAAAGCTGTCCCTTGCTGTTCTTGCAGTAATTTTTGGAGAAATCTGGCTTGAATGGCTTGGGCCTGGGGTAGCTGGCTGGTAAAGGCTCGCTGCTGCCACTGGGCGGCCATTGCAAACACGTACAGGGGAGCATGGGATATAGGCGACTTCACAATCTGTCTTGTCTGCGTAAAAATATTTCACAATAATCACAATAATAAGATGAAGCAGCGGGCTTACTTGTGTTTGTCTCTGCGTTCATCGTTAATGGAGTTACCAATGCCCCAGCCTATCGTTTTAACCATTAGCTTTGTCGCAGCCTTTGTGTTTGCCAGTTTTGTTGAGTATTGGCTGCATCGGCTGATGCATGCGTCTCCGAAAGTGGGTCAGCGCCACCGTGACCACCATCGTCGTAATGAAGGCCAGGGGGTGCTGTGGGAGTTTCGTGACTATGTGTTGGGAAGTGCGATCGCAATGGCCATCCCCTTCATTTTTTCCCTGACTGTCGGTTTAGGCTGGGCCAGCGGGGCGCTGGTATATGCGGCATTCTCCGCCTATGCCCACCAGCTCCAGCACGAAAACCCCCGCAAGTGCTTCTGGATGAAAATGCCGGTCCACTATGTTCACCATAAGTACGGCATGTGGCATCACAACTTTGGTCTGGGCGTCGACTGGTGGGACCATATTTTTGGCACTTACAAACCAGTCGAGTGGCCAGCTGAAGACGATCTACCTGAGCTGTCCATGCTAGCCGTGCGCTGGTGGTAGAGGCTAGCATGCAACGCCCCTACCGGCCAAAGCTTTCATAGTTTTCTTGAGCCTGCTTCACTTGGGGCGACAGCGTTAGCAGTTTAGAGACAGCGGCATTGACCCAGGACAGCGGCCAATTAAATGGCCGCTCAATATCCAAAAACAGCACGACCCGGTAGCCATCGGTGTCATTCCATACCTCGTGGTAGTACGTATCATCAAAGATCAAGCTTTTGCCCTCTTCCCAATGGGTGATCGTATTATCCACACGAATACGGCAGGCTTCTTTCGGTTCAGGTACTCGCAGCCCCAAATGATAGCGAATCAGTCCCTTATGTTTGCCCCGATGTTCAGGGATATGTTTACCCGGTGCCAAAATCGAGAAGAAAGCCACCTTTAACCCGGGAATATCCTTCAGCAGTGCCCAGGTTTGCGGGCACTTCTCACAATTTTTAGTGGCAACAAAGCCAAAGGCACAGAAATAATAGGTCTTCCATTTGTTATCTGGACTGATCCGATTCTGACGCGGCATAATGTCCTGAAAGCTGGGCAGGGCATTAACGTCAGCCAGTACCTGATCCAGCTCCTGACGAATCACCTGCCAGTTTTTTTCCAGCTGTGTGGCCCAGGCAAAGGTTTCTGACGGAAAAATCGGCGCATTGCCCAATGGCGATGAGTCGCCTAGCCAGGCTTCAAATCGACGATACCAGGGACGGTCAAAAATTGGATGAATGGGCGTATCTGGGCTTTGGGGCTGAGTAATCTGCATAGACGACACGGTTATTAAGACAAGCTAAAAAACACTCCAAAAACCCGGTAAAACCCGTAGTTACATAAGCGTAAAGATATAGTATCTGGTTAGGTCCTCATCATGCTCCCTTCACCTTTCGCTGACCGATGAAACTGTATTTGTTTCCTGCCCTGGCTGCTTTGACCGTCTGTGTGACACCTGCGATCGCTCAGGTAATTCCCGCTGAAAATACCCCTGAAGTAGCGACGGTGGTTGATCAAGAAGGCTACTCTGTGATGCTTGGCGACAGCGTTGACCGTATGGAACTAGAATGTCGTGCCTATCTGGCTGTGAGCTTTCCCAACGGAATAATCGACCCTGCTTACTTGAGAGAAGACCTGGAAGCAACTTTTTTAGAAGCTGGCCGCCGGGGAGGCATCGCGCCGGATACCCTCTATGACTCCAGTGAGGTCATCGCCAATCGTGTCGGTGAACTAATGGAACTCAGCAGTAAAGTCATTGATTTAGAGTCAGGCATAAAGCTGCAGTTTCTCTATGAGGAAATGGAAGAATTTGTCTGTGAACGACTAGCAAAGGGCTAAGGATACTGGTTCAAGGTTGTACAGGCAACATCCTTGAACGGCTACGGCATCCCATGCCCAGAGCACGAGTTTGGTTAAACGCCAGGGCCCGGCGGGTGCTCCCCAAATCGCTGCTGCAAAAACGCTGTCAGCAACTGCACCTTAGTCGAGAGATGCCGATTCGTTGGATATATCACACACAGGGATAATGCCCGAGGCCGATAGTCTGGCAAAATCTCTTGCAAGCTGCCCTGCTCCAACCCCTGTTGAACAATAAACTGAGGCAGCAGCACAATTCCCAGTCCTTGCATGGCCGCATCCCGAAGTACTTCGCCATTGTTAGAACACATTGCCCCATTGACACTGACGCTAATGTCTTCTCCTTGGGGGCTAGCCAATACCCACTCGTGACGACTGGCAAGCTCACCATAGGCCAAACAGCTATGGTGACGTAAATCCTCAGCCGACGTTGGATGACCATGCCGCTCCAGGTAACCAGGAGCAGCACACAGCACACAGCTGAGCTGAGCCAGTTCATGCACTACCAGCCGAGGTGAAGGCTCTGACTGAGCAATGCGCAGGGTCAGGTCAAATCCTTCTGTCAACGGATCAATAAACCGATCCTCCAGGGTGAGTTGCACCTGTACTTCAGGATATTGAGCCATAAATTCTGCAATGACCGGCCCCAAGTGCAACGTACCAAAGGTCATCGGCGCATTGACTCGCAACGTGCCTACTGGTTCAGCTTGGGCTTGAGAGACCGCTATTTCCGCTTCTTCCAAGTCGGCCAAAATGCCCAAGCACCGCTCATAAAAAGCCGTCCCGGTTGCTGTTGGCGTCACCTGGCGGGTACTGCGCTGCAGCAGACGTACGCCTAGCTCTGTTTCCAAAGTGATAACCAGTTTATTGACCGCTGAACGCGACATGCCCATGTCCCTGGCGGCGGCAGCAAAACCACCCGCCTCCACCACCTGCACAAATGCATGAATGGCTGCAAATTTATCCACGACACCTCCAAGCAATATGAGCATTTTCATTGTCCTTTAAAAAGCGACAATTTGTCCATAAAATTTATTATTGTCATTTTTTAGATTGCAATCCATAATTAAATCAGTTCTAAATCAGTTCCAACCCATCCAAAACAACCGGCGGGAGGTAAAAACCATGATCACCATTCGTTCCGCATCAGAAAGAGGTAGTGCCAATTTTGGTTGGCTCGACAGCCGCCACACCTTCTCTTTTGGTAACTACTATGACCCGGCCTATATGGGATTTTCTAGTCTACGGGTCATTAATGAAGACAAGGTGGCTTCTGGACAGGGATTTCCTACCCATAGCCATCGCGATATGGAGATTATTTCCTACGTTATTGATGGCGCGTTAGAGCACAAAGACAGCATTGGGACTGGTTCAGTTATTCGCCCTGGAGATGTGCAGCGAATGTCTGCAGGTACTGGCATTAGCCACAGCGAGTACAATGCCTCAAAAGAGAATTCGGTACACTTTCTCCAAATATGGGTGTTGCCCGAAAAACAAGGCATTGAGCCTGGGTATGAACAAACTTACTTTAGCCCTGAAGAGAAACAGGGCAAACTACGGCTTGTTGGTTCCCACGATGGTCGCGATGGCTCTATCACCATCCATCAGGATATGAATCTCTACGCGGCTCGATTGACAACAGATGAACAAGTTGACTATACGCTTCAGGCTCACCGTGCTGTCTGGATACAGGTAGTGCGTGGAGGCATCAACCTGAATGGGAGTCTTCTCAGTGCGGGGGATGGCGCTGCAATCACAGGCTCTGAAACGTTGGTTATAACCGGACAGACAGACGATGCTGAAATTCTGTTATTTGACATGACTGCTTGAAAGTCAGTTATGGTCAAATAGCCATAACCCTCCATGGGCGAGCAGTTAGATATACGTTTGCCAGAGAGAGTTTTATCAGATCCTTACTTTGAGGCCAGAGATTGTCTCAAAGTAAGGGTTTTTTCGGTGTTTATAGATATTAACTGCCTGTAATGCTCGCTACGTCGTGAAACTGACTTCGTAGTATTGTAAGCAATGAGTTCTTTGTTCATTAGCGCTCTTGTTAGCGCTCTTGCTTGCTATCGATGTCAGGTGCCAAAAAGGTAGACCAGTGTTTATAAGCCAATGGGGCGGGGATTTTTCAGCTGATAGTTCCCTGCCATAGGAGTCACAATATCAGTATGCCTGACTTTCGTTGCAAAATATGTAGTGTGCATCCCTATGTCAAATTTGATTGATGAAAATTGTCCGAGAGTTACCAATGTTAATCGTTGCTTAAGACAAAGTGTGATCATGCTTTTCGCCTCAATGTTGGGCGCTGGGGCTGGTTATGCTTTAGAACCAGATCTTGAAGTTGCTATGAAGCAACTCAATGAGCAGTTTTCTACGAGTGTGATTATTCCTGGCTATGAAGCGTTGGGGGGCCAAATGGAACGTTTGGTGTTGGCAACGCAGTCATTTGAGGCTGAGCCAACAGAGGCTAATCTAGCTGCTGTACGCACTGCCTGGTTGGCGGCTGTATCTAGCTGGACCAGCACTAATACTGTTGCATTTGGGCCTGTTCATTCTCTTGGTTACAGCACTGCATTAGAGTTTCCCGCCGATGAGGCCGGTATTGATACCCTGTTAGCTACTACCGCTGAGACAGAAGCCTTTGATGTTGAATCGTTGTTACCCTCTTTGCAGGGATTTGAGGCAATGGCTTATCTTTTGGGAACGGCGAACAACAAAACAGCAGCCGATTTTTCAAACCAGGAACGTCGCTATCTAAGTGCGCTTGTAGTTAGGGCTGATGGGGTGACAACCGATCTGTTGACGGTTTGGCAAACAGGCTGGAATAGTAATCCTGCCTATGGAACGTTGTTGTCTACTGCGGGTAGCCCAGGCAATCATCTCTATTTATCTGTAGAGTCTGGGTCTGAGGAGATTATTCGTAGTATTGTCAATAGCTTAGAGGTTATTTCTGCTGAAGAGCTTCCTGATATTTTAGAGGCCTCAGAGCTACTGGCAGAGTCACCAGATACGACTACTCTGCAGCTGTTAAGTAGCGGTATACAAGGGATTCAGTCAGCCTATGTAGGAACTACTGCTGAGCTTGGGATGGGGGTGAGTGGCCTGGTTGCGATCGCAAACCCCACCATCGACCAGCAAATCCAATCATCCCTGGTTACCGCTCTAAACAGCATCGACCAAGCGATCAGTGATCCCACCAACACGGTCCCATTGTTTCAGGCTCAGCGATCAGTTGATATTGCCTTTGAGCTGTTGCAAACAGAGATTTTGCCCTTAGTACAAAACTAATTTCAGCTCTGTTAGCAGCGCTAAAGCGTCCCACATTCAGGTAATGAAGCTTGAAAAGCAATTTTCTAGCGTTTTCGTCCTGATGCTTACTCGGATGCAGCAGCCAATAGGCCGCTGCCTGCTTGTGTAATCTACCAATATTTACAGTATGCAATTGAACCTATCTTTAGGGGCTTTATCTAAACGCCTGCGATTTACTCTGGTTGTTTTGTTTACCGCTGTGTTTACGATATTAGCGGGAATTTTTCTCTCAGTTTCAGTCAATGCCCAAATGTCTCCTGCAGCGGGAGACGCTACCGCCTTTAATCGCACCTCCAGTGCTTATGAAGAAACACCCCCAAATCTGGTTGACTGGGAAACTGAGGATCATGACTTAGGTGACGAAGTTTTTGAAGAGGCCTTTGTATCTACCCCTGGAACTGAACGATCTGGACTAGGGCCTACATTTAACAATGCGTCCTGTGTTAGCTGCCATATTCGTAACGGTCGCGGTATGCCAGAACCTGGCCAATTACTGTTGCGAGTCACCGATGGAGAAGCTACGGCTCAACAGACGACTACAGCCAAGGCAGATATCCTCAACAATGCACCTCCTGTCGAAGGTTTGGGTAACCAGATTCAAGACTTTAGTATTGTTGGTGAAACTCCAGAAGCCAAAGTTAATATCCTTTGGCAAGAAAACGCAGGAACATACGCTGATGGTACTCCCTATCGATTGCGATCGCCCCAGTTTGATGTGATCCTTGCCAACGGTGAGTCATTACCTGATACTGTTCAAATCTCTCCTCGGATTCCTCCCCATGTATATGGTCTGGGGCTGCTAGAAGCTATTCCTGAGGCTGATATTCTGGCCCTGGCTGACCCGGACGATCGCGATGGTGACGGTATTTCTGGACGACCTAACCGAGTTTGGGATGAACAGACTCAGTCAGTAACCTTGGGACGCTTTGGTTGGAAAGCCAATTCTCCTAACCTGCTGCAACAAAGTGCCGACGCCTACCTCAATGATATGGGCATTACCAGCCCTCTGTTTCCTGCAGAAGACGGCTCCACAGAAATCGATCAGGAAAAACTAGTGTTGGCTGCGGCCTATGCTCAAACCTTAGCGGCTCCTGCCCGTACCCTGATGGACAATCCACAAGTGCAACAAGGTGAAAAGTTATTTGCGGATGCTAGCTGCACGGCTTGCCATGTTGCCACTTTCCGTACAGGTGAGCATAAATATCCAGCCTTGCAAAATCAAGAGATTCATCCTTATACAGACATGCTGCTCCACGATATGGGTGATGAGCTTGCCGACAATCGAGCTGATTTTGAAGCCAGTGGTCAAGAATGGCGGACACCGTCCCTCTGGGGTGTGGGGCTAGCCCAAACTGTATTGCCCTACTCAGGATATCTGCACGATGGTCGTGCCCGCACCTTTGAAGAAGCAATTCTCTGGCACGGAGGCGAAGCAGAAATGTCTAAAGTAGCTTTCGAAACCATGTCTGCTGAAGATCGCAATGCGTTGGTTCGTTTTTTACAGTCGCTTTAGGGACGCTGTTGATAGCAGTGAAAACCGTAGCTAACAAAATCTAGAAGATGGCTGACGAATATGCGCCCACAATTTGCGGGCGCATGTTTTGTTATGTGGTGTAGTTTTTGAGAGTGTTAGCCTGGCATATTTTCCTTACTCAAAACCCATTGGTTAACAGTTTGGTGGAAGGTGAGCCAGCCTGGTGTTGTTTCATAGGTTTTGACCAGTTCAAAGCCTACTTTGGCTAAAGTTTTGTTTGGGGCTGGATTCAATGCGTAGGGTTCACAAAATAGATTTTGAAGATTAAAGGTCTGAAAATATTTGTTAATACTTTGGTTAACGAAATAAACTCCATGACCAGTCTGACGGTTTTGGGGCTGCCAGAGATGCAAATGCATGTAAGCTTCCTGACCAAAGACAATTTTATTAATATTGGAGTGACCCACAGGACGGTTATCTAATTCCCATATCAGATAGTAAAACTGCTTGTCGGGTAGTGGGCGGTTTAGATCTTGATTGAGAAGGCTTTTCCAACTATCAGCATCAGGTAACTTATTGGGATTTACTCCCATTCCTTGCAGGAATTCATGCTTGGCCTCTAGAAAATAAGCAATTATTTGATCAATGTCATCAGGTTCAAGTTCTCTAATTGTTCTATTCAAGAATCTTCACCTCAGTTGTGTTGATTTGTAATCTACCTCCTTGCCTGTAAAAACTGATTATGAAGGTTAGACTAATCTATAGCTTTCCTACTTGATTAATGAGAATGTTCCATACATGTGCATTTTTGGGAAATCAAAAATCTCCAGTGCGCAGAATTGTTCAAATAATGCCTTGAGCCCTATAAAAGAAGGCTTTAATCCAGCCATGCGTCTGACCCACGTTTTCGTCTGTAACCACACATCTTCAATCGGATTTTGAGTCGGATCATTGGGCGCAAATCGAACACAATGTATTCGCCACTTGGATTCTGGCAGACCGGAGTTCAAGGCGCTTAGGGCAGATTTTACTTCTTGAGCGCGATGGTAACTGGCCCCGTCCCATAAAATTAGCAAGCGCTGGTCTGGAAACTGCCGTTGCAAAAACTTCAGGTAGGCCAATGTACACGCCGTATTCCCCTTGTCTTGCGCCTCAATGAAGACACGCTTACTCAGTAAATCCAATGCCCCATAGTAGGTTTGTCGTTCCCGCTCATTGATCATGGGCACCTCGACTCGCTGGTTGCGACGTCCCCAAACATAGCCTTCCAGATCACCACTCATCAGATGACATTCGTCGACAAACAAGACTCTCAACTTGCCGCATTCAATCTCGGTTCGATAGCGTGCCAATAGCCGTTCGATGTCGGCTTTTTTTTCGCAACCAAAGCTGAATCTTTCTTAGGATTGACTTTACTCGTTTTCTTCCAACTCAGTCCCGCTGACTCAAACAAATCGTAGTAACTCTGTTTAGATTCATAACTCACCCCATATTCACTGGCCAGGTGATACTCCAATTCATTCAACGTCCAAATATCTTTGCTTCCTAACCACTCGATAACCGCTGTCTTTTGCGCATGACTCAAATAGCTTTGGCGGCCTTTGTGCCGAGGAGCAAAGCTACTGACTCCTTCGGCTCCATACGCCTGTTTCCACTTCGCGATAAAGCCCATCGAGACGTCCAGAATGCTGACGATTGATTCATAGGTATGCTCTTGATAGAGCAGTTTAACCGCCAGGGCTTTCTTCACCTGACGACTATCACGTTGCGTCTTGATGAAGGCTTTCAATTCCTCGATAGCAGAGGTGTTACTGGAGGATGTTGTTTCCGAACTCATAACGATAAGCAGAGGCGATGCTCTGATGGATACAGGTTCTCTGATCTTACCGATCTACCCTCAAGAATCAAGGCGGATGACTATAG